>NZ_ASPU01000060.1:0-3646 GCF_000517905.1 Paenibacillus sp. FSL H7-689
TTCGATATAGATCGCCAGGTTGTCCAATGCTTGCTGACGAGCAGCCGGATCGGTTGGCAGACTGTCACGCAGTGGCAACGTGAGTGTCACTTCGCGGCTCTGCATATTCGTGTCGATCTCTACCGGACGAGCCAATACACGAACATTCGTATTCGGAGCAACTTGTTGAATCAACTGCTCTTTCTTCGCACGTTCTTCGACTTCTTTGCGCTCCGATTCCTTTTTCAGGGGAACCACACGGAAGTACAAGTCTTGATCGAATCCGGCGATGGAATTCGTCGGAACGGAGATCACTACATTTTCAGTGGAGATTTCAAGTTTCAGTGAACCATCATTCAGTTCTTTCACCGCTGCCTTAGGCAGTTCAATACGTGTCTCGGACACGGAATCTTTGGTGTCTGGGATGACAATGCGTGCGGTGTTCATGTTCAATTGCTTCGCTTTTTCCACCGATTCCTTGGCAATCGCTTCGGTCATTTTCACCAGATCTTTGATCGTGCCGTTGGTTTCGGTTGTACGGGTGATTGGTGTTTTGGTCAGGTTGGTGCCGTTTGTTCCATTAACGTCAACCACGATCTGCTCTTGTTTCGTTGAAGGTGCAGGTGTGGACGTTACTGGTGTAGTCGTGGACGATCCGCCACCACCACCTGTGTTTCCACCCTGGTTAGGTGTTGGCGTATTGGATGTAAACGTAAGTGTTGTCCATTTCAATGCCGGTGTGTTGCCTTTGGCTCTTACACGAACCACAATTATTTGGTTGCCCTCAAATCGATCTGTATTGGTGAATTTACTCCAAGTCTCCCCATTGTCTTTGGAGTATTCCATCGTTTCATCTGCACCGATAACCACATTGGCTGTATCATCAGCAGTCACTTTAGGCGCTGGGGGAGCAAAGAACAAGTCAAATGCTCTTTGAATATCTTTAATTTTTTCATATCCTCCATCAGGTCGTTCACTAAGCATCCACTCTGCGAGTTGTTGCTGTTCCGCATTCGTTGATAATGTTACTATCTGGTCAAACTTCAGAGGGGGTTCCTGAAGACTTAATTCTGGATTGTTGGCTAAAAGTATTTGGTACTGCATTTGAAGCATTTGGTACAAATTCAAGTTATTTAATATCTCACTCGCTGTCTCTGCTTGGTTAATTGAAGGGAATTCTTCAGATAGCGTAAACATTAGACCTACAGACGAGTCAGTGTCCATTGCAACAGAAGTGAACTTCGCAATATAAGCAATTAACTGCTGATCCGCCTGGTTAGCTTTCAGATAAAAATCGGCTGCTCTCTTGAACTGTTCAAACTCTTCTTCAGAAAACAGATTAGCACCCTTTACAATGACCTGATCGTAAATGTTATTTAATGCAGAAGCCATATCTCGGTAATCTAACCGATACCCCAAAAGGATATTGATACTTATATCTACAATAAATTGAACCTGATCTCCATTGTAAGATCCCGATCTCGGAGTCAACTGCACTAACGTAGCAGCAACTGTCTTTTGTTCTTGATCTGTTAGCTCACTAAACGCTCCAGGATGATTGAGCAGATCTGTATTTTTTAATATGGATAACACTGTAACTTTATCCTTGAGAACTATCGCTGCGTTCAGCTGCTTCAGCGATTGCTTCTCAGGAGTGCCAAAGAACTCATCAAATGCTTCTTGCGCGGATTTATATGTTAAATAGCCATTACCCGGCTTTTTCAACAGCATCCAGTCAGTAAGCTTTTCCATTTCAGTCATGTTGGAGGAAATGCTTTTCATTTTACTAAAATCAAGCGGGAATGTACCAACGAGGGTCTCTTTATCTGTGCCTTTAAACGCCTCTGCTTGTTCTTGTAGCTGATATAAATCCATTAGCGCATTAATCATTTCACTTTGTGTTGAGGCATTCGTGAAATTGATAATTTGGCTCGATGCCATAGAAAGATTCATAACTGATTCTTCAAGGGATGAATTATTAGCAATTCGTTGTAGTTTAATTTTGAATGCCAATACATTCTGTTCCAGATCAGAAGCTAGAAGATATCGATCTAGCATCGGTTTCATCATATTCAGATATTCAGGACTAACCGCCGCTGCAAAAATAAGAGATTTGTCGTAATAAGCAGTCAGTCTTTCTTGGACATCGGACAATTCATTTACTTTCGATACTGAAATGCCTTGTTGAATATAATCTACCAAAAATTGAACCTCACTGTTACTCTGATACGCATTAACAGGCTCATTCATATGTCCCGCTAATGTTACCAGTGCATTCTGTTCTTCCAGGGGAAGAGATTCAAAATCCGGCGTCGTAGTGATAAAATTTTCATTTTCGAACAGTTCAGTTATTTTAGCTGCATCAAAGTTTTGACCAATAGAGTTATTGAATCCATTCAGCGGTGTAGTAAATTTAATGGATTGCATCTGATAAGCAGTTTCCATACTGTATCTATCCTGAACAATTACATTGAAATAATAGGTCTCACCATCGCTTAAACCCGTAATTTGTTGGTGAAAAGTACCATCTGTAGATTCCGAACCCTGAATCCAACGGTTATAGGAATAATCGGTTGTGTGACCGTTAATTGTAGCAGCGTCTATTAGATTCGGTTCGTCAGATAAGAAAACCCGATAATATAAATCAGGCGGGGAAGTAGAATCGGAATAGGCGTATGTCCAACTAATTTCAACCGAGTTGTCATCTACACCTTTCACTGTAATTAGGCCATTGTTCCCTGGATTGGTATATCCTCCTGCACTTACCTTTCCTGCTGGTGCCAGCCATGGAGCTACCAACACCAAAATGAGCAACATGCTCATTATTTTTCTGTATTGCATCTTTTCTTTCCTCCCTAATCTCGCTTCTCTAAGATAGGCCTATTGTAGTACACAACTCTGAACGGATTCTGAACAACAGAGCAAATAAAAGGGTTTAAAACCATTTATTTAGATATAATTAGTAAAAATACTCATTTTTCTCGTCATTATTCAACATTTTTATTTTGAGATATATTATCTAAGACCTATAAAAATATATACCGCGAGTTTAATCAAATCTTAGAATATACTCCCCTGAATTTCAGTAGAACAAAGAAGACCACCCTATTTGGGGTGGCCTTCTTTGTTCTACTTTATTAGCTTGCTCATAACTAAACTGCCTGCTGTAAGCCTCTTAATCTTGCAAAGATATTATTACTGCGCTGCAGCTTCGATATCTGCATATGCCCAGTGTGTTGCTGGTACATCACTGAACGTTGGCGTAACTGCGCCAGTTAGGGGTGTGCGGTTGAACAGCACGTTCAGCACTTTCACAGCTTCAGCACGCGTCAGCTTGCTGTCTGGTTTGAATGTACCATCGTTGTAACCAACCATCAGGCCAGCAGATTGCACGTATGCAATCGCATCTACTGCCCACAGGTCTGCGGATACATCTGTGAAGGAAATTGCTGGACCATTCACTGTTGTATTACTCGCTTGTTGCTGCATCCAGCGATAAGCAATCGTCGCCATCTGTGCACGGGTGATCGAACCTTTCGGTGCAAATTGGGTGTTACTCATGCCGTTCATGATGCCAGCGGATTGCGCTTTTTGAATCTCACTTGTTGCCCAGTGTGTTGCAGATACATCCTTGTAGCTCACGCTATTCACGGAACCTGCTGCCGCT
>NZ_ASPU01000061.1:0-324 GCF_000517905.1 Paenibacillus sp. FSL H7-689
GACAGCGATTCATTTCGGTCCGTCACTTCGGTGTGGATGAAATGAAGAGCACAAGCAACTCACTCGTTGCTCAGTTTTGAGAGCTCAAACTCTCAAACGTTTGGTGGCGATAGCGAAGGGGTTCCACACGTTCCCATCCCGAACACGACCGTTAAGCCCTTCAGCGTCGATGGTACTTGGACCGCAGGGTCCTGGGAGAGTAGAACGCCGCCAAGCGTAACCCATTTTGGGTTCAAATAGTATATGTAATGTGGGCCCTTAGCTCAGTTGGTTAGAGCGCACCTCTGATAAGGGTGAGGCCGGTGGTTCGAGTCCACCAGGGCC
>NZ_ASPU01000062.1:0-336 GCF_000517905.1 Paenibacillus sp. FSL H7-689
AATGGTACTTGGACCGCAGGGTCCTGGGAGAGTAGAACGCCGCCAAGCGTAACCCATTTTGGGTTCAAATAGTATATATAATGTGGGCCCTTAGCTCAGTTGGTTAGAGCGCACCTCTGATAAGGGTGAGGCCGGTGGTTCGAGTCCACCAGGGCCCACCATCTATACCTTTAAACTTTATATGGGGCCATAGCTCAGCTGGGAGAGCGCCTGCCTTGCAAGCAGGAGGTCAGCGGTTCGATCCCGCTTGGCTCCACCAAAAAAGTTTTACAAGTTTGTTCTTTGAAAACTAGATATCGAAACGAAACAAACGCGAATTAGAACATTCCTTTTTAG
>NZ_ASPU01000063.1:0-256 GCF_000517905.1 Paenibacillus sp. FSL H7-689
GTTCTTTGAAAACTAGATATCGAAACGAAACAAACGCGAATTAGAACATTCCTTTTTAGCTGAACTTGTGCAAACAAGTTTCAATAAAAACGGTAGTTAAATTGCTTTTGCGAGGGTATTGAATGGGAGCGACTTTTGGCTTTGCGCAAGCAAAAAAAAGGGAAGCGAGCAGTCAAAACCGGAGCAATATGGTTAAGCTACTAAGAGCACACGGAGGATGCCTAGGCGCTAGGAGCCGATGAAGGACGTGGCGAAC
>NZ_ASPU01000064.1:0-211 GCF_000517905.1 Paenibacillus sp. FSL H7-689
ATTGGGGTGAAGTCGTAACAAGGTAGCCGTATCGGAAGGTGCGGCTGGATCACCTCCTTTCTATGGAGAATCGTTTCCCGAGTGGAAACATTCAAATACGCAGCTTAGCTGCAAAACACTCACTCGTTGCTCAGTTTTGAGAGCTCAAACTCTCAAAACAGCTTGCTTTTGCATGGAGCTTGTTCTTTGAAAACTAGATATCGAAACGAAA
>NZ_ASPU01000065.1:0-181930 GCF_000517905.1 Paenibacillus sp. FSL H7-689
GTGGTGTAGTTGGCCTAACATGCCTGCCTGTCACGCAGGAGATCGCGGGTTCGAATCCCGTCGGTTCCGCCATTTTTTAATTAAATATACACCGTGCCGGTGTAGCTCAACTGGTAGAGCAACTGACTTGTAATCAGTAGGTTGGGGGTTCAAGTCCTCTCGCCGGCACCATTTTTAGTATTTACATCTGAATTTGTGATAGAATGTATATTACAAGTAAAATTGTTAATACTAAGATTCTCTTAGTGGATGAATGGCTTACTCTATGGCGGTCGTGGCGAAGTGGTTAACGCACCGGTTTGTGGATCCGGCATTCGGGGGTTCAATTCCCCTCGATCGCCCCATGATTTTTTAATGGGGATTAGCCAAGCGGTAAGGCAACGGACTTTGACTCCGTCATGCATAGGTTCAAATCCTATATCCCCAGCCATTTTAGTATGAGTCATTAGCTCAGTTGGTAGAGCACCTGACTTTTAATCAGGGTGTCGAAGGTTCGAGCCCTTCATGACTCACCATTATATTTTGCGGTCGTGGCGGAATTGGCAGACGCGCACGGTTCAGGTCCGTGTGGGCTAACCCCCGTGGAGGTTCGAGTCCTCTCGACCGCACCATATGTTTTGCGGAAGTGGCTCAGCGGTAGAGCATCGCCTTGCCAAGGCGAGGGTCGCGGGTTCGATTCCCGTCTTCCGCTCCAATATTTGCGCCCTTAGCTCAGCTGGATAGAGCGTTTGACTACGAATCAAAAGGCCGGGAGTTCGAATCTCTCAGGGCGCGCCATTATTCTCATAAGTATCGGGATGTAGCTCAGCTTGGTAGAGCACCTGGTTTGGGACCAGGGGGTCGCATGTTCAAATCGTGTCATCCCGATTTTTTTTATTTGCGGGTGTAGTTCAATGGTAGAACTTTAGCCTTCCAAGCTAATAGCGTGGGTTCGATTCCCATCACCCGCTTCCTAGTAACATATAGAAGAGTCTTTGCTTATAGCAAAGGCTTTTTTTGTGTTAAAAAGAATAAGTGTAATTTATTTAAAATAGGGTCAATTGTCATTTGATTAAGGATGGAATCTTTGTTTAAATAAATAGAACAATTCGTATCTGATTAACCGTATTTGCTATAAAGGAGGACAAACAGTAATGAAAAGAGCTCTGGTCATTGGTGGAAACGGAACATTAGGTAAAGCCGTTGTTGCGAAACTGAGAGATTATTCCGTTGAGGTTATTACAGCAGGTAGACAATCCGGGGATGTTCAGGTGGATATGACGTCGACAGGGAGTATTACTACCCTCTTCGAAACGGTGAGAAATATTGATTACGTCATTGTGGCGGCGGGCCAGACCCATTATGCGAAACTCGAAGAACTGACACCTGAGAACAATATGATTAGTGTGCAGGGTAAACTGCTTGGACAGGTCAATATCGTATTGATTGGACAGCACTATATTAACGACAAGGGGAGTTTCACGCTGGTCAGTGGCATTATACAAGACCACCCTATTGAGAAAGGTGCATCAAGTGCTATGGTCAATGGGGCTATTGATTCGTTTGCCAAAGCGGCAGCGTTTGAGTTACCAAGAGGCATTCGTTTGAATTCGGTTAGTCCTAATCTGTTTGTAGAGTCTGCGGAAAAATATAAGGATTTCTTTATTGGATTTAATCCTGTACCTGTAGAGAAAGTGGCTAATACGTTTATCCAGAGTGCACTTGGGATTGAAACAGCCCAAAATTTCAAAATATATTAAAAGCCGGAAAGTTATATATGATTTTGATGATTACCTATCCCTAATTAATTGCAGGATGAGAAAGGTGTACATGAAATACATTTAGCTGTTAAGCATGTAGAATGATTTTTCATGAAACAGAACTGAATGAGGCCATTTGAAATATTAAAACAAAAGGAGATTCACCGGATTTTCGGTAGATCTCCTTTTGTTTGTTGTGAATGAAACAGAGGTATATTGACTATTATGGAGCAGGTAGCCCAAGAACTTCGAGCATCTCATTACGTTTGAGCGATTCGGCAATGGGGCCGTCAATGAGCCATTTCTTAGCATTGAGGACATAGACATGACCATTTTGGACAGCGGGTAGGCTTTTCCATACTTGGAGTTGCTGGATTTCATTGAGTTCATCTTTTGTTTTTTGCAACGCTTCAGCTGACCCATCTGAGCTAATGGACACGATAAACAGATAGTCTGCTTTGATTTCAGGCAAAAGTTCTACCGAGATACTGGCATTCATCCGATCCGGGTTCTCTGCCTCGAGTTTGGTAACGAGAGCATCGGGAGTGAATCCAACCTCATAACCCGCTCCTACATAACTGGAAGCTGGGAATGGCGTGGATGGAATGGAAGAGAAGAACAAACGCATATCCTTCTCTTCCAGGCGCAGGAATGCAGCTGTAGGTTTGGTCTTGGTGATATCGGCTGCAAGCTTCTGAGCTTCAGTTACTTGATCTTTATTTTTTTGTAAAAGCTGTTCAGCCCGCTCTTCAATATCTAGCGCAGTAGCTACCTGCACGATAGATTCCTGCCAATTACGGCGATCATAAGTGATCGTAGGCGCGATCTTCTCGAGTTGTTCGAGAATCTTGGCATCCAAACTGGCATTGGCAATAATGAGGTCCGGATTGGCGCTAACTACAGCTTCAAAATTGACACTTTCATTAATGGGTTCGACAGCCACGCCTTGGGCTTCAAGTTGCTCATTCAGATAATCTTGCCGGCCAATAGGTGTAGCAAGTACCAGTGGTACCTCCAAGGAGAGGAGAATATCCTCCATATTAATGGACACAATCCGTTCAGGATGTGCCGGGATTTCTTTGCTGCCACTGGCGCTCTCCACGGTCTTAGTAGCTGATTCAGTGGATGAGTCGCCATCTGTCCCCGCAGCTGATTTTACGCCATCTGCAGATGGCTGCGAAGTGCTTGCAGGTGTCTGTCCACACGCAACAAGTAACATGGCGAGTATGAGCAGGATTCCCGTTATTTTGACATATTGCTGTTTGTACATCATAATCCCCCTGTGTTTCTAATGATATTGATTCTCAGTACACTTTATATTGTAGCGGTCTCATGTTGGGGGAGACATAGCCTTCTGTGCTATCCGGTCATGGATTAATGTGCTGAGTTCCACCAAAAAGTTTCAGGGTTTCATCGATGATCTGATCATGAGCATATGGTGAATAATCCAACCACGGCATTTCATCTAGCAGATATACATGTTGGTTCTGCACAGGCATCAAATCTTGCCATTGCTGAGTATGTTGTAGTTTATGCCAACGTTGCTGGGATTCTGAGTCCTGGTCCACAATCAGTAACATGCGATCTCCAACCATTTGAGGCAACTCCTGGTCATCCAATGCACGATAGACTTGCCCTGGAAGCAGATCATGTGAAGGCGCCACGCCCAGGTCGTTATATAGAACAGCGCCCCCATTGCGTCGCCCGTAGATTAACAGATGACCCATCATGATATGAATAATGGAGACCGTGTCCTTACCGATTAAATGAGTAAGCTGCTCTTTGGCTTGGATTACCTTGTCATCGTACTGCTCCAACCATTGCTGAGCATCTTGTTGCTGTCCCACAATGGAGGCAACTTGTATAAAGTGTTCCCGCCAGCTCAATCCTTTCCATGGGATAACGATGGTAGGCGCAATTCGCTGCAGCGTTCTTTTTAACGTATGGGCTTCGTACTCATTACAGAGTATGAGGTCAGGGCTCGCTTGCATCAACAACTCAACGTTGGTTTGCCAGATATGAGGATTCATTCGTTTGCTACGCCCCAGATGATAAGGGATATTGGAGAAAAAAAGATTCCTGTGTTGATCCCGTCGGTTATCGATCAATGCCGCATGGGGGATGATCTGTAATGCCAGCAGATGGCCAGTGGTTCCGAAGGAGAGAGCGGCAATTTTACTGCGTTTCTGTCGTTGATAGGTAGAGGGAGACACGCCAACATATTTTTTGAATTTGCGACTAAAGTAAAACTCGTCCTGAAAACCAACCTGTGAGGCGATATGTTTGATGGTTTGGCCGGGGACGAGCAGCATCTCTTTGGCCCGGTCCATGCGGATGCTATTCACGTATTCCATGGGACTGATGCCAGTGCTGTTTTTGAATACCCGCGAATAGTGCCACACACTCATGCCTGCCACTCCGGCAAGAACTTCACGAGAAAGATGCTCAGCATATCCAAGCTCAATAAGTTCAAGCGTTTGATCCAAAGCAGAGGTGTGTTCGGAATCTCCTATTGCACTTTCTTTGGGAGGAGCATACACATGGGTTAACAATTCATGCATCAAAGTCTGAATGCGAAATGGACGATTTTCTTGAGGTACAGAGATGCATTCATGGAGCTGTGAGGCAATTCTGGTACATTCCTGAAAAAGTTCATGCGGTAACTCATCGGCATAAGCCGAACGAAGTAACCCTTTTTGGTATACCTCCATTACAGTAGATCCGGAAGTAGCTTTATTGATGTCGGAGAGAGGCTTCAACATATCAAAATATATCGCGATGCCCTGTAAAGGATGAACCTCATCCGTTGTATATTCTATCGCTGTTCCTGGCAGGATCAGATACATCTTGCCGAGTGTGGCATGATTCAGCCTGTGCCCAATACGAATATCGGCTTCACCACCAGTACAGATGAGCAGAAGATGTGAATCCGTTAATACGAATGGGGCAAGAAAAGACGCTTGATCGAGAACTTCGGATGTCTTGAATCTTGCATATAGGTCACGGGTATGGTCACCGTTAGATATCAGTGGAAAGACTTGCAAAGTCACCAGAATCCCTCCTTAACTTACGATAGTAACATTACATATGATGTGTTTGAGAATAATTATCAATTATCGCATATTGTCATACAAATAAGAAGTCCATATGATAATATGAAAATGAAATAGCGAATTCTAATCATTGAACCGCGTAACTCTCCACTATAACTTGAATTGAAATAGGTTACCGAGTTGGAAAATAGCCAATACATAGTTCCCATCATCTAAACCGTTGAGCGAATAATTAATGAAAATCTTAACTGATGTTAATCGTAGAATTACTTAAATAACAGATCATTTAATTCACTACGCAAAAAAAGACAAGCCCCTCTCCTACGATGTCCGCAGGAAGAGGAACTTGTCTTTTTAATTAGAGCTTGCGATTAGTATCTTTCCAGAATCGTCTGTGTCTTCAAGCCATCAGCCGGAATCAGCCAGTTGTTGTTCTCCAGCAACTGCAACAGTTGGGTACGCAGTCCGGATACGGCTACAGTATCATCGGTTTTGAAAGAAACCTCTACGATATTCTCAATACCTGTACCTGCTGCGTCACGGATCGGCCATACTTCGAGTGTAAGCTCTTGACCACTCCATGTACCTTCATATCGTTGGAATGTGATTGGACCATATGCACGGGATTGAGTCAATTGCTGCTTGCCCCAGTTGGAGGCAGACCAGTTTTTCAATTTGCCCGGAAGCTTGTCCAGTAACATGTTCAAGGCTTCTTGCTGGGAAGGAAGTTGGACTCCTGTCGCTTTGGTATCGACTTTTTTGGTGTTGGAGAAGCTCAGCGTCTGTTTGCCGTATCCCCAATCAATTTCAGCCTCGTAGTTATCATCCGATTTATCAAATCCCTCTTGGTTAGCCAGAGTCAGCGCTGCGTTGATATCGCCATTGATCACAGGGTAGCGTTTTTTATAAGTCAATTCGTAGTTATTTTTATCATCCTTTTTGCGAAAACGAACGTTCCATCCTTGTTGATCCAATCCGAGAGCATTGGTGTCGAAGTACTCTACGTTAATATTTCTTGGCGTGGAATTTAGGCCGAGTGTCTGGATCACTTCACTGCGTGGTGTCCCATCTGTATTCAATACAAGTTCCGGCTTGGCCAGAAACTTTACTTCATATGCAGGAACGGCATTGGCAGCAGCTGAAGCCTGGGGTGCTCCCAGAAATGTCATTCCACTTCCCAATGTTACGATGCTCAGCATCAATGAGGCGGTTACCTTTTTCCACTTTTTCAAAACCAATCACTCTCCTAATCTGGATTAACGTACAGATCCCACTTTATCGCCCGAATATATGAAAGCGATTAAAGGGAAGCGCACATTGCGTTAACCCTGCATAGATTTGATGAATGGCAAACGATAGTTTATAGCGGATCAGGGCAATCAGCCATGGAAAATGGGGAAGCCGTGACTCACCTCTCGCAGCACTTCTTTGAATCGGTTTACCTGAACGGAAGGGTGGCGGTCCTTGTTATGTACTGTATAGATATGGCGCGGTGCCTGCTCTCCCGGAATGGGAAGAACTTGAATGAGCCCCTGCTGTTCCTCCCATTGTACCGCCATCCGAGACATGAATGAGACATGCCCTCCGATTAACACGAGCTGTTTGATCGCTTCCAGGGAATCCATCTCCACGGTACTCCGCAAACGAATATCATGTTGCGCAAGCCATTGATTGGTTAGCCGCCGTGTACTGGATTCATTGCCATGTAAGGCAAAAGGAATCTGCGCGATATGATCAGGTGTTAATGCATCCTTCTGGGCCAATCCATGTTGTGGAGAACAGATCAATACTAAATCGTCTTCACACAGCGTCTCAGCTTGCAGGGCAGGGCCAACAAATGGCTCGGAAGAGATCACCCCCAGATCAATCTGATGCCGAATCAGCATCTCGCGAATAACAGGTGATGGTTTGACGGATAAGACAATACGAATGCCCGGGAATTCCTGAGAAAAGGTGTTGAGTATGGTGGGCAGCAAATATGTAGCCGGTACATAGCTTGCTCCAATGTGCAGGGTGCCCCGATAGAGACTGTCATATTCCTTTACGACCCGCCTTGCCTCTTGGGTCAGAGCATTGATTTTGACAGAATAGTGGAGCAAAGCCTGTCCGGCTTCGGTTAAAAAGGTCTTTCCACTACGCGATTCGAATAATCGCACGCCCATCTCTTCCTCCAATGACTTCATATGAAATGTAACGGTGGGTTGCTTGATCCCCAGTAACTCGGCCACGCTTGTCATGTGATGATGCTTGTCGATCAGTTCAACAATTTGCAATTTGATCAGATTCAATGTCCCGACACTCCTCTCACTTCTACTAGCCCCAATATATAAGATGATCTAATGTTTTTCATAAAGACGGAGAGTACAGAACCAATCTGAAGAAGCGAAGCGTTCGCCTTTATCCCCGGATTTCTCCCTTCATAAAGGGAATATAAGAAATCTGGGGATAACAGCGATCGGAAGATGGTGCTGTAATCGAAGCGACAACATGAAAATTAATTTAGTTCACCTAATATAGATTTAATCTATGAACATCAACAGAATTCATCTAAAAAGTTAATTCCAATTTTACATACAAGACATACAACTCGCGAAAGCGGACGTTAGACTGAGAACAGTGCAAGAGATTAAGTAACAGAAGACAGGCAGGGATGCTTATGAAATTAGAGATAACAGGAATTCAAAAATCATTTAATCAAACACCCGCACTGTTGCCGACAGATCTAACGCTTGAACATGGAAAGTTCACGACCCTGCTCGGCCCATCCGGCTGTGGCAAAACAACACTGCTCCGCATGTTGGCCGGGCTGGAACAGCCGGACGCGGGGGAGATTCGTGCAGATGGTCAGTGTATCTACTCTGCGGCGAAGCGGATTGATATACCAACACACAAGCGTAATCTGGGCATGGTGTTTCAGGATTTTGCATTATGGCCGCATATGACCGTATACGAAAATGTAGCGTTTGGCCTGAAGGCCGGAAAACAGAAATCTGATCTGCGGCAAAAGGTGAACGAAGCGCTTGGCATGGTTCGCCTGCAAGGCATGGAAGACCGATATCCTCATCAGCTGTCTGGTGGACAGCAGCAACGGGTTGCTTTTGCCAGAGCCGTAGCGGTCAGACCTGGTGTGATCCTGTTCGATGAGCCACTGAGTGCACTGGATGCTGTACTCCGGGAAGAGATGCGGATTGAGATGATGTCGCTGGTTCGGGACATGGGATTGACTGCGCTGTACGTAACACATGATCAGATTGAAGCGATGTCGATGTCAGATGAGATTGTGGTGATGCAGAAGGGGCGGATATTGCAAAAGGGGAGCCCGGAAACGATTTACTCGGCGCCAAGTGATCCGTATGTCGCTTCGTTTATCGGAAAGTCCAACTGGCTCACGCCTAATCAATCGATGGTGCGACCAGAGCATGTCACCTGGAACAAAACAGGCCATGACGATCTGTGTTATCCGGGGAAGGTACTTAGTGTCAGCTATGTAGGTGAACGTTATGAAGTACGAGTGCAGATGGAAGGGCTGGGCGTATGGACAGCCTATATGAACCAAAGAGTGCGTGTGGGAGAGCGGGTTCAGCTTCATGTAGCCCCCGAGCGGATATGCCGAATGGACGGTTATGACCACCCGAGTGTGAAGCAAAACGAAGCGATCGCAGTGGCATATTAAATTGGTGAACGAACACGCAGTTGGAAGCAGGAGTACACACTTTTTATAAGAAACCAGGGGAGATGGACGAATATGTTGGGTATGAACACACGAAAAAAGAGCGCAATGCTGTTATTAACAGCGGTAATGAGTATCAGTTTGTTCGGATGTAGTACGGGCAACACAACTACAGGCAACGCGGCACAACCCGCGGGCGAAGGTAGCACGGCAGCAGCGGCGGAAACAACGAAACCGGCTGGTGGCAAGTTGGTCTTGTACAGTGCTGGCCCACAGAAGCTGGCGGATAACATCGTGAGCGGATTTACAGACAAAACAGGGATCGAAGTTGAGATGTTCCAGGGAACGACAGGCAAAATTCTGGCTCGTATGGAAGCTGAGAAATCCAATCCGGTTGCAGACGTTGTAATCCTGGCCTCTTTACCTTCAGCACAGGCTCTGAAAGCGGATGGACTGACTATGCCTTACCCGAACGCAGCCAATGCAGACAAGTTGAACAAGGACTGGTCGGATGCAGAGGGCAACTATTTTAGCAGCAGTGCTTCCGCACTGGGCATTGTGTATAACACCAAACTGGTATCTACACCACCAACAAGTTGGGCAGAGCTGGCTACGCCTGCGTGGAAAGATGCAGTAAACATTCCCGACCCTACATTATCAGGTTCAGCACTCGACTTCATCACAGGCTACCTGAGCGCGAACGGTGAAAAAGGTTGGGATCTGCTGAGTGCCTATAAAGCCAATGGTGTAGCGATGGCAGGCGCCAATCAGGAAGCACTTGATCCGGTCATTACGGGTGCCAAAAGCATCGTAGCAGCAGGTGTGGACTACATGGCGTATTCCTCCAAGGCAAAAGGCGAACCACTGGATATCGTATATCCTGAGGAAGGCACGGTAATCAGCCCAAGACCGGCAGCGATTCTGAAATCCAGTCCAAATGTAGAAAATGCCAAAGCGTTCATTGACTACCTGTTGTCCGATGAAGCACAGAAGCTTGTTGCAGATGCTTATCTGATTCCGGGCCGCGAAGACATTGAAGCGACTAACCGTGCCAATGTGAAGGATATTCCACAACTTAAAGTGGATTGGAACTGGATGAGCGAACATGGCGAAGAGACAGCGGCGCGTTTTTCCGAGACTTTTAAGTAAGAAGAACAAGTATAGAGACAATTAGGCAAAAGGAATATCTGCTGTCTGTGGAAAGTCATGTGAGGTGAACGTAGTGAAACCTGTTGTAATGGACAACAACCGAATTTTTCGGAGAGTGGGCGTGATTCTGGCCCTCTTTCTGCTGACCATAAGCATTGGCGTACCGCTCTTGCTGATCTTCTGGCAAAGTGTGTATCCGGACGGGCAGTGGGATTGGATGGCTCCGATTCGCACGATTACCGGTCATCATCTATCAGGTGTATTGCTGAACTCCGTCTGGCTTGGCATATGCGTTGTAGCGGTAACTACGCTGCTGGCGCTACCGCTGGCTTGGATGATGGCGAAGACCCGAATGGGCGAGCATCGCTGGGTCGATGTAATCCTGATGATTCCGTTCATGACTCCGCCGTATATCGGATCGATGGGCTGGATTCTGTTTATGCAAAAAGGGGGATATCTGCAGCAATGGGTGCCCTCATCTGCGGGTTGGAGTGAGCTGTTCTTCAGCTTCTGGGGCATGGTGCTCATCATGAGCTTGCACCTGTTCCCGTTCCTGTATCTGCTGCTTCGAGATGCGTTGATCCGCATCGGTGGCAATCTCGAAGAAGCGGGAGCTGTGCACGGTGCACGTGCAGGATACCGTTTCAGACGTATTATTTTACCCTTATTGTTGTCGTCCTACGGCATGGGGATCATGCTGGTCTTTGTCAAAACGATTGCGGAATTCGGAACTCCGGCAACCTTCGGGCGCAAGATTGGCTATTATGTCATGACCTCCGAGATCCATAAGTACATCTCCAGTTGGCCGATTGACTTCGGCAAGGCGACTTCGCTGGCATCGGTGCTGTTGTCCGTCTGTCTGGTGATGTGGTATATGCAGTCTGCCATGAGTCGAAAGTTCACGTATCGTCTGGTCGGTGGCAAAGGGCAACGTTCGAAGCGATATTCTCTTCGTGGCGGAGCAGGATTGTTATGCGGGGTGTATCTTGCGATTCTGTTGATCCTGTCGATAGGTATCCCGTATTTCTCCATCATTGCCGCTTCGACCATGAAGTTACGGGGATCGGGAATTGCATTTGATAATCTGACCTTGGATCATTACAAAGAGCTGTTATCTTGGGGATCGGTGAGCATGAAGGCCATCGGGAACAGTCTCGGTCTATCCCTTGCGGCTTCAACGGTCGCTGTTATTATCGGAACTGGATTTGCGCTGGCGATCGGCAGATCATCTTCATTCATGCAGCGTGTGATTGACTTGTTCAGTCTGTTGCCTAATACGGTGCCGGGTATCGTGATGGTGGTGGGTTTGATTCTGTTCTGGAACTCACCCTGGATGCCAGTCACGTTGTATAACACCTATGGCATGGTTGTGCTCACGTACGTTGTGCTCTTCTTGCCTTACACCGTGCAGTATGTAAAATCGAGCTTTACCCAGATTGACGGAACGTTGTTCCAAGCTGGGCAAGTGTTTGGCGGGAAGCCGCTGTATATTCTGCGGCGAATCCTGATCCCGCTGATCCTGCCCGGCATGCTGGCCGGCTGGATGATGACCTTTACGATTGCTACCCGGGAGCTGGTAGGTTCGTTATTGATTCTTCCGCCGTCGATGCAGACGTCGGCTACGTATATTTTTGCCCAGTTTGAACAAGGTCAGGTGTCGTTGGGAATGGCAATGGCTGTTGTGACTGTAGGCATGACGGTGCTGATGCTGCTGGGAATCGAACTGCTGAATTCAAAGAGAAAGTGGAATGCATCATGATCAAACTGAACGTATGGGGCGGTGCAGGGGAACACGGACGTTCCGCCTATCTCCTGAGCGGGAGCCAGTTCCACCTTTTGCTGGATTGTGGTGTGAAAAAAGAAGGCACGGGCGAGTATCCGATGATTGACCCGGAGATTGTCCCGCAACTGGATGCGGTCCTGTTGTCCCACGCCCATGAGGATCATTCGGTCGCCATCCCTTTGCTGTACAAGATGGGCTACCAGGGTGAAGTGTGGACGACGAGAGAGACGAGGGCGCAACTGCGTACGTATTTTGCCAACTGGCGAAGGTTTGCAGAACGTGTCGGAGAGAAGCTCCCTTACGATGAAGCAGATGAGCAGGCTATTCGTTATCGGTATCTGGAGGATAAGGTTGTATCCCAAACCTGGTTCGAACCCATTCCTGGAGTAAAAGTGATGTGGGGCCGGAGTGGACATCTGGCTGGATCGGTATGGTTTGGGGTTGAAATGGAAGGTAAGCGGATTTTTTATTCCGGGGACTACACGTCCGAATCGATGCTTTTACAGGAGGATTATCCAGCGGAGGCGTTCTTACGGGAAAACATGATTCGTGAAGATACGTTGTTCGATACTCCGAGCAGTGAACAGTGGGGCGCGGAGGAACTAATTGCTATAAACAGTGGGCAAAAGGCTGGAGAACTCATAACGTCACCAGATCAGACATCTGTTGCATCAGAAGCGTCGTCAAGAACACTCGTATCCACGGAGATACCCATGAAGCAGAGAAATTTCACATCCAAAGAAGCAGATGGAGTAGGCAGAGCAAGCGGAGTAGATAGAGCAGCAATATCTTCAGTCGGGCTGGTAGATCTGGCGATTGTTGATGCGGCCTACGGTACGGACCAAGATACACAGGCTGACAAACTGGAACAGCTCGAACGAGCCATTCGCCATACGATTGCACGCGGTGGAAAGGTGCTACTACCCATGCCTGTCGTAGGGCGTGGACAGGAGATCATACTGTGGGCACAGCAACAATTCCCGGCTATTCCAATCGTAGTGGAACAAGGGCTGGTGGACGGTATGAAGCAACTTCTGCATGTTCCGTATTGGTTGAGGGAGAAGGGAGAGCATGTCATCGGAAGTTCGTTGAAAGACGAAATCGATTGCTTTCTGACCGGACGAGGATGGGATCTACCTACAACCACCCAAGAGCGGGAACAACTGTTGGAACATCATGCTGCTTCGCTATGGTTCATTCCGGACGGCATGATGCAGTCCTCGCTTGCCCGTTGGTACTATAGTCAATTATCGGACAGGGAGGAGAATCTGATTCTGCTCACTGGGCATGTTGCTCATGGTACATTTGCTGATAAGTTGCTACGGGTTCCTGACAAGTATGGAGCATGTGAGGTGCGGAAAATACGTTATAAAGTTCATCAGGGCTGGAAGGATGTTGAACGGATGCTGCATCAGGTTCCAGCAAGGCATACGGTCCTTGTGCATGCTGACCGGGTAGAGACGGACCGATTAAAAGAAGGTTTGCTCAGAAATAGCCCGTCACCGAGAACAGTGATACATTCACTGTCTGCTGGTGACGAGCTATATGTGTGAATTGTGCATGAATCGAATTGATGCGTCAGATTGGAACGTCCCTGGGGACGTTCTTTTTCCATTGTTGTCTGATCATTTAGGGTTCGCGATGAATGGGGTGCTCCAGTTCGGCATGACCCATCAAACTATCAACGGCTTCACCATCCACCAGTATATCCAGACTCTTCACTTCATCAAATTGAAACATCGTTGTTGTTAAAGCTTCCAATGCGAGCAATTCTCCACTGGTACCGAGGTTCGCTTCAGCGGGGATATGAACATCCAAAGTCACCGTACCCTCAGCATATTGGACAGAGAGCAATTCCACCTGCTCCCAGAGGGAAACAAGCTCTGAATCGGTGTTCGTTTGCAACGCTACAAATGTTTTTTCATATTTTTCGGAGTCATCCTTGTACTCAATTTCCTGCTCTGTTTTCTCTAGCTCAAGTACCTGAGAGTCTGCCAAATATACATCGACGACTTGTGTATTCATTGTGCCCAGATCCACCTCCGTTTCGGATGGGTTTGGTGCCTGCACCTGTCCTCCCTGAACAGCAGGTTCATTCGAACCGGATTGGCTCACTGGCTTCTGGGCACATCCAACTCCGATAAGGATCAAGCATGATAATATAAGTGCACAACCTAGCTTCTTATTCAAAGAAACACTTCCTTTATCTGATTTATTTGATAATTTATAGGCCCAAATACTCCTTGATTCCATCGGCTATCGCTTGAGCGGCTTTCATCTGAACAACTTCGGACGACATCAGTTCTTCATCGAGCACATTACTCAAGAATCCCACTTCCAAAAGCACTGCAGGCATGGTCGTGTCTCGGATTACTTCCAAGTTGCCATTCTTCACACCACGATCTCTGAGACCCATGGCTTTCACCAAACGTTGATGAATGATAGTAGCTAATTCCTTGCTGTTACTGCGTTGATAATAATATGTCTCCGTACCTGTGGCTTGGGGGGCGGACTTCACGCTATTGCCATGGATAGATACAAATACATCCGCATTTAATTGATTGGCGAGTTGAACACGCTCAGGGCGGGTCGGATAGGTATCACCTTCACGAGTCATCACCAATTCGATATTGGGTTCATTGAGCAACAGGGCTTGTACTTTGTGAGCTAATGCCAGATTGTATTCCTTTTCGGGTTTGTTCGTGATGCTGATCGTCCCTGGATCACTGCCACCGTGTCCTGGATCGATGACCACAACCTTGCGTCCTGAGTCGCCTACTGGAGTGACTGGAGCAGGTGTGACATTGTCACCCGCAACATTCAGATCAATAATCAGTTTGTCGGCAATCACATTGTGGCTGTACTGGACATTCTTCACATTATTCAATTCTACGACAATGCGAACTTGTGCCGGTTCTCGTTTGAACAGTGAATATCTCACTTCTGTCACATTGGGATAAGCGCTCACATCCAACTTGCCATTGAGTCCTTGATCCAGTGGCTGGGAGATATCGCCAAAGGTGGCTCCGGGCAAGTCCACAACCAGACGATCAGGGTACTTGAGGGTCGTTACTATCGGCTGAACGGCCCCATCGGTGGATAACACGAGCTGATTATTGGCAAATTGGATATCGGTAACCTGAGCGGTAGAGCTTGAATCCCCTTTTCCAGGACTATTTCCTGGTTCAATAGCAGGTTCCTTACTGGTGTTTGTTAAGTATACGATCTTGTCTTGATTGTTCCATCTTACCTTAAGCCCCATTTGTTCACTGACAAATCGAATGGGCACCACCAGCGTTTTATTCAAAATCTGCGGTGCTGTGTTCAAATTGACTTGTTTGTCAGCAACCATGGCTTGCTTTTGGTCCACGGTTAGGGAAATCGTCTGTTGATCTTGCTGAATTTTTACAGTGCGTGCTTGTTGGTTCCAATCGACTTTGAATTTCAAATTTTCGGCAACGACACGAATCGGGATCATCACGTTTTTATTGATAATCGTTACCTGTACATCACTTGGGAGGACTAATTCCTCTCCATCCATAAAGATTTTCGACGTGCTTGCAGCGGCATTTCCCTGATTAGGGAGCAAAACGAGTAAGAACAGACTCAAAAACAGTAGTAAAATGGTTTTCTTCATTATGCACCTCGACTAATATTAGATCATTTTCTTAATTCCAAAATATCCCTACATATTATAAACGGTAAAAATGTAAAAATGTTTCTCTTCTGATATCTAATTATCAATTGATGGATGAAAACATGATGTGTGATCTCAAATGGGATGAATATTTCTCTTTATATTTTTAATGATGTAATTAAATTTCATATAATGTTTGACTTGCGAAATTTAATATCATATACTGGGTGAAATTATGGCAGGATGACGTGTTCATCGGGTCTTGCAGGAGGTTGGAAGTGGATGGATACAGGCAGCTATCCGATGTGGGAGAAGTATCGTTTGAAGCAGGAGCATCTGGTCATCGGACTAATGTCAGGAACGTCACTTGATGGAACTGACGCCGCACTGGTGCGTATTCAAACCGATATGAGCGGGGCATTACAGCAGATCGAGCTGGTTGATTTCGTCTGTGTGCCGTATTCCAATGGATTGAGAGACGTACTGATCCGGTTATGTTCACCGGGGACAGCTCGTGTCGACGAGCTGACAGCCGCGCATTTTGGTGTATCAGAGTGGTATGCGCATAGCGTTACGGAACTGATGAAGTCTGCCGGTATTTCAACACAGCAGGTGGATGTGATTAGCATGCATGGACAGACGGTATGGCATGCTCCTGTAGCATCTTCATTTCCAGGGCCAACGGGAGCAAGTCTTGATGTGGTATCGACATTGCAGATCGGTGAATGTGCTGTCGTTCGAGAACGGACAGGACTGCCAGTGATTGGCAACCTGCGGGCAAGGGATATGGCCGCTGGTGGGGAAGGTGCCCCGCTTACGCCTTATGCGGATGCTCTGATGTTCCGTAGCCCGACGGAAGGACGGCTGGTGCAGAATATCGGAGGCATTGGCAATGTGACGGTGCTTCCCTCCGAGTCATCTACCGAAGGTATTTCGGCATTTGATACGGGACCAGGGAATATGGTGATGGACGCCATTGTGCGGCAGGCAACGGATGGGCGGCAGCATTATGATCCGAATGGAAGTATTGCCGCACAGGGGAAGGTCGATCAGCGTCTGGTAGACCTGTGTTTGGAGGATGAGTATTTCAAAAGACTTCCACCGAAAAGTACCGGGCGAGAAGTATATGGAACCGCGTATGCAGTGAGACTGATGAAGATGGCCGCAGAGCGTTCCTTATCTCTTGAAGATACGCTGGCTACTGCCACCTGTCTGACCGCGGAGACCATCGTGCGCGCAGTAAAGGATTTTATCCTGCCCAAGGTGCAAATATCGGCCATGCTTGCGTGCGGTGGTGGCACTTCCAATGCCACGCTGATGGAGATGATCCGTAAGAGACTACCGAAAGATATCCGTTTGGAACGAACAGCAGATTATGGCGTACCTGATGATGCTCGGGAAGCCATTGGATTTGCTCTACTTGGCCATGAGGCACTAATGGGAAGAACCAATACACTCCCGGCAGTAACCGGAGCGAAACACGCCGTAATCTCAGGCAATCTCACACTCTAGTGAGGCCTGACTTTAATTGGAGTTCAGTTATGGAAGGGCGAGGGATTCGATTAGACGCGAGTGGAATTATAAGATAAAATGCTTGTACATGAATGCAGTACGGAAAGGAGGAGCGAATGGAAGGCATGAAAGGTGGACTTGTACGTTTACGCGCATTAATGGATGACTTGACCCCGTCCGAACGGAAGATCGGAGCTTATATTCTCGATCACCCGCAAGAAACTGTTCAATCCTCGGTGGCCCAGTTGTCTGAACGGAGTGGAGGCAGCCCAGCTGCCATTATCCGTCTCTGCAAATCACTAGGTGTAACGGGTTTTCAGGAGCTGAAGCTGAAGATTGCCGGAGATTTGCAGACGAGTGAGCCATATCAATATACGGAGATTCGTCCCCAGGACTCCATGGAGAGCATTATTCAGCATGTGTCCGCAAACAATATTCAGTCGGTGAAGGATACGGTTCATATTCTGGACCCACGTCTGGTGGAAAAAGCTGTGGACGTGCTTCATCAGGCAAACCGGATCTTTTTCTATGGAGTAGGGGCCTCCAACCTGATTGCGCTGGATGCACATTACAAGTTCATGCGAATCAATCGCACAAGCTTTTCGTTCGCCGATCCGCATATGCAGATTTCGTCCGCAACGACGCTTCGTGAGGATGATGCGGTTGTATGTATCTCGTATTCAGGGGAGACTTCGAACGTAATCTCCTGTCTCAAGCATGCTCATGATGGCGGTGCAGCGACAATCAGCATTACCAAGTGGGGCAGCAATACACTCAGTAGTATGGCGGATGTACCCCTGATGATTACTTCCACCGAAAGTGATATTCGAAGCGGAGCGACTTCGTCACGGATTGCACAGCTGAACGTGATCGATATTTTGTATCTGGCGATTGCCAGTCGGGATTACAACCAGTCGGTGGAGTATTTGGAGAAGAGCCGACAGGCTATTCTGGAGCACAAGTGAAGTAGAACCATATGAATCCCTTTCTGTTTATGCAGGGGGGATTTTTTTGACGGATTATATCCGCTTTTAGAATAAAAAAATAAAAAAAAGAGCCCAGACTAATGTTGGGCTCCTCTCTTTCAACCTCTAATAATACCCCTTGTACGGCTCAGGAAGGCCCCGCAATGGCGCTGCGGACAAATCCGTCAGCCAGATCAAGCCTGTGCTGGGCTTCCGTTGCGTCCACACCTGCCATCAGCATGACGATTGCCGTTTTTACATGACCGTCTGCACCGGTAAAAGCCTCTTCAATATCCGCTTCATTTGCTCCGGTTGCTAGATGGATCATGCGTTTGGCACGATGGACAAGCTTCTCATTCGAAGGGTTCAGATCAACCATGAAATTACGGTAAACCTTGCCCAGACGAATCATGGCGGTAGTGGTGAGCATATTCAGAATCATTTTCTGTGCGCTGCCTGCCTTCATACGTGTTGAACCCATGACAACCTCTGGGCCGACAACAGCCTCAATGCTCACATCAGCCAACAGGGTCATCGGCGTGCCTGCATTATTACTCAGGCTGATCACCGTAGCCCCGATCTCCTTGGCGTGTCTCATCGCACCCAGCACATACGGCGTTCGTCCACTGGCTGCAATGCCAACCACAACATCTTTTTTGTCTAAGCCATGTTCATCAAGGTCCGCAGCTCCCAACTCCTCATTATCTTCAGCACCTTCAACCGGGTCCTTCACTGCCCGGAATCCCCCTGCAATAATACCCTGCACCATGGATGGCGGGGTTCCGTAGGTAGGCGGGCATTCCGAAGCGTCAAGTATTCCTAATCGTCCACTGGTACCTGCGCCTACATAAAAAAGCCTGCCGCCAGACTGAAACGCCTTCAAGATCCGATCCGCAGCTTGAGCAATGACCGGAATGAGGGGCTGAATGAGCTCCGCAATCCGTTGATCTTCCTTATTAATGAGTTCCATAATTTCTGCCGAAGGCAATTCATCTATATGATCCGTTAGTGGATTGGGTTGTTCTGTTAGTAGTGAATTCAGCATGTGATTCATCCGTATGGCCTCCTTCTCTCTTTTAAAATGATTCATTCAGGGAACGGCGTTGTCTTGCCAGTTGTGCTGCGCCAACCGCTGGAGCGGGGGCATCTTCACGATATACAAAGTCCAACTCTCCATAATATTCAGATAACTTGTGAATAAATGTATTTCGGAAAAGTACAGCGTATCGAAACAGTGATCCGGACAGGACAACCGGAGTGGGTGCAAATTCGGGATGACGTGCAATCAGCGCCTTGGCGGTATCCGCCAATTGTGAGGCTTCGTCAATGATCAGTGCGCGGGCGGCCTCATCTCCGAGTTCAGCTGCTTCTATAGCTAGGCGGGCGATGGATGCGGTCTCGGTTTTGCCCCAATCCGTCTGATACACTCGCGTCTTTAGCTCCGATATATCCCGAAGGTTCAGATTCTTTAGAAGAAGAGGGGTTAAGCGGGTTGGAGGAAGAACACCGTCATAACTCTGCATAACCACTTGGAGTGCACGCTGCCCAATACGATAGCCGCTCCCCTCATCTCCGAGCAGATGACCCCAGCCTCCTGCACGGTATCGCTCTCCTTCCAGCGTAAATCCGTACACGATGGACCCTGTTCCAGAGATGCATAATACGCCGTGCGTATGTCCAAGAGAGGCCATCAGAGCAATCTCTCCTTCGGATACAACCCAGACTGGACAGTCTTCTGGTGCCTGTTGATTACGAATCTTCATATAGTTATTTACTGCTTCGGCTATAAGTTGCCGTTCTTGGATCGTGTCTACACCTGACATACCAAGGCATATACCCTCACAATTTGTCGATAAATCACTTATTAGATTAAATAGCTGTTCCAGCACTCGTTGCAGTTCGGAAATGGCCTGTTCAGTTGATACGCTGTGAGGATTCGTGGGACCACCGCTGAGTCGGGCGAGAATTTCACCAGATTCAGAAATGATTGCTGCATCAGTATTGGTACCGCCTCCATCTACGCCTACATATACTCGCAAAGTGGCTCACCTCGCTTGCTTGGGTTTTCTTTTTACATAGTATAGTTGCATGAAAAGAAAAAGTAAAATTAAATTTTATAATAAAAAATAATGTTGAATTTTTATTTTACAACTCATATAATGAATTCAATCTACAATTTTGGAAGGAATTAATACTGTTAATGTCAATTAAGTTGACGTTAATATTGCATTTAAGAGATTTAGCTTGCGACTGGCAGGCCCAATCTACAGGGGAGGTGCTTTTCCTTACTGCCGCGTGTATAGGTGGATTGCGTTTGAAGGCCGAACGATCACAAAGGGGTAGCATGGTTAGGCAATGAAAGAATCGGATGATGACATGCAAAGGAGATGAAGGGATGAAAAAGAAGGGTCTGGTATGGGCATTGTTGTTGATGATGGTCTGGGTTACTGCCTGTGGGAATAGTGGAGGTGCTGCTTCGGATGACCCGAATGCCGATGATACGGTAACGGTATGGACCTATCCTGTACATGGCACATATGAAGATGAACTGAAGGATCTAATCTCTGATTTCAATAAAGAACACCCGAACATTACCGTGAAGACGGAAATGCTCTCCTGGGCGGAAGGGCCCAAAAAATTCGATGTCGCTCTGAACGCAGGCAACCCACCGGATCTTTACTTTCATAGCGTAGACGGCACATATGTGAATACGGGATTGGCACTTGAGCTGGACAGCTACCTGACACCTGAGATCAAGGACGACTACCTGCCGGGTACGCTTGATTTAGGCCAGATTCAGGGGAAACAGTATGGACTGCCGTTGTATCAATTCCAATGGGCTTGGGGTGGGAACAAACGCATTCTGGAGGAAGCAGGCATTGATTGGAAGTCCATTCAGCAAAATGGCTGGACCTGGTCCGAATTCAACGATGCTGCTGCCAAGCTGACTAAAACGCTGGATGGCGGGGCCAAGCAATATGCACTGGTTACCGACGGAACCTCGCTTGACTTCATTGAAATGCTGTCTCGTAACAACGGGATGATCGATGTTCTTGATAAAGACGGCACGTTCCAATGGAATGATGGTCGCATTCTGGATACCCTCTCTTTTATCAAAAACCTGATGGATCAAGGGTATATGCCGAAGGAAACGGCGGCTCTCGCTCCAGCGAAACGGACGGATATGTTCTACGCGGGGGAAACGGCGATTATCTCCAAAGCGATTCCTTATTATGATGTGATGATTCAGAATCGCAACAAGGACATCGATGATGGCAAGGTGCAGGGAGAGAAGATTGATTTTGTCCTGTTGCCTGTACCGCATAATGATGATCAACCTGCGGCCACAACGATGGGCGGCGAAGGGTATGTAGCCTTCAAACAGAAAAAGGACAAGGGCGAACAGCATGCCAAAAATACGTTCCTGGTGATGGAGGCGCTTAGTGGTGCCAAAGCAGGGAACTCGGCAAATGAACTGGCGCTTCCATTCGTAAGACAGTCCCAGGTGGATCTGTTTAAAGGAAAAGAGCTTGGTCAACCGGATAATCTGGCTGCTGCAAAAGTCATGGCAGAGAATATCGCGATGCCGGTTGTACTTGAACTGGATATCGACAAAGCATCTCAGCAAAAACAATTCAAGGAACAGGTTGTGAAGCCTAATATTCAGGCGCTGTTCTCGGGTGAAAAATCACCGGAGCAGATCGCAGAAGACTTCAAGAGCAAAGGCCAGCAGATGTTTGGACAATAACTCGGACAATCAAACATAACGTAAAACCACACTGATTAGGAGAGGAGGATTCGCCATGCAGACCGCCCTTGCGCCAAAATCGTCAGTGCCCCGGACTTCCCGGGTTGCCCGGTTTTGGCGAGACTACGGGTGGGCGTATTTGTTTATTTTGGCGCCTGTCCTGCTGTTTCTCATTTTCACACTGTATCCCGTTCTGACGGCTCTTGTGATGAGCTTTCAGAAATACAACATTATGAACTCAACGTGGGTTGGATTGGATAACTACGAGCGACTGGTGAAGGATGAGACGTTCTGGAAGTCGATTAAAAATACAGTCATCTTCACCGTAGGCACAGTCCCGGTCAATATTCTCATTACATTTGTACTGTCCTATTTCATCTATCAGATGAAAAGTAAATGGCAGACATTTTTCAAAGCTACCATGTATCTGCCTGCGGTAGCCTCCGGGGTGACCATCTCCATTGTATGGCTGGCGATCTTTGATCCGACGGATTCGGGACTGCTTAACCGTTTCCTCGGTCTGTTCGGCTTGGATCCGGTGATCTGGCTGGGCCAGTCGGGAACGGCACTCTTTTCCCTCATTCTGATGAACTGGCTTGGATCGCACGGAGCGGGCATTATTCTGTATCTGGCAGCCATGGGCGGTATTCCGAAATCGCTGTACGAAGCGGCGGATATTGATCATGCCAGCGGCTGGACCCAGTTCAGCAAGATTACATGGCCGCTGCTCAAACCAACGACGCTGTATCTGCTCGTCACGGGTGTCATTACATCCTTCCAGGTGTTTATCTCGGTATATCTGATGACACAGGGTGGACCAAACTTTGCGACAACTACAATCGCTTATCTGATCTATGAGACGGCATTCAAGTTCTATGAATTTGGATTGGCTTCGGCTCAGTCGTTTGTACTGGCGATTATCATCATTGTCATCTCCGTCATTCAGTTCAAATATTTCTCCAGCGATATTGAGTATTAGAGGTAGTTCAAAACACGAACTATTAGAGCACGTTGCATTAAGCATCCGGGGGTGAATGAAATCCATGAAATCAACACAGAAAAAGATTCTGCTCGTTGTTGCATCCATTCTGCTGGTAGTCTGGGCGCTGGTGACGGTCATTCCGATGTATTGGATGCTCGTTGGTTCGGTGCAGGATAGCGCGATGTCGGCTTCGTTTAAACCACAGATGATTCCGGAGCAGTTGTCGTTATCACCATATGAGCGCTTTTTTGCCAAAACCGATGCTTGGCGCTGGTTATACAACTCGCTGCTCATCTCGATCATTCTGACCGTAACAAATGTATTCTTCGCCTCCCTGGCGGGATATGCGTTTGCCAAACTGAAGTTTCCGGGTAGTCAGGCGGTATTCTGGACTTTGCTTGGGACCATGATGATCCCGGCGCAGGTGACACTGATTCCTTTGTACATTCTGATGGTCAACGTGTTTGACCTAGGGGACACGTATACGGCCATTATTCTGCCTGCTGCCGTTAGTGTGGGCAACATTTTCTTGATGAAACAGTTCATGTCTACGCTGCCCACATCGCTGATACATGCGGCACGTATCGATGCATGTAGTGAATTCGGTATCTTCTGGAAAGTCATTCTGCCGATGGCAAAGCCGGGAATCGCGGTGCTGGCGATATTCACGTTTGTAGCTTCGTGGAATGAATTCTTCTGGCCGTTCCTCATTACCAATTCCAACGAGATGCGTACTATTCAGGTGGGGCTGGCCTCGTTTGTGTTTGCCGAATCAACGGATTTCGGCGCAATGATGGCTGGGGCTACAATAGGTTCGCTGCCAATGATCATTCTGTTTTTCTCACTGCAACGTTATTTCCTACAAGGCATTACGATCGGTGCAGTTAAAGGTTAATTCCAATATATGTTCAACTAAACATTTACACCATAACAGCGATCGGAAGGTTGTTCTGTCATCGGAGTGCCAGTGTAAGGATTCGTTAGTTGAACTTATATAGTTCAGGACAAGCGACAACGTAAAGGGGGATCTACCTATGGCACGCGTGGAGTTTCGCCAAGTGCGCAAAGAATTCAAAGACGATCATAAAGGAACGTTCACGGCTGTGGCCGGCTCGGACTTTGTTATAGAAGATAAGGAATTCGTAGTGTTTGTGGGTCCTTCGGGCTGTGGCAAGACAACGTCACTGCGGATGATTGCCGGACTTGAAAAGCAAACAAGCGGTGATATTGTGATCGGTGACCGGCTTGTTAACGATCTGCATCCGAAGGATCGGGATATCGCGATGGTATTTCAGGATTATGCACTGTACCCGCATATGACCATCCGTGAAAATCTGTCCTTTGGCCTGAAAAATCTGAAAAAGCCAAAGTTCTATATTGATGAACAGGTGCAGAATGCGGCCTCCATTCTGGGACTGGAAGCGATGCTGGAGCGCAAACCACGCGAGCTGTCTGGTGGTCAGCGCCAGCGTGTTGCGGTGGGACGGGCGATCGTCCGTGATCCGCAGGTGTTTTTATTCGATGAACCACTGTCCAATCTGGATGCCAAGTTGCGGGTACAGATGCGGGTGGAGTTGGGTGAGCTGCATAAACGTCTCGGTGCCACGATTGTGTACGTGACGCATGATCAGGTAGAAGCCATGACACTTGGGGAACGCATCGTGGTCATGAATCATGGAGATATTCAGCAGGTGGCTTCACCGAAAGAATTGTATGCGAGTCCGCGGAATATGTTTGTTGCCGGATTTATCGGTTCCCCGGCGATGAACTTCATCGATGCCCGGATTGAAGGCACGCAGGTTGTCGTGGACGGTGCATCATTCACCTTGCCAGAAGATCTACTCGCTCGTCTTCAGAGTCATCAAGGCAAGCCAGTGATTATGGGTCTGCGTCCAGAGCATATTTTTGGTGATGATGTCGCTCCGAATATCCCGACAGACCACATGCTGCAGGCGCGGGTTCAGGTTGTAGAACATCTGGGCTCCGAGAATTTGGTATATTTCCATTCCGGTGCCCGTACTGTTACGGCCAAGGTCCACCCGGAAACACATGCTTATGTAGGTATGGACAAAAATTTTGTGCTGGACCTACGTAAGGCGCACTTTTTTGATCCAGAGACGGAGCTTGCGATTGGACGGGAGTAGGCGGCACTGAAGTTCGTTACAATGGGCATGCCTCGAAAATCCGTCGTTTAAGTGCGGTAAATTCGTTAGCACGTTGCAAGTTTGGTACAACATACTGACCGGTGGTGCGGCCAAGCCAACCGAAATGGGGAGCCCTTTTAAGGCAGCCCTTGTGGGCGATCGCTTCGCTTCTCCAGATTTGTTCTGTTTTCTCCGTTATCGTGTAAATTTTTAGTCCAACTTATATAGAAGGGAGAATAAACATGCGTAAGCTGAGTGAAGTATTGATCAAGTCGGGTGCGGAAATCTATCGGGATATTATTTCGGTGGCCTTGTACAGTGTCGTTAGCTCCATCGTTTTGATTCCCATTCTGATGTTTGCTCTGTTGCCGATCGCTATACTGCTTCTGGCCTTGATGTATATGCCCATCCTGTTCGGGGTCTGTTATGCCGTACATCACAGATTGGAACGTAAGGAACGGCGCAATGGGCTTAAGGATATTTGGATCGGAACGTTGAAGGGAATAATCCCGGGAGGATCGGTGGGTGTGCTTTTCGCAGTGCTTGGCTTCATTCTATGGTCAACTTGGTGGTATTACGGTGGACAGGGTGGAATTACAGGTACAGCAGTGGGTGTATTCCAGACGTTCTTTGTTCTCATGGCGCTGATGTCACAGTTCTATACCTGGCAGCTTGTTTTACAAAAAAACATGGGCATCGTTCAGGCGATGGGGGAAAGTGTAAAGCTGTTCTTCCGTCACCCGGGGTACACGATGGGCGCTTGTTTTCAGGCCATGTGCCTGACGGTTCTGCTGATGCTGACTGTCGTTGGTTTCGGAGCGCTGTTTGGAGGTATGTTTGCCATCTATCAGCATAAGGTTGCTCTTAATGTGCTGGAGCCTGAAGAAGAGCCTGTCGTAACAGGTGGTAATGATCACCAGCATACAGGCTGGATCAGCCAGGGGAATGTGTGATGGGCCAGTTGAATGGGACCGAGCAGATCCCGGCTGTAAAAACGGGAGTTGATCTTCTGTCCAGAGGGTTATCACATCCATGGATAACGGGTAATCGAATCGGTCTAATTACAAATCCGACTGGTATTACAGCGGATTTCGTATCGACAATAGATGTGTGCGCCGGACTGGCTAATACCGAGCTTACAGCGCTCTATGCCTGTGAGCACGGACTGTATGGAGAGCTTCAGGCGGGTGTCAGATTCGGAGACATGCTTCATCCACGTCTGGATATTCCGGTGTTCAGCCTGTATGGAGATTACAAGAAACCTACGCCTGCAATGCTGGCTGGAGTGGATACGGTGCTGTTCGACATTCAGGATGTGGGCATTCGTTATTACACGTATGCCTCAACCTTGTTCCATATGATGGATGCCTGTGCTGGAGCAGGCAAACGTATGCTGATTCTGGACCGTCCCAATCCGCTGGGTGGAAACGTTGTGGAAGGCGGTGTGCTGAACGCGGGGTATGAATCACTCGTTGGCGCTTGGCGTGTACCTGTACGTACCGGATTGACGGTAGGTGAACTCGCCCTGATGGTCAACAGCGAGATGGAGGTACCTTGCGAATTGGACGTGGTTGCCATGGAAGGATGGCAGCGCCCCATGGAGTTTGCGGATTGTGGTCTTCCCTGGATGTTACCCTCTCCCAATATGCCCACGCTGGACAGTGTGCGGGTATATGCGGGTACGTGCCTGTTCGAAGGCACTAATGTATCGGAGGGCAGGGGCACGACCCGCCCATTCGAGTGGATTGGAGCCCCCTGGGTTGAGGGTGAGCGTTTGGCGGAACGATTTCGGGAATACAAGCTGGAAGGTGTACATGTGCATCCAGTGTACATGTCCCCAACATTCTCCAAACACGCAGGTGAGCTGTGTGGTGGCGTAAGGATTTTTGTAACGGAAAGCAGGAAATTTCGGGCGGTAGAGACAGGGTTAGTGCTTTTGCATGAACTGGTGTCACTCTATCCGGAGCAATTCTGCTGGCTGGAGCCACCAGAGCCGGGTTCAAGGTACTTTATCGACCTGCTGGCAGGGGGTAAGGAAGCCAGGGAAACGATTCATGACCGCGCGGGCTTCGTTCGTTTAATGGAAGCGTGGAATGTACAGGCAACGGAATGGAAGGAGCGGCGAAAGCCGTTTTTGTTATATGAATGAATGGATGTTTGTTAGCGGAGGGAGCCATGAAATGAGTGGGCCAAAAGAGTTATACCAGTCGAAGCTGAAACAGATGACCTTGCGTGAGAAAATCGGGCAAATGCTGCTTTGTGGCTTTCATGGCACCGAAGCTGCTGGCGATGTGGAATCCTTTCTCCGAATGTATCCAATCGGTGGCGTAATCTACTTTGCTCGCAACGTTGAGTCGCCAGAGCAGGTAGAGCGGTTATCGTCAGGGTTACAGCAGATTGCCAAAAGCAGCGGTAATGTGCCGCTCTGGATATCCATTGATCAGGAGGGCGGCATGGTTGCACGAATTACCGAAGGAATCGCCTTGATGCCTGGACCAATGGCCATTGCCGCTGCCGGTTCCATTGACGATGCGTATCAGGCGGCATATATCAGTGGGTTGGAGCTGAAGTCCATGGGCATTAACATGAACTTTGCTCCGGTATTGGATGTGAACAATAACGCGGCCAATCCGGTCATCGGTGTACGATCATTTGGCGAATCTCCACAATCGGTTGCAGAATATGGGGCCAGAACCATTGCGGGAATACAGGACGCTGGAATTGCAGCGACAGCCAAGCATTTCCCGGGGCATGGGGATACGGATACCGATTCCCATCTGGACCTCCCGATCATCACTCATGATCGTGAACGAGTAGAGCGCCTGGAGTTGATTCCATTCCGAGCCGCTATCGCCGAAGGTGTCGATGCCATGATGTCGGCGCATATTTATTTTCCTGCACTGGAGCCAGAGCGTCTGCCCGTAACGCTATCGCAAACCGTATTAAGCGGTCTGCTTCGCCAGGAACTGGGTTATGAGGGCATGATCGTGACAGATTGCATGGAGATGGATGCCATTGCCGTGAACTATGGCACTGTCGATGCAGCCGTAATGGCGGTAGAGGCCGGGGCAGATCTGGTGTTAATTAGCCATACGGCTAAGCTTCAGGCAGAGGCATTTGATGCGTTGTTAGCAGCTGTGAGGAGCGGGCGGATTAGCGAGAGACGTATTGATGAGTCGGTGAATCGCTTGCTGATGTACAAGGCGAAGCGTGGTTTGTTGGAGAGTGGAATGGGTGGTGCAGGTGATGAGGAAGTGTATGGCGTAGTATCGAATGCATCATTGCCAAAGGCATCAAACGCTCCTGCTCTATCCAGTGGGTCGGAGCGCAACAGTTCATTACACCAAGAGGTTGCTCGCCGTATTAGCGAGAACAGTATCACACTGGTGCGCGATCAGCTGAATATGCTGCCTTTGAAGCCGGAACGCACGCTGGTCATAACGGTTGCCACGTCCGTGACGACAATTGCCGACGAACAGCTGACTCAGACGTTCACCTTGGGCTCAGCCTTATCCATGTATGGTCTGGATGTTGTCGATCTGACGGTCACGCCCGAGGAAGTCGCCATTCGTTCCGCACGTCTGCTTCAGGCAGCGGAAGCAGATGACATTCGGCAGATTGTGGTGGGAACCTACAATGCGGGAAGTCCCTCCGGCGATCCACAGTGCAGGCTGATTGGTTGGATACAGCAATTGGGCAAACCGCTGGCTGTTGTGGCATTGCGAAGCCCCTACGATCTGCTGGCGCTTCCGGATGCCCAGGTCTATGTAGCGGCTTACGAGAGCCGGCCACTTGCCATGGATAGCGTCGCTCAGGCGCTGATGGGGCGCATTCCTTTTGCGGGGAAACTTCCTGTAACATTAAAGCAGACAGATGATGAAAGAGCGGATGTCTCCTAGGCAGTAATAAGAATATGAGTAAAACTACCTTTTGCAGGATGGAGAAGAGATGGATTGTGGGTTGAGCGAAACGGAAGTGTGAGTCGTTAAAATGAGAACATATACAACACAAAGAGACGATCCTTTAAAGGACCGTCTCTTTGCTCATTATAAGCTATTAATTATAGATTATTGCAATTGCAGTGCTTTGGCTGTCTGTGTCTCAACTTCATCCAAAAGTGAAGTCATGTCCATACCTGCGTGGTTGCCAAGCAGGATAATGGTGATATCATCGGACAGATTACGTGAAAAGGCTGTGGCAAACCCGCCACCACTACCGTTGTGGAAGACGGTACGGTTTGCGCCATTCTCTTTAAGAATCCAGGCGTAGCCATAGTTTTTATCAGAATAAGGCTCATACATCTGTTCAATCGTATCCTGGCTTAGAATCTTGTCCGTATACAGCGCACGATCCCATTTCAGCATATCGTCCACCGTGGAATAGATGGTTCCTGATCCGGATTGAGACACATAGTAAGGTGCAGTTACCCATGCGTTATCTTCTTGAACAAAACCACTAATCGTGTGCACTTTACGGGAGGCCTCTCCCGAATTTTTCATACCAAGTGGTTTCAGTATCGTCTGCTGCACGTAGTCGGCATAACTCATGCCAGATACCTGTTCAACGACGTATGCAAGTAAAACATACCCGCTGTTGCTGTACAGATAGGCACTTCCTGGTTCAAACTTCAGCGTTTTGTGGCGAATCTCCTCTACAGTCTCTTCCATAGAAGTTCCTTCACCCCGACCAAATGCGGATGGCAGACCTGAAGTCTGGGATAACAGCATATGCAGCGTGATCTGATCTCCCTTTGGTATACCAGAGATATACTTGGAGATCGGATCTTGCACATTAATCTTACCATCCTCCACGAGACTCAGAATGGACGCGGCCGTGAAGGATTTGCTCAGCGATGCGATTCGGGTCTTTTGATCCGGTCGATTCAGCGTCTGTTCATCGGCAAGTCCGTAGCCTTGCTTTAGAAGTACTTCACCATCGCGGGCGATCAGAGCCATACCTGGATAGTTGATCTCGCGCAGATATGTATCGACGCTGGCAACCTCGCTGTTCAGCATGCTGACTTGATCAGTGACCATACTTACACTCATCTGCCCCGTGGCTGTACGTTGGACCTTGATGTCTGCTTTGATTGCATTAGCCATGGCTCGGACAGGCACCATCAACGTACCGTTAACGGTACGTGAATTCACACCTGTAGCCAGATCAACCTTGTTTACTTTAATGGAATTGCTGCCAGCCTGATGGATCAGCTTGTCTCTGCCAACGGTAATGGTAGCCGTCTTCGTGCGATTATCCCATTTCAACGTGCCTTTGACCGATGTGACCACATCCCGCAGTGGAACAAACGTTGAACCTTTGATGATAAGTGGTGCGTTCTTCCAGGATTGTTGCTCACCATTCACTTCAATGTGAACTGCTTGCGTCGCCTGCGCTGCGGATGCCGTAATACCAGCTTGTCCCAGAATCGGGCCTGCACACAGGATGAGCGCTAACAGAATGCGGAACATGGATGAATATACAGTGGAAACATGTTGCCTTTCATTTGCCTTGCGTAAGATTTGAATCCTCTCCTTCCAATCGTTTCATGAATAACCAGCTTATGAGCATTGTAAACGATCTCGCTAAGGGGGTCAAAACGAATAGAAGGATTAGGTGAATCCATCTAAACTGATCGAAAAGATTAAATTTATTCTAATTTAGTATCTATACATAATATTTTTACAGCGATTGTCCGATAAAAGGATGGGTGAAGATTATGATGGGGGATAGTTATATGAAGAAAAGGATTCGAAATTGGTTTACTTTAACCGTAAAAAAACGCCTGATCGCTGCATTACTCCTGTTCCTGATTGTACCGAGCATTACTGTTGGTTGGTTGTCTTATCAAAAAGCTGCTGACCAGGTTAAAATGGAAATTATTCGTTCCGCACAAGCCAAAACAGAAATGCTTAGTCTGCAGATAAATCAAATGCTGGATATGGAGAAGGATAACGCAGCACAGATGGCTGCGGGTATTACTTCAAACGATATTATTAATAAATCCCCTGCACTGCAAAGGCAGATGGATCGGATGTCTCAGAATCATAAGGAACTGGGTGTACTCACCGCAGGTGCGGAAGATGGCAGCTGGATGAAATCTCCTGATCCCGGGGAACAGATCTATGATCCACGTGAACGTTCATGGTATACGATGGGCATGTCCCAGGACGAACCTGTAATCTCGGATACGTTCCAATCGGTCACAACAGGTGAATGGGTTGTAACGGCAGCTGCCAAGCTGGCTGATGGCAAAGGGGTATTCGGGGCCAATGTCAGTCTCAATCATCTGAAAGAATCCGTTGATCAGATACGTATTGGTAAAGAAGGCAAACTGTACATGCTAGATAACGGGGGTAAATTCCTGTTCCACTACAATATTGAATCCGGTACACAGTCGGATGAAAGCTACATTAATGAGATGTATACGAAAGAAAGTGGAACGGTGAAGTATACATATGATGGTCACGAAGTGGAAGCTGTGTATTTCACCAATCCGGTGACAGGTTGGAAAATTGTTGGCGAGATGGTTCCTTCCGAAGCAAGTGAAGCGGTAATGCCTATTTTGATCCGTGCAATTACAATTGTGGCATCTGCATTGGTTATCGGGTTAATTCTGCTTATATTCATTATCCGCAGTATTCACCGGCCATTGCTGCAATTAACGCAGGCAGCATCCAAAGTAAGCGCCGGGGACCTCACCGTTCGGGTAGGTTTACAGCGCCGAGATGAGTTCGGACAGCTCGGGGAAAGCTTCGACACGATGACGACTTCACTACGTAGTGTGCTTGGAGAGGTGCATGATACATCCAGCCAGCTGGCGGCATCTTCTGAAGAACTGATGGCGAGTTCCGAGCAGACATCCAAAGCCACAGAACAGGTGGCTGAACTGATGCAGGATGCAGCTGCGGGAACGACTTTGCAGAACAATAGTCTTGCTGCTACAGGTCAACTCGTGGGCGAAATGTCCATTGGAGTCAAAGAGATCTCATCAAGTGCTGAAGATACCGCTCGTATCGCTCTGGATGCATCCACTAAGTCGGAAGCAGGTATGGTTACAGTAGAAGAAGCGGTTACCCATATTCAGCAGGTGAATGATGAGAGCAAAGCCATGTCTGTGGTCATCGAGGATCTGCGCGCGAAAAATGAAGAGATTCTTGTGATTGTGGCCGAGATTACGGCCATTGCCAAGCAGACGAACATTCTTGCATTGAATGCATCCATTGAAGCTTCAAGAGCTGGCGAGCAAGGGCGCGGATTCGCGGTTGTAGCCAACGAAGTGAAGACACTGGCTCACAGTTCAGGCGCTTCAGCCGAGCGGATTAATGAGCTTATGCATGAGATGCAGGAGAAAACCAATGCGGTGCAATCCACTTTTGCCCGTACGGGAGAAGGTATGGTGAAGAGTTCGCAGATGGTTACAGAAGCAGGCGAAGCATTCAATATCATTCGTACTGCGGTACAGTTGGTGGCTGCACAAGCTGGAGAAGTATCCACGGCTTCCCGTCAAATTGATGGGGGCATGAGTCATATCAACAAGGCAGTAAGTGATACAATGGTTCTGTCAGACAGAATTGCCTCTGGAACGGAAGATGGATCAGCGGCTGCTCAAGAGCAGTTGGCTACAATGGAAGAGGTTGCAGCTTCTTCGGCAGCATTGTCACGTATGGCTGAAGATCTGCAAAGCATGATTGAACGGTTTAAGTTGTAACCGAGATTGAAATGAGACTGCAGGGTTGCGACCCTGCGGTCTTTTTTCTGTTGAACAAGGGGCATCCGTTATGTCTTTAAACACAGCATTCTTTTCCGTTATATTGACATATAACAAACAAAAATATATTATATCTATAAATAAACAAACATTATTATAAAATATTTTATTAATATACGGTTGGAATGACCATACAATGATAAAAAGGAGCTTTTACATGAAATTATCGGAATCCTGGTTGCAAACAGCTTCATTGGAAGAGATCAAGCGTGGTTATATGGAGGAGGGTCCCGCCTATATATGTGTCTGCTGCGGATACAGGACGGAATCGGGGATTATCTATCCTGAAGAAGGAGTGCTCTATGAGGCAGCCCGTTATATGCGAGTGCATATTGAGAAGGTTCATGGATCGGTATTTGAATATTTGCTGGAGCTGGATAAAAGCGTAACCGGATTGTCTGATGTCCAGCGGGGCTTGTTGTCACAATTCTATGAAGGCAAGAAGGATGCTGAAGTACAGAAGACCCTTGGCATCGGGAGTGCTTCCACCATTCGGAATCATCGGTTTGTATTGAAGGAGAAGGAACGGCAGGCCAAAATATTCCTGGCATTAATGGAACTTCTCAAAAGTAAGGATACACAGGCTCCAGCCGAATGGGTATCGCCGGTGACAAGACATGAACATACGATCCATCCGAACTCATTTGATATCACAGAACAGGATCGGGAAAAGGTGCTAAACAAGTATTTTCCAGAGGGTACTGGCGGTCGGCTGACGACGTTTCATATGCAGCAAAAACATAAATATATTGTGCTCACCGAAATTGCCAAACGATTCGAGACAGAGTGCAAATATTCCGAGAAACAGGTCAATGAGCTGCTGAAGGAAGTTCATGATGATTACGTGGAAATACGGAGGTATCTCGTCGACTATGGTTTGCTGGAACGTGAGCCAGACGGCAGTCAGTATTGGTTGGGAAGCCACACAGATCAACAGAGCGCCAAAGTTGGAAAACAGGAGCGCAAAGAAAAGGGGGAGCAGGAGCAGATGAATCGTCGCAAAGAATTGCAGGAACAGGCCAAAGAAGTTAAAACGGAAGCGGGCGTCTACCAAATTCGGAATGAACGTAACGGTAAAGTTTATATCGACAGCACACTGAACCTGAAAACCATTAACGGACAACGGTTTATGTTACAGATGGGTAGCCATCTGAATCGAAGATTGCAGGCTGAATGGAATGAATATGGAGAGAATGCGTTTGTGATCGAGGTGCTGGAGACATTGAAACAAGACGATAACCCGTATTACGATTCCAAAGATGCACTCGCCAAATGTCTGAATCGCTGGTTTGAACAGTTAGAGCCCTACGGAGATCAAGGTTACCACGGAGATAAAAAGCAATCTGCTGAATAGGAGGGATATTTCCATTCTAGAATGCCCGACCTTTTAACACCCAAAGCCCCTTTGCCAATATGATGGCAAAGGGGCTTTGGGTATTACAGACTACTTAATTTTATAAGTTGAACTAATCGTTTGCACGATAACAGCGATTGGAAGGTTATTCTGTCATCGTAGTGTTATTGTAAACAATCTTTAGTTCAACGACTACAGCTTGAATTGTTCCACCAGCTTCTGCAGCTTGTGAGCCAGATGGGCAAGGGAATCAGCAGAGGATGATATCTCCTGCATGGAAGCCACTTGCTCCTCCGTAGCAGCAGAGATGTTCTCCGTTCCATCGGCATTGGTTTCCGATATGGCGTGGATCTGATCAATGGATTGCACCACTTCGGCTGTACTTGCAGACATCTGTTGTGAGGCGGCTGCAATGTTCTCAAGCTGATGATTGACGACCCCAACAGCCTCACTAATCTGGGCAAAAGCTTCATCTGCAAACTGAACGGCACGAATGCCGTTGCTTACATCCTGTTGCCCGATCTGTACACTGTGATTGGCCATTGAAATCTCCTGTTGAATCGCTCCGACCATCTCTACAATCTTCTGGCCGGACAGGCTGGATTGTTCCGCGAGCTTGCGGACTTCGCTGGCAACAACGGAGAAGCCGCGTCCATGCTCACCTGCACGCGCTGCTTCTATAGAAGCATTGAGAGCAAGCAAATTGGTCTGTGCAGCGATATCTGTAATGACAGATACCATCTCACCAATGGATGTGGAATGCTGTTCAAGTCGTCCAGCAGTATCTGCCATACCTTGCACAAAGCGACTGACGGAACTCATCTCAGATACGGCCGTCTGCATGGTTGCATTCCCTTTATCCGCGAGCTCACTTGCTTGCATGGCAGCTTCGGATACTTGCTGTGTGCTGTTCGTTACCTGTCCTACACCTCCAGCAAGCTCATTCATCTGTAGTGCCGTATGTTTCAGGCTGTTTGTTTGTTTCTCAAGTCCAGCTGCGGATTCTTCCGTAATCAGGGCGACTTGCTCTGTTGCTTTGGTTGTCTCCGATGAGTTGACTGCCAATTGTGTGGATGAGGCGGTTAACTCGTCAGCCGTGTGTCGCACGTCCTGAATAACGGTTCGCAGGGATTCGCTCATCTTATTGAAGCTGGTGCTCAGCTTGCCGAATTCATCCTGTCCTAATACAGCAACCTCGATGGTCAGATTACCATTACTAATTTCGTCAGATGCCTTCACCAAGCGGTTCAGTGGTTTGGTGATTGATTGCACAATCCAGAAAATAATGACGGAGCTTACCGCAATTGCAATCGCTACAACAATAAGTGTGGTGTATAGGATTGGACGCACAGATGCCGTCACTTCCCCACTGTCAATGACACCAACCACGGTCCAGCCCGTCGTTTCATTGGTGGAGAAAAAGGCGTGTTCCTGGTTTCCATTTAGTGTATAGGTCAGACTTCCGTTTTTCTGTGCGAAAATATCTTTATAGGGTGCCATGGTTCCTTCGGTCCCCGGTTTTTCGGTAGGATGTACAATGATTTTATTGGCATTATCAATGATATAGATATAACCCTTCTCGCCAATCTTCGTGGAGTTAACCGTCTTCGAGAGGGCTTCAAGCGACAGGCTGACAGAGACGACACCATGGCCATCCGCTGAAGTCTGAGCTACTGAAGCAACAACATTGCCGGTATTGCTTGATAAGTAGGGGGTAATTACGGTAGGGACATCTTTGTTCTGCGTAGCAGCCTGATACCACGGGCGTTCGCGCGGGTCATATCCTTCTTTGTTCACCGCAGTTACAGGGGAGTTAATATATACGCCCTGATCGGTACCGATGGAGGCAAGTTCCACGTCATCATGCGTTTCCTTATAAGCGTCGAGCAAGGTACGGATGGTATCTGTTTCGTCACCCTGATTGGGTCCGACATTGCCTGCATCCAGCTGACTTGCCAGGAAATCAACATTTTTGCGTGTTGCACCAATGATCTGGTCAATGGTCTGGTTGAGCACAGTAACACTGCTGATCGCGTTCTCATACATTTTCTCTTCAACCTTGGCATCAGCTGTTTGGAACGAGATAATGCCCAGACTAATGGTTGGAATGAGCAATACAATGGCAAATGACAAAATCAGTTTCTCTCTCATCTGCATTGTTCTTTTGACCCCTTGTTTACGAATTTTTTTCATACACATTCCCCCTCTGTGTAACCCATCCCCATGTCTAGTGGACAAGCCCATCTGGTAAAAGATATTTCATTCCATCCTTTCCAGAAGTTTCTGGTGCTATCGTATGACAAATTTCGCGTTTATTCAACATAATTTATGAGTTTCGCGAAAATATTTTTTGGTTTTGTAGGTATTTAGGATTACATCTGTTCTATAAAAATTAATCTGTCTCTCCCTTAGTGCACATCATGTGTTATATTTCTGAATTATGTGAAGTGAATTTTGCAAAATGTGAAATCCATAAGGCATGTAACTGGGCATGTTGAATACACAAAGAAGTTGTTTTCATGAAGAATGGACTTGGATGGATCTACATCCATATATATCGGTTTATGGGGACAGAAATTGGAGAGGGGTTGTACGGCAGTTGGACCAAAGTACACTACAGATATCTGGACAGGAGGACATGGAAGAGGTCCAGGATCAAGCTACATTCATGCAGGGGGTCAAAGATTGTATTCCAACCCTGCTTGGTTATTTGAGTATTGGCTTTGCGGCGGGTGTCATTGAAATGACCGCAGGTCTGAGTCTGGCGGAAACGGCACTGCTCAGCCTGATTTTATATGCAGGATCGGCTCAGTTCATTGCAGCAGGCATGCTCGCATCGAATGGGTCAGCAGTAGCCATTATGTTCACCATATTTTTTGTGAATCTTCGCCATTTGCTGCTCAGTGCGGCTGTATCACCGTATTTTCGGCATCTGACCCCGCTTAAAAATATGTGGATTGGTTCACTGCTTACCGATGAGTCTTTCGGCGTTGCGATGACACGTGCAATTGGCAGAGAAAGGCTCAGTGAACGCTGGATGCACGGTCTGAATATTACCGCATATCTGAACTGGTTCGTGGCTAATATGGCGGGAGCGTACTTTGGACGCTGGATCACTAACCCGGAACGACTGGGTCTGGATTATGCCCTGCCAGCGATGTTTATTGGACTGGTTGTACTCCAGTTGGTGCATCGCAAAAACAAAAAAATACACATTAATGTGGCTATTATCGCCGTGGTCTGTGTAATCTTCGCCAGCATGGCTTCACTTGGCAGCATGAGTGTCATTGTGGCTGCGGTCATTGCGGCAACGATGGGAGTGTTCATGGAACGATGGAAGTAAGATGGGATGTATTCTGGATTATTATGGGTTCGGCACTGTTAACATTTATCCCGCGTGTACTGCCACTGATGCTGTTCAGCAAGATACAGATTCCGATGTGGTTGTTACGCTGGCTGGAGTATGTACCCGTAGCGGTCATGGCAGCGCTGATTGGTCAGGAACTGTTCATGTCGGGCAACCAGTTAGTGCCGATTACGCACAATGCAGCTCTGTGGGCCTCCCTGCCTACGATTGCAGTAGCCATCTGGACACGCAGTCTGCTGGGAACCGTAATGGTCGGTATTGTGGCTATGATGATACTGCGATATTGGATCGGATAATTGCTAGGAGAGTCATAAGATGGCGAAACTCAGTGATGAAAACGCTATTTTCTATTGTAGCCGAAAGGGATAAAATGGAGACTGAGGTGTTCAGTGTTTCCATTTTGCACAAGAGGAAGGAACGATTTCAATCATGAGTACAAGTCCATCCGTTATATTGTTTCAGGGAGACTCGATTACAGATGGGGGAAGATCACGCAATGATGATCCGAATCATTTTCTCGGACACGGGTATGCGTATCTGATCTCCAGCAAACTGGGTATGGAACTGGCGGGCAAGCAAAAGACCTTCTATAACAGAGGCATCAGCGGGGATCGGGCATCGGACCTGTACGCACGCTGGAATGAGGATACCATTAGTCTAAAACCGGACCTGATCAGCATCCTGATTGGGGTTAATGATGCCTGGCGCACGATGAATGGTGAACCTAGCGGGGTAACGGATCGTTTCGGACGGGCGTATCGCCATTTGCTCGAAGAAACTCGGGAAGTGATGCCAGATACGGGGCTGATTTTGATGGAGCCGTTTATTCTGAGAACCGGAGCGACTGCGGAGAAATGGGAAGCCTGGGAAGAGTATGTCGGTCAATATCAGAAACTGGCCCAAGGTCTTGCTGAAGAATTTGGAGCTGTGTGGGTGCCATTGCAGCAGACGTTTAATGACGCTCTGAAACAGGCGGATGCAGCGTACTGGTTATGGGATGGCGTACACCCAACCGCAGCAGGTCATGAGCTGATTGCACGCCAATGGTTGTCTGTTGTACAGAATTCTTCGCTTGCGATTGTGTGATAACAACAGCGGACAGCTAGGATATGGGCAGCAGCATTATAGGTATTCAGGATTAATTGAGGATGAGGATATAAGATAGTTAAGAATATGAGATAACCATAAAAAGCCTGTGGTGACAGGCAGAATGCAACGGAGAACCTGGCGAAGGTTCTTCGTTTTTTTGGTTAGGAAGGAGAAGGAAGTAACGTCGTGGAAAGGGTTCTAATGGATAATTCTTCAAAAATGCTATCATATCCGGTAAAATGAAATCGATTACATTATAATATGGGCATGACAATCCATTAACGAAGAGTGGTGAATCCAGTGGAAGATTCCATTCACGAAGTCGAAAATGAAAATATAAACCAACGTGGTACTGAGAGCAGAGCATTGAGTTCCTTAAGTGCCGACAGACTCTTGGAGAAGTTATCCCGGCCTGAATTGGCTACGTTATACACAGACTTGAAGGCTTACGGTGAACGTGCCTTGAAAGAACCCATGCCTTCCTTGTCGTTCCGTCTATATCGACAGTTCAGCGATACGGGTGAGCGGAAAGCCTATGAAGAGGCTTATTTCGATCGAAGGGGCAGACTGGCTGCTGTGGCGATGCTCGCATTAGACACAGCTAGGCCGGATGCACTGCAGGCGCTGGAAGAAATATTGTGGGACGTGTGTGGTGAGTATACGTGGTGTTTGCCCGCGCATCTGGGTACGGGAGAGGTCAACCAGGTGAATGGGAACATCGATCTGTTCGCCGCAGAGACAGTACATATGCTGGCCGAGATTGTGACCATTCACGCCGAGCGGCTGGATCGCCTTGTCATAGAGCGGATCAGGTCTGAAGCAGAGCGGCGAATCTTCATCCCGCTTTACCAGGAGCAACGGAAGTTCCATTGGCAGACAGCGGATCACAACTGGTCGGCGGTCTGTGGTGGCTGCTGTGGCATGGCCGCATTGTTGCTTTTGGAGGATGAGCTCACACTACAGAAATCGATCTCCCATACGGTCAGCTGTATGAACGCATTCTTGAGCGGATATGGCGAGGATGGCGGCTGTGCCGAAGGCATTGGATATTGGGTATATGGATTTGGTTATTTCACCTATTATGCCGAGATGCTTCGTGAGTACAGTGAGGGCGAACTAGATCTGCTAGCGGGTACCAAAATAGCAGCCATCGCAGCCTTCCCGCTGCGAGTTCATTTGTCAGGTGGAACATTCGTAAATTATTCGGACAGTGCCGAGCAGGAAGAGATCGCTTCCGGATTGCTTTCCCTGCTCGCATCCCGATTTGGGTTGCAGGTGGATTTGCCGCTTCATATCCCACTGCTTACTGATGATTCCTGTCATCGCTGGGCTCATCTGTTGCGGAACGTGATGTGGAGCGATCCGCCAGTGTACGGTGATGAAGGTGCCTCTGGGCAGGCTGAACGAGGATTTATTTTTCAAAATCTGGGATGGATGATTGCAAAAGGATCGTTCGATTCTCCGGATACAAAACAAGCGAACGGCGCACCCCTTCAGGTGGCTATTTCCGTTAAAGGTGGACATAACGATGAACCTCACAACCATAATGATCTGGGGCAGTTCATTATCCATTGCGGTGGTGAGAATATTCTGTGTGATCCAGGAGCAGGGTTGTATACCCAAGCGTATTTTGCGCCAGGCAGAGAGCAACTGTTCCACATCTCGTCATCCGGGCATAACGTTCCGCTCATTGAAGGCCAGGAGCAATGCTCCGGTCGGCAAGCGCAAGCCCATGTGTTAGAGGCAAAGCTGGCAGAGGGTGGCGGTGAGCTGGATACTACATTGGATCTGACATCCGCATACTCTGGAGCTTCTTCACTGGCTCGTTATACGCGCCAATTTCATTGGAAGATGGCTTCTGGCGGTAGCAGGAATAGAGCAGAATTGCGTCTCATTGACCGTTTTCAATGGAAGAGCAGGATGGTGTCTTCGGCAGAACGATTCTCTTCGGTGGATGATCCAGATGCAGGGTGTTCAAGCGTTGTGGAGCGATGGATGAGCAGAGTACAACCTGAGGTGGTGAAGAGCGGTGACCTTCGCTGGCAAGGTGTACATGGAACGGTTCATATGACGTATGATGCGAACCAGTGGCAGGTCTTTACGGAGGTTATGAACACAGTTGATCATGACAATGTCCCCGTCACATTCTATCGAACGTCACTATCATGGACAGGTGTGATTGATGAGACGGATGTTCGGATAGAACGCCCTAATCCGCTTGAAACAGTATGTGAGGTACGCTTCATCATTAATCCGAAAATGGGAGAAACCGAGGTGAGCATGATTGAGTGAATATACATCTGCGTCCACGTATCCATGGAAAGACGAACTCGAACATTACCGTACATTGGCAGAACAAGCGGGTCCCCCTCCGGCAGACGGCTGGAATAGGGAGCGCAAGTTGGCACTTGTTGAAAGTGTTGTTCGCGCTTACACACCATATCAGGACAGCCAGGGTGCAATTATCGACCCGTTCTCGGGTGTGGAGAGATATTATTCTACACCGGCCTATGCGATGGCTGCGGCAGTTCTGGTTGATGCAGGGCGTACAGATTTGCTCCAATCGGCAGCAATAGCCCTGTCACAGAGCATTGATGCCGTGGTCAATGGTAGCGCACCAGACAATCACCCTGATTTTTTTCCGGTGCTCATGATGAGAGCCTATATGTTGTTGAAATCACACCTGCCTGAACATGCACAGATCTGGGCTGAGGCACTCAAGACAATCAGTCCTGAACAAGATTATGTATTTACGATGAGCAAGATGAACAATCCCAATCGCATGATTAACTGGAACGCCATTATGATCTCTGGCGAATATCTGCGGTGGCATGAACAGCTGGCGAGTGAGGGTACTGCGTGGATGGATCGATATCTGGAAGCCTATCATCTACCCCGGTTTACGGCCCTTGGCTTGTATCAGGATGGACCGCTGGACCGTCCAAATTGTCCATTTTCCTATGATATTGCCACCCGTTATCACCTTGGGGTGATGCTTGAAGCTGGTTACGAGGGAACCACTGCCGATACCTTACGTGAGCAGCTGCGCCATGGTGCCTTCAGCTCGTTACTGACGCTCTCGCCGCTAGGTGAGATTCCACCGCGTGGTCGCAGCTCCCAGCATCAGTGGAATGAAGCGGCGGCGGCTTATGTATGCTCCACACATGCAACGCAGGCTCTGAAGGCGGGAGATCGGGTGATGGCGGGTGCTTTTGCACGTGCGGCCAATCGGTGTTTTGCTGCTGTTGAGCGCTGGAAGATGGAAGATGGACGTTTGAAAATCGTACGCAATGAATACGCGCCAGAAGATCGGCACGGGTACGAGATATATACCAACCACACCTGTTACAACCTGTGGACGGCAGCAGCGCTTGCTCACGCTTGTCTCAGTGATCCGGGAGACGATGTGAGCGAAGTATACCTTCCTTCCGAGTTAGGCAGCAGGGTTTTGCAGACCGATGGGTGGTTTGAAACTGTGATTGCTTCCATACCTGGTCAGCAACTGGTATTACACACGGCGATGAATGATCCGTATACGATCCCTGGTTTGGTAAGGATTCAGCAGATGGGGTTACCTGGTCTGATTGGTCCGTCCGCCGCCAGCCATGTGCAGGCCGGATTTACGGAATTTGCCGATGGGGAGGTCCGACCGCTCAGCTACTGCCCTGCCTGGAAGACACCAGATGGGGTATGGCACAGTCTTGCAGAGGGGATTCCATCCGGTGGTACATATGATCGTGACGTTGGATTAGACCCTGCACAGGGAGGAGGTTCCGTTGTGTACGAGAAGGTGGACCATAATACGCCGAATCAAGTGGAGCAACATCTGGTGGAAAGAGCGTCAGAAGATGGCGGCGAGCATCGGGTTAATTCTTTTGCCGTGACATGGGTCGGTCCATTACCCGGAATTGAATCATTGCGTACCCATTATGTGCAACAGGCGGATGGGCTGACCATAACGTATGAGTTCGAAGGTGAGATTGCGGCGGCAGGTGCACTCATTCCATTGATGTTCCATGATGGTCGCGAACAGGCGGTAATTACCCATACGGATCATAACGTACGAACGGAGTATCGGGGGGCCTATGTAGAATCTACAGCGCTGGATCAGGAAGCCATAATTTATCTGGTGGAGCAAGCCGTGGCTTCACGTAATGGGTTACTGAAGGAAGCCCGGATTGAAGTGAACGGAGCACGTAGGTTGTCATTTGCGATCCGATTGGGCGAGTTTAACTGAAGGGTGTTCAGGTTGAGGATCATTAGATCTCCAAACATCTCAAAACAGCTCGAAGCATAGTTGAAAGTGTTATTCGTGGATGATTAGTGATATTTATCGGATAGATATTGCAGTTACGGCATACGACGCTATAGATAAGTTGAGGATGAGCTGGAGCATCAAGCTTAGATGTCTGGTATTGAATCGAGGAGGGATATGTTCATGAACACATCAACGTCGGTAAAATGGCTCGAGGAAGCGTGGCAACAGGGAGCTGCCAAGACGATTCGGAATGCAAAGCGGATTAAGGATACATTTCCGCACATTGCCCCGCAGGGGACGTATGACCGGAATGATCCGGAATGGTGGACAGCGGGTTTCTGGCCTGGATTGTTATGGCTGGTCTATGAGGATGCTCCGGAAAGTGAAGCTGCGGCTTCGCTACATCGCATTGCCGAAAGCTGTGAGCGGCAACTGGAAGGTTGTCTGCGTGATCCCGAATCGGTAGATCACGATCTGGGGTTCATCTGGCTGCTTAGTGGCGTAGCCAACTACCGCCAGACGGGCAGCATGGATGGACGGCGGCGTGGCATGCTTGCCGCCAACCTGCTCGCTGCCCGGTTCCACGTGCGCGGTGAGTTCATCCGCGCCTGGAACTTCAGCTCGTCAGCAATGGATACGCGCGGCGTAGCCATCATTGACAGCATGATGAACCTGCCGCTGCTCTATTGGGCATCCGAGCAGAGCGGCGACCCTCGCTTCCGCTGGCTGGCGGAAGCACATGCGGACACCGTTGCGCGCGAATTCATCCGCGCGGACGGGTCCATTTGCCACGTGGTGGAGTTCGATCCACACACGGGGCAGAAGCTGCGAGAGCATGGCGGACAGGGCCATGCTCCAGGTTCCGCCTGGGCGCGGGGTACCGCCTGGGCGTTGCACGGGTTTGCGCTGTCTTTCCGGTATACGGGCGAAGCCCGATATCTGGAGACAGCGGAGCGTGCGGCCGATTTCTTCCTCGCCATGCTTGGCGAAGAGATCGTGCCGGTGTGGGATTTCCGCGCACCTGCGGAGCATCAGGTGGCGTGGGACTCGTCCGCTGCGGCGATTGCCGCGAGCGGGTTGCTTGAGCTGGCGAAGCTGTCGCCACGCGGGGAGACCTATGCCGCCGCGGGAGAGCGTATCGTCCGCGGATTGCATGAGCACTATAGCTCTGGCGACTCGGCAGCGGAAGAAGGTCTGATCATGCAGGGAACGGTGCATTACCCGGAAGGGCGAGGGCTGAATGTGCCGATTATATACGGCGATTATTTCTATATGGAAGCGCTGGCGAAGCTGCGTGGACATGCGGGGTTATTTTAAAAGAAGAATTGAGAACTACGGGCTGGAAGAACTGAAGGGGAGAAAGGATTAGTAAGGTATTAGTGTTGTGAGCCTTCGAATTATTTCATTAGATTCAACTAGTTAACCGGTTATATATTCAGTATTTAGTTGTCAGTAGCATCAGTAGCAAACCATCATCACCTGTCCGCATAAGGCTGTCTCCAGGATTAGGAACGATATTCCCTCTACTGGAGAAGGAGTATACCTAAGCTTGAGCTTTGAATAGACAAATCAAGGTGAGCGGACAGGCGGATGGTGTACATAATCCAAGGAAGACAAAAGAATGTCTGGTCTATGAATACTCATTCTTACGGGTCCAGTTGGGGTGCAGACTTAGCAATGCTCTACTGAAAAGATCGCTTTTCACTTCGAAGGTGTACGTCTCAGGATGACAAAGTCGGCGGAAGATTGATCTGGATAGCGCTGCGGAATAATCTCATGAACTTTGAAATCAGGATAGTCGAAGAGATATTCAAACAGATTACGGTCCTGAATTGTATCAATCCCCGGGTTGCCGTTTTCTTTCAAACGGGTGTAAAGCACGACCCATGCTGTTGAGGAGTGCAGAATATCATAGAGGGTGTTGCGAAAATCTGTTTCATCCGTGATGTGATATAACACATCCAGACAGACCGTCAGATCGGCTTGCAGGAAACCACGGTTAATCCATAGGCCTGGTGTATACAGCATGAAACTCTTGGACGAATCCTTGGCAAATTGGGAAGCACAACGCTTTACTGAAGAAGCCGCTACATCCACGCCCAGGTAGTCCTCATAATTCATGTATTGCAACTGGTTGCCATCCCCACATCCAAACTCAATGACACGATGAATCCCTTCACGTTGAATCAGTCCGTTCACGACCTCGGCCTTGAATTCAGCCAAAACCCCGTATGAACCCCTCCCAGAAGTTTCACCCGAACGATATGTTTCCTCCCAATACCCGATGTAATCAAAAGGCTGATGCATTATGTTTCCTCCAATCCTGTTAAAAGAAGTTCAAGACTGCCAATATACATAGGTATGCGCAATATTCGCAGGTATGATCGGTTGAAACAGGAATAGAAGATAAATTAATTTCCATAGAATTCCCTGAAAATTTCCTGAAAGTCTAAACATCTGGAAAGAACTTGCCGACATAAAACATAAGGAAAAAAATGATGATAATCGGGGGGAAATGATGTTAAAGCCAAGATTGACCAAGTACATGGTGATGATGCTGGTGTTGATGCTGAGTATTTCCAACGTAGGCTTGGCCGCTGCGGCAGATAAAGAACTGTCCAAAATTGTGGTTTCCAAGAATGAGATGTCGCTCGAAGTTGGTGATTCTGGGTCTGTTACGGTGACAGGGGTATATTCAGATAATACCTCGGCTAATGTAACGATTAGTACAACCTGGAGTAGCGAAGATACTTCGATAGCAACTGTATATAATGGTGCAATCACGGCCAAAAAGGAAGGTAAAGCGACGATTACCGCAGCTTACCAGGGTCAGAGTCAGACTGTTCAAGTGAAAGTAACGAAGAAGGTCAAAGCCCTTTCGAAAAACGTGCAAAGTCTGGATTTGCGCACGGGAGATACAAAAGAAATTATTTTGACAGCAACGTATAGTGACAATGAAACAAATAATGCAGCAGCAAATACTGCAGAATGGTCTACCAGTGATGAGAAGGTTGCTACCGTTGTGAATGGTAAAGTAACTGGACAAAGCGCGGGTACGGCCGTTATCACAGCCAAAGTTGGCAGCCAAAGCGTGACGGTGGATGTTAACGTTGAAGTGGTTAAACGTGTAGATGTAGATAAACAGCAAGTTAACCTGTTGTTGAACAAAAGTGAAAGTGTGAAAGTGACGGCTACGTATCCAGATGGCACAACCAAAGATGTAACGGATCTGGCGGAGTGGACATCCAGCAACGAGAAGGTCGCAGACGTTCTTAAAGGCGAAATTACAGGATACTCGGCAGGTTCTGCCAAGATCACAGCCAAATACGGTACGAAATCAGTATCCGTTGACGTGGATGTGGATCTGACGAGCAAACTGAGTGTGGTGAAACAAAGTATTTTCTTCCGTTTGAGTGATACAACCAAAACGGCTAATGTCGTTGTAACGGCTTCTTATCCAAACAGCAGCGATGTGAATGTAACCGATCAGGCAACATGGACATCCAGCAACGAGAAGGTTGCAACGGTATTCAAGGGACAGGTCACAGCGATTAGTGCAGGTTCAACAACGATTAAAGCAACCTACAGTGGCAAAACCGTAGAAGTTGCTGTGGATGTAGATACGGCAAGATATTTGGATATCAAAGATGTGACTGACAAGCTCGCCATGAGTGTTACAGGTGAGAACAAGTCCAAAAAATTGGTAGCCAATGCAGAGTATATTGATGCAAGCACAGAAAATGTAACTTCCAAAGCAACATGGACTTCAAGCAATGCAGATGTTGTATATGTATCGAACGGCGATCTGATTGCGTACAAATCCGGTACGGCTACGATCACTGTAGCTTATGGCGGTAAAACGGTTAAATTTACAGTAAATGTAGACGTTCCGGACAAGTATGAAATGGATAAGAAAAAAGCATCAGTAGCTGTTGGTGGAACGACTTCTGCCAAAGTACTGGCGTTGTATGGTGAAACATCCAAAGATGTATCTGAAGATGCAACTTGGAGCAGCAGCAGCGACAAAATCGCTGAGGTAGATAGCAAAGGGGTTATCACAGGTGTTGCTACAGGTAAAGTAACCATTACCGCGAAGATTGAAGGCAAAACACTGACTCTGCCTGTTGAAGTAGGTATGGCTAGTGGACTGGAAGCAGATGTGAACTTCGTTGTTCTGTCTGCCAAAGAAACTCAGACGATCCTTCTAACAGGTACGGATGAGGACGGCAACACGTTGGATGTTACATCCGAAGCAACCTGGAAATCCAGCAATGCACGTGTAGCAGATGTGAAAAAAGGCGTGATTACGGGTAACAGCAGTGGTAAAGCCAATATCACAGCAGAATACGGCTCCAAAAAAGTGACGATCCAAGTTGAAGTGGATGTCATCACACGTATTGAAGCTTCCGAGCCGGTTCTTTCCCTGAAATCAGGCGATACAGCTGATCTGACGGTAACTGCCTTCTTGAGCGACGGTAGCGAGCGTGATGTTACGGACAAAGCTGAATGGAAAACGAACAGCTACAAAGTAGCTCAAGTGACCAAAGGTAAAGTCAAAGCTACAGGTTCAGGTAAAGCCAAAATCACCGCAAAATACGGCAGCAAGTCTGTAACGATTGCTCTAGATGTGGATACACTGAAATATTTGCAGACGGATAAAGTAACGTTGACCATGAAACCTGGTGAAAAGGTAACTGTGGCGGCTACTGCAACGTATGCTGATGGCAGTGAAGCGAATGTATCCAAACCGGCTCTCTGGAAATCTTCCCGTATTGCAACAGCATCGGTGAAAGATGGAATTATTCAGGCGAACGGCAAAGGTAAAGCAACAATTACGGTGACATTTGCAGGTGTGAAAACCAAAGTAACGGTAGTGGTTGAAGCAAAGTAAACGATATTTTTCAACTGTGAGTGTGAAACGTGGAAATAAAAACGGTGATGCCAGCTAATAGCTGGTATCACCGTTTTTTGTTTATAAACTAGGCATGTCTTCAAGCGCTAACGAATCTGAGACACGTTATATCGGAAAGTACAGTCTGTTATAGCACTTTTGTCAGGTTATTTTGGTATATAACGTGTCTGATGTTCCTTACAATTTATAAAGAGGACCTAAAGACCAAATAAGACGTCCTCAGTTCCTTAAAAAATGAAAATAGTCTGGCCATTCGCCAACGTCCAGAACCCTTGCATACACCACCCTATTACAGATGTATAACCAAGTGATTCTGTGACGTTCCCCGTATGTTCTATAACTACATCGTGTGAGACAGTACCAGCGCACCATAGGCAAAAGCGATCACGATCAGAATGGCCGGGTGCAGCTTGGTTTTGGTCATGACCCAGAGCGAGATGCCTGCAATGATCAACGTCTGCCAGATGCCGATGGAATTAGTGGACAGCTGTCCAAATTCCCATGTGAGCAGAATCATGAGTACGGCGATAACAGGCTGCACAAGCAGTGTCATGCCTTTGACTTTTGGTGACGTGCGATGTTTGTTCAACAGACGAAGTAATATAATTAGTGCGGTCGCGGAAGGTACGATTGTGGCAAAACTTGCGATAATTGCCCCAAACCAGCCTGCTACGTGGTACCCGACAAATGCAGCAATTTTGGTTGCAATCGGGCCGGGAAGGGCGTTACCAATCGCCAGTACATCACCGAATTGCTCGGTGGTCATCCATTGGTAGTGGTTCACAATCTCTTCCTGCATAAGCGGAATGGAAGCTGGGCCGCCCCCATATCCCAATATGTTTGCTACGAAAAATCCCCAAAATAGTTCCCACCAGGTCTGGAGCATCCTTAGGACACCCCCTTATCGGACTCGCCTTTGGACTTGAAGCGCTGAACCAGATCCAGATGGAAGACACCATATCCCAGGAAAACCGCGATCACAATCCCCGGATGGATATCCAGCAGCTGCAATAGTACAAAGGCAATTACGCCGAATAGGGCGGCAAAAACTTTACCAAGTCCCTTCCAGGCTTTCATGGCAAATTCATAAGCCATCATGCCCAGCATGACAAAAATGACTGGCCTTACGGCGGCTACCATGCCTGCTACCACTTTCGACTCGCGTAGCGCGTACATGGAACCGAGCAGAGCAATAATGGAAATACTTGTCGGCAAAATATGAGCGAGTACAGACACGATCGCGCCCAGCACACCTTTGGTTTTATAACCGAGATATGCGGCCATTTTGGTCGCGATGGGACCCGGAAGGGCATTGGCGATAGCCAAAATCTCGCCGAACTCCTCATCACTGACCCATTTGTAACGCGTAACGGCTTCGTAACGGATCAACGGAATAACCGAAGGTCCACCGCCATATCCGAGAATTCCGGTTCGTACCATTCCGATGACGAGACCGTTGTAATCTTTCCAACCCATGCTGATTTCCTCCTAGAGTCTCATGCCCATCCGGCTTTTATAACGTTTCAACAATAGCTGTGATTCCACTTTGACGATACCCGGCATCTTATAGAGCTTCTCCAGCAAAAACTGCTCCATCTCTTCCATATCCGCAAAAATACCGTGCATGTGCAGGGTACTCGGGCCTGTCATATGATAAAGGCTGGTGACGGCTGGCTCTTCATCCAGTTTCTCAGCGACTTCATCCAGGAAGGGCGGTTCAACATCGACATTGAAAAAGGCTGAGACCTGAAGCCCAACTTTGCCAGGGTTGATTACAACGGTGAAGCGTTCGATGATTCCTTTTTCGGATAACGCATTAATGCGGGCTTGAACAGCTACACGTGACAATCCGATCTGTGTCCCCAGATCCGTATAGGATATTCGGCTGTTGTGGTGAAGCGCGGCGATAATTTTGCGATCCATCTCGTCCAGATTGTACATTTGTGGAATTTCTCCTCCTTTGGAGGAGCGTTTCTCTGACATGTTGACCATCCTTTTCTCTCGCTATATGAAATAAATAATAAAATTTTACTAAACATACAATGTGTATGTAGCATTCATAGTTTAATGACGAATCGTAACTGGAGTCAATCTATTTATCATGATTATTGAATTTAACCGATTTTGAGCCTTCATTTTGTCATTTCGACCAATCGGAAATAAAAAGACCACTCGCATAGTCCAATAGCGAGCAGCCGTTAAATAATAGATAAGCTGGAGTAAAGCGCAAAGTGTGATACGAAGCATGTACGGTTATCCCTGTGCTGTCTTGGGCAATAAAAGGGTAACGGTAGTCCCTTCGCCAGGCTCGGAAGAAACTCTCAACGTTCCTCCTGCACCACGGGCACGCTCTTCCATACTAAACAATCCAACGCCATTGCCAGCGGTTGCTTCGCTGAATCCAGCACCCTGGTCTTCAATAATAACCATCGTCATATTCTCAGCGTCTTCTATAGTAACACGTGCCTCGGCAACATCGGCATACTTTGCGACATTGGTTAAGGCTTCCTGAATAATTCGGTAGATGGCTATCTCCCGGTTCATCTCCAGTCGTTTGCGCAAATTACATTCCAAATCAACTTCAATCCCGTAGTGTCGGGTGTAATTCTCGATATACGTACGAATTGCCGGAACAACACCCAGGTCATCCAGAACAGATGGTCTCAGCTCCCATGCCATACCGCGTACATCTTCCATGATACCCGTGACCTGCTTACGAAGTGCTTCAACCCCGGGGTGAGGCTGGTCTGCCAGCAGGCGATCCATCTGAATCACCAGAGAGAAGAGACTCTGTCCAATCCCGTCATGCAGTTCACGCGAGATCCGGCGTCGTTCCTCTTCCTGAATATTCATCACTTGGGACATCATCTTTTGCAATTCGGCTTCGACGGATTTCAGCTTGGTGACCTCGCTGCGTACAGCCAGGTATTGATAGGGCTCCCCGTCGTTATCAAGGAAAGGTACGATGGTGGTGTTGACCCAATAATGACTGCCATCTCTGGCACGATTGAGAATTTCCCCGTTCCATACCTTACCTGAGGATATCGTGTCCCACAGGTTTTTCATAAAGCTTTTGCCATGGTATCCGGAATTAATAATTCGATGATCCTTACCGATCAGTTCCTCGCGCTCATACTGTGAGATTTCACAGAATTTATCATTCACATACTGGATTTTACCCTTGCGGTCTGTCAGGGCTACAATAGAGGATTCATCCAAGGCAAATTTCAGATCACTCAGTTGATGCAGGGAACCCTTCAACCTGCTGCGAAATTCATTATCCGTAATGTGATTATCGATTTCGTTCAGCAGGAGGCGTACGGGCTGGTCTGCGAGTCCACTTAATCTGTTCTTGCGTGCACTACTCAAAGTTCAGCAACCCCTTTTTCATAGCGAATTTCACCAGTTCCGGTCGTGTACGCAGGCCAAGCTTCTCCATCAGATTGCTTTTGTGGGATTCAACCGTTTTGACACTGATGATCAGATGTTCGGCGATTTCCTTGTTGGCGTAACCCTTGGCAATCCAGGACAAAATCTCTTTCTCCCGCTCGGATAACGTGTCATACGGTCCGGCGTTTTCCTGTTTGGCTTTGTCCAGGTATTCACTCATCAGCCGCTTGGTTGCACTGGGGTACAGATAGGCGCTACCCTCTGCTACGGAACGAATTGCAGCAAGCAATTCTTCATGCGGCGCACTTTTGAGTATATATCCGGATGCTCCCGCGTGGATGGCGCGGAACAGATATTCTTCATCGTCATGCATGGTTAGTATCAAAATGGAGACATCTGGCATCAATTTCTTTAATTCAGCGGTAGCGGTCAGACCGTCTTTGCCTGGTGGCATGCTGAAATCCATCAAGACCACATCTGGTTTCAACTCTTGAGCCTTGGCAATGGCTTCATCGCCATCTGCGGCATCTCCAACGATATGTATATCATTCTTTCCCTCAAGTAAGGCGATCAGCCCGGAACGCACGACAACATGGTCGTCTACAACTAATAGTTGAATCACATGATTTCCCCCAGTCCGCTTCCTTAGTTCTATCTATATCATAACAAAAAAAGAAGCCATTCAGAGCTTTAATCTCCGAATAGCTTCTCTCACTCAACGTGTGGGATAGAAACATTGAACCTTAATGTTCTGTTTGGCCGAAACGTTCCTGAATCATATTGGAAATTTCCTGGACTTGTGCCTCCACGGCAAGAGGATCATATGGCCAGAACCGTTCCCCATCCAGCTTGAACACTCGATTGTTCTTCACGGCGTCCAGGGATGACCAGACGGGTGATGTTTCATCCAGCGAACCACCATTGGATAAATCCAGGAAAATATAATCACCGGCATAATCCGCCAGTTTCTCCTCGGATACAGTTACAGTATCTTTATCCTGATCAATCAGTTCCTTTTGTACAATGTCTGGTGCTTTCAGTCCGAGCTGTTGGTAGATGGCTTGCCCACCGCGGTTGACACCATCTCCGTTGATATACCAATCCTTACCAAAAAGACTGAAGTTGGAGAAAGTCGTACCTTCCTGAACCAACCCTTGAATGGAGTCCTTGGCTGACTTCACTTTTACTTCGAATTGGGACAACCAGTCTGCGGCTTCCTTTTGTTTGTTTAAGATTTCTCCAAAAGCAGTGATTTCCTCATGCACATTGTCGTATGTACCATAAGGGATGATGAGGGTTGGTGCGATTTTGCGATATTGCTCATTCAGCTTCTCATCTCCACCTACAGTGACGATCAGGTCGGGCTCAAGCGAAAGAATTTTTTCGACTGAACCGCCGTCGATACGACCAATGTCTGCTACGCCTTCAACCAGATCAAGCACATAAGGGCTTTCCAGCTCATAATCCGGTGCGCCTACTGGTTTGATACCAAGTGCGAGAAAATCAGCGAGGTAGCCCTGTGTCACAATCCGCTGTGGGTTCGCGGGTATTTCAACGTCTCCATTAACGGTGGATATGACCTGCGTTTTTGCGGCGCTGTCTGCCGGTTGTTCTTCTGTAGCAACAGGTGAGGAAGGTTTATTTTTTGTGGTTTCTTCCACTTGGCTTGAGCAGCCAATAATTCCAATCACCAGTACCAGGAACATAAGCCCAGTCCACCATTTTGATTTAACCCCTGTCATTCTGCTTCTCCCCAATCAATAATGATTATCTTTCTCAATAAAACCTCCTTAATATCGTAGCTTTTGGATACAAGTATCGTCCATCTCAAAATGTGACCTCTTGAGCATGGACAATGGTTACCTGTTCTTTTCGCCATTCTCCCGAATCAGGATATCTACCATAAGCTGAAGTTGCTTTTCCAGAGCCAGCGCATCATTACACCAGAATTGTTCCAACTTGAGAGGATATATCCGGCTATTTCCGTTATTCATAATCTTATTCCAGTGTGGTCGTTCCCTGAGTTTAACTTCTGCATCATGATAGAGACCGCCTTCATGTGAGGAAAGCACGAGAAACATATGGTTTGCTGCATATTCCGTCAATTGATCTTCCTGAATGAACTGATGATTATTAGGTTCCAGAACGTCACGTAGAATACTGGGAGGAGGTGTAAGATTGAGTCCATAATAGACGTTGTATGCCGCTCTGGCGGTTACATTCCAGATACAGATCGTTCCATCTTCCCAGAGTTCATATAACCCAACGGTTTCATCAGGCTGGATTGCAGACCCAAGTCGTTCAGCTTCACTGCTGACCAGCGCGGTGTAATGCTCTATCCAGTCTTCGGCAGCCTGCTCTCGACCTATGATTCGTCCGATAAGTTGAACGGTCTCCAATCGATTTAACTTGTCCCATGGCAGGACCATAACTGGAGCAATCTGTTCCAGTTGTTCGAGCTTATGGGGCAAATAGTATAGATAATCTGGCGCGATGATCAGATCAGGTGGTTCAGTTCGGAGGATTTCTTCCACACCATATTGATCCAAATCCAGTACATCATGCAACTCGTCTTGGATTAGCGGTGACATAGCCCAGGGTAGGAATGAGGCGGCAATGGGTTGAACGCCTAAGGCTAACAGATCTCCTGTGTACTGTACGGTAGCAATTCGTCTTGCGCGGGGCTGTAGTCGGTATTCACTTGGACTAATCCCAGTAAACTGCTTAAATTTTCGACTTAAGTATAAACCGTCGGAGTATCCCACAAGCAGCGCAATTTCATTTAAGGTGGCATGCGTGGACAACAGATATTGCTTTGTCTTGTCCATACGAACTCGGGTCAAGTGAGCTTGAAAGCTTCGTCCAACCTGTTTTTGAAAGAACCTGGAGAAGTAGCTCGCATTAAACCCAGTTAATCTGGCGAGTTCTTCACGGGTGAGATGACTGTCATAGTGATGATTCATGTAGCGAAGTGCTTCACGAATTATACTGTCTACCATTTCTGTAGAAGGTTTAATCGCCAGCTTGAATAATTCAAGCAATTCACTCAGCAGATAATGGGACCTGGCTTCTTCGGTCTGGACACTTCCTGTCCTTTTTTCGGAAAGATCCTGGATGATTGCCAGCATTCGCAGAACCTGTGGACTTGCTCCGGTCTTCGAACCATGTGAGGGCAAGTTCACTGTTGTTAGCTCATAAACACGTTTGTCAGGACTCTCTTCCGTTAATGCATAATCCTGAAAACCGATATGATACAGGGTGAAGGCAGAAGGTGGGATATGTATCAGCTCCAGGGAGCATTGGGGATGTAGAAAAAGTAACTGTCCTTTATGTAAAACACCGTGCTCATTACCATATCTATAGTCCACCGTCGCTGTGCAGGTAACCAATGAAGGCGTTTTTATGGAAATGGTACTGTTGTGCTGTGTGGATTCCCATGGAATAACACTGGCAGTTGTCAGTACAAACATATCTGTAGCCTCCTTAGCTGTATATACTATCTATGAATATATGAATGTATGGACTAGATTATATCAATCTGTGTGAGTGACGTCGATGTATACAGATGAGCGAAGACAGGTGAACAGACTAAGGCTTGCTCCGCTGTAAATAACTATAATAAAAAAAGCCTTGATACTCCCCGAAGGAAATAACAAGACTTCTTCCATATTAAAGACAGATGTTGTTATCCAAACACCTTTGGCTGAAGATGTAGAGCGATTTGCTCCGTCTGCCGGATCATGTCCGGTGAGAAGGTGCAAGGTAATCTGCTGCCAACGAGCAGCACGGCGCCAGGCACACTTCCTTCCTGGAACACAGGTACCGCTATGGCACATACCAGCCGCTCAGCAAGCATTAACGGGCAACGACCGGGTGTATGCTCCCCGGTGGATTGTGCATCAGATCGGGCTGTGCGTCCAGTCCGAAGGGCTGTGCCCACCAGATCTTGTCCGGCGCGCATTTCCATGCGTTTCACCCGTTCATTACTAGCTCCAGAGGTATACTTCCAGCGTAGCATCGTCCCGTTCAGACAGGCAAGTCCACAGAAGTCGCTGGATGTGTTCAGGCGCAGGCCGTCGATCATCTCCTGAATGCCAGATGGCAGTTCATCATGCATGAGAGGACACTTCCTTTTTCAAAATTATAACGTACGTGACGTGTAATTATTATCATTAACCTTTGAACAGGATCATCTTAAAGTAAGGGTATTACAATGTTAATTCTATTGTAGACCCTTTCTCGTACGTTGTAATTCAGGGAAAACCCCTATTTCCATTCTATAATCTACTGAACTTGGGCAGTGGAGGACTCCTGAGTCAGGTGCACCAAGGGATTGAAGAAATGCGAAGGATGAGGCATATCGGTGAAATGTGACTTTTCTCACAGCAAACTCAGGGAGTTTCTCGTTAAGGATCAGGTAATCCCCCGATAACCCTCGCGCTACTTTCGCGGTATGATGGATACATAAGGAATCACCAAGGGGGACGAAGGTTATGGGTACAGTATTTGTAGAAAGAACAACCCAAAGAGCAGAGCAGAAACAAACGGAGGCGGGCAAAATGACACGAGAAACAGGCGGAATCCTTTCGTTCGTTACATCTGAGCAATGGGGCCTGATTGAAGCAAAAATGCAGCCCAAACGGGTGAAGTCGGGGTATAGTCTCTTTCTCGAAGGCGATGAAGCCGGATATCTGTACTACATTCGTTCGGGACGAGTGAAAATGACCAAGTCGACGGAGGATGGCAAGGAAATTATTTTATCCATTCAGCAAAGCGGCGATCTCATCGGTGAATTCGGCGGCATCGGAGGATTGAATCATAGCTACAGTGCAGAGATGGCGGAAAAAGGGGAACTGGCCATTATCTCGCTTAGCGATCTGGAAAGTATACTCAGCAAACATGGCGACCTTGCCTTGAAATTCTTGCAATGGATGGCACTGTCGCAGCGGATCACCCAGTCGAGATTCCGTGATTTGCTGCTCTATGGCAAGGCGGGTGCGCTCGCTTCGACACTGATCCGTGCCAGCAATTCGTATGGCAGGGTTACACCGGATGGTATTGTGCTGGACATGAAGCTGAACCATACCGATCTTGCCGAGATGATTGGAGCTACCCGGGAGAGCGTAACGCGGATGCTGGGGGCATGGAAGGAACAAGGTACGCTGGATATGATGGACGGCAAACTGATGATTCGTGACCTGGCAGCCCTGCGTTGTATGTGTGGATGTCCTACATTCCCGAGCTGTCCGGTAGAGCTGTGCCGACTGTAAAATAACTTGTTCCGGTGTTCCGAGTTGAGGGAAGCACAACGGTTGCATCCCCGAGGAACAAATTTGATTTGGATTTCAATGAGGCCTCAAGGCTTCACCTCCATTGGCGATTGGGGTCGTTACGGAGTAAAAGAAAAAAAGCTGGGGTCCCATATATGGGAGTCAGCTTTTTGTGTTTCTTTGTAATTGTTCACCTGCATATTCCTTTGCAAGAATCGAATAGATCACAGAGTCATGAAAGGAACCTTTGTAGAACCAGTGCTCCCGCAGCAGACCTTCACGCTGCATGCCAATCTTCTTCATGACATTCTCCGAAGCTGTGTTGTGCGGACGACACTTGGCGTAAATCCGGTGAATGCCGAGTTCGTTGAAACCGAAACCCAGTAAAGCGCGGGCTGCTTCGGCGGCATAACCTTTCCCTTGGTAAGCGGGGTTAAGGACATAACCGATCTCTGCATTGGTTTTCTCCATCACGTGAATACCGACTCCGCCAAGGAGAGTTCCATCACTTTTCAAACATATTGCAAGTTCAAAGCCCTCTCTTGGATGTGCCTGCTGTGTGTCCAATACAAACTGCACGTATGCTCGTGTATCTTCTTCGGTATTCGGCCCCCACGCTGTATGCTGTGTAACTTCCGGCATGGAAGTATAGGCATGAATCCTCTCCCAATCGGTCTCAAGAATATCCCTGATGATCAGTCTGTCAGTCTCCAATTGCAACGTTGTTCACTCCTTCACGTTTGAATAACTTTACTGTACATTGTACAACAAAAATAGCCCATAACAGATTCAAAGAATGAATCGGTCATGAGCCATAATGTAGATCTATGATGTATGTGGCATGCTATTGTGGTTGTTTACATTGAACTGCGGGATAAGTATAAGCCAACTTGCGGATAATTTCCTTTTGCCATCTCGTATCACCCAGATTGGTTGCCAGGTTCAGAAGATCCAAATAATCGTCAAGCTGCAGATCAGCCTTTTGCAGAGTTGTATTCATTCGATGTTCGTTCCCCTTTATCTATAAAATCGTAAAATCATATGCAGTAGAAAGTTACAAAGAGACAAGTTCAAGAATGATAATCATTATCATGTTTATATATTCATTATGCAATGAACACTGGCAAAATGCAATCCCAAGTCCGCATCGAATTCAACTTTTTTCTGAAAATAGGCTCATCCACATCACATAGGGAATGTATACACCGAGATATGCAGACGGATACAGGAACCAGCCATTCAACAGGAAATGATGAATCTCGGTGGTGAATGTGGTCATGTGAGCATTCGTCGCATACACATCACCAGCGATAACGGTTGCCGCACTATAGAAGCAGAGTAGTGCAAGAATATGAAACAATCGTCTAACCATCCGGGAACGAAGAGCAACATAAGCCATAATCAGCGGAACAATCAACAAGAGTATTAAAAATACCAACTTCATCATCGTTTTACTCCTTCGGTAAATGGAATTCTAATGATAATCAGTATGGGCCAATAGACTCAACTTCTAAACTTTTTCATAAACTTTACAAAAAGAAAGAGGAATTCAGCATATGAACAATTAAATTAAAGGAGGATAACCCATTATCAGGTAATTTGGAGGAGGAGAAAGGGAATATGAAAAAGGCGTTATGGCAGCATTGGATCGGGGCATTCCTGGTCTTTATCATGATGGCAACCGCACTGCTGGGGCCGGGTTCGCAAAGTCCGGTACAAGCTGCAGCACCACTTACGGTATCTCAGGCCATCGCTGCCCAGAGCGGTGGAGGAACAGCAACGGTTGAAGGAATCATTGTTGGACATGCTACCGGGTCGCTTACCGCGAAGTTTACATCTCCGTATGCCAATGATTTTAATGTTCTGATTGCGGATTCAGCGTCAGAGCGGACCAACGCCAGATTATTGGATGTACAGATTCCCTCATCTTTCCGATCGCAATATGGATTGGCGTCCAACCCCAGTCTTGTAGGCAAAAAGATCATCGTAACCGGAACCTTAGGTGCCTACAACAGCTATGCAGGAGTCAAAAACCCAACGTCCATCACACTTTCCTCCGGAACAACCAATCCTGATCCAGAACCAAACCCGGGCACAACACTGCCGGACGGTACCGGCAAGAAAGTATTGTTTGATAATACCCACGCCCAGACAGCAGGTGCTGCCGACTGGATTATTGACGGGGCATTTTCGGATTTTGCCAATGGTTTGCGAAACGCAGGCTTTGCCGTGGATCAGCTGGAACGCAGCATCCCGTATACATTCGGTGAGCAAGCCATCACCTATAATAAATTGAAAGATTACGACGTCTTTGTCATTGGCGAAGCCAACGTACCGTTCAAAGCGACAGAACAGGCTGCGCTTGTGCAGTACGTACAGAACGGAGGAAGTGTTTTCTTCATCTCCGACCACTATAATGCAGACCGCAACAAAAACCGCTGGGATTCTTCCGAAGTATTCAATGGCTATCGCCGCGGTGCCTTCCTGAATCCGGCCAAAGGCATGTCTTCGGCTGAAGCCGAATCACCAGCCATGCAGAGTGTGACGAGTTCAGACTGGCTCGCGACGAACTTTGGTGTCCGTTTCCGCTACAATGCCCTTGGAGATGTGAACGCATCGGATATCGTTGCACCTGCACAATCCTTCGGCATTACGACTGGTGTAAATTCTGTAGCCATGCATGCGGGATCGACCATTGCGATTATAGACCCGAACAAAGCCAAAGGCTTGGTGTATGTACCGAGTGGTGTATCCAAGTGGGGCAATGCCGTGGACCAGGGCGTATATAATGGTGGTGGACGAGCTGAAGGAGCCTATGCTGCCATTGCAAAGGTTGGTGCAGGCAAAGCCGCATTTATCGGTGACTCTTCACCTGTGGAAGACGCGACTCCGAAATATTTGCGTGAAGAGACCGGTGCTACCAAGAAGACCTATGATGGATTCAAAGAAGTGGATGATGCAACTTTCCTTGTGAATACTGTGAAATGGCTCGCGGTCAAAGAGAGCTACACCAGTCTGGCACAAGTGCCAGGACTGACATTGGATACGGCAACAAGCCTGCTTCCTATCGAAGCTCCGGCTGCGTCAACCGAGCCGCAACTTGAGCCATGGGCTGCACCCGCGGCAGGGTACAAATGGTATGATCCGACTACATTTAAGACAGGTTCATACGGCAAAGCGCAATAAGTAAAGTAGACAAACATCAAATCATTATTCGAATAGGGTCTGACCGTGGAGTTTTGCGGACAGGCTCTTTTTTTGCTTGTTATATCAGTTACAATGAAGCCCATGATTAGCTCCTACAGCCCTGCCATTGCATAAATATGTGCTCCAGAGGGGAAGGTATGGGTACTAATGATGCGGCGTGAAGCCCAACCCAACCAAGGAGGCGGCGAATGATGACTCAGCAAGCAGACTGTGACAGTTCCTCGATGAGGCAGAAGCTTAAGGCAGACCTCCATCGTGTAGCAGAGCGTATGAATCTGACGTTATCCCAATTTGACAATGACAGTGTCTGTCTGTTGGGGCAGTTTGCAGAGATTCGAGCGGAAATCAAGCAGATCGAGGTGCTCGCCTCTTCGTTTTATCTGGATTGTTATCTGTCACCCTTTACCGAGAAGTTTGCCGAATTAACATCGAGCGTACAGCATCTATCTGACCGGAGATATGGGGCGTTGATTGTGATTGAACGGGAGATTCCGTTGGAGTCGATCATTCATTCAGGTGTGGCTGTGGATGCAAGAGTGACGCATGCGTTGCTGGAATCGCTATTTATTCCCGGTGCACCTCTGCATGATGGGGCTGTGTTGATTCGTGGCAATCAAATTGTATCCGCTGGTAATGTGCTGCCGTTGTCGCAAGCGGAAGTGCATGAACGAAAAATAGGCACTCGTCATCGGGCTGCATTGGGTTTAAGTGAATTGACGGATGCGGTTGTGTTGGTTGTCTCCGAGGAGACAGGACAGGCTTCATTCGCTGTGGATGGCGATTTGCATCCAATCAATGTGGTCGAAACGCTCCCTTAAATGTGAATGATCAAGTGGCCTACTTGGGGCGATTAAGTTGATGCAGTTGAGGGAAGTGTACCTTTCTCCTGTAAGGGAGAGAGGTTTTTCTATGGATAGACGATAAAATTATAATCTGAAATTCGACCGCTATGCTCCCGCCATATGAGAAACATCGATCGATGCTTCTCTGACATTGCGATGTGATTTTGCACAAACTGGGTATTCATGGGTACAATAGAGGATGGTCAATGATAGAGAACAATGCGACTGGATCGCAAAAATGGTTGGAGGAGACGGTTAGCACATGAGTTGGTTTGAAGCAATGGAGCATCACGATTATGAGGAACTGGTTCTGTGCCAGGATCGAAATTCAGGGTTAAAAGCAATTATCGCCATACACGACACAACACTCGGCCCTGCGCTGGGAGGCACGCGGATGTGGACTTACGCTTCAGAAGAAGCAGCCATTGAAGATGCCCTGCGCCTTGCCCGTGGTATGACATATAAAAATGCGGTAGCTGGCCTGAATCTGGGCGGTGGCAAAACCGTTATCATCGGAGATCCGCGGCGCGACAAAAACGAAGCGATGTTTCGGGCGTTTGGACGATATATTCAAGGGTTGAACGGACGTTATATCACGGCCGAAGATGTGGGAACAACGGAAGAGGACATGAACCTGATCTATCAGGAAACCGATTATGTGACAGGCATCTCCGCGAGTTATGGTTCATCCGGTAACCCATCGCCTGCAACGGCTTGGGGTGTATATCGTGGGATCAAGGCAGCAGCCAAAGAAGCATTTGGTACCGATCTGCTGGAGGGTAAAACGATAGCGGTCCAAGGTGTCGGCAATGTGGCGATGCATCTGTGCAAATATCTGTATGAGGAAGGTGCACATCTGATCGTTACGGATATCCATAAGGACTCGGTGAAACAGGCTGTGGACCGCTTCGGCGCAACAGCAGTTGATCCCGCAGACATCACGAGTGTGGAATGTGATATCTATGCACCATGTGCACTGGGCGGCACGATTAATGACGATACGCTCAAAACGCTCAAGGCAAAGGTTGTAGCGGGCTGTGCCAATAATCAGCTGTTGGAGACCCGTCATGGGGATCAGCTGTATGATATGGGCATCGTATATGCGCCTGACTATGTTATCAATGCAGGTGGCGTAATTAACATTGCGGATGAGTTGAACGGTTATAACGCGGATCGGGCGTGGAGCAAGATCGGAGAGATCTATTCCACTCTGGAGAAAATATTTGAAAGCTCACGTACCGAGGGCATCGCAACCTATGTTGCCGCAGATCGTTTGGCTGAGCGACGGATTGAACAGATGAAGAATACGCGCAGTACATTCTTGCAGAATGGTCACCACGCATTGAGTTCCCGAAGATTGCGCAAGTAAACTTAATAGAATCATAATCAAATTTAAAAGGGTCTGTTAGATAACGGCAACATCCATTCCCAAGATGGATAGTCGATCTGACAGGCCATTTTTTTATGTTTGCTATCAGAATTTCAAAAAAAAGAAAAACAGTGGCAATATCTCCCTAATTGATCAATTTTACTATGGATTTTTCCGATAATGTATGTACATCGTTCAGATGCAGATGGTTCAGGGAAGTGGGGAGAAGGAAATGGGGAAAAGAAAAGGTGTAGGGCATAAGCTCAAAAATATGTCGCTTAAAATCAAGCTGCCTTTCATGATCAGTGTATTGGTTGTGTTGGTTCTGCTGGGTGCAACAACCACAAGTTATATGATTTCATCTGATGTTGTGGTCAAGAAAAGCAAGGATGAAATGAATGTGATGGCTGACCGCCTTGGGGAAGGGCTTTGGACAGCTATGCAGCTTCAACAACAATTGAGTCATGCGATATCCGTACATAGTACTTTTAAAGAACTCTTAAAGTTGCGTGATACGAACGAAATGCCAAATGATACCTTTTTCACAGATGAGAATCCATATTTCAACAGAGCAAATACGATTCTCACTGACAGTATATCCGATACGGAAGGCTCCAAGCCGGACCTGTTCGTATTTGACAAGGAAGGAACGATGGTGGCGGGGACCATGCCAGAAGTCATTGGTCAGTCACGGGGAGATCGGGAATATTTTAAGGAATCCATACAGGGGAAATCCTTCATCAGTGACGCGGTCGTCTCTAAGACTAGCAAGAAGCTCATTATTGTATTCTCGGAGCCTATCACCGATGAACAGGGGAATTTACTGGGTGTGTTCGCCATGTCGGTGGACAGCAGCTTTTTCCTGGGGCAACTGGGAGACATTAAAATCAATGCCGAAGGCAGAGTTGAAGTGCTGAGCCGTAGCGGCATCATCATGTATGATTCACTGGACCCTTCCATTGTGGGACAAACGCTGGAAGCGGACAAGGAAGCGATGGGAATCATCGAGGCCAGAGCCACTGACAAAGTGAAAATCACTTCGATGGATCGAGATAACATCTATTATCGTATTAATCAGATTCCTGGTGCAGATCTATCTGTGGTCATCATTGACGATTATGACGATATCAAGCGCCCAATAGATGATATCCAACGTCAGATGGTTATCGTGACCTTGATCGGAGTTGTTCTGGCTATTGGTGTGGGATTGCTGATTTCTCGTAGTATTACAAGACCTATCATTCGTCTGATCGGGCTGTTCCAACAGCTTGCTCAAGGAAATCTGACCGTTAAGGCCAATGGCAGATATAACAGTGAATTCAAGGATCTGGCGGACAGCTTTAATGGTATGGTGGAGCAGAACAGGAATCTCATTACCGATATGAATAATTCAATCCATGTCCTTCAAGCCAGCACTCAGGAGTTGGAGGAGACATCCAGACAGACGGCAAGATCCATTGATGAGACATCGGCGACGTCCATGGGGATTGCAAAAGCCATGGAGGCCCAATCGGAAGATACCGAGCAGATTGCAGGCAAATTCAACAGCTTTGGCGATAAAGTGGCTGCCATGAACAGCAGTGCACAGGATGTGAAGGCAAGAGCGGATGAGATCGAAACGGTATTCCACAACGGGAATGAAGTCGTGAATGAACTGATGCGTATCAACGAGGTGAACGAACGGGAAGTGGAGAAAATCTCGGAGATCACCGTCAAACTTCAAACCAGTTCGGGCAGTATTAGTCAGATCACGGAAGCCATCAGCCAGATTGCGAAGCAGACCAATCTGCTTGCATTGAATGCTTCCATTGAAGCATCACGGGCAGGTGAACATGGCAGAGGATTTGCAGTTGTAGCTGAGGAGATCCGCAACCTGGCAGAGCAGAGTTCCCGCCAGTCCAAGGAAATCTCCAGCATTATCGAGCAGAATCTGGCCGATGTCGCCGAGAACAACCAAAGTGTTGCCGAAATTCACACCATCTCATCCAGACAGGATGAACTTGTCTTGCAGACTCGTCAGGCATTTGATGTGATTTTGGAGAAGGTAACGGTCATTAATCAACAGATCGCTACGATGGCAGGACAGATGCAGGAGATGTTACAGAACAAGGATGACGTACTGGAGTCAGCCCATAGTTTGTCGGCTTCAGGAGAGCAGGTATCCGCTTCGGTTGAAGAGGTAACAGCAACCATGATGGAGCAATCTTCAACAGTACAGCAGTTGGCCAACATGGTGGATACGATCGATCAATTGACGCAAAAGCTGGCCGAATCGGCTGCGCGATTCAAGGTGGAGTAAGGGGCTGTCTCAAAAAGAATTCCGCCTCGCTTCAAGCGCTAACGAACCTACCGCATCTTAAAAGGCGGATCATCAACGCTTGCAAGATTTAACGAATCTCAGTAACGCTATTAAGTCATAAAAAGTTGTCAAAACCTAAAAAATCGAGCGAATCGACGAAATAACGTCTCTGTGATTCGTTAGATCGCAGATCTGGGCAAATGGGAGCGAATAGCGTGTCTCAGGTTCATTAAAACAAAATAACACGAACAAGGGATGTCCCCTGTCATATTCATGACTTATGGGACATCCCCTTCTTTTTATGGTCTCGATCAATGTGCTTTAGTCCATTTAGTGATCAAGAAGATCGCGGTTGAAAGAGGGGTACTAAGTTATCTATATCAGAACGTAATGCACTTCTGATTCAGCAGCTTCATGAATTGATCCAGCGCACTACTGACATACCGATCCTCACCGCGGACAAAGGTTGTCGTGGTATGAGTATAGCGTTCAACCAGATCAAATACGGAGAAATTATCCGGTTTCTTGTGAATAACGTTGCAGGGCATAATGGTAAAAGCAATTCCAGACTCCACACAGCTGAGCAGGTTTTCCATCGTACTCACTTCGATGATATTACGTGCGGACAACCCTTCTTCCTGCAGAAATTCTTCGGTCATTTCACGATAAGGACAGCCCTCGGGGAAAACAACCCATGATACTTGGCACAGACTTTCAGGTGGTGTATCCATCTTCTTGGAGATAATATGAACCGTGTCCTGCATCTCATATTCCACCTTCAGACCCTCCTTCACACAAGCCCCGCTGATAAAAGCACCATCAATCTCATCGTCCTGTATTTTCTTGCGTAGTACTTTGGGTGAAGTGGCGTTGACGAGTGAGATGGATACCTTCGGGTAGGTTATTTGATATTCATTCAGAATCTCCATAAAACGACTGGATGCCGCCGTTTCTACAATGCCGATTTTCAGTGTGCCGGAAGGCTCCCCGGGATCGGTCATATCCTGCTTCAGATCATGCAAAAGGTTGTGAATCTGTGTGGCGTACTGGACGAACTGTTCTCCTTTGGAGGTCAGTACAACACCTTTGGGAAATCGGTTGAACAACTGGATTTGATATTCCTGCTCCAGTTTTTTGATGCGCGTAGTGACATTGGATTGCGCGTAATTCAGTTCTTTGGCGGCCTGTGAGATTTTGCCTGAACGCGCCACCGCGAGAACAATATCGATATCGGAAAGTTCCATGCTGTATCCTCCTGAACGTGGATTACCTTCAATTACTTCTGCAGATGCTGATGTTAGGTATCTCTATGAGAGATACAACTATATATTTCAATCATTTTACGATATATCGGAGCCGCCGTACAATATCCTTAAAGACGAAGAGAGTAGGGATATGACATGGATAACATGAATACACGTTCAACATTATTAAGCCCGGTAACGATTCATCAGTGGCAATTAAGGAACCGAATGGTGATGGCTCCGTTGACCCGGGGATTTGCTGATGATCGGGAGGGGACCGTGACGGATGAGATGGTGGCGTATTATGAGCAGCGTGCGCGTGATGGCGTGGGACTGATCATTACCGAGGGCATTAACCCCAATCTGGCAGGCAAAGGCACCTACGGCATCCCCGGTTTATATACAGATGAACAGACGACTTCTTGGAAAAGGGTAACAGATACTGTCCACAAACATGGCGGCACCATTATTGCTCAACTGTGGCATGTCGGCAGGTTGTCCCACTCCGATCTGATCGGAACCACTCCAGTGGCACCTTCCAGCCTTGCGGCAGAGGGAAGAGTGCATAAGCTGCATAAGCCGTATCAGGTTCCTCAAGCGATGAGTACACAGGATATAGCGGATACAATTCAGCATTTTCAGACGGCCGCCCGCAATGCGGTTCTGGCAGGGTTCGACGGGATCGAGCTGCATGCTGCGCATGGGTATCTGATCGACCAGTTTATTAATGAGAAGACCAACCACAGAACAGATGAATACGGAGGAGACACTGCGGGTAGATTGCGGTTCCTGCGGGATATTATTGTGGCTGTGAAAAAAGAGATCCCTGTGGATCGTATATCGGTACGATTTTCCGAGAAAAAGGATGATGATGCATCCTATGCATGGGCAGACAAAGCTGGAATGATCGATGCATATCTGAACTTGTTCCGCGAGACGGGAATTAAGATCTTGCATCCCTCAACAGACCATTATGCGAAAGCATGGGAAGGGGAGCAGTCTTTTCACGAGCGGATTCGTAGTCGGTGGGATGGAATCATCATTGGTGTGGGGGATTTGGATGTTCAGACCGCAGAGCACGCGATTGGTAAGGGAAGCATAGATTTGGCTGCGTTCGGCAGACCGTTTATCGCCAATCCAGATCTGGTACAGAGACTGCATGCGGGTCAGCAATTGATTGAGTATGATGCGAATGCACATTTGCCTGTTTTGGTGTGAAAATAAAGTGAAAAAAGGGCAGAATAGGCTGCCCTGAGGTTCAGATACTTTTTGAGTGATCCAGCGGTTTCATTTCGTTTCTTCTTGTTGAGCTTTTTTCGATATACCAGAGAATGATCATAGATAACGCATAGAACAGACTGACAGCCAGAATAATGATCCATACACTTTCCATGTCCATGCTTTTGATGAAAATGCCTGTCAAATATGGGCTAAGTGTATAACCCAGGCAACCTACGAATAACAGCAAGCCATTAAACCGCCCTTGATGTGTGTCGGGTACACGCGAAGCAATATACAGATTGATATTGGTCTGCACGAGAATCTCTCCAATGGTCCACAGCACCGTGGATAAGGCGACGATGGAAAAATGGGGGAAGGTTCCGAGCAGGTTCAAGGCTCCAAATCCGATTCCATAGAAGAGTGCGCCTGTAGCTATGGAGTTTAGGGCAGTTAATTTGCGTGTAGCGGACAGGATCACGGTGGTAAGAATAATGACGCTAATGGCATTGATGGTCATGACAGAGCCGTAATATGCTGCTCCGTTCTCGCCAAATGAATGATTCATCTGGAGTGGGAGACTAAATGAGTATTGCATATAGATAAAATAGTTAAGAAATGACACAACGATGAAGAAGGCAACAAGTGGGTTTTTCAGCAGTAGTCTGAATAGCGGCGAAGGCGGTTGGCTCGATCGTTGTTGTTGTTGTTGTTGTCCAGCATGTTCGCTGTTTGTTGATGCCAATTCCTTGCGTGTGCCTATCTTAACCTGGTTGATGATGATAAAGGTAGATATCAGAAACACGGTACCGATACTTATAAAGACAATGTTGACATGATCCTTGATAAAAAAACCGGCGACCAGTGGTCCGATGGCTATACCCAGATTGGCCCCCAGATACATGAGGGAAAAGGCGGACTTTCGCTCTTTCTCCTCCGTACACAGTTGAATAATCAGGGCATTATAAGCAGGCCGGGTAATGCTGATGAAAAACATGACTGCAATCAGAAGATAACCTACTGTAATGGTGCCTGACCAAAAAGAGCAGCTTATAATCATGATGGCAGACAACAGTTGCCCGATGACAATAATTGTTTTCTTGCCCATAAGATCGCTTAAATAGCCGCCGAGAAGTACACCGGGTCCGCTAATCAGGGCTGCCATGGACACAAAGATTCCTGCACTGACCACATTCATGCCCATCTGCAACGTAAGCACCAAGGTAATCAGGGAGAATACAAAATCTCCCGTGCTGTTAATCGTTCTGGCTAAACAGAGATAATAGATATCGCGGCTCAGACCCGCGTAGGTTTTGAATAACGACAATAATTCCAGCCCTCCCCAAGATAACCGTCACTTCAGACCAAAAACAGTGAGGATGATCCGTACATCTTATACGGTTTCAGCAACCGTCACTTCAATCTTGAAGCGATCGTACATATCCAGCAGGGTTTGACGCAATTCCTCGAACGAATCACCCTCCACGATAGCATAGCCTGATCGGGTCATGGTATCGTTGACGTCCCCTGCGCGCTGCCCCACTTGATAAGATACATTAAACTCAACGATACCAGGGGTATCCGCATAATCCTCTATCCCGGATATGTGTTGAATTACCCCTGCGCGTGAAGGGAAGCAGATCATGCCTGTGAATTTATGGCGCGTCTCCTGTTGCTTAAATTCATATATTCCAACTTCCAGATCAGTGACGGCTTCGAAGAAATCAACGCCATGAGTGTTCTTGATACAAGGAGGCATAACATGCGATCCCCCGATTCTTGCACCAATTTCTCCAAACACCACTTCTCCTTCTGGAGTCAGAAAAAGTTCGGCATGTGTTACGGATTGATTGATACCCAAGGCAGCAATGACCTGTTCATTGAGTTCTTTGATGTGATGGATAAAATCAGCTTCCGTGCCTTCAGGGAACGTAATACTGGCCGGAGGTTTCTGCTTTGTCGCAATATCCAGGCAGTTATACAGGTATTGGGAAACAGATGCAAATACAACTTTGCCCTTGGACACAATGGAATCACAATGAAACTCCGTACCGTGGATGAATTCCTCCAGCAAATCCCTTTGCTGTGCTTGTCTTGTATGGTGTAGATAATGTACCAGTTCATCCATGCTGGACAATTTGAACGTATTGATACTTCCATATCCGCTGAGTGGCTTCACAATAATCGGGAAGCCGTGTACAGCAGTGAAACGAATATAGTCCTGTTCATGTAGAGCAATGGCAATTTCGGATGTCCGAATTCCGCGTTGATGCAGCATTTGTTTCATGATCCATTTGTTGCGAACAGCTTCAGCCTGATTGCGCTGCATACCGGGGATCCCGAACTCGGAACGGAGCTGACCACCGATCTCAATCGCATTCTCACCCGGCGTTAACAGAGCAGAGATGGAATGGGATTCTCGGATCTGCATCATATGCTCCCGGATGGCATCTACGGACTCCAGATGATCGACATATCTAATTTCATCAAAGAAGTCCCTGAGGACCTCATCATGATGCAAATTATGCCGTTCAATAATCAGAATTTTCTTGTGATCCGCCAATTTCTGCAAAGGTTTAACGAAGTTTAATCCAGTTGGAAGCCTAAAATCAGATATGTATACAATGGTTTTCATATGGTCTCGTATATCCCCTTTCAACGAAATACTAAAAATAGTAAAAATTCATTTAATAACATTATAGCTCAATATTTTCCATTTTGAATACACCTTTTGGTTAAAAATATGAACTAAAATACATATTTATGTTGCGTTAAAGTGTTAATTGACAATAGGAAATTTTTGGTATACGATCTTTAGCGGATTAGAAATAAAAAGGAGGAAATAGAAATAAATGGAGATCGTTAAAGAGAAATATGCCATACTGGGAACGCTGGGAGACGATGAAGGATTTCTGACTTGCAGCATGCATATCGCGAAAAAGCTAGGCAACTCGGAACGTATCAAGCCATACCCTGAATTTGAAGCGGCTGCGGAAGACTTGAGATCAGGGATCATATCCTGCTTGCTGGTCCCCGGGGCGTATCCCAAGCTCAACAGCTTCATTATGGATTCTGAACTAGCGGTGTCTGAGAGCTTTGTGGAGAAAATTCCTGCGCTGGTTCTATCCGGCTTCCATGCGGTATGTCCCGATCAGATCGATATTATCTATCATCATCCAGCAACCACATACTTGTTATCTGAACTTGATACAACCTATAGAGAGAACAGCACCGTATCGTCCAACCCTGAAGCTTGCAGGAAGGTCATGCACAACAAGGAGAATTCCATTGCGCTCACGAATCAGCTATGCGCTGATCATTACGGGCTTGTGACCTACAAAGTATTGCGCGAGGGAATCAATATGCCATGGGTATGTTTTACACAAAATACACAGAGGGTGAATGCAGTCATATGAAAAGAATTGCTATTATACTGGATAAAAATTTGGAACCTGGCGCCGCCGCCAATGTGGCTGCCCTGTTAATGGGACAAGCATCCCTGAATGAGCCGGGGTTATATTCTGATCAACCTGTGCTGGATCATAGCGGCGTTCAGCATGCGGGCATCCGATATAGCACTGTCATTTTGAAGGCCGGCGAGAATCAACTGATCAATCTGGCCAAACTCTGCTCAGATGACAGCGGGGGACTGAGCCATGTTGTTTTTTCACAGACAGGCCAGTCGCTCAACAATGCCTTTGAACAATATGCAGTTGAGATTGCTTCGATGGAATTGGAAGCTACCAAAGTGGTAGGTGTCATTGTATGGGGCGAGGATGATCAAGTTAGGGCAGCGACCAAAAAATTCAGTGTCATGAAATAAGGGAAAAGGGCAGAAGCGGATCTTTAGAGATCACTCTGCCCTTCTTTATATATGAAAGAATTGTTATAGAGGTTGTTCAAAAGTCCGATTTTGATTAGGAAGGATGCCTGAAGGCATCGCACTTATAGATGTTTGCTGACAACGGCAGCTTTCTTTTCCGTAAAGTAATACACCAAAGCGAGCAGCGGCATAATCAGGCCAATCAGCGTTGTGAGACTCCAACCTCCGTTAGCATAAGACCAGCTTCCAAGAGATGAACCAATCGCACCGCCGACAAAAAAGATCGACATGAATATGCCATTCACACGTCCTCTCGCTTCACTTCCTAAGGAGTAGATAATGCGTTGACCCAGCACCAGATTTCCCGAGACAGCCATATCCAGTGTGATCGCGACGATCACAAGCAGTATCAGTGCTAACGTGGAGTGACTCTGGAACGCATAAGCAAGACCAAACGAAGCAGCAGCGATCACCATGGCAGCACCTGTCAGAATACGTGTTAGTCCGCGATCAGCCAGTCTCCCGGCAATGGGAGCGGCAATAGCACCACCGACACCAGCCAGTGCGAACCAGGCAATCCCTTGCTGTGACATATCAAAATCGTTAGCGAGCCTGAGCGGAACCGTAGTCCAGAACAAGCTGAAAGCACCAAACAGACTGGCCTGATAGAACGCCCGGCGGCGCAGCAGCGGCATCGTTCTGAACAGTGTGCCCAAGGACACAATTAATTGCCCGTATTTCAAGGTGGGTTCAGGCTGGCGAGCAGGAAGAGCACGTGATAGGAGCAGCATTAGAAGTGTTATGACAATGGCGGAGAATACAAAGACCGTCTGCCATCCGAAGAGGCTGGTGATAAAGCTTGCGACAGGACGTGCCAGCATGATGCCCAGCAACAGACCACTCATTACATTGCCAACAACCCGTCCGCGTTGTTCCTCGGAAGTAAGATATGTCGCATAGGGCACCAGAATTTGAGCGACAACAGAACCTATCCCAATGAACAGAGAGGCAGTCAGAAATACAACAGCAGTGGGCGAGAAAGCCGCAGCAATCAGGGCGACAACCAGTACGATGAGGAAAAGCACGACCAGGCGTCGATTCTCGGTAATGTCACTGAGCGGCACGATAAACAGCAAACCAATGACATAACCAATCTGAGTCAACGTTACGATCAATCCGGCAGCGGCAGAAGACAGACCCGTTGTCATGCTGATCGGACCGATAACGGTCTGAGCATAATACAGGTTTGCCACGATCAATCCACAAGCTGATGCCAGCAAAAAAATAATCCAGGTGGGTACAGGTGCCTTCTTCACTTGTTGTCTCATATCCATCATAATCATCCTCCACAGTTCTAAATAGGTATTCCCAATAAACAGGTGATATTTAAAAACATTAATTACTAAACGGTGTGTACACTAATTACAAATATATAATAAACTAAACGTACAGTATTGTAAATAGGCTCTACATATTTTAATGAGAATATAATTGAGGATGAAAAGGTGAGCGTAGGATGGAATTGTGTGTACTCATGGCAGTTTAGTATAATGAACGTATCGTTTTTATGAAAAATACTGATGATTAAATATATTTTATACATCCAGGAGGGTTCAAGATGACTGCCAAAAGAGGACGTCCACGTAACATGGAAACCCAGAATGCCATTCTTACAGCATCGTATGAGTTGTTGTTGGAGCACGGATTCGGGGCAGTTACAATCGAGAAGATTGCTGAACGTGCACAGGTGAGCAAAGCCACTATCTACAAATGGTGGCCGAATAAAGGCGCTGTCATCATGGACGGATATATGTCTGCGGCAACGGCAAGATTGCCAGTGCCAGATACAGGGTCGGTATTGGAGGATATACGCATACATGCGAGTAATCTGGTTCGTTTTTTGACCAGTCGGGAAGGAAAAGTGATTACACAGATTATTGGGGAAGGGCAGTCGGATGCAGGGCTCGCCGAAGAATACCGTACAAGATACATCCAACCACGTCGACGTGAAGCTCGGGGAATTCTGGAGAAGGGTGTGGAGCGCGGCGAATTAAAGAGTGGGACGGACATTGGATTATACATTGATCTGATCTATGGGCCGGTGTTCTATCGTATGTTAGTAACGGGGGAAGCGATGGATGATGCGTTTGTAGATGTGATGCTTCGTTCATTGTTGGAAGGCATTCAGTCCAAGTAGATATAGGGATAGCCGCGATACAAGTGGGAGGAAGAGGGAAGAGGGCGATTCGTAGGAATCACCCTGGAAGGAACATTTGTGTATTGTACGTGGGAGATAGTTAGACCTGGAATATAGGTGAGATGGCTGTGGGCCATGAGTCTGTAGCGTTGGAGGAAAGGGAGGATGAGTGCTCTCTTAACATCGGGGGTGCGTTCCATATCGGACTTGGCAGTTCGCGGCGTAATACAGGGGCGACTTCCTTGGCAAAACGCTCCACTTGCTCCAACTGCTCGCTATGCGTCAGTCCATCTACGCTGATACTCAGCACCTGATGTCCGTAAGCGGCATGATAGTCCAGAATTTTCTCAATGACCTGCTCCGGACTGCCGATTAACGCAGGGCCTCGTGCAATGTTATCCTCCAGATCGCTGAAGGGCGACTGGTTATGCTGTGCGGCGGCGGTGGCATGGAACGCTTCATAATATGGCTTATATCGGCGAATGGCTTCTTCGCCCGTATCCGCAAGATAGAGGCTGCCGGCACCAGAGCCAATCACTGCCTGCTGCGGATCATGACCATAATAATCCAGGCGTTCCCGATAATGATCAATTAACGCTTTGTATTTGGCTTGCGGGTGAAAAGAATTCGACGTGAAGAGCGGCTCGCCATATTTGGCAGCGAGTTCCGTCGAGACCGTGCTGGACGCGCTACCATGCCAGATTGGGATGGATTGCTGAAGCGGCCTGGGCCACGTGGTCACTCCATCAAGCGGAGGGCGATACGTTCCCTGCCAGGTTACATTCTCTTCAGACCACAGCCGTCTTAGCAGATGGTAGCGTTCATCGAGTGAGTCCCATTGTTCCTCTTCGCTTATGCCAAACAGCGGATAGTGCCGAGGGTCATTGCCTTTCCCGATGATCATCTCCAGCCGTCCGCCCGATAATTGATCCAACGTGGCATAATCCTCGGCAACCCGGACTGGATCAAGTATACTAAGAACAGTGACGGTGGTTAGTAACCGAATGCGTGTGGTTGCTGCGGCTATTGCGGTTAATACGACAGGTGGCGAGGAAGATAGAAAAGGCGCACCGTGTCGTTCACCGATCCCATAGGCATCGAATCCCAGTCGTTCAGCCAGCTTCGCTTGCTCTAATATATTGTGGAATTTCTGCTGAGTTGTCAGAGCTTCCCCGGTTACGGCATTAGGCAGATTCATCATGAGACTAAACAAGGCAAATTTCATCTGACCTTCTCCTCGAACTGAATTGATAGTATCTGTGTCGTATAATCCTATTGAAATAGTAGGATATGTAAGTTGGGTTAAATGTATCACGTTCTCACGGATTCTTCTAATGGATTTTTTCTATAAGCAGGTACAGTACAGCCAGTCTTCCTTGCATAAATGTGAAGGGAATTGCCACGATTTTTATTGACCGCTGTAAAATTTAGGATTAAAATTGTGCTTATCATATAAATTCAAAATTATGGATTTTCATTGTGGAGGTGGGATACATGGAACCTACAACTACGATACGCTCATATATTGAGGACTACATCAGGAAACAGGGGTACACCCTGCAGTATTTTGCCGATATATCGGGAGTTAACGCTGGAACGCTTAGCGCAATTATTAAGGGGACTCGGCCCATCGCTATGGCGCAACTGGATCTGATTACCCAAGGCATGAAGCTGGAAGAGGGGTATTTCTACGAGATTTATGGGGCTGAATGTTTCGTGGAATCGGCACCTCATTGGAGGAGACTGGAACCATTCCTGCAACGCTGTGCTGAATTGGACAAGCTGGAATGTATTCATAAGGTTATCCAGGAAGTGACGGATGACCGCTCGTATATCTCGGAATTGTTCGAGATGGCGGAAGGCATGCTTGAACGTGGACAGACGAAGGCTGCACGGATGTTGTATGAATGTGTGGCGGAGTGTGAGAAATATCAACACTCGGAACGTCTGGCTCTGTGCCAGTATCGCATCTTCACCCTCTCGCTTGGTCAGAATCAACATGATAACCTGCGGGCCGCTGTGCACTTTGAGCCTTATATTAATCGCTTAGATGAGGAGAGGCAGCTGGATGCGATTAAGGATTTGGCGAATACGTATCTGGCTTTAAGGTATTGGGACAAGGTATTTGATTTGGCAGAAGAATTGGGACAAAAGACTAGTTTCCTGACTTCTTATAAAAAAAGAAAATTAGAAACACCTAGAATTACCTCATATCCTCATTTTGTATACTCGGCATATTCAAATCTATTAAAGGCTGCTGCCTGTGATGGAAAAGAAGAGTACCTTGATGCTCTCCGCTATACAGAGGCGTACTCCAATTTGATTAGAATTGAACAGCCAGATGATGAGGATCTTAAATACATTAATAAATTTAGTGGATGGGCTGAAGTAAATCGGTACTTATACAGACTTATGATGGGAGATTCCGAGGTTATAAGTCCTTATATTGCAATAGTTACAAAGAACGAGGCAGAGGTTTTGCCTGCAATGTTGAAAATAATGGAGGCAGCTAACCACCATAATATAGATGTTGATTCAGTTCTTGAAAAAATGGATTCATATGTTTCAATGTATAGCAAAACCTATGGAGATATTGGAAGTTATACTGAACAGATTACGAATGAACGTTACGTTCAATTCCTCAAAGAGGTATCAATATATCAATTTAATAGAGAAAGATACACAATGGGATTTCAACATTTGTTTGAATGTTTAGAAGTAGCACAGAGTATGAAGAGTGAATCCGTAATTATACAGTGTGTAGGACTGTTTGAAAGACATAGATTCAAAGTTTCATTAGAGTTAGAAAATAGATATAAAACTATAATCGAGGAGGTCTATCGTAACTATGAGAAAAAAGGTAGCTTTGATCGTAGTTTTGTTTAGTGTTGTTTTGTTGATCAATGTCTTTTCTCAGGGCAATATCGAAAATGTTATAATGTATAGCCCAAGCACTCATGGTGGAGCAGGATTATAGGAGATTTACACTGTTTTGAAAAGTAAGTAAGCAATATCAGATCCTGATTTAAGGATGATAATGCTTACTTACTTTTTTTTGTTGATTGACCGATGTAAAATACAGGATTAAAATAACATTTATTATATGTAATTGAATTATAAGTGATTTGGATGACGGAGGTGAGATCGTGGAATCGGTACCTACGATAAAAATACATATTGAGAAATACATGAGAGAGAACGATCTCAAGTTGCAGCATTTTTCCGATATTACTGGGATTAATGTTGGGACATTAAGTGCCATTCTTAAAGGTAGCAGACCAATGTCTATGAACCAACTGAATCAGATTACTTTTGTAGTGGGATTAGAAAAAGGTTATTTTTATAAAAGTTACGGGGTAGAATCCTTCATTGAATCTGCGCCCCACTGGAGACGTTTGGAACCATACCTATACGAGTGTGCTGAACTTAGTAAGCTGGATTGCATACAACAAGTTATTACTCATGTGACGGACGATCGATCTTATATAGAAGAGTTATTTGAAGTAGCTGAAGGCTTCTTTGCTAGAGGATTAAATGAAGCAGCTCTTATTTTATATGAGTGTGTTGCAGACAGTGAGAAATATCAACACTCAGAGCGGTTGGCCTTATGCCAGTACCGCATTTTCCTGCTTAATAAAACGCTGAATAAATTTGATAATCTCAATGCAGCCGTAAAGTTTGAACCGTATATCGATAAATTGAATGAGGAAGTACAATTGGATGCCATTAAAGATTTAGCTAACATATATGCTTCAATTAGCTTATGGGATAAGGTTCTGGAATTGGCTTAAGAACTGGAACGGAGAGTTAACTTTCAGATTAAATTTCAAAATAAAAAGCATAAAACTAAAGGTAGTAAATCCTTTTATCCTCTATTTGTTTATAATGCTTATGCTAATCTGCTACAGGCTAATGTCTCTGAAGAGCGAAAACAATATGTACAGGCATTAAGGTACATAGATATATATGAAAATATTCTGGATGAAATTAAAAGTCCAACTAAAGAAGAACAAGATTTAATAAAGCTATTAATGGGGTGGGCTAGGGGTAATCGATATTTATATACATTATTTTTAGGTGATTTCGAAATTCTAGATGTTTATTTAGATTATCTTGATGCCAATCCTAAAGAAATCCTAACAGCTTTCGTATATATCGTGAAGTGTGCTAATCAGTATTCGTACAATATTAATTACGTATTGGATAGATTCCATAATTATCTTGATAAGAACAGGCTAGTTAACTACGTACTAGGGACGAATAATTTGCATGATTTGAATTTTAGCTATACTCACTTATTCTACGAACTAGCAAAATACAGATTAAGTAAAAACCAAATTCAGCAGGGGATCGAACATTTAATTACTAGTTTCGAACGTTCTGTCTCAAGTAATGATGACATGATGTGTATCAAATGCATTGATCTATACGGAAAATACAGACATTTCGCTAGTAAGACCCAGGAAGAGCAGTATACAAAACTAATAGATAAGTTAAGTGTACCGACTTTTCGATAGTAAAACATCTGGGGAAGGACGATGAAGACAATGTCCAATATATGTTCCTACATTGAAAGTCACTTGAAAAATAAGGGATATAAGCTACAGCGGTTTTCAAAAATGGCTGACATTAATGTTGGTACATTAAGTGCGATCATCAAAGGAACCAGACTTATGTCAATGAATCAACTAGACCTAATAACATCAGCAATGGGTTTAGAGCAGGGATACTTTTATGATATGTATGGTGTGGAATGTTTTATTGATTCTGCACCTCATTGGAGACGTTTAGAACCGTTTATATATCGTTGTGCTGAGATTGGCAAGCTAGATATTATTCAACAAGTCATTACTCATGTGACAGATGATCAATCCTATATTGATAAGTTATTTGATGTGGCAGAGAGTCTCTATAGTAAAAGCATGAATGAAGCGGTACTAATTTTATATGAATGTGTAGCCGACAGTGAGAAATATCAACACTCAGAGCGGTTGGCCCTTTGCCAGTACCGTATTTTCCTACTTCATAAAACACTGAGTAAATATGATAATCTCAATGCAGCAGTAAAGTTCGAACCGTATATTGATAAATTAAATGAAGAAGTGCAATTGGATGCAATTAAAGACTTGGCAAACGTATATAATACGATACATTTGTGGTACAAGGTCGATGCATGGGCACGGGAACTGGAACGGAAAGCAGAATTTCAATTAAAAATTCAATCTCGTAGGCGAAAAAATAAAAGAAGGCTAACAGCCTATCCTCTTTTTACATATGCAGCCTATGCAAACTTATTAATATCAAGCGTTTATGATACCCGCAAGGAATACGATGAGGCCATAAATTATCTGCAAAAATACATGGAGATAATTGAGATAGAGAACCCTACAGAAGAGGATCAAGAAATAATAGATTTATTCAAAAAATGGGGGGAGGGTAATCGACTGTTGTACCAATTAATGCTTGGTCAAGAAAGTGTAATCGATTCTTATTTGGATTATATCGAAAACAACCCGTCAGAAATGTTAGCTGGATTGGTTAATATTTTGCAATCGGCTAATCAGTATTCCTTTAACATTGACTATGCCTTGATTCGATTCGAAAATCAGATCAAATTAATTAATACGGATATGCAAAATAAAAGTGGATATAACGATCAAATGTTTAACCGCGTGAATCAAGACTTTTATTATGAATTGGCAAGGTATCAAATGAAAAAACGTAATTATTCAATTGGAATGGATGCCTTACTTATATGTTTAGAGCTCTCATCTTCAAGTAAAGATGATCTGATGTGCATTAAATGTTTGGATCTGTATGGGGAGTATCGGAGTGAAGCCGATGAATCACAAATGAAAAAGTACAAAAATGTAATAGAAAAGTTAAGCACACCAACTTTTTGATAATGAAATATCTAATAAGGGACGGTGAAGAAAATGTCCAATATACGTTCCTATATTGAAAATCACTTGAAAAATAAGAGATCCAAGACGATCACATGCTAGTAAAGTGTGTAGATCTATACGGAACTTATAGACAGCAAGCTAGTTTGTCTCAGCAAGAGACGTATTCACAATTATTTAAGACGATAAATATTAAATAAAACAAACAGCCTATCTGCTTTTGAGGTAGGCTGTTTTGTGTTTTGAAAAGGGATTAGACAGAGCGCAATGCCTTTTCTAAAGATTTGTTTTTACAAAATTATGCAAAATACATTATGTTCTTAAAAGCACTTGTAGTCACTAACGAAACTAATAGCTTACTCATATTGAATATTTTCCAGAATGTCCTAGAGGGGTACATGCTATGAGAGAACGGAGTATCTTGAAAGACCAAATCGAGCAAGGTCGGCAAGAGTTGAGTCGCTTGGTAGATCAATATGGAATCCCGAATGTGAAAGTGCTTGAGCAGTCTATGGCGTTGGACGAGCTAATTAATGAATATAATCGAGTTACTTTAGGAGTGAACGTAAAGAGGTGTAAAGTATTATGAAGCTAACTTAAAATCATAGTCATACTAAAAATAGTGTTTGTATGGTGATCATCAATGTTTAATAACAATAGGGCTATATTATGGATTATTATTCATAAAAAGTTTATTTAAGTTTCTTTTGAAAATGATTGTATGATTAATCTGAGCACGTTCTCAATTACAAAGAAAAGAGGTGATTGCATCGTTAGGATATGGATAAAATTTGATTTAAGTCGATGAAGGGAGAATTCTAGCTTCAAAGATATCACAGTCTTATGATCTTAGTTTCTTTATTAAGTTAGATAGGTTATTAACGTGACTATTTTAAAACTTATGAGGAGGTTCTATCTATGAAAAAATTTGGGAAAATTCTATTAACAGCAATTATGATTTCTTCCGTATTTTCAACGGTGGCATCTGCTTCATCTGAGGGACCAGTTATAAGTACGAATACGCCTGAAATAGTGAGTAATAATGATATTTCTCAGACAAGTGCAATAGGTATTTTTGATCCTAATTTTAAAGAAAAAGCTAGTTCACAAGGACTTGATCCTGAAACAATTATTGCAGGGTATTATGTTCCTTTTGATAAGACCCGTTCCAATCTATCAAACGATCAGGTGCTTCCTTCTGCGATAGGAGATTACTATCTGAAAAACATTGACATGACCCAAATTACTGGAAATGTTATTGAGCGTGCGATTGGAAAAGGTCCAGCGCCCTTGTCCTTGTCTGTTATTGATGGTGTAGCTACTACGTTCTCTGCTGAGGTTTCTTCGAAAGCTGGATGGGGAGGCGCAGAGATTGCTGCAAAGCTAGGCACGACCTATCAGGCAACTCGTAACTTTAACAAAACATACGGACCAATCCAAATTCCTGCAAATAAAACATATACTATTTACTGCGCACCAACATACAACTACTATTCGTTTCAGATATGGAAACAAGGTTTCTTTTCTGATTCTTATATTGGTACTTATGAGTATAAAGAACCGACGGGTTTATACTTTTACTGGCAAGATACTACTGGTTGGTAACTAGACATAATTTCACAATTTTGGTAATATGGTAGCGCATACAACAGCAATACTATATTATCAAAGGAGAATTTAAATTTGAAAAGTAAAATGATTTCCTTAGTAGCCCTTATCTGTTCACTTATATTATTTGTTATTGGATTTCAGTTTATTGCTCAAAGTACTGATTGGGGTATGGACAAAGCTATGTTGGTTCTTGCAGAATACCAAAATGTAAAGTCTGATACCTCTGATATCTTTGGTAGTTTTATAAACTCAGAGATTTGGTCGTATAAAATTGAAGGAATATTATTGATAATTTTAGGGATGTTAACGTTGTATTTAGCAAATTCATTTCGAAATAAATAAGAAAAAGTATTCGGGTCCCGAATACTTTTTTTTCTTATTTACTGTACTTGCCAATAATCACTTCAAATATTTGTAAGTTAAAAAGCCTGACAGTAGCCCTATGCCACTTTGAGCTGCGTTTTAATTTGGTCTAATGTAGCTCCGCCTTGGGTTTGGTTGTAAATATACTCAATCATGTCATGCTTTTTCTGATCCATAGCCAGCCTAACCTTCGCCGTCCGAAAATACGTTTCAATGGCCCAACGTTTGCTGTAAAAGCTCAGAATTTCTTCATTACTTAGGGAAACATCCGTACTTAGAAAAGCTCTCATTTGCTTGGGATCAAACCCTTCTCCATCTTTCCAACATAGGAGCAAAGCGGCGTTCTCCACTACATTGAGCTTGCTTTCATAGCGATGGTAATCGGAGGAGCCGATGGTCACCAGATCGGTATCCGTTTTCGAGATGTAGGAAGAAAAGCTTTTGTGCGATTGCCGGATGTCTTGCGGATAGAAAATACGGTTCGTTTTAAATCACTAATGAAGTGAAATCCACGCTCCGAACTCGTTTGAAGCATTGAAGCCGATGGATACCAAGAATCCATAGGACGTAGGTTCGGCAGGAAGACATAGGGAAGGCTAAATCAGATCATAAACTAGATCGATTTTGCTTTTCCCTTGCAGATCGTAACGTTCTGTAGCAAAAGGAAACATCTGCTCACCCGAGCGGAGTAGCGTTTTGAGCAAGTACAGTTAGGTAATTACGCTTCTAATGAGAGATAAAGAAGGAAATCAATTGGAGGTTGTCCTTTGAAAATAACTCGTGAATACTTCCGTCTGTTTACTAAAATGAGGATTCAATAAAGAGGAACTTATTTTATTTGAATGTGTGGCAGGCAGGATGTGCTTAAAGATTAAGCGAACCTTTATGCAACAACCATCTTTATACCCCTTCCCTTCTACTCCAAAAATGAGCGACAATAATTACCAGTAAAGAGTTAACTTCTGCAACAAACTGTGCTAAACTGGAGATAATAAAAAAAGAGCAAGGATGCGCGAACATCCCTACTCTTTACAACAGCCGCTTCTAAGGGCGGTGGCTGTGCATAGGTAGCTGAAATAGACCATTAACCTAGCTGGGGCGGTCTATTTCTTTTTGTTTTGATTATTTAAAGCAATGACAATAGTTACAATCAGTCCAATCAAGGTTACAATGAACCCCGCAAAACTGATCATTAATGTCAATACCGTTTCAATCGCCACAGGCATCACCTCCTTTGCAGGAGACTAAGCCGACCACCCATATTAGCCATTCTGTTGATATGAGGCGTTTATTCAAACGGGAGATGGCATCAATCATGACTTAGCTTTTTTGAGGCAGGTAAAGTAGGGAGATATAAATTAATTTTTGTTTTATGAAAACCACCTTTGCAAACGATCATTTTATTCTGCAAAGGAATATAATATGAATTTTTTGGCAATGTATCCTAAAATGTTATACAAAGAGGGGGTGCATGCTGTGAGTGAACCGGTACAGATCACAGATAAAATCGAACGGAACAGGCAAGAGTTGAGTCGTTTGGCGGAGAATCATGGCATGCAGGACAACAAAGTCCTCCGACAGTCCATGGTACTGGACGAGCTTATTAATGAATATAATCGATTCAAATATAAAAGCCATCTCAGGAACAGACAACCGATTGCATAATGCAGTCGGTTTTTTGGTCTAATTAGTGTTCTTATATAAATAGCGTAGTCGACTGTAGCGATACAGTCGGCTTTTTTTGCGTTCCCCCTGAAACCTATGCGGATAACTTGAGATTCCGTACCAATTCCAGGATTGGCAGGATAGCGGATGATCATTAAAACTGGATATGATGACCCCAGTTATATCCAGATTGATCTGTGAAGGGGGCTCATACAATGATCGGGAGAGGGAGGGATGAACGGAAATGATGGACAAGGTACGCATTTTTTTCGGAAAAAATGTAAACCTGCGCACCAAATTGCTCCTGTTGTTCCTGGCGCTGACGTTGCTGCCGCTAAGTTTGCAGGGAATGATGAACTACAAGCATTTCTCGCAGACGATGGATCGCAAGACCGAGCAGTTCACCATTGAACTGGTTCGCCAGATTAACGCCAATCTGAATCGGCTGCTGAAGGACTTTGAGCGGTTGTCGCTCTTGCCGCTTTACGATCAGATGGTGCTTGGCATTCTGGACAAATACAACGCTTCAATGGGGTCGGGAACATGGGCGAGGACTGAGGATTATCTGAAAATGAAGCTTTACACATCGGGTCAAGCTTATGACCGGCCCGAGATTCGGGGAATTCATCTGATCAGCAACAGCGGCATCCTGTTCTCCAATCTCGATTCGCTGGCGGTTAAGCCGGTATGGGACAGCAGACAGGATGAATGGTTTACAGAACTTAACGACTCCGAAGGGACATGGCGCCTGCTTCCTCCGCATGAACCCGGCTATTACACGGGCGGTCAGCAAGAATCGTATATATCGGTGGGCAGAGTGCTTCGAGATCCGGGAACGCTCCAGCGATTGGGTTACATTTTGATTGACATCCGTCTGGAGGCCTTCGGCGAACTGTTATCCAATCTGAATTATGAGCAAGATGCAAGCCTGATGATTGTAGACAGCAAGCAGCGTCTGCTGTTCGAACGGACCTCAATCGGAGGAATGTCTGCGTACGACCAGTTGCTAATGCATGGACAGCTTCCAAGCTATGCGGGAAACCAAAAAGTTGTTCTGGATGGGCAGCCCTATCTCTATGTACAACACCATTCCAGCTATTCTGGGCTTTCGGTGATCAGTCTTACACCTATTGCTGTGATTCAAAAGGAGTCGGGTGAGATGCTCACCTTCACAATATGGTTCGCAGTGTTGTGTATGGCGGGTATAGCGATTCTGGCGGTTCTTTTATCCTATCGCATCACCCGGCCACTGATTCGACTGAAGCACCACATGATTCGGGTGGAGCAGGGAGATTTTAGCCAGCGTGTAGCATACTTCAGCAGTGATGAATTCGGGCAGATAAGCCGGGGCTTTAACCGCATGATGGAAGAGATTCATCGACTGTTCAATGAGGTGTTTCTGCTGGGCATTCAAGAGCGGGAGGCAGAGTTGTCAGCGTTGCAAAGCCAGATGAATCCCCATTTTATATACAACACGCTGGAGTCCATTAACATGATGGCCATTCGCCAGAAGCATGCTGAGGTGTCGGACATGGTGACGGCGCTTGGCAAGCTGCTGCGCTATACGATTGATAAGGTGGACCGGATGGTTCCGTTTGGGGAAGAACTTGCTTTTGTACAATCCTATGTACGCATTCAGCAGGTACGTTACGACGGCAAGTTAGAGATTATCTATGACATCGAAGAAGGGATAACGGAGTATTTGATTCCCAAGCTGGTACTGCAACCGCTGGTGGAGAATGCAGTCTACCATGGCATTGAAGGGCAGGAAAATGGAGGAGTAATCTGGGTATCTGCCTTGAAATTCGACCACGAGCTACTGATTAGTGTACGAGACAACGGTAAGGGTATGACTCAGACAAAGATTGACGAGTTAAATGAGTCCATATCAAAACAGCCTTCCAATGAGGCATTACGTTGCCATGCCGGAGACAGTCTGGGGCTTAACAATATCGCCCAGAGGCTTGGCCTCTTGTATGGAGAAGGTGGCAGCCTAAGTATTGATGGAAGTCCCGGGCAGGGCCTGGTGGTCACGATATCCATTCAACTTCTATCGAAAGGGGATTGAAGCGCATGTATAAAGTATTGCTTGTAGAGGATGAGACGGTCATCCGTCAGGGACTGAGGGAGCTGATCGTACAAGTGTCTTCTCAGTTTCAGGTAACGGGCGAAGCGTCGAGCGGTACCGAGGCGCTGGATTTTCTGAGATGTGAGGTGCCGGATGTGCTAATCACGGATATTCGCATGCGTGAAATGGACGGATTAACTTTGGTAAACAAAGCAAGAGACATGTATCCTGAATTGCTAATGCTCATCATTAGCGGCTACGGTGAGTTTGAATATGCACGCAGAGCGATGGAGTTTGGGGTGTTGAACTACCTGTTGAAGCCAATTGATCGTTATGAACTGGCATTATGCATACAAAAGATTCAATTGCTGCTGGATCGCAGATACGGTATTTCAACCCTTTCTATCCCGGAGCCATCTGGGAAAACAGAACACGCTGGTGGAGATACACGGAAGATTATCCGAGATGTAAAGGAGCACATCAAGCAACATCCCGATGGAGATCTGCGACTTCAGACGATAGCAGATCTTGTTAACTTGAACCCTACTTATTTGAGCCAGTTGTTCAAGAACGAAATAGGCATCAATTATTCCGAATACATCACGGAGGCACGTATGGAGCGGGCCAAGTGGTTGCTGATTAACACGGGTCTCAAAATCTATGATGTGGCACGGTTGTCCGGGCATCAGAGCCCCAAACACTTCATGCTGGTGTTCAAGCAGCAGGTGGGATGGACCGCAGGAGAATATCGAGACCGATTCAGTATCTCTTGAAAAACCATACCATTTCTGTAGTTGACGTGATTTATGAGGGAACGATGCTTTCGTTATACTTTGGTTGCACATGTATACCATGACGTCCATAAGGGGGATTTCCATGAAAAAAGCAGGACTGATACTGGTGTTTATACTCATGATGATGGCTTCAATCGCGTGCACAAGCTCCAATTCCAGCAGTGAACCTGGCAGTTCAAGCGGAGAGAATGGAGAGGTCGAGCTGAAGTTCATGATGTGGGGCAATCAGGCGCATATGGATGTGTACAACAAGTTGATTGATGACTTCACAAAGGAAAATCCAGGCATCAAAGTAACGATGGAATCCGTACCTTTCGCAGAATACCAGCAAAAAATTTCGGTGCTTGCCGCCGGAGGCTCTCTTCCCGATCTCGCCTGGGTATCGGAGCGAATGGTGCCGCAATTCAAGTCCAACCACATTCTGGCCGATGTATCGGAGTTCAAGGATGATGCACAGTTTAAGCTGGATGATTATATTCCAAGTACATTGGATTTGTTCCGTGATGGCGATCAACTGCTGGGACTACCTTTTTCTACACCTCCGGTGGTCATGTTTTACAATAAAACGCTGTTCGACCAAGCCGGCCTGACTGATCCAAACACACTTGCCACCCAAGGACAATGGACATGGGAACAGTTCGAAGAGTCCGCCAAAGCCATTACCAGTAAGGATGCGACCAACCGAGTCTATGGTGCCAACTTTTTTCGCGACTGGAAGACCTGGGCGGTGCTTTCCTCCTATTCCTGGTCCAATGGAAGCGGTCCATTCGACGAAGGCATGACAACGTTTACCTGGAACGATGCCTATGGCGTACAGACCTTTGAATTACTGGAACGCATGATGTTCACCGACGAATCACACCCGAAGGCAGGCGAACAGGTCAGCTTTGATGCGGGCAATGTGGGCATGTTCTTTGATAATTACAGCTATGTTTCCAAAGCAAGAGAAATTACGGATTTTGAATGGAGCATCGCTCCTATGCCTTCCGGTTCTCAAGGCAGTGTGCCGATGCTGGGGCAGGCCGGATATGCCATGTTCAACGACAGTAAACATCCAGAGGAAACGAAGAAACTGTTGAAGTATTTTGCCAGTGAGCAGGGGATTCAGGCGACAGCCACCTACTTTGTGCCTCCGCGTACCTCTGTTCTGAACTCAGATGCATTCATTCTTCAGCCAAATAATCCGAGCAAAGAGCATATCGTGCAGGCGGTCATTGATGAAATGCCAAAAGCGCGCTTAATTCCCGGTCATATCCGTTGGCAGGATATCGACAATGCGGTATTGCAGGGATTTGACCGACTGTTTGCAAAGACAGCGACAGCTGAGGATAACCTGAAACAAATGCAGGAAGAGATCCAAAGCGTGTTGCAACCCTAAATAATTTGATTGAAACCGGAGGTGAGAACGATGAGCAAATTCAAAGAATTACTTGAACGGAAACCGCTGTCGCTGGTGGTCAGCCTGCCTGAGAATGATATTGCTTTGGCTCGGGCAGCTATGGAAGAGGGTGCTGATGCACTGAAGGTGCATTATAATGTCGGTCATCGCGCCAGCGGGAATCATTTTGGTCCATTGGACATGTACGCCGAGGTGTTTCGGGCGATCCGCAGTGAGTTTGGTGGTCCACTTGGAATCGTACCTTCTGGCAGTATTGATGGAGCAAGGCGAGAGGATGTGGAGAGGCTTTCCGGGCTGGGTTTTGACTTCTATTCCATCTATGCACATCACTTGCCATCTTTCATGCTGAGTGACTTGGGGCTTGACCCAACGTTTGCGATCAATGAGGAATATGATGCTTCCCTCGTAACATCAGCAGCGCACTTCGGCTTTACCGCTCTGGAGGCATCCATTGTACCTGGAAAAGAATATGGTACACCGCTCAGCTTCGCGGATGTGCTTAAGTATCGCCGTCTGGTCCTGCAAGCTCAGATACCGGTATTGGTTCCTTCCCAGCGAAAGCTGGTGCCGGAGGATGTTCGGGTGCTGCGCGATACCGGGGTCAAAGCAATTATGCTTGGGGCGGTCGTGACAGGCAACACGGAGGAACAGCTGCGAAGGGCTGTGAACGGGTTCCGCAATGCGGTGGACAGTCTGAACCGTCCGGACTATATAAGTTGAACTAAAGAATATTTACACTTGCCACTCCGATACCAGAACAACCTTCCGATCGCTGTTATCCCCAGATTTTTTTGAATCCCATATATAAAGGGGAAATCCGGGGATAAAGGCGACCACTTCGCTTCTTCAGGTCTTTTCTGTCCTCTACGTTCTTGTGTAAATGTATAGTTCACCTTATATAGAATCGTCGCAGAGTTCAGCTTTGGAGGAAATTGGATTAAAAGGGGAGGGCCTAATTGTGACCCATTCACGCAAGCGCAAAAGAGGGGGGCCGCTCGCCAGAGAGGCCCAGATCGCGGGGTGGCTGTTTGTATCGCCGATGGTGCTTGGGTTTACCCTGCTGCTGTTATTTCCCATGGGTCTCGCGTTATATATGAGCCTGACCGATTGGCCGCTGCTGGGGGATCATCATTTTATTGGATTGGAGAATTACCGGAATATTATGACAGACGCCATGTTCTGGAAAGTGCTTGCCAATACGGTCTATTTCACAGCGGGGCTGGTGCCGCTTAATATTGTGCTCGCCCTGCTGCTTGCGTTGTTGCTGTCCAGAAATCTGCGGGGCATCGGAATTTTCCGAACAGCGATCTTTGTTCCGGTCATGACCTCGTTGATCGTATGGGCCATCGTGTGGAAGCTGATGTATGCGACAGAGTCTGGATTGATTAATCAGCTTCTGTTGATGCTGGGCATCAAGGGTCCGGCTTGGCTTTACAATCAGGATCTGGCAATGCCAGCGATTATCGTGACAAGTGTGCTGAAAAATGTCGGTCTGAACATGGTGCTATTCATAGCAGCCATTCAGCAGGTACCGCGTTCGCTGTACGAAGCGGCAACATTAGACGGGGCGGGCAAGAGGGGAACTTTCTTTCACGTCACACTGCCCATGATCACGCCAACCGTGTTTTTGACCGTAGTCATGACCGTGATTGGTTCACTCAAAGTATTCGGGCAGATCTATGTGATGACACAGGGCGGGCCGAGCAACAGCACCAAGGTATTGGTTTATTATATCTGGGAAAAAGCATTCAAATTATTTCAGTTTGGCTACGCTTCTGCTCTCGCATATGTACTGTTCTTTATCGTGCTAATTCTGACGCTGCTGCAATGGCAGCTCCGAAAGAGGTGGGTATTCAATGAAGGCGATGCCTAGTCCTTCGGGGCGGAAGATAGGAAGTACTCTGGGGACGTATTTGTTGCTGACCCTGATTTCGCTGATTATGATTGTGCCATTTATCTGGATGATATCGACATCATTCAAGGAACCCCAGAGCATATTCACCTATCCACCGCAGTGGATACCGGATACTTTCCGATTTCAGAACTATATCGATGTCTTTCGATTGATTCCGTTTCACCGTTTTTATTGGAACAGTATCTACATTTCTGCGTTGGTTGTGCTAGGAACAGTATTTTTTGCTTCCCTCGCCGGTTACGCATTCGCCAAAATTCCGTTTAAAGGACGTAATGTGGTATTTCTCATCCTGCTGAGTGCGATGATGATTCCCCATGAGGTGACGGCGATACCGATGTTTCTGTTCATGCGGCAGCTGGGGTGGATTGATACCCATCTTCCGCTGATATTATTGCCGATCTTTGGCGCGGGTGGTGTGTTTGGCATCTTTGTGATGCGGCAGTTCTTCATTACGGTGCCAACGGAACTGGAAGAAGCGGCGATGATTGATGGTTGCAACCGATTCCGGATATATGCGCGAATTATGCTGCCCATTGCCAAGCCGGGTATGGCTACGCTGACGATCTTCACGTTTGTGACGATCTGGAATGAGTTTTTTGATCCGTTGATCTTCATTAACTCGCGTGATCTAATGACGCTGCCGCTTGGATTATCCCTGTTTACAGATGAAGTGGGTACAGCCTGGCAATATCTGATGAGTGCCACCGTCATGGCAACCTTGCCACTGTTAATTGTTTTTTTTCTGGCACAGCGGCGCTTCATTGAGGGGGTTGCCATGACGGGACTGAAAGAGTAAGCCGTGTAATACGTGCAATAGAACGAAGGAGGGACAACATTTGCGTGAACGGATGAGCATGAAAAAGGAAGAAGCAGATGTCGTTATTGTGGGAGGGGGTCCTGCGGGTATAGCGGCAGCCATTGCGGCTGGACGGCAGGGGATACGAACAGTGCTGGTGGAGCGATATGGATTCGTGGGCGGGATGTCAACCGCCGCTATGGTTTATCCTTGGATGACTTTCCATACGGAGCGCGGTGAGCAGGTCATTAAAGGTATTGCGCAGGAGATTGTGGATCGTTTGCAGGTACGTGGCGGCTCCCCGGGGCATCTGCGCGATACGGTTGGATTTGTGCATACCGTCACGCCGTACCATCCAGCCATCTTTCAGGTGGTTGCGGCAGAGATGTTGCAGGAGGCTGGTGTCCGGCTGTTATTGCACAGCTTTGTGGACGAGGTGGTCGTTGTAGATGATCGGGTGGAAGCGGTGCGAGTGACCAACAAGTCTGGAAGAAAGGAGTTCCAGGCGAATGTATTTGTGGATGCAAGCGGTGATGCGGATCTGGCTTATCTTGCGGGTGCTTCTGTGGCAAAGGGACGAGACAGCGACCATCAGTCACAGCCAATGACCATGAAATTCCGTATGCGTGGTGTGGATCTTGGACGAGTGAAGCAATACATGCTGGAGCACCCGGAGGATTTCTATGTGAAAACTCCTTTTGCTGAACTGGACAGCATTCCATTAACCGGGGTGAGCGGCTTCTATACCCAGTGGAAAAAAGCAGGTGTGCCGATTAATCGCGACCAGGTGTTATTTTTTACCGGACCGGCAGAGGATGAAGTGCTGATTAATTGTACGCGGGTGCAGGGACTTGATGCGACAGATGCCGAGGATCTGACCTCTGCGGAACAGGAAGGCCGGAAGCAGGTGCTGATGATCGCTGAGTTTTTGCAGCGTGATGTGCCTGGATTCAAACGGGCTTCGATCTCGGCAGTAGCACCGCAGATTGGTATCCGTGAATCCAGGCGAATCATAGGTCATTACGCTTTGACCCAGGTGGATGTGGTTGCAGGACAAAAATTTGAAGATGTGATTGCCAGAAGTGGTTATCCGATTGATATTCATGACCCTTCGGGTCAAGGCGTTGTGGCTGCCTTTATAGAGGGAGATGGAGCATATGATATTCCGTATCGCTGTCTGATCTCTCGAAATATCCGCAATCTGCTGGCGGCAGGACGCTGCATCTCCACCACACATGAGGCGCATGCAACGACAAGGTTGACTCCAAGCTGTATGGCTACCGGGGAGGCCGCGGGAACAGCGGCTGCACTCACAGTGAAGATGAATCTGGACCCGGTGGAACTGCCGATCGCGCTGTTACAGGCGGAATTACGTCGCAACGGAGCAGCGATCTAGCGGATGAGCTGATTGTGGACGAATTGGGCGAATCGGGTGAATCATTAATAGTGGGAGTGGGTGTTTATTTAATTCGCGGTGGCGTACGTTCTAACGAACCTGAGGCGTCTAATTCGGGAATATAAGCTGAAATGAAAAATGTAACGAATCTCAGTGAAGTTATTTTACTCAAAACCCTGTAATAGGGGGTAAAAGCGGGGTGAATCGGAAGAATAGAGCGTCTACGATTCGTTAGATTAGAAACTATCCCCAAAATAGCTAAATAAGCTTCCCACAGTTCGTTAGAAATTGGTGGGAAGCTCGTGAATTGATGAGCATAACTGTAGCCCCAAAGACTCCAAATCCACTGCATAGCATAGGTGAATTTAGAGTTTTTGGGGCGTTCTCATTCTTTTCATCTATTAGGTTCTTTCCTTCAAGTTCATTTCTTCATATCTGATCAATCATGGGGTCTCGGTTCCTTGATGTTCCTAGTTGTTCCTTCATTTTTCCTTCATGCCTTATTCCCTCCGATTATCAATTCATCCGTGCCTCAAGTCGTCTTGCGACAATGGACAGCGCGTAGTTGATGACAAAATACAATACGGCTGCGAGCAGCAGGGCCGGGATAATGTAATCGAAACTTTGACCGCCAAGGATCTGCACGTTGTGCATCAGTTCCGGCAGAGAGATGATGATCGCCAGTGAAGTATCCTTCAGTAGTGAGATGAATTGGCTGACCATCGGCGGGGACATGCGGCGTAGCGCCTGTGGCATGATGATTCCACCGAGGGTCTGCATGTAGCTCAGGCCCGAGGAGCGGGCAGCTTCCACCTGACCGCGCTCAACGGATTTCAGACCGCTACGGACGATCTCGGCGATCATCGCGCCTTCGAACAGACTCAGTCCAACAACTGTGGACCAGAAGACGGACATCTTAATCCCGAGCTGCGGAAGCACCATGTGGATGAAGAAAATGATGAGCAACAGCGGCAGATTCCGGATCGTATCCACGATCACCGCCACGATCTGTGACAGAACAGGGATACGGGTAAACCGGATCGTACCCAGCACAGTGCCGAACACAAAGCTGAATATAATGGATAGTCCTGCTACCTGCAGGGTAATCAGGAATCCTTGAAGCAGGAAACGAAGGTTGGGCCACGCATAGGCCCCGCTAAAGTCCATATTTTATTAGCCTCCTTCTGTATGCAGGAATGGAATATTGAAGATCAATAGATGAGGCATGGACAAGCCGATATATTTCCCTAAAAATCTGCGCAGGTACAAGTCAATCTGTTACATGGTAACCTGACCTGCCGGTTTGTTCTTTTTCGGTTTGCCCTTGGTGCTGCGCGCCTCTGCATCACTCTGTCCAAACCTGCGCTCCATATAATGCACCAGGAAGCTGAGTGGTAGCGTCAGCACCAGATAGAACAGCGCAACAATGGTGTACACACTTAGCGGTTGGAACGTATCCGAGTTAACCAGGTCGGCAAAATACATAAGATCCATACCGGCGACAACGGCAAGAATGGATGAGTTTTTGACCAAATTGATGAACTGGTTGCCGATGGAAGGCAACACAATTTTGATGGCCTGGGGCAAGATAATCAGGTTCATGGCCTGTACATAGGACAAGCCGGAAGACCTTGCTGCTTCCAGTTGTCCACGGGGCACGGTCTGAATGCCCGCTCGGATCGCTTCGGCAATGAAAGCGGCGGTGTAGATGGTCAAACCCAGAGTACCGGAGACAAATCCATCCAGCGAGATGCCTAGTGCAGGCAGTCCAAGATAGAAGAAAAACACAACCAGCAACAATGGGATGTTTCGGATAAATTCCACAAAAGCCGTGCCGATCCAGTTCAGGGGTTTCACAGGGGATATCCGAAAGATAGCCAGGATCGCGCCAAGGATAAAGCTGCCAATGAGAGCCATAATGCTCACTTGAATGGTATTCAGGAACCCTTCCAGAAAACGATCCGAGTGTCGCATTAGTACGCTGAAATCCAATGTGCCCATATAGGCGAAGCCTCCGTTCTCCAGATGTAGAAACGGCGATTACGTCTGCTCATGCTTCGCATCCAGCAGACGAATTCGCCGCTTACCTATCTTAATTCGGGTTACTCGGGCTTGGAGCCGAGCCATTTCTCATGTAAAGTGTCATATTCCCCGCTGTCTTTCAAGCTTTTGAGCAGCGTGTTGACTTCCTCCACGAAGGCAGTGTCACCTTTGCGAATGGCCATACCATAAGGTTCGCTTGTAAAATTGCCACCAACCAATTGGAAGCTGTTATCCGTCTGTTGCATACCGATGAGGATGATGTTATCTGTGGTCAGCGCTTCGCCTTTACCTGCTTTGAGAGCAGTGAATGCATCCTGATAGTTATCGAATTCAAGCACCTCAGCATCGGGGGCTTTCTCGCGAATATTCTGAGCGGATGTGGAACCTTTCACCGCGAGCACTTTCACCCCGCTGAGGCTTTCCAGGCCGGTAATTGCACTGTCGTTTTTCACCAGCAGGGACTGCCCTGCTTCAAAATAAACATCACTGAAATCCACCTGTTCCTTACGCTCATCCGTAATCGTCATTGTGGCGATGATGATGTCGATGTCTCCATTTTGCAGCATGGGAATACGTGTCTTGGAAGTGACCTCTTTCAGTTCGACCTTGGTCTCATCTCCAAGGATCTGTTTGGCGAGTGCTTTGGCGATATCAATATCGAACCCTTCAACGTTGCCACTTGCAGGATCTTTCAAGCCAAACAGCTTCGTATCGTATTTCACACCGGCGATGAGCTTGCCGCGTTCCTTAATCCGCTCAATCGTGCCTTTCGCCTCAGCATCGCCACCACCGCTCGCTGAAGGTGTATCTGTACCTGTGCTACAACCTGACAATACAAGGGAGAGAATGAGGACAAGCATAAATGATGGCCATTTCAATAATTTCTTCATGAATAAAAGACCCCTTTCAAAATGGAATAGTGGATTATTCTCAATGATGAATCAGACGGCTCAGGAATTGCTGTGCTCGTTCTTCTCTGGGGTTGTCAAAAAATTCAGCAGCTTGGGCCTCTTCTACAATTCGGCCTTCGTCCATGAAGATGACCCGGTCCGCAACTTCACGGGCGAATCCCATCTCATGGGTAACAACGACCATGGTCATGCCATTATGGGCAAGGGAACGCATGACATCGAGGACTTCCCCGATCATCTCGGGATCGAGAGCAGAGGTTGGTTCGTCAAAAAGCATGATTTTGGGCTCCATGGCGAGTCCTCTGGCGATGGCTACCCGTTGTTGCTGTCCACCGGACAACTGGGAGGGGTAACTGTCTGCTTTGTCGGCAATGCCCACTCGGGTCAGATACTTCATAGCTGTTGCGGCTGCCTGTTCTTTGGGTTGTTTACGCACCTTCATGGGTGCAAGGGTAATGTTATCGATGACTTTTTTGTGAGGATAAAGATTGAAGTGTTGAAATACCATGCCGATGTCACGGCGGAAGAGGTTAATGTCCACCTTTTTCTGATGTAGAGGAATCCCACTGACGACAAGTTCACCTTCGGTAATGGTCTCCAAGCGGTTAATACAGCGGAGTAACGTGCTTTTGCCGGAGCCGGAAGGTCCGATAATGACGACGACTTCTCCTTCTTCAATGTGAAGATGGATATCCTTGAGGACATGAAAATGACCGAAATGTTTCTGGACACCCCTAAATTCAATCAAGAGTACACCCCATCCTTTCTGCAACGTCTGTGTGTAAAAGGAATAATAAGGAATAAATTGAAACTAGTTATTTAATCATACATAGTCATCCTGCTTATGGCAATTGGTTTGTGATAAAACATGACATAAGTAATGGGTTCCCTAGGGCTATAGCCAGAAAATATGTTATATATCTGTCATGTTATTAAATGCCTTGTGACGAATCCTGACAGAAAAATGAATCTATTCTCCTAGTTGATTTCCAACCTTTGGAATAGTTGTATAGAGTATACTGGGAGTGATGTTTGATTTATGACTCTGATTAACAAAACAAATAGCATCAAGTTCCACGTGTACATGGCAAGAAAGCTCAACCCTACACGTCATGCCATTGATATGATGGAGCGAGAGAGCGTCCGTATGAACGTTAAGTAAGGAGAGTAAAAGCGATGTATTGATCCCATAACAATTCCATTACATGTAGAGAGGATGATTCTGCACGATGAATACATATCACTCCCCAATGTCGACAGGAGCAAGTGCCCAGTCCGATGTTCGAGCTTATGAAGCCAATTTGCCTGTCATTCCTGTACAGGATTTTCAGCTTAAAGACTATGGAGCTGTTGGAGACGGCGTAACAGATAATACGGAGATGTTCCGACTTGCCATCGCTTCATGTGCTGAAGCAGGAGGTGGGAGAATCGTAATTCCTGCCGGGGTATGGCTCACAGGCCCGATTGTAATGCGCAGCCGGATCGAACTACATGTGGAAGCAGGGGCACTGGTTACGTTTAGCCGAGATTTTGATCAATACCCATTAATTGCATCAAGCTTCGAAGGATGGCAGGTGGTCCGTTGCCAATCCCCGATCGATGGTGATCAACTGGAGGATATTGCGATTACTGGTGAGGGGATATGGGATGGGGGCGGGGAGGCATGGCGTCCGGTGAAACGCTCCAAAATGACCACTTCACAATGGAACCAATTGGTCGCTTCCGGTGGTGTTGTAGAGCAATCCGGCGGAGATGAAGAAATCTGGTGGCCTACCACAGCTGCACTTGAGGGTGGCACCATCGCGAATCGATTGCATCAGGAGCAGGTGCGTGATGTCGCTGCCTATGAAGAAGTCAGAGACTTTTTACGTCCCAACATGGTCAGTTTACGGAGATGCAAACGGGTACTGCTGGACGGTCCAACGTTTCAGAACTCGCCTGCATGGAATCTGCACCCCTGGGCATCTGAGCATGTCACCATTCGTAACGTGAGTGTGCGGAATCCGTGGTTTTCTCAGAATGGAGATGGGCTGGACGTTGAATCCTGCCGTCATGTGGTGGTGGAGAATAGTGTATTCGATGTCGGTGATGATGCGATCTGTCTGAAATCAGGCAAGGATGCCGAAGGCCGTGAACTGGGTCTTCCATCGGAGTACATCACCATTCGGGATTGCACGGTGTATCACGGTCATGGCGGGTTTGTAATTGGCAGTGAAATGTCCGGTGGAGTGCGGCATGTACGTGTGTCGGATTGTACGTTTATCGGAACGGACATTGGACTTCGCTTCAAAAGCGCACGTGGGCGCGGCGGAGTGGTTGAGGACATTCAGATTGAGCGCATATATATGAAAGATATCATTATGGAAGCGATCTCGTTTTCCTTTTTCTATGCAAATCAGGAAGGGTCTGCCCGGGGCAGTGATCTATCTCAGGAGATTAGCGAAGAGACGCCAGTGTTCCGAGATATTCGAATATCGGATGTGATCTGTGCGGGTGCCGACACTGCGTTGCTTGTGAGTGGATTGCCGGAACAGCCTTTGGATGGGGTGATCATCCAGCGTTACAACGTGCAAGCTCGCAGTGGTATCCAATGTGCTCATGCAAAACATCTGCATATCGCTGAATTGCAGGCGCAGATCACTGAAGGTCCGCTGGTTCATTTGCACCAGTGCAAAGGGGCAGAATTAGAGAGCATTCAGGGCAAAGGTGCAGATGGCCGACTTCTGATGGTGACCGGACACGAGTCCGCAGGCATTGTATGTCGTGAAGGCGATGCTGACACAGACGGTCGCCAGATCTCTGTGGGTCCCGAGGTACGAAGTGGTGTGATCATTCGCAGGTAAAAGCTATGTAATAAGGTTTATACAAGTTGGTCAAACTCAGCCGCAGTGGCGTAGCCATAGATCCAGTAATCGTGGTGCTTCACGATATAAGGGATGCGTAATCTCTGGAGCAAGGCTACCCACTCGGCTTTTATATGAAGTTATCTGAAGATCTACCGGTGTTCCTTGCGATAGCGTAGCGGTGTTGTACCGGTAACCTGTTTGAATGTTTTGTTAAAATGAGCCGTATGTTCAAATCCTACCTTCTCAGCGATCATCTGGACACGCTCTTGTGTGGACAGTAATCTTCGTTGTGCTTCCCGGACACGAACAACCCGCAAATATTCGCTAAATCGAAACCCGGTAAACCGGCTGAACATTCGGCTCAGATAGGATGGACTGATATAAAAACGATTGGCTGCACCCTCCAATGTAAGTGGTTCGGTATAGTTTTTATTCACATAAGTGACAATTTCACTGATTTTGTCCTGCATCGGATGCAAGGGACCGGGGCATGACTGCCGGATGTCCTCCTCTACCCGATGGATACGGATCAAAAGTTGGGCAAGCAGACTTCTTACGGCGATCTCATAGTGAGGGCGTCGCTCTTTGCATTCTTGCAGCATCTGCCACAATATACGCTCCATCTCGGGCTGTTCCGCTTCAGGCAGGCGAAGGAGTCTTGAACAATTAAAAGGCAGCAGACCACATATGCCAAGTTCCATCCCCGTTGCAAAAGCAGGAGAAAAACCGATTAATATCCGTTCGAAGCCGGGAATACTTCCTTTGGAGGTGGTATGTACATCGTGTGGATTAATCAGAATAAAATCACCCTTGCGGGCGGACAGAATCTGACCATTCATGGAATACACTCGTTCACCTTCAAGTAAGTAATACAGTTCGTAGAATGGATGAGCGTGAGGTTGTGGCATACCATTCCCATCATGTCTGCGCATATGTTCAATGGTAAATGAATGTTCACCGATTCGGTATTTGGGTCCAATCCGGTCCTCTATGAGACTCATGGTACAGCTCCCCTCTGCTTCACGGATTAACAACGATATCCATATCATAACGGAACATCCATCTTTTTGTAAACGCTATCATTGGAAATGAAATATTTCTTTAATCCTATCGTTAAATACCGAGAGAATGAATTTGGCATGGTACTTATGTGCTGTCAAGGTGACAAAACTTGAATGATGTTTTAGAGTAGGGGGAGAGAGGCGAAACTCTGGTTAAGGAGTGCCTTCAATATGATTTGGAAGGAAGGAAACAGGTTATGACGACACATGAATTATCGCCATTGGTTGCTGCGCTCAATATGCAACCTCACGTTGAAGGCGGTTGGTATAAGGAAGAATGGAAGGCGTCTTATCAGATTCCACAGTCCGTTCTGCCGGATACATACTCCGGTCCACGATTCTCGGCAAGTTCCACGTATTTCCTGCTACACGCACATGAAATCTCCGAGTGGCATACGGTTCTGTCCGATGAACTTTGGCTGTGGCACAGCGGCAGTCCAGTTGAACTGAAGCTGGGTGGCAATGGGGAGAACCCGGAGAACGAGGAAGTTCTTGTTCTGGGGATGGATATTGCTGCGGGGCAATCACCACAGGTGCTCGTTCCTGCCGGCGTATGGCAGACAGCGCGTCCGCTGGGCGATGAGCCTGTACTGGTAACTTGCGTAGTAGCGCCAGGTTTCCACTTTGATGATTTCAAGCTGGTATCCAAAAGCGAATAGGTTTTAATATGTGAAAATCCCGATCCGAGATGCTCAGTGCATCCGAATCGGGATTTTTTTGGATCGAGCGTATAAAGTATGCTGAGGTCTATGCCTAGTTCAGGGATAGATCATTCCCTTTTGAATAAGCATCACTTTTGGCAATGACTAATCACTTCGGATTCTCGTTACTCATCCAGCTGTCCACATAAAACTCCTCATGATAATCCGGTTGCTGAGCGAGTTCTTTGAGCTTCTGTTCAGCTTCTTCAGCGGTAAGATATTCTCCAATAACTGCTGTAAACTCACCAGTGGACGTTTTGAGGAAAGAGATGTCCTCATCCGGATAGGATTCTTTAATTATACCCATCGATTCTCCAAAAGGCATTGATTCTGTGCGGAGAGAGTATACCTTCCGAGGTGTGACCGGTTTGCCGTCGGAAGTCAGTTTCACTTCCAGGTATCCAGGGTTCTTGAATTCCGTTACGGCATACTGTACCCCTTCTTTTAAAACAACTACGAATCCGACGGAAGAGTCGTCTAAAATCATGGAACCATAAACATCTTTCACTAAAGGCTGGGTCATGAAGTCGGCTTTGACTTTCTCTATATCCATGTAACGTGCACCGCTAAAAGTGAAGAGGATGCGATTCGGTGCTTCTTTGTGTACCACATTATAATGGGGTGCATCATTAGTCTGATCTTGCTCGTCGGTACTAAAATTGATTTTAAGCGTATTTTCGGTTGCTTCCGATCCCACAGTTACACCATCTGTAACTTTGCCTCCATCGCCAAATTGCAACACCTGAACAATAGATCCAACCACAGGTATTTTGACCATGGCGTTTGCGACAGTAGGAATGTTGACTATGAACAGAAAAGCGGCACATGCTGCCAGAATGGAAGCGTAGCGAATGATACGGGAGGAGCTTTTGCGAGCGGCAGCCTTTTGCTGGGCTTGACGAATAACGTCAGTAAGTTGAGCAGGGATTTCAATATTTTCGTAACGATCTTTTCCTGTCATACGTTCTCAACCTCTCCTTCAATCAAATAAAATTTTAATTTTTTGATAATACGATAGAATTTGGACTTAACTGTATTTTCCGGTATGGAGAGCACTTCAGCCATCTCTCGAAAAGGCAGATTCACAAAGAATTTTAATATAATATAGGCTCTTTCCTCGGGGATAAGCCGGTCCAGTGCGTCATATAGATCCATTTTTTCTTCTAGCGACGCCCCTCGCTCTGGAGCTACAAACTCCTGCACATGATCCTCCATATAGGTCACTCGCTGGTTGCGTCGAATATGGTCTATCGCTGTGTTAATCACAATTCGTGACATCCAGGAATCAAAATAAGTCATGGACTCCATCTTTCCATAAGCGATGAACCCTTTATAGACCGCTTCGGATACGATATCCAGCGCTTCTTGTTCATTTTTAACATAGCAGTATGCCAGTCGATATAATTTATTTTGAATCTCTGTTATTTTTTCGCTGAACTGTTCTTCTTTTGTCTTTCTATGGTTCAGTCTAATCACTCCTGATCCCCCCTGATCAACCTAAATATTCAAGTCACCGCTCGTTCCAGGCCTGGATTCTATAGAAGTGCTTGAGTTCGCTTGACACTCGTTAGACTGGTGAGGAGAAGAAATAGTTCTAAACGGTCAAAAAAACTTTTTTTCTTTTGGCCCTGAATAGGATAACGAGCCTCGCCTCCATTCTTAACATAGAATAGTTTGCCTATAACATCACATACCAAAACACCCGCTCTTCTAAGATCGAAGGCGGGTGTAATCGAATTAATTTGCTTATATTAGAAGTTAAAGTTGTCTGGATCAGAACCAAATCGTTTATTCTCGTTCAGACTGTTAATCTGCTCTATTTCTTCCGAAGTTAACTCAAAATCGTAGAGATCGGCATTCGCGTGAATACGCTCAGGCGTAACGGATTTTGGTATCGTCACGATGCCGTTCTGCAGATCCCAGCGCAGAATTACTTGTGCGGGGGACTTGCTGTATTTGGCGGCGATATCCTTCAGCAACGGATGATCCATCAGATGACCTTGTCCGAGCGGAGACCAGGCTTCGATCTGAATCTGATGTTTGTTGCAGTACTCACGAAGCTCTGACTGAATCAATAGTGGGTGAAGCTCCACCTGATTAACTGCTGGTTTGATCGTGGCATCGATCATCAAGTCTTCCAGATGGTGAATCTGGAAGTTGCTCACACCGATCGCGCGGATGCGTCCTTCTTTATGGAGTTTCTCCAGCGCTCGCCATGTGTCTTTGTACTTGCCCTTAACCGGCCAGTGGATAAGATAGAGATCCAGGTACTCCAGTTCGAGTCGTTCCATGCTTGCTTCGAAGGCAGCCAGCGTGGATTCATATCCCTGATCACTATTCCATACTTTAGTGGTAATGAACAGATCCTCACGAGCTACTCCAGATTCACGAATACCCTGAGCGACACCTGTTTCGTTGTTATACGCTTTGGCAGTGTCGATGCTGCGATAACCAGCTTGAATGGCTGTTTTGACAGCATGAACGACTTCGTCTCCGTCTTTAACTTTGAATACCCCAAAGCCCAGCCATGGCATTTTGACTCCGTTATAGAGCGTGGTTGTGTCCTGCACGTGTTTCATGGTCCGAAATTCCTCCTCTTATTGATTCATTGTTCCAATATGTAATTACCCTGCTGTTCAGCAGCCAATCGATATCGAAGGGCCGTCTTGAATGATTATACTAAAATCTGCCTGGTCTTGGTAAAGGGAGTGATCCATTTTACGAAGTAAACGCCGCTATTATCCTTTTTCTTCAACCAGAGGTTTGGTTTTGACGCTTGTGGGTGATAAGATGAAGTATACGAAATATGGAAGCCAAGACTTTGTAATTGGAGAGTTTACATAAGAACAGACGAAGTACGGAATCGGGTACAGACCAGACCGTACGACTAACGATAAAGGAGTAAGAATACAATGGCTAAACCTAAACAAACCAAAAAAGCAGCAGCCTGGTCTCTCGTGGTAATGGGAGCAGGATTTGCTGCATCCTTGCCGTTCCAGGGCGTCCCTGTGGGCAAGTTGCTGGTAGGATCATTTGAAGCGGGACTCGTGGGTGGACTTGCGGACTGGTTCGCCGTTACCGCATTATTCCGTCACCCGCTCGGCATTCCAATTCCACACACGGCATTGCTGCCGAAAAATCGCGATAAAATGACGGAAGGTCTGGTCTCCGCAGTAGAGAATAACTTGCTCAACAAAGACAGCATTACCGAGAAAATTGCAGATTTCAAAGCAGCAGAAACGGTACTTGATACGTTGACACGTGAGCTTCACAGTGACGGGATCAAGATCATGATTGATACGCTCTGCAAGCGAATTCTGGCTGGTCTGCCGTTAGAGCAGATTGCTCCGCTCGTAGCACGTGAGATCAAGTCACAAGCGGGCGCCTTTGATCTGGGTCCGATTCTGGAACGGGCTGCCCACCAGATGACAGAGCGGGGTTACGACGCCAAAGCGCTGGACTATGGACTGAAGCAAGCCGAGGAGTGGCTGGTTAAACCCGAGACGATCATGTTTTTGGGTGAAAGCGGCATGAAAGCCATCAGCGGCATTCAGATGAACGGATTGATGCAGTTTGCGATGAATGCGTTCCTGGGTTATATGAACGAGGAGCGTCTGGGTGGCATTTTACAAGGATATCTCTTCGATCGGGTAGAGGATATGAAACGTGAAGGCAGTGCTCTAAGATACAAGGTGCTTGATATGGTACGTACCCAGACGGTGCGTTTGGCAATGAGTGAGGCTATGCAAGATGGAATCAACAGCTGGAAGAACAATATGTTGGAGGGCTGGAACGCAGAGGAAACGGTGCTGAACAAACTCACCGAACTGAGAGACAAGGCGCTCGCTGCGATGGAAGATGGACAGTATGTAGATACGTATGCACTGCCTGCCATTGAGCGGGTACTGGTTGATCTGCGGGCAGATGACGAGTTGATGACAGGCATGAATGCCAAGATCGTAAATGGCGTCACAACACTGCTGGAGAAAAATCATTCCAAAATCGGTAAACTGGTACGCGAAAATGTGGACAAAATGGACAATGCCACTTTGGTTTCGATGATTGAGGATAAGGTTGGACAGGATCTGCAATGGATTCGGATCAACGGAGCCGTTACCGGATTTGTTATCGGGATTGCGCTGACTGCGCTACAGATGGCATTAGCATAACCTAAAAGAGCCACCCTTGAAGTAATAGGGCAAGGCTCTTTTTGTTATGCAAATATCAATGGAGATATAGATACGCATCTTTTTCTATTTAGAGGTTAACTGCTTGGCTTGCCCTGGCAGATCGTCCGCTGTGACCTCTTCCCAGTGTGTAACACCACGCAGCGTGGATACATATAGTTTCAGATAGGCCCCATTTTTGAGTAGCTTACTGGTGGAGAAGCTAAGTGTTTTGGATTTTCCTTCGTCTGTATAGCCGATCAGTTCATAAGCATATCTGCCATTGTCATCCTTGTTGACTGTAGTCTGATTCACAGTGGTATAGTAGGTTGTTTTGCCGGCAGGGTTATCGGGAGTCAATTTAGCAGGGTCCATGAAGAAGAGCCACAGGCAAGTCAGAATAACGAGTACCAATGCGAGAATAGTGAATGCTTTTTTCATGTTCTTGTCCTCCTTTAATCTCGGTAAATTTAGGACGATGCGATGTCTTTATATTTCAGGCGGCGGATCGACCAGGTAGCAAACAGAAGGATAAAGAGACTGTTCATGAAAAGAAAAACGATATTCTCCGAGGATGTCAGTCCCTTTTGACTCAGAACGCCCATGCCTATAGTTAACAAGGAGTAGGGGAATAACATGCCGATTTTCAGCACATACATGCCTAGTCCCAGAAAGACTGCACAAAGGCTGATGCCAATTGGCGTCGCAAAGCTTCTTATCCGGATCGACAACCCTAGTTGCAGTGCAGCAATAGAGATAGCGGCAAACCATCCTCGCAGGCTCCATACGACGGTCTCCATCGGGAACGGACCCGGAATGACGAACAGTTTGCCTGCTGCCCAGTACATGAGCATGAAGAAGGCTTGAGCCGAGAAGATCAATATGCCAACAATGACCAACTTGGCAACAAATAGGCTGGTGACTGACACTGGAGAAGCCAGAATCATATTCCAGTTGCGATTGCTGTGTTCCAGGCGGCATACAAAGGCACAACAGATAGCGATCAGGATGGGCAGGAAGAATTCTCCGTAAAACAAACTGACCTGTGTCCACAGGCTGTACCACCCGTTTTGTAAAGCCGCTTGATTAAAATAAAAGTTAAAGCATCCGATAAGCAGACTGATAATAGGCAGAATGGCCAGTACCAGGCTGATCCGGGAATGCCGAAGTTTAAGCCATTCTGCGGAAATGCTCCTCAGCATGTGTTCCCCTCCTCAAATCTCTTGTCTTGAAGCATGAATATTCCCTGCAAAATAGAAGATGGCAGCCATCAACAAGGCGGCTAAGAAAAGACCGACAGGCAGCATACCCGATACATAGGTACCCGAAGATGCGCTGTAAATATAAGTGACTGGATTCAGATCCATGTAGTAAGACCAGATGAAAAGGTGACGTACACCTGCTGGAAACAACCCCGATGTTGTTCCGATGAATCCGCCCAGCATACCCAGACATAACGCAAAAGCCTGATTGCGTACTGTAAGAGACAACCATTGCTGAAGAGCGGTGATGGCGAGTGTAGTTAGCATTGTGCCTATAGCGAACTGCCCAAGCAGGGAAAGTGGCAGCGGACCGGAAATATTTTTGGATAAACCGAAACCGACAATGAACACAGCTTGCGCAAGGATACCATAAAGGATCAGGCTGTTCGCACATATGTATTTGGCTGTGTAGACATGATTACGTCCGGTGTTGGTCGTCATTAGCATCTTCCAGGTGTTCCCCTTATGCTCCATATCACAGATGCGGGATACAACGATAGCCGATATAATGGGCAGAAACAGACCGTTCATGGAAGCGATGCTGAAGATCAAGGCTTCCCAGCTCGCATTGGCTGCACTTCGGGAGATGGAGATACTCATGGACATGGAGGCCCAGATCATCTCAGCGGCCAGAAAAAGAGATAGCATGACCCAGATCTTTTTGCGGCGGATTTTAAAATACTCTAAGGATAGAGCTTTCATTACAGGCTCCGCTCCTTTCCGGTCAGATCCAGGAATATACCTTCCAGACTTTTCTTGTATTCCTCGATACGAATCACAGGAATATCGTGTTGTACCAGCACCTTATTCATCTGCGAGACTTCTTCGTCACGAAGGTAGTCGAACACCAGTTGTTTGCCCTGGACTGTAGGCATGTAGCCTTGAGTCAAAAGGATTTTTTCCGCCCTTGCCGTATCCGTCGTCTGAAAACGTATGGTAGCCTTGTTATTGGCCTGAAGACTCTGCATGCTTCCCTGAAACAGAAGTTTGCCATCACTGATAATGCCGACTGAGGTAGCAATCTGTTCGATCTCTGATAACAGGTGGCTGGATAGCAGGACTGTTATGCCGTATTGACCTGGAAGGGACTTGATCAATTCCCTAATCTCACCGATCCCCGACGGATCAAGTCCGTTCGTAGGTTCATCCAGAATAAGCAGGCTTGGGAAGGCAAGCAGGGCCATGGCAATACCGAGTCTTTGCTTCATCCCCAGCGAATACTGATCGGCCTGTTTATGTTTTTGATTTTCAAGTCGAACAATTTTGAGAGCTTCATCAATATTTTTGTTCGGTACGTTCCGTAGTCGCTGCATGACTTTCATATTCTCAAGTCCAGTCAAGTGGCCGTAATAAGATGGAGATTCGATCAGTGAACCTGTCTGATTCAGAATGGAAGGGCGATGTTTATTCAGATCTTTGCCAAACACCTTTACAGTGCCTTCGGTAGGTTTGATCAAACCCAAAAGCATTTTTAATGTGGTTGTTTTGCCTGCTCCGTTCGGACCCAGGAAGCCAAAAATCTGTCCCGTCTCAACTGCCAGATTGACCTGATGTACGCGGTTAGTACCGCCATAAGATTTAGACAGGTTATGCGTTTCCACGATGGGGGAACTGTTTATCATTGATCTCAACTCCATTTCACTAATGTCTCTGTTGCTCTAAATATAGATCAGGCTTCTTGCTCGTAGCTGAAGATAACCTTACAATTACCTTAAATGGAAATGGAAAATATCGGATGATTGCCTTTATGATGTATAATAAAAAGGGTGATATCAATGGAATTATTGAAGAATAAGAAAATATTGATCGTAGATGATGAGCCCGAAATACGGGAAATGATTGAACGTTTTTTACGGAAAGAAGGTTTTTTCCGGATCTATACGGCTGGTAACTTCGTGAATGCCTTGGCGGTATGCAGACTTGAAAAGCCGGATGCAGCTATTCTGGATGTGATGCTTCCGGATGGAGATGGGTTCTCTCTGCTCTCTTCGATCCGGTCATTCTCGGACATGCCTGTTCTGTTCTTGTCTGCACGTGGTGAAGATGAGGATCGACTGCTCGGTCTGGGGCTTGGAGCAGATGATTATATGGTCAAGCCCTTTCTGCCAAGAGAGTTGATTCTCAGGCTGATGGCTATTCTGAAGCGGGTATATGCCTCCAATACGGTGGAGAGATTGCCTGTATTTCGTTTGGGTGGACAAACCATTGATCTGGAGAGCGCTGTTGTACAGAGGACAGACAGGGAGCTTCCATTGACAGCTAAGGAGCATGCCATACTGATCAAGTTGTATGAGAATCAGGGCCGAATTGTAACCAGTGATGCCCTGTGTCAAGCCGTCTGGGGAGACGAGAGTTATGGGTATGAGAATACCCTGATGGTGCATGTTCGGCGAATCCGGGAGAAGATTGAGGAAGATCCATCCAAACCGATATTTCTGCTGACGGTACGGGGACTTGGTTATAAATTGATGGTTCAGGAGTCTAGGTAATGGATGGCGTTGTTCGAATTCTAAGAAGGTTCGTCGGATCAACCATTCTGGTATCTGTGGTGCTATTACTATTCAATCTGATTCTGCTAGGTTCGCTGATCTTCAAGGAAATTCATGAAGGGCCTTCCCCTGGTGCGGTTGTGAAGCAGATGGCTAGTGGCCTGAGCAAGGGAGAGCAGGGGGAATATGCGCTGGACAGCGATGGAATGCAATTGCTGGATACATATCAGGCTTGGGCTATGCTGCTTGATCCCCAGGGCAAGGTACAGTGGAGCGAACAGCTTCCGGCTGAAATCCCGCGCTCTTATAACGTGACGGATGTTGCGAAGTTCTCCCGATATTATCTTATGGAATACCCAGTGTATGTGTGGGAGCGTAAAGACGGATTATTGGTCGTAGGCTACCCCAAGAATACGTACGGAAAATACCAGTTCGACTTTTTGGCAGAGTGGCTTAAGTCATTACCTGTTCGGATCATCCTATTATTGGTGTGTAATGTGGCTCTTGCTCTTCTGGTCTCCGTATTAATTGGAACACGGGTAATCCGTAGTATTCGACCGTTGATCAATGGCATTCATGCGCTGGCAAAGGAAGAGCCTGTTCATGTCGAGACCAAGGGTATATTTAATGATCTGTCTCAAAGCATCAATTCAACATCTCGCATGCTTCAGGATAAGGATGATGCTCTTAAAGCGAGAGATGAAGCTCGATCCAACTGGATCGCAGGCATTTCTCACGATATACGGACGCCATTGTCCATGATTCTGGGTTACGCGAGCGAGTTGGAAGAGCAAGTGGATTTGCCAGCTGAGCAAAAACAGCAGGCATCCATTATTCGTCGCCAGGGTGAACGTCTGCGGTCACTGGTCAGTGATCTGAATTTGGTGTCCATGCTGGAGTATGAGATGCAGCCCTTGCAGTTGAAGTCGATTCGACTCTCTGTTCTGGCAAGACAGGTCGTGTCAGATTTTTTGAACAATGGCCTGGATGAACGTTATCCGATCTCGCTTCATGTTCAGGACGAAAGTCTTCAGGTTATGGGGGATGAGCGATTACTGTATCGTGCAGTAACGAACCTGATACATAACAGTATCAGGCATAACCCGGATGGATGTGCAATTGTGCTGGAAACGAGCCGTTCAGCGGAGGATTTATGTTGTGAATTTGTGGTATCTGATGATGGGATAGGAATTCCAAAAGAGTATCTGGACGATGTGGTGGTACTCCCTTATGCCGCAGGACGTGTACGGCCCTCCCGCCAGGGACATGGCTTGGGGCTTCCAATGGTATCAAGGATTGCAAAGGCTCATCGGGGAAGGCTTATTCTCACGAGTGACAGTGGGGAAGGGTTTAGAGCTGTATTGCAGTTGCCTGCTACTTAGAAAAACACCTGCCTTGGACAGGTGTTTAAAACTTTATACATGTAACAACGAACTATCGCAATTTTGTCATCGTCATAGTAAAAGTAATGTTTCTTGTCAAAATGACGCGAAAATCCAAAGAATGGATTTACAAAAAATAGCAAATTGTGCTAGGATGAATATAGGAAATAATTACATAAATTAAATATTTTGGGATTGTAAAGACTTGAATTCAACCTTGGTGTTTAGCTTTTTTTAAGCTATACATATAAAAAAAATTGAATGGAGGTTTTTTCAATGAAACAATTCAATCTCGAAGCATTGGGAGCAATTGAGGACATCAGTGATGATGAGCTGATGGTCATTACAGGTGCGGTATCTGTAATTGATGTTGAAGCAAGCGGCGGTGTATTCTGTACGGTAAGTCATGAATGTCATTATAATTCGGTTTCACCTTCTTCTTGGCTGACTTGTTGTTAATTTTTACTCTTATCTTCGGGCACATAGCTGATTTCAGTTATGTGCTTGATTTTGTTATATGAGGTTTTGGGCACGAACCATCCAATAGAAGGGGAGATAAAACGATGAACATACAGGAGCGGTTACATGACTCCCGGTGGAGTTATGCACTCTACTTAACGGAGAAATACAAGCAGTTTGTGCAGCGATATGCTGCCCAAGTTCCCAATGATCTCTTATTTAGCGAGGAAATTGCTGTTGATATAAATGAAAAAAATATAACTGCTGACGTTCAGCATGGGGACATGCCTGTGGAGCACACTTCCGAGTCGGGAAGGATGCAGAAATGGCTTGAAAAGTTTTTTCAGGACCAGGAGCTATTGTCCAATCGCTTCCAGGCTGAATCCATGAATATGGAGACGGTGCAGGCTATGTTTAACGATACAGGCTTCATGTACGACTTTGTGCAGATGCCCTGGCATCAGGAACTCTGCAGCACATTTCTGGAGAATGAGCATTTGGAGATCGAATATTTTATTGAGGGGAATACGGAAGAAATCCCGTTCTTTGAGTTTTCTAGACCCTTCCTGCAACGATCCATTCAGATCATGACGGACGGCTTGAATGATGGATATGAATGGCTGGACAAACGACGTGTTACTGGGCTTGTTCTGAAGACCGTCTCGGATAAAGTGTTCCACATGTCTGCCAAGACACTAATCTATGAATTAAATAAAGCGAGATTGCAAGATGAATTGAGAGGTGAGGATTCCCGGCAGCGGTATCTGCACTTTGTGAACCAGAACATGCAGTCCAGGGATCAGATTCTCTCCTTACTACTGGAATATCCTGTTCTTGCACGAGGACTTGTCGAGCACACTCTTCGGATCAGTCTGAATATGATGCGTGTTCTGGAGCGGCTGACAAGAGATCGTCGTGAACTGGAATCTTTTTTTGATTTCAAGCTGGATAAGCTGGAGGATATCGTATTTCTCGGGGATTCCCATAACGGTGGAGCTAGTGTATTGCGGTTGGCATTTGCCGAAGGGGTCAATGTCATGTACAAACCTAGGAACATGGCCATCGACACCGCTTTTGCCAGTCTGTTGCAATGGTTTAACGATCAGCGAATAGGATTACCCTTCCGTATTGCCAAATCGCTGGATCGCGCCGAATATGGCTGGCAGCAATTCATTCCCTATGAGGAAGTCACCAGTCTGGAGGGAGCGGAACGCTTTTTTGAACGGCAGGGGCAGTATCTCGCTATTTTGTATGCCGTTAATGCAACAGACATGCATATGGAGAACATTGTTGCTCAGGGCGAGCATCCCTTCTTCGTCGATCTGGAATCACTGTTGCATAATCAACCTTTCAAATATGAGGAGGAGAAGGCACACTATACAGCGCTGGAGAAGACCCTTTCGATATTGAATGATTCCGTGTTAAAAACGAGCATGTTACCAACGTTGGATTCCAACGCTTTGTATCACAGTGATCTGAGCGGACTTGCAGGGGATGTGGATCAGGTACTCAATACGTATGAGATTCATGATAAAAACACCGATACCATGAGAATCCAACGAAGCAAGGTGAGTGTGAGTCGATTTAGTCATTTGCCTTCATATGAACATACACCCATTAAACCTGAGCGATATATCCAAAGTTTGAAGGAGGGTTTCTATCGCATATACAGTGCTATTATGGAGCAAAAGGAGTCATTTATCTCAACAGTCCGCAATGACTTCCATGGTTGTGCTGTACGTACCATTGTTCGTCCGACCGTTACCTATTTTACGCTGATTGAAGCCAGTTCCCATCCGAAATATCTCAGAGACGGGTTGGATAAGAATCTGTTGTTCGACATGATGTGGATGATTGTGCGGCAGGATCGTGATCGTGAAAAACTGGTGAGATATGAGTGCCATGATCTATTGCATGGCGATGTACCCATGTTCCAGACGTTTATCGGTGAGCAAATGTTGTTCCACCACTACGACAACCAAGCGATTGACGGCGTGTTTTCCTCCGATATTTTAACGCAGACCGCGGATAAAGTGCGGGCGATGAATCCCAAAGACATGGATATGCAATGGGAGTTTACCGAGCGTACAATCCAGACTAAATATGTCCTGGAACGCTCATTCGCCATGGAGAAAAGCACGGAAAGCGTCCGACCGGAAATATTGAATGAAACTCAAATACACATGACCAAAGAAGAATATTTGCAAGAAGCCGTGAGGATTGGGGAGTACATAAAAGATATTGCTATTATGGGAGATGAAGGTCTTTCGGTGTCATGGATCAGTATGGGTATGGATGCAGACGAGAAGCTGATCTACAAATCTTCCGAGTTGGGGTTATATAACGGGGTAACCGGTATTGCCTATTTCTATCTGTATCTGAGTCAGGAGACAGGTGACCACAAATATATGCAGATGGTTAATCTGTGCATTCAGACTGCCTGGGAAATGATTCGCAAAAACATCGACAAAAACATCTCATTGTTCACTGGCTACGGGTCGCTTCTCTATCTGCTGGTGCATAAAGCTAACGTATGTTCCGAGCCGGGGATCAACCCGGATACGCTGGAATTACTCGATATCTTGGACGATATGATTGATAGTGATCAGCAATTGGATGTGATCTCAGGTTGTGCGGGCACATTGATGGCATGTGTGGACATGTATACGAGCTTCCAATCGCAAAAAGCGCTGGATGTGGCCGTGCGATGCGCAGACCGATTGCTGGATCTTGCCCAGCCGATGGATCAAGGTATGGCTTGGGTGACGTCAGCGATCAATAAAACGCCACTTAGCGGTATTGCACATGGCAACGCAGGTATCTGTCTGAGTCTGGCTCGTCTATACAGTACTACAGGCAACAAAGCCTATCTTGAAACTTGTATGGAAGGACTGAAGTATGAGGAAGCCCTCTACAGCCCTGAAGTAAACAATTGGAAAGATCTGCGGTTCACCGATGGCAACATGCCGGAAGAACACTATGTTATGTACTGGTGTAATGGCGCACCCGGTCTAGGGATCGCCCGCGTAGGGATAGCGCAGCAATTGAGGTCATTGGGAGCTATGGATACGATAGAGACAGATATCCGCAGGGCGTTAGCCAAGACGATGGAAGAAGGGTTTACAGAAGTTAGCTATTCGCTCTGCCATGGGGATATGGGCAATCTCGAGCTGTTCCTTCTCGCAGCCGATTACTTGCAGGATGAAGAGTTGAAGGAGTTCTCGGTTCAGATGGCAAATTACATTGTGACACAGGTGAGACGTGATAACCATCATTGGAGATGCGGCATTCCGGGTCGTCAGCAAATCCCAGGACTGATGCTAGGGCTTGCAGGAATTGGATATCAATTGCTCCGACTGTACAATCGTGACCTGCCTTCAGTACTGATGATGGAAGGACCAAAGGGCAAGGGGATAAGGGATATGGCTCAGACATACGCTATGGAAACGGCGTCCGCTCAACAGCAGATGACTACTATGGAGCAGTCATCCCATATGGGGCAGCATCATGCCTGAACGGCCTGTATTCCGTCTGCGCCGGAAGAGACAACGCAAAATCCCTGTCAAACTGCAAATGAATCAATATGATTGTGGTCCCAGTTGCTTGCACATGTTACTCGCATATCATGGCTATGAAGCTGATTTCACCGATCTGAGGGAACGTTTTGCAATGCTGGGAAACGGCAGGGATGGTAGCTCCATGCTCAAAATGAAAGAGGTTGCTCAGACCTATCACTTGAAAGGGATAGCCAAAAAAGCGCCTGTTGAATCACTTAACAATGATTTTCTGCCAGTCATTTGTTTCTGGGAGGACAATCATTTTGTCGTGCTTGAGCGGATCAAGACGAGTGGGCACTTCATTATTGTTGATCCGGCTTTGGGAAGGCTGGTTATCAGTACGCAGGAGTTTGCGGAGAAATATTCAGGTATTTTTTTGCTCGTATATCCGGATGAGGGCTTTGTACCCTTGTCCGAGAAAAAGATTAGTAAAGTGGCGTACTTCAAGGATTTGATTCGCAGTAACAAAAAATATTTTGGTTGGACCGTTCTACTTGCTCTGGGGCTGCAATTGGTTTCGGTGGCCTTTCCGTTCTTGATGCAGGTTTCGATTGATGCGGCCACTAGCGGTGAGGGCTACTCGTTATTTCCTGTCCTGATCACCAGCATTGTGCTGTTAACCCTATTTCAGATCGGTTTCAGTTATATGAAGGATATGTGCATCGTACGGCTTCAGGAATTGCTGGATTCCCAACTGACGACAAACTTTGTCTCTCATATGCTCAAACTGCCTTATCAATATTTTGAAATTCGTTCGCGCGGGGATTTGATGCTGCGGATTAATAGCAATACGACCATTCGAGAGATATTATCCCAGAAGATGATCTCTACGCTAATCAATCTATTTTTAATTGTTGTGACCTTCACGTATATTGTAATCCAGTCCCGTTTGATCGCTTTTACACTGCTTGGTGTTGGACTGGTTCAAATTCTTGTTTTTGTATACACACGTAGCAGATTCAAGAAACTGACACAGACCCAAATTGTTGCCCAAAGTTTGGCTGGATCATTCATGACGGAAGTGTTGGAAGGCATCTCGACCATCAAATCACTTGGGATTGAAGAGCGTACCGGGGAAAAATGGAGAGCACTATTCATGCGTCAGCTCGCAACGGTCAAGGAAAAAGCTATTTTTCAGACAAGAGTAAATACCGTGACGAATACGCTGAGTTTTATGACTCCGATGCTCATTCTGCTGGTGGGACTATATCAGATTATGCAGGGGAATATGACACTTGGTATGCTCGTTTCATTCCAGTCCCTGGCCGCGCTGTTTCTGGGGCCGCTGAACTCGCTTGCTTTGATGCTGAACGAGTTCGTGATGGCGGATGCGCTGCTGGATCGAATCTATGATGTCATTCAAGCCGAGGAAAGTAATAAATTCAAGAAGAAAACACCGACCCTCCGAGATGTAAAGCTGAATGGGGATATTACAATTGATCAGGTCAGTTTCAGGTATACGGACTACGGGGAAGATGTGCTGAAAAATATTAATATTACGATTAAAGCAGGGCAAAGGGTCGCTCTGGTTGGCAAATCAGGCTCAGGAAAGAGTACCTTGGCGAAATTGCTGGTAGGGCTGTATACGCCCACACAGGGTAATATCTATTTTGACGGCGTGGTTGTAGAAGAACTGGAGCAGCAGGATATTCGCAGCCAGATCAGTATCGTGCTTCAGGATAACTTTGTGTTTAACAACACCGTGTATGACAACATCAGGCTACATGCAGAGGGTTCAACGCTGGAGGATGTAATGTTCGCAGCGAAGCTGGCGGATATTCATGACGATATTGAGAAGATGCCAATGAAGTATAACACACTGATCTCTGAAGCGGGTTCGAATCTGTCTGGAGGGCAGAAGCAACGTGTCGCTCTCGCACGAGCATTGGTAAGCAGACCCAAAGTTCTTCTGTTGGATGAGGCAACTAGTGCTTTGGATACTGTTACAGAAGCGACGATTGCCCATAATCTGAATATGTTGAAATGCACCCAGATTATCATTGCTCACAGACTCAGTACCATTCGAAGCGCGGACACCATATATGTACTGGATCAGGGGGTACTCGTGGATGCTGGAACACATGATGAATTGATTGGACGGTGTAAATCCTACAATGATCTCGTGTGTGAACAACTGGACGAAACCGGGGCCAGACAGTATGGATGAGGCTAGTGAGGATGATGTTGACGGAAGACAAAAGGCTTTCTTTTCTACACAATATGTGTTGAAGAGAATGCTTTTTTGTTATATATGGAAAATTCGAGAAGCTAAACTGATGCAAAATTCAGGAAATCGGGTAATATACACGCGAACACGCGTATGAATCATATTAGGAAGAAAGATACATAAAAACGATGCTCTCAGCCGATGTGGTCATGTTGATTTTGTACTATGATTCAGTTAACAGAAGCAGAAGGCATGGGTGAATGATCCTGATTCATTGGGTGCACATATACATTGAAATCATAAGAAGAAGGTGATTGGTATGAGGCCAATACAAAAAAAGGTATGTGTATTCTTACTAATTGTGCTATCTATCTTTATTTTGGGAGGCTGTCAGAACATGAAAGAAAGTGAGAAACAGGCACTTTTTCAAGAAGCAGAAGCGAAAGCGGTCAAATATTTCAAAGACAAGTATGAGATGAACGTTGTTATTACCAGCAAGGAGTTGCTACCCGAAATGGCACTGGACTCGATTGCAATGGAAGGGCATGTGGTAGAGCAGGAGGATCAGGAGTTCACTATTTCCTATGACTATAGTGATAAAAAAATCAAAAATTTTGGAATGAGCCCTGCCATCAAGGCAGCCATCATTGAGAAAGGCTACGATCCTTTTGCCAAGTAGATTGTATTGAATTTTGGGAGGTGAACATAACATGGGGGATACACCAAGAATTGATGATGAAACATACCGTCTGATGTCGGAACTGGCTTATGAAAATGCCAAAGCAGGTACCGAATATGCGAATCTACCAGGCTGGCAAGTGCTTGAGGATACGCATGGCAACGGTTATTCCGGTTTTGACGCAGTGACTTTTTACAATCCGGAAACGGGGCAGGCGGTCATTTCTTACCGAGGAACAGAAGGAAGTGCCGGATGGGATCGTAAAGGGCCTGATTTTCTGGCGGATGGTCAGATTGCGATCCCCGAACTGGGCAGAAAAATTGAACAATCTACCGATTTCACACCCGATTGGTTATCAGGTGGAATTCAAAAGGTAAAAGACGTCACCGGACTGACTCATTTGGATAATGCGGTGGGTGAGCTGGATAGACAGATTGATAAAAAGCTGAATCCTTTTCCAAATCAAATGTACGAAGCAGAAGACTACGCGAAGGATATGCAGAACAAATATAAGAATTTGGACTTCTCTCTGACAGGGCATTCATTAGGCGGCGGAAATGCTCAGTATGCAGCAGCGCATACGGGAATGACGGCAGTAACCTTTAGTGCGCCATCTGTAATATCCAGCTTGACTCCATCACTGAAACGTAAGGCAGAAGAGGGTGGATTCGATAATCAGATCGTAAACTTTGGTCACCCGGGTGACTTTGTCGCCAGTGGATTCTTTGGTGGCTATGATCGTCATGTGGGTTCCATGTATTACATCAACTCTAATTACAAGGACATGAATGACAACATGAGCATGGGAGATAAGATGGGTAACACCTTTGGTGGGAAGGAATACCACGACCTGAAGCAGTATCAGTTCGAGAATGGTTATATTTCCAATGATCTATACGACCCTACCACTGGTGAGAAAATCAATAAAACTCCCCGTGAACCTTCCAATATCATGACGGAGCTTGCGGATGTTATGCGTAGCTTTGGTGTGCAGACTAACAAGATGGTTGCAGGTGTTGGCTCAGTGGGGGGAGCTTCAGGTCTGATTCAGGTAACGCCGGAAGAACTGAAAAGTGTCGCTTCACGGTGGAAGCAAAATGCACAACAGTGCAATGCGGAGCTGAATCAGGTGCGAACCCGCATGGCCCAATATCTGCATACGAGCCGCAGTCGCAGACTGGAGCCAATTGTCACCCAATTGGACGCATCCATTCATGAGCTTGGCACATGGCATATGAAACACACCAGCCAGTTCCTGAACTTTATTGATGAGAAGGCGGATGCTTTCCGGCAGGCGGACGAGAGTCCGGTTCATTTTTAATTAGGATTTCTGGGTGGCTAGCGTTGATATCACGTACATAGGGGAGGGGAACACGAGTGGGTGGACAATTGCTGGTGGAATTGAATGATCTTCGGATTGCGGAAAAAGAACTTACACAGCTGCTGGCCCGTCTGCAAGCCGATGAGCAAGAAGCGCGGGCGCTATACAGTCGGCTGAACGATTGGAAAGGCCAGTCCGCAGATCATACAAGACAGCAGATTGAAGAGTTTTTTGCGGGCTTGTCCAGACGTATTCAATCCATTGAACAGCAGAAGAAAAGCTTGCTGCAATACATTGAGATCATGATCCAGACGGATCAGGAACGCTAAAGGGTGGTAAGGCTGATGCCAAATTGCGGATGGTAATCAGCGTGGATAAGAGTGTGACCGTGGAGCGGCATGATTAGTGCCTTAACCACGGATTGTAAAAAACATGGGTAGCCAATCAAAATGATGATAGCTAAAAAGCCTACGGCACATCGGGTTTGATCCCGTATGCCATAGGCTTTTTGTTATCTGAATTTTTCTCAGGTTTTCGTAAAACTGTAAGTTAGTTCTTAACGTTTTTTGCGACGTGTAGCCAACGCAATCCCCAAGAAGGACAGGATCAGGGCCAGAATGGATACGATCAATGTTGCTTGTTGAAGCTTCAGCGTACCCGGGTCTGTATCCGTGTTGTTTGGTTCACCTGTAACGGTGTCATTGAGTGCATCGCCCAGCGTGGTGTCATCGTTTGCTTTGCTATCGTCGGTAGCTGCATTATCTCCAGTGGCGCCTTCTGTACCTGCACTATCATGTCCATCGTTGGCATGACCTCCACCTGCCGCAGCATTACCAGCAGCAGCCGGATCTTCGCTAATCGTTGTGATACTGTGCGGGTTGGCATCACTTGGTTGGCCTGTCCATTCTACGATGCTGCCATCACTGTAGTATTGGAAGGCATCCCAAGCTATTTCAGCTTCCGCCTTAGGGTTCTGTGCAACGAAGTTGAACTGCTGGAATTGTCCTGCCAGAATGCCTTCGTTATCGCCGTCAATTTCCCACGTAATCGATGTTACTTCATTGGAATCGTTCTTCTCTGTGGTGATTTTCCAGCCTGCCAGTGGTTGATATTGCTTGAATGCAACACCTTCCGGAACTTTCATGGTGATTTTGGTTGTAGGCAGTTCTTTCTCGGATGGAATCTTAATCGTGTACGTCTGCCATGCACTTGTCTGTGCAACGGATGGGCTAACGGTAACATGAGCGCTAGCGAATCCGGCGAATAACATGAATGCTGCGGTACCTGTTGCGATAGTGGATGTTAGTTTGGAAATCCATGATGTTTTCTTCAAAATAAATAACCCCTCTCAGTTCTTATCATATATGATGCGGTCCATTTTCTTAAATGAGTGTCTACGTTCTGCAAAGGCCGTTTCGGTTACGAATTGTTCTTTCGAGTGATTAAAAGCAGATTACACTTGCTACTTCGATGACAGAATAACCTTCCAATCGCTGTTATCCCCAGATTTTTTGATTCCCTTTTCTTAAAGGGTAAAATCCGGGGATAGCATATGCTTCCGAAGCAGCTTTCTTTCAGAAAGCTTTTAGGCGAACGCTTCGCTTCTTCACGCTATTTCTGTCCTCTCCGTTCTCGTGTAGATCAGAAAGCTTTTAGCTTCGCTTCTCCAAAATCAATTCGTTCCCTTCACTACATTTGCAGTTTGTAGAAACACTAATTTTAGATTGGGTCACTTTTCAATATAAACGTTGTGTAACTATGGCTTGGCGGTATCAATCTCAAATTCGGCATCCAGTGCATCCAACGTCTTGGTCAGGAGATGTACCTTGATATTCCAACGTCCAGGCATGGAGATGTAATCTTCAGCCTTGTACACACCGGTGTCGTTTTTCGGAATGGTGATCTCGTAGATCCCCATATCCATGTCCAGATGTGTGAGTGACAGTGTGATCTGTTCCAGATCGTTAACGATGCTACCGTCTGCACGTTTCACATCGACTTCGAATTGGTTCTCTCCTGTTACATTGGGACTCACCTGAAGTGTGATCGCCGAGCCGTCTTCTGTAGTCTTTGTCTCCTGATACGGTCCGACCGCAGCGGGTTGTCCTGGAGACAGGTGTGTCAGTACGGCAGCCAGAGCGAGAATCACAGCACCGGTGGCAAGTTCGGCCTTCAGGCTGCCGGATAATCTGCTACCCGTTGCTGCTCTTGCCAATCGCGCATGACGCCAGGCGAAGACAAGCATAACAATAAGCAGGACGATCTTGCCGACTAGGACACGGCCATAGGCTGTAGTGAACAAGGAAGTCAGCACAGGTGCTGGCAGAATAATCAGACTGCTGTATATTCCTGTAGCAACCAGAGCGGCTACGGCGCCAATTCCCCAGGCGGTAAACCTGCGAATAGCAACCCAGTAGACTTCTCCTCGCACCTTCGATGGCAGCTTATCCGCCAGTGGAGGCAGACATATCGCCATGGCGGTTAGTGCGCCAATCCAGAAAGCGGAACCGATCAGATGCACGAAGTCCATGGCAATCGCGAGAGCACGTTGATCCGCCGCAGCCGGATGTCCCGTCATGGCATGCGTGAACAGCCATCCAAGCACGAGCACAAGTGAGCCATAGGAAGACCAGATGCGAGCACGGATGGATCGATCACGATCATATCCGGAGAGAATCGTGACGGCCAGCAGCATTACAATGAGTATTTGTAACATCCAGATCTGACCAAAGGATGTCAGCTTGAGCGCACTTCCGATCAGTGCCCAGCTTAGTTCGTTCAGAGCCACACCAGATTCATATAACGTATTCAGTGGCAGGCTGACCAGAGCGGCAAAGGAAGCAGCAGCATAACTGATCCATAACAATCTGTAGCTGCCCGGAACGTCCATAGGTTCTCTTGTCATGGATGTCGGTGCGATTCGGAGTAGCAAGAATGCAAGTGTCCCCAGTATGACAGACAATCCGAGATACTGAATCCAGTCTGTCAGGGATACAATCCATTTCAGCGGCCCACCTGTTGAACCAGAACCGGATGTAAGATCACTCAGTCCGGCAGGAGAACCGGATGGTTCACCGATATGGAAAACATACGCCCCTTGAATTGGGTGTCCATCGGCAGATACAGCTTTCCAGTTAACGGCATAAGTCCCGTTCCCGAGTCCAGCTTGCAGGCCAGTCTCCAGAATATGAGGGCGATCCACATCGATCTTTACATTTCCATCGTCTGCCTGATTGCCGTCAGGGCCGGTTATTTTGATATCATAAAAGGCCGTCTGCAAGGATTCGTTGAACTCCAGCGTCAGCCGCTCCGGAGCAGCTACGAGGATCTCATTTTCTCCTGGCGAAGCCTTAACAATATAAGCATGGGCAGATGCCCACTGTGGCATAACAAGGCAACATACGAGCAACAGACAGGTGACCAATGCCCAGTGCCGTTTGCCCCATTTCAGGGTAAAGCGTGTAAAAATCAAAAAATCATCACCCTCAGGTTATAGATTTGTAGTCATTCATGGTCCTTAAACACAATCTAACCCATTATAACTTTGTCCAAAATGACTGCGTATGACTACATTGGGCTATAAAAAAACGATTTGGTCTACATAATTGTGACAAAAGCATGAATGCTATGTCATTTCTCAGCTATGTCGGGAGCTCATTGACTCCGAATTAACAATGTTTATTTGCGAAGTTTACGTCCTGCAAGCCCGCTCTCTAGTGCGTAACGGGTGAGTTGTACCCGGTTTTCAAGCTGGAGCTTCTGCAAAATGTTTTTGAGATGATTCTTCACCGTCTGGTCTGAAATACCGAGTTGATCGGCAATCTCCCGATTGGTATATCCCGCGGATACCCATTGCAGAATCTCAAGTTCCCGCGCCGTTAGCGGGTTATCTTGCACATCTTCACTGCGTGGTGCGGGGAACTCCTGCAAAATCCGGTAGGCCAGTTCCTTACTGAGCGGTGCGTCGTCACTGACGATGGCGCGCAGGTATTCAAGCCAGGTGGAAGGCGTTAGATTTTTGAGCAAATAGCCTTGAGCGCCTTGTTTCAGTGCTTCGAACAGAAACGTCACATCATCCGATACCGTGACCATAACAACAATAACATAAGGGAATCGCAGCTTGATCTGACGGGTGGCTTCCAGCCCATCCATGCCCGGCATCTGCACGTCCATCAGGATCAGGTCGGGCATCCATTGTCCGGTGAGCTCCAGCGCTTCCTGTCCATTCGAAGCTGTACCAATCACTTCAAACAGGCTATCCTCGGATAAAATGCTACAGATCGCTTCACGCGCATGCGCATGATCATCAACAACCAATACACGTACATGTTCCATATTAAGCATGCTCCTTTCCTATCGTCATTCGGGTATGCCCCGGTCTTGAATCGAGGGTGAAAGACCAACCCATCTCGGCAGCACGCTCCTTCGTAATTCGCAGTCCGTACCGATCCTTCAGATGAAGAGGATCTCCACTTAGTCCATTCCCATTATCCTGAATATAAATGAACCAGGCAATTGGGTTACCTTCCGCGTGAACCTGAACGCGGGTAGCCTGCGCATGTTTACGTACATTCAGTAGTCCCTCCCGGATACAAGCGAGCAGTTCCACTTGTTCCTTGGCAGAGAACGTTACACCCTTGAGGTCCCAATGAATCTGTGCACCAGGTACCGTTTCCTTGACGAGCACTTCGACCTGCGCATGCAGTGAAATAATTTCTGATGTTACCGTAAAGGAAGGAACAAAACGCAACTGGGCAATAGCTTGCCTTACATATGTATTGACTTCATGCACGGTTTTTTGAATCTCCTGGATCTCATGCTCATGTCCGCTCCCTGCTAGACTACGTCCTGCTTTATCGGTCTTCACTGAGAGCAGAAAAAGGGACTGAGATATGCCGTCGTGAAGTTCCCGTGCCAATTGGTCACGAGCTTCCAGCGCTGCTTTCGCTGCACGTTCCTGCTCCAGAGCAGCCCTGGCACCTTCGAGCATGTGGAACAATCGGCTGAGCAGAGTCACGCTGACGAGGTAAACAATGACGGGTGTTAACCAGTTTCCAGCATCCATCGAAAGGTATGGCATCAGAAACTGATGGCGAATGTATTCCCAGATGCCAACCGTGAATGTGGGGATCAGCAGAATCATCCATTTAATTTGTTTATAGGACATGAATGCAGAACTCCTTTGATCTAGGATTAGCTTATTTAGGTACTTTATTTATACAGGGATGGGATCATTATAACCCAAGCTTGTCCAAGACCCTAGTCTGTGTCTTTGGAGAAAGCTGGGGAGTATCAGGGAGTATTTAGAAGGATATCTAAGAACGACAAGGGGTGAAATGTTGTCACGCTAGGTGAGGGTTGGTGTGACCAGCTGAGGAAGGCTGAGTCCGTTTTCCCTATCGGAGAAGGTCCTCTATACTTAATATAGAACGTGAATTCATTACAAAACATGTTAAGGAGTGAAGCAACAACATGAGTCAAGAAGTATTGGAACGTCGCAGTGAATTGCTCAAAAAGAACATTCATCAGATGCTTGTTCAAGACAATCAGCACGGTATCAGTCGCCAAGACAACATGTTTTTGCAGCAGATGATTAAAGAGCTGCATCAGACCTCACATGAGCTGAATACCAAATCTTAATGTAGAATCTGCACGAGAATGAAGTTGTCTGGTGTACGATTCATTCCATGAAAATGAAAATGGCGCTATCTCCGATCAGACCGGGGATAGCGCTTTTACTTTTTCTGGGCTTATAGAAGAAGTTCTGTTTATTTTACTGCAACTGTTGCTGAGCGGTTCTTTTCTCAATATATTGAATGAACAACTCGGCAAGCTCCGGATCAAACTGTGAACCCGAACATGAGCGTAGCTCCCGAATGGCTTCTTCCACGTTCTTGGTTTCCTGATACGGCCGCTCTGTCGTCATGGCATCAAAGGAGTCAATCACGGTCAGCATCCGGCAGAGCCGGGGTATCTCGTTACCCTTCAGGCCGTAAGGATAGCCTTTGCCATCATAGCGCTCGTGGTGAAGTTCAATATACGGAATCAGATCGGCGAAGCGATCGTTCGTGATCACCATTTTTTTGCCCCAGGTGACATGTCCTTTGATCGTTTCCCATTCTTCTGCGGTGAGCTTGTCCTTTTTGTTCAGAATAGACCAAGGAATCTCCAGTTTTCCGATGTCATGAATCAGTGCTCCCAGCACGAAGCGACGTTTTTCCGCATTGTCCAGTGCGAGCAATTCACTGATATCCAGTGCATATTTGTAGACCCGTTTGGAATGTTTAAACGTATCCATATCCTTGTATCTGAACAGATTGAGCTGCTGTTCGATGTCACGAACGTCCTGTACCAGATCAATCTCGTGTTCCATGCCATCATTGCTGCCGTGGCGGTGCACGTTGTTCTTGCCCTGTTTCTTCGCATAATATAGTGCTTTATCCGCCTGATCCACAAGCTGGGATTTGTTATACATATCCACCTGATAGGGTGCGACGCCAGCAGAGAAGGAGAGACAACCGTGTGGAAACACTTCAACGCCTTCAAACGGCGTGTCGTTCAGTTGTTTACGCAGCTTGTTCATGAACCTGTAGGATTCGTCCAACTCCATGCCTGGCATGAGCAAAGTGAACTCTTCTCCTCCATAACGAAAGGCGGTAACAGGTGTGCCTTCCGTCTTTCGCATTAGAAAATCCCCCAGCAGGGCTAGCAGACTGTCACCTTGAAGGTGGCCAAACCGATCGTTATATTTTTTGAAATCATCAATATCAATAAGCCCCAGACATAGCGGTGTTCCCTGCGTTCGAGCGTTAGTCAGTTCGCTTTCTAACATGCTTTCGAAATAGCTATGGTTGAACAGACCCGTACGTTGATCCGTGTTGGCCTTTTCCTCAATCGTCTGATACATCACGAACAACTGCCTGAATGCATGGGAGAGCAGAATGCTAAGACTCAGATACAACAACAGGCCAAGTACGCCATTGTGCACAACCAGAATTGTCAGGACCAGCGCCAGAATCAGCGTACACAGATAAACCAGCAGGGATTCGGTAACGAATGCCCGCTTCATCTGCTGTAATGCATCCTTTGTTGAGAAATGAAAGAATAAGCCAAGTGTGATTGTGTTGATGATGAAGTAGGCTGCGAGTGCTGCAAAATAAGGAATCAAGTTATAGTCGTCCAGAGTTCCCGATTGCCCGCCAGTCCACTCAAACACGGCAGCTGCTCCCGTAATCATGATACTGTAGATGCTGAAATTGACAATATGTTTCCACCAGGTGAGCTTGCGCTCTTTGATTAACAAAATGATGGAGACAGGTAGCAGTACAGATAAACTGAAAGCTCCGCCAAACATGAATATACAGGCAAGGTATACTGATGAATCCATGGATTGCTGATTACCTTTGGGTGGAATCTGGAACGTGAAATAATCCAGAATTAACGCCGCACCCAGCATGGTGTAGACCATAACCCAATCCGCCGTGGTTAGATGAAGGTAAGACCACTTGTTCATGTATAGAAAAACACCGATCCCGGTACAACTAAGCAAAATAACATACATACTGCTTCGATCTGCCTTATGGATAAGGTTACGAATAAAGTTCATAAAAAATCTCCTGCTTGAGTTTAGTCTACTCTTGATGTGTATATAGTTGGTTTTCTTCTATAGGGATATACTATATAGATGTATAACATACCAAGTTGCCTGCCAAAAATCCAGACAGAAAAAACAGGCCGCTGGCAGCCTGTTTGTCTTGTTTGGCGGTATGGATACTAGCCGCCCAGCTTGTATCCCGAAGTTAATGCTACAACGACAGAAGCCACGATGATTGCGTTGATGACAATGCGGGAATATTTCACACCTTCAAATTTTTTCATGGAGAAGACCTCCCTTCCTTGGAGTCTACCTGTTTTCTTCAAGCCTGATGAGTTTTAGCAGGTTGCACAGCCTTTTTGTCCCGATTCACCATCATGTATTGAATAAAAAGGAATATGCCAATATTCATGACCACATCACCGATGCTGATGACCTGAGTCCGTGGATAAGGGCTGGAGAGTGGGATGATATCACCGAGAAAAGGCAGATTTGTAGATGCATCCATCATAAAATGCTTTGATACGGCGCCGCCTTCCCTGAGCATGTCTACATAGTAGGGGCCCAGTACAGCGGAGGCTTCCACAGAAACAGGCATGCGCCCACCGTTTACAGCCATAACGGCAAAATTGAGAAATACCCCAATCCAGATGAGCATGAAACCGGTATGGTGTCTGTTGAGCCACAGGAAAGCGAGCCCTGTAATGTAGACGGCAGCAAAGAGATATCCATTAATGGATGCCACCCATTCGAATCGTTCCTGGAGATAGAAAATAAAGAACTGGATTAGCAGCAATACAGGGAAAATCCAGCCACTTCGCAGCTTGAGTGCTGCAAACTGGTTGAGCCCATGCCGCAACCCGCCCCGAAAAAATCCAACGATCAAGCCTAGTAGAATACCGTCATATACCATGGAGTAACTCCTGTTCGTGCGGAGATATGCAATATGATTGCGTGTTTGTGTACATAAAGGATTCGACCTTATATTGGTAATTCCTGCATGAGAAAAATGATTTTGTAGAAGAAATTTGCAAAATGCTGAACAAAAAACCGCCTTTACGAATCTAGGGGTCGAAACCCCTGTAAAATTCGGTAAGGACGGCTGCTTATGGTGCCAAAATACGAGCTTTAATTCGGTTGAAGACGGAATTTATTTTATTCAGATCCACCGTTCAGATAGTTGAAGAAAGGCTGGTCCACCCAGAAGTCATACGTCGTAATGTCCGCATCAGGTGCCAGTTTCAGGAAACCTTCCCGAATGGATTTGGCATTTTCTTTCAGAGAGAAGGACTGAGCATAGTAATTGCCAAGCGCGATCTTATTATTGGAAATGACAGGGTAGTTCGCCAATGCGGTTGGTGAATAATACAGCGGTTGCCACCAGGAGTTGAGAATCAGTGGAGATGTACTGTCACTATTCTTTTTGGCATATTTCAGCACAATGTCGTTGAAGCGAACTTTGTCTGCCACATTGTTGAACTCGAACTGAATATCATATTCCTTCGCAGAAGCAATATAGTTACCGTTCTCGATCTGTGTCACTTTATAGTCTGGCGTTTCCTTCGGCTCGCCCCATTCCTTCAAATAAATGAAGGCAGATGTCTTCGGCTGGAATTGCACATCAGCATCAATACCTTCGCTACGCAGTAAACCAACCAACTGTACAGCATGTTGAATATTATCGTGGCCGTAGGTAAGTGTCAGTTCATCGATAAAGTTGGAATCAAAGCGGCTATCCTTCAGATTGTAACCTGTTACGAGATCATCTCGCAGCGCCTGATCCACAATCTTTCTCAGCTCAGGTGATTCGATCAGATCCGCTGTGCGATATGCAGCATACAGTTTGGAATAGATGTCCGCATCGCCGGAACGCCCAATCTCATGTTTGTATTTCCCTTGACTGACCAATACGCGTCCAAGCAAAGTATCAGCGAAATCTTTACTTGCTACGCCACCCTTAATGAGAGCGGGGTATAGGCTTTCAGGAATCAGGCCTGTATCGATCGCAGCAGCCAGCTCCTGTGCGGCTTGTCCCTGAACACGGTTTGGTTTAATGCCAACTTTGGCAAGTGCTTTGGCCGTTTTCTCTGTGGGATATGTATAAGCGAGTTCCTTGAATCCGGCTGCTTTCACCGCGATGAAGACGGCGGCATAAGTGCTCAGTTGATCCTTGGCACGTACTTCTGTACCCGTAAGAACCCCATTATTGTATAAGGATACGGCAGCGGCATATGAAGAATCACCAGAAGACAGATCGGTAAAGACAGGAGCGTTAGCTTCACTGTCACTTGCTTGAGTTGCTTCCGTGATGGCTGCAATGGCTTGAATGAAATCACCTTTGGTAATCTGTTGCGGCAATAGAATGTTGTATTTCGCTTGCAAGAATTGAGCAAAATCCGCTGCGCTTTCCGTGTAAGCAACTGGAGCCTGAGCTACAGGTCCTTTGACACTTTGTGAGGTGGAGGGTTTAGCCGGAGTTGTAGATGCTGCAGAAGCGGAAGAGGGCAAGCTAAGGCTGCCGAGTGTTACCGGAGCGGCGAGTAGGGCCGCCAACGTGATCTGGGTGATTTTTTTCAAATGAATAGCCTCCTTAGAATGGGTTGGAAAATAATCAGCTTTGGGTCATAATTCTGACAATTCCTATAAGAATAGAATAATTGGATTGACTTTAGCACGGAGACGCGCTGGATGTCAACGAAAAAAGCTTGATACAGAACGGTTTCCAAAGCTTGGTAGAAAGCGAATTGTCAATTATATTCTATTTGAGTGTATACGCTCAAAGATTTATTGACAAGGATCGACAGTATCCGCTAGGATAAGAAAAAAGAATGTTGAAAAGGGGTATTTTCAAAATGAAAAGAGGTTTATCGTTCGTCTTATCGATCATCATGTTGGCTATTTTGTTGGCAGCTTGTGGGAATTCGGCTTCCAAAGACGAACAATCCGCCCAAGGCAGTGATTCGGAGAAATCTCTTCGGATGGCCCTCGTACTTCCCGAAAAAATAGGGGTTAACCCTTTCTTTGTACAGATGGATGAAGGTTTCAAAAAAGCAGGCGAAGAATTCAAAGTAGATACCAAGACGATTGAATCGACAGACCCGGCAGCATTTGAACAAAATCTGCGTGCTGCGGTTGCCGAGAATTATGATCTGATTATTACAGCAACTTTCCAGGCAGAAGATGCATTGAAGAAAGTTGCAGCAGAGAATCCGGACAAGTCCTTTGCGATTGTAGATACAACCGTTGATCTTCCTAACGTTCGTAGCGTTGGTTTCCGTGAATATGAAGGGGCGTACCTGCTCGGTGCAGCTGCTGGATTGTCCACCAAAACAGACAAAGTCGGCATGATCGCAGCAATGGATGTACCATTGATCAAGAAATATACGGAAGGTTTCAAAGCTGGATTGGAATCCGTGAATCCGGGTGCAGAATTCCTCGTGAACTATGTAGGTGGATTTAATGACCCGGCCAAAGCAAAAGAATTGGCGCTGGTACAATTCGGCAAAGGCGCTGACTTCATCGCTGGCGCATCCGCTGTAGGTGATCTCGGCGTGTTCGAAGCAGCGAAAGAAAAAGGCTTCTACACTTCCGGTCAGGATACGGATCGTACCGTTGAAGACCCGGAACATATCGTATTGTCTCAATTGAAGTCAACCGATACGGTTGCTTATGAGACCGTGAAAGATTTCGTAGAAGGCAACTTCAAAGCAGGTGCAGTAAACTACGGTTTGAAAGAAGACGGTGTAGGCCTGACTTACGTTACACGTGACAGCGAATCTCCATTGAATGCTTTTGTCGGACAAGAAGTGATCGACAAGGTTAAAGCAATCAAGGATGATATCGTATCCGGCAAAATCGTAGTCAAAGATCCACTGCAACAATAGTTTCGAATGTTCTTTTCAATGAATGAGTGATGGAAATGATCAGCCGGCTGCCCGATCAGGCAGCCGGTTTTGCTGCTATTAAATGACCAGTATATGTTCAACTTATCGTTTACACGATAACGGCGATCGGAAGGTTATTCTGTCATCGTAGTGGCGAGTGTAACCTTTTTAAATTGAACTGAGGGGAGCGAACGCAAGATATGCTGTTGGAGATGGAGCAGATTACGAAGAAATACGGCAGCTTCACCGCTAATCGTGACATCCGTTTTAATTTGCGTGAGGGAGAGATTCATGCCCTTGTAGGTGAGAACGGGGCCGGTAAAACAACCTTGATGCGTATGCTGTATGGTATGGAACAGCCCACGTCAGGCACAATCAAAGTCCGTGGACGTGAGGTGAGCTTTGCCACGCCGTCCCAGGCGATGGCAAGTGGCATCGGTATGGTGCATCAGCATTTCATGCTGTTCCCTTCCTTTACGGTGGCGGAGAACATCGTGATTGGACGCGAACCGGCTAAGGCAGGCGCATTTGATCGCAAAAAGGCAGCAGCCCAAGTAAATGAGCTTGGCAGACAATATGGCATGCCGGTTGACCCATGGAAAAAAGTGTCCGAGTGCCCGCTTGGCATGCAGCAGCGTGTTGAAATTCTCAAGGTGCTGCATCAGGGCGCAGACATCATTATATTGGACGAACCTTCGGCGGTACTGACACCGCTTGAAGTGAAGGAACTGCTGGCGAACATGAAATCGCTCGCCAAGCTGGGCAAAACCTTTGTACTAATCACGCACAAGCTGCAAGAAGTCATGGATGTAGCCGACCGAATCACGGTGCTTCGGGATGGTCAGGTGACAGGTACGTTGGAAGCCAAGGATACACATGTGGAGGAGTTATCCCGTCTGATGGTTGGTCGTGAACTTGTGCGTATGGACAAGCAACCATCGGTACCAGCGGAAGCGGTGCTTCAGGTGGAAGGGGTTAATCTGTCCGGAGCGAAGGATCGTTCGGCGCTCAAGGACATCCATATGGAAGTTCGTAAAGGTGAGGTCGTTGGCATAGCAGGCATCTCAGGTAACGGCCAGTCGGAACTGATTCAGGTCATTGCTGGACTGCGTAAGGCGGATAGTGGTCGCGTTGTACTCTCCGGGCAGGATACAACCAACTGGCCTGTACGGCGCATAAGGGAGCATGGACTTGCTCATATCCCGGAAGATCGTTATATGTGGGGAGCGGCCAAGGATGCGAGTGTTCGCGAGAACGGGCTGATGGGACACCATCATCGCTTGCAGTCACGCGGTATTATCAAAGCCAAAGCAGCAAGAACAATGGTAGAGAGTTGGATCCAACAGTTCAGCATCAAGACGGGTTCTGCGGAAACCAAGGCACAGTTTCTGTCCGGAGGAAACTTGCAGAAGTTGATTGCTGCCCGTGAATTTGCACAGGATACACCGTTTCTGATTGCAGCCGAACCAACACGTGGTGTGGATATCGGAGCGATGGAGACGATACATGCCGAATTGTTGCGTAAACGCAGTGAGGGCGCGGGTATTCTGCTCATTTCATCCGAGTTGTCGGAGATTTTGCAATTATCTGATCGGATTATTGTCATGTATGAAGGCGAAATTGCCGGAGAACTGAGAGCAGAAGAAGCGACTGAGGAACAGATCAGTTTGTTAATGGCAGGAGGGAAAGAGCGGATATGAATCGGGTAAAAGAAACACTTCGCGGACTCGTACAGCCGCTGCTTGCCGTATTCATCGGTCTGATTGCAGGGGCTGTGGCGATTCTGATCGTTGGCGGTAATGTGGTGGATACGTATGCGGAGATGTGGAAAGGGGCCTTCGGTAACTTCTACTTCTTCACCAATACGTTGGCTCGTTCCACACCAATCATCTTGGCGGGACTTGGCGTAGCATTGGCATTCCGTGCCGGATTCTTCAATATGGGAGCCGAAGGCCAGATGATTCTTGGCGGGCTTAGTGCCGCGCTCACGGCGCTCTATCTGCCAGGACCAGGCTGGTTTGTGTGTATTGCTGCGATTGTGGCAGGTATTATTGCCGGGGGAATCTGGTCCCTGTTTGCAGGCTGGCTGGATGCACGCTTCGGGATGAACTTGTTGATCACAACCTTACTACTTAACTATATTGCCATTTATTTCGGGGGCTACATGGTCTCCTATCCATTTAAGGACCGCACAGGATCTGCAGCGATGGCACAGACTCCGATGATTGACCAGAGTATCTGGTTGCCGAAGTTGTTCCAGGGCATGGGACTGCATGCTGGCTTCATTATTGCCATTGTAGCGGCCATTCTGATCTACTGGTTCACGCATAAAACGGTGACTGGTTACGAGATCCGCATGCTCGGCAGCAACCCGTCCTTTGCAACCTACGGTGGTGTTCGCCGCATTCGCATGATGATGCTGTCCATGGTCATCAGTGGTGGACTTGCTGGACTCGCGGGTGCGGGGGAAGTGCTCGGTACACAGTACCGTTTCCTTGATGGCTCATTGTCATCGGCAAGTTACGCATGGAGCGGCATTATGGCAACGTTGCTTGCCCGCTCGCATCCACTCGGTACAGCTGTAGCAGCTATTTTGCTGGCTGCGCTACAGACGGGTGCCATGGGGATGGAACGGAACACGGATGTACCGCTGGAAGTTGGCAGTGTCATCCAAGCTGTATTGACGTTATTTGTATCAGCTCAGATCGGTTATTCATTCCTGAAGCGGAGAAAGGAGAAAAAGTCCAATGCAACAACTGTTTGATGCAGCCATGTTTGGCTCAACCTTGCGGATTATGACTCCAATCCTGCTTGCAGCGCTCGGTGGGGCTTTATGTTCTCGTGTCGGTCTGTTTAACGTGGGTCTTGAAGGACTGGTTCTGATCGGTGCATTCTCCGCGATTGTCGGTAATTATCTATTTGGCAATGTGCTGCTTGCTGTACTCTTTTCCATTATTATTGTGATGTTATTCTCGGCGCTCTTTGCCTTTATAAGCATTAATCTGAAAGCCAACGCCATCGTGGTCGGGATCTCGCTTAACTTCCTGGCTGCGGGGGTGACGACCTTTGCACTGCGTGCGATTTTTGATGTAAAAGGTGCATACTACGACAAAGACATGGTGGGACTTCCCAAGTGGGATATTCCGCTGATTAAGGACATTCCGTGGGTGGGCGATGTAATATCGGGACATAGTCCGCTGGTTTACCTCGGTATTGTGCTCGTGATTGCACTACAATTTTATCTGTTCAAAAGTGTATCCGGCTTCCGCTTGCGCTCCGTAGGTGAGAACCCGATTGCAGCACAGAGCATCGGGATCAAGGTACGTGGCATCCAGTATGGTGCCGTTCTGATGTGCGGCGTGTTGTGTGCTCTGGCTGGAGCACAGTTGTCACTCGGTCAGGTAACGATGTTTACCGAAGGCATGACTGCTGGTCGTGGTTTTATCGCGCTGGTGGCAACGATGTTAGGACAAGCGAATCCGCTTGGCGTCATGGGCTCCAGTGTGCTGTTTGGCTTCATGGAAGCATTGAGTATTCGTCTGCAAGGATTCTCCCTGCCAACGCATTTCACGTTGATGCTGCCGTATATTGTGACGCTGGTCGCGATGTTCTTTTTCAAAGACCGTACCTATGCACAGGATGCACTGAAAGCGGGCGGAAGCTCGCGTTAATTCTGAATGTCTATGTTAGAGACAGTAAAAGAAGGAGGAATTCCACTTGCATAACAAGGCTGAACGTTTGAAAAAAAGTAAAACCCCGGCACCCAAAACAGGCAACGATCACGGAGATCGGCTGCCGCCAGGACAGATGCTGACGGAGAAATTCCCGATTCTGCATGAAGGGGAAGTGCCGGAATATGACCTGTCCACCTGGGACTTGAAGGTATTCGGCGAAGTAGAAGAGGAGAAGGTGTTCTCCTTAGCTGAGTTGCAGGCGATGCCACAAGTGAACACGGTGAGTGATATTCACTGTGTTACCCGTTGGTCGAAATTCGATACGCCGTGGGAAGGTATTCGTTTTTCCGATTTTGTGAAGCTTCTTGGGGTTAAGCCGGAGGCAAAATACGTCATGATTCATGCGGATCATGATTATGAGACAAATGTACCGCTCGAAGAATTGATGCATGATGATGTATTGCTTGCATTCAAATATAACGGCGAGCCACTAACACCCAAGCATGGTTTTCCGCTGCGTATGGTTGTGCCACAACTTTACTTCTGGAAGAGTGCCAAGTGGATACGTGGTCTGGAGTTTATGACAGAAGACCGTAACGGATTCTGGGAAGTGAATGGTTTCCACCATTTTGCCGATCCGTTCAAGGAACAACGCTTCTCGGGTGAAGATCTGCCGATTCCGGAAGACGAGTGGACGAAGAAGGAGTTTGATTGATATGTTGATGCCTATTTTGCAGATTCATTCGGAAGACATGCCGGCATACGCCATCGTCTGCGGTGATCCGGCACGTGCGGAGAAGATTTCCCGTAAGCTGGAGCAGGCGAGAGAACTGGCGTTCAGTCGGGAGTATCGTACATTTGTTGGATTGTATGAAGGGGTACAGATTGCTGTGGTCAGCCATGGTGTAGGTTCACCTGGAGCGGCTGTCTGTTTCGAGGAATTGATTCGCGCGGGTGTAACAACTCTGATTCGTGTAGGTACAGCGGGATCGTATACAGCTGATTATCCGGCAGGCAGTGTGATTGTGAGTACAGCCGCTGTTCGTACGGACGGGTTGACTCGCCAACTGGTGCCGGATGGTTTCCCAGCGGTAGCGGACATTGGGGTGACACAAGCGTTGATCGAGGCTGCTCGTGGGCAAGAAAGCACGGATGCTGCAACCTTTGCAGGCAAAGTGGGCGTTGGTATTACCGTAACACTGGATGCGTTCTTTGCAGGCGTGGAAGAGATCCCACATCGCAAATACAAGCAGGCTGGAGCACTTGCAGCCGAGATGGAAATTGCTGCGCTCTACATCGTCAGCACCTTGCGTGGCGCTCGCGCCGGAGCCATTATCGCGATCGATGGATTCGCGGACAGTGATCTGGCAGCCGAGTATGATCCGCATACGGATGCAGTTGGACAAGCGGTGGAGCGCGAGATTAATGCAGCGCTACGCGCACTAGCCGCGCTTGCTCGCCAAGATCAGGTATAGGTTGGTTAAGGCAATACATTTTTGCTCATTGTTACAAGCAAAATAGTAGATGATGTCCATTTGAGGTGGACAATATAAAAAGGGCGTCCCGTAAGGTCATGAATATGACCCAAGGGGCGTCCTTTCCTTTTTAAGAGGGGGATGCAGGTACAGTAGCGAATTGTATTTGCATGGCATGTCATTAAATTAGGAGAGTGATTAAATATGGGCTGGAGTGAATTACGTGAAATTCCTAATGAATACAGCGATGAGGTACAGCGGATTGATGAACAACTTCTGAAACTGGTTGCAGCCAGAAAGGACATAACCGGAGCAGTCCAATACCAACCCCCTCAAAATACCATCGATGAATGGGTGAGCTTACTGGATATGAAGGAGGAAGATATCCGATATGTTCTCCGTAGCGTGCAACCGATGCCGCAAAGACACTACTTTCCAAGTGAACCTCTTCAATTGACGAGTGTGGTGCCGATTATGAAGAAAATGATCAAAGATTCGTGTGAGTATATGATCACGCATTCGATGCAATATGAAGGCGAAAGCCTCGTTTATGTGGAGATTCAATATAAGGGGAATGAAGCTGAGCGTATACAAATGGTTCCACATTTGGCTCTGGAAATATTCAGCGAACAGAGACATATCACCATGAGACATGGCAGTCGTGGAGGAGGTGGGGAGACGCAAATTAGTTTCCGAGTGGTTCCTGCTCTTCCTTCTTCTCTGGAAAACGTTCGATTCTCCTTGATTCCCTCAATACCAGAGATGGAATACAAAGTAGAGGAAGTCATTTTGGATAAACAGGTTGATTTCGATTAACGGAAGGGTTTAGAGATGGATTTAGCTTAACTTGGGGACGGCCTGATCCTCGAAGAGAATGATAATGCAGAAAGTGGGCACGTTATATAAAGGAACATCAACATGAATACGAAAAAAGGGAGGACTCTATGATGACACAGAACAATCAACCTCAGGACGAGGCGGAAATTCGCAACAAGTTGGATGAAGACGGGGATTCCTTGATGGAGAAAAAGAAGATTTTGAGCGGAGTAGACATTGAGCCGCAGGCGGACGAATGGGCGGCGAAGCCATCACCTGTTGCTTTTAATGAAGGAAATACTTCTTCGAAAAAATAAACAACATGAGCATCATATGGGCTAGATGGAATGAAGATAAATTTAGCGAAGCAGGTACCCTTATGGTATCTGCTTTTTGGTTGTATAATAATGTAAAATTCAGTAGACGAAAGAGTGATGGGGATGAGTACAGGTACGATTAACATCCGAAAGGCAGAAATGAGGGACTACTCTGGCGTGTCATTGTTGATGGATGAGCTGCACCAGCTGCATGTCGAAGCGCGGCCGGATCTATACAGAGCGTTGGAGACCAGAATGGAGAAAAAGGAGTTCATCGAACTGCTGGAAACGGACAAGCGTTACCTATATGTTGCCGAGTCTTCCGGAACGGGCTTGATTCTGGGTTACGGGAGTGTGCAGTTAAGTGTAATTCAGGATAACCCATTGATGGTGGATCGCAAGATGTTGTACATCCATGAACTTGTAGTGGATAACAAGCATCGGGGCCAAGGAACAGGCAAACAGTTACTACAAGCATTCATCGAGCTAGGGAGAGAGCTTCAGGCAGACAGCGTGGAATTGTCCGTGTCGACTTTTAACTCTGGGGCACAGGCTTTCTATGAACAGATGGGTCTGGTCGTCCGCAGCAGCAGAATGGAGTATACCTTGTAAGATCACCGCTCTATTTAATTAGGGAGTAAATCATCCATTTTAATTAAAATATCAAAACACTCTTGAATACCCCCATGGGGTATGTTACTCTTAGAAAAGAACGAAAGAAAAGGGGTGTTCATGATGGATCATCAGAGCCATCCCGAGGAACCTTTGCAATCCTCCAAGTCAGATTCAACGGAAGCTTTGGCTACAGTTCAAGAAGCGGTATCCTGTCATACCGAGGGCAGTGATGGGAAGCATGTGCGCAAGAGTCACCATTCACAGGAGATGAAGAGTAACCTGGTTTCTCGTTTGAACCGTGTGGAAGGTCAGATTCGCGGGATCAAGGGATTGATCGAGAAGGATACGTACTGTGATGATGTGCTGACACAGATTGCGGCGGCTCAGTCTGCACTTAATTCAGTAGGCAAACTTTTGCTTGAAGGCCATATGAAGAGCTGTATCGTTGAGCGTATTCAGGCTGGTGAACATGAGGTTGTGGATGAACTGCTGGTTACGATGCGGAAGTTAATGAAGTAAGCTGAATCAATTCACATATTTAATTTTATCATTGTAATATACCCCAAGGAGGAATTTAGAATGTCTAATGTTACGTTGAACGTTACGGGAATGTCTTGCAATCACTGTGTGAAGTCGGTTGAAGAAGCTGTAAAGAATACCGGTGCGAGTGGTAAGGTTGATCTGGCAGCGGGAACGGTAGCGGTGGAATATGATGAGCAGACGGTGAACGTGGATCAGATCAAAGCTGCCATTGAAGATCAGGGATACGATGTAGTCTAAAGGGATCACAGGCTTAAACCGAACATGCTCATGGGCGAAAAAGAGGTCAGAGTACCTTTTCCCAAGAGTCAGGTTTAAGCCTAATTTTCTGTCTGATATATACCCCTTGGGGGTATAATGGGTGCAACATACAAAAATTGAATCGACATGAAAGGAGCTGACATGATGGATAACTCAACGAATAAACCAATGGATAGATCATCCGAACCAACCCCAATGCCACCTATGGCAGACGCACCAGGACTAAAGACAACACTGCACATCACGGGGATGACCTGTGCTGCATGTTCGACACGAGTGGAGAAGGGATTGTCCCGCATGGAAGGGGTTCAGCAGGCCAATGTGAATCTGGCCATCGAACAGGCAACCGTTTCTTATGATCCAAAGACAACCAACGTGAATGCGTTGCGAGATAAGGTGGAAGCATTGGGCTACGGTACGGTGTCAGAATCGGTTGATCTGAACATCACAGGTATGACGTGTGCTGCTTGTTCTGCCCGGATTGAAAAAGGTCTTTCCCGACTACCGGGGGTATCTCAGGCGAATGTGAATCTGGCGCTGGAAACAGGGCATATCGAATATGCCGCTGGTGCATTGAAACCTTCGGATATTACCGCCAAGATCAAGCAGATGGGATACGGTGCTGAACTGCAATTGACACAAGAAGAGACCACATCGGTTCGTGAACGTGAGCTGCAACGCAAAAAGTGGAAATGGATGATATCTGCTTTATTATCGATTCCGTTGCTGTGGGCAATGGTGGGGCATTTCTCGTTCACATCCGGAATCTATGTCCCCGAACTATTCATGAACCCTTGGTTCCAGCTGCTGCTGGCAACGCCGGTACAGTTCGTGATTGGGTGGCAATTCTATGTGGGGGCGTACAAAGCCTTACGTAACCGCAGTGCCAATATGGACGTTCTCGTCGCATTGGGTACCAGTGCAGCGTTTTTCTATAGTCTGTATCTGACGTTATCCAGTGGATACTTACCTTCTACGACGACGATGGATCACGGCGCAATGGGAACGAGCACAGCCGCCATGCCTTCCGTAGAACTCTATTATGAGACAAGTGCAATTCTGATTACGTTAATTTTACTGGGAAAATGGTTCGAAGCTGTGGCGAAAGGTCGCTCTTCACAGGCGATCAAAAGCCTAATTGAACTGGCTCCACGTGAAGCTCGTGTCATTCGTGATGGACAGGAAGTGATAGTTCCTGCCGCATATGTTGCGGTGGGTGATTTGGTCCTGGTGAAGCCGGGGGACAGCATCCCGGTGGATGGTATCGTTGAAGAGGGGCAATCCTCTGTGGATGAATCCATGCTTAGTGGAGAGAGCCTTCCCGTGGATAAAAAACCGGGAGATGCCGTTACAGGTGCTACGCTGAACAAAAACGGGGTATTACGACTACGTGCGACCCGAGTGGGATCGGATACGGCTTTGTCCCAGATTATTAAAGTAGTCGAGCAAGCTCAGGGCTCCAAAGCACCGATCCAGCGGATCGCAGATGTCATTTCAGGCATTTTTGTTCCGATTGTTGTCGGCATAGCTACGCTGACATTCCTGATTTGGTATCTGTTTGCAAGTCCGGGTGACTTCGCCGGTTCCCTTGAAAAAGCGATTGCCGTGCTTGTCATTGCTTGTCCATGTGCACTAGGGCTGGCAACGCCGACTTCTGTCATGGCTGGATCAGGACGTGCGGCTGAATATGGCATTCTGTTCAAGGGCGGCGAACATCTGGAGTCGGCACAACAGATTCAGACCGTGGTGCTCGACAAAACAGGTACAGTAACTCAAGGTAAACCGGTCCTTACCGATGTTGTCACGGCTCCGAATTGGACGGAATCTGATCTGCTTGAGCGAGTGGGAGCGGCCGAACAGAGTTCAGAGCATCCACTGGCAGAGGCGATTGTTGCTGGTATCCGTGCCAAAGGTCTGGAGTTAACCCCAACAGAGAAGTTCGAGAACATACCGGGATACGGCGTGCGAGCTTCAGCAAAAGGGCAGGAAATTCTGGTCGGCACGCGTCGTTTGCTTGCAGATGCACAGGTGAATGTCTCTGAGGAAACCGTTCAGCAGATGAACCGTCTGGAGGAACAAGGGCGTACAGCGATGCTGGTAGCGGTAGATGGTCAGTGGGCAGGGATCGTGGCTGTGGCTGACACCATCAAGGATACCTCTCGTGAAGCCATCGGTCGTCTTCAGGCGATGGGGATCGATGTCATCATGATTACGGGAGACAATGAGCGCACAGCTCGCGCTGTAGCAGAACAGGCAGGGATCGGTAAAGTTCTGGCTGAGGTGCTGCCGGAAGGTAAAGCTGCGGAAGTGAAGAAACTTCAGGAGAGTGGCCTGAAAGTCGCGATGGTAGGTGACGGCATTAATGATGCTCCAGCACTGGCTACTGCTGATATTGGGATGGCCATCGGAACAGGAACGGATGTAGCGATGGAAGCGGCGGATATTACATTGATGCGTGGTGATCTGAACAGCATTGCAGATGCCATTGAGATGAGCCGGCGTACGATGGGGAACATCAAACAAAACTTGTTCTGGGCACTCGGATACAACGTGATTGGTATTCCCATTGCGGCAGTTGGCTTCTTGGCTCCATGGCTGGCAGGGGCGGCAATGGCGTTCAGCTCCGTGTCGGTTGTCTTAAATTCCCTACGTCTGCAACGCATGAAGCTGAAGAGAAATGACTGACCTTTGTTTGGAGATATATTCAACGCCTCATTGTCAATGAAGTGAGGATGAATAAATACGCGGTTCGCTGCGGCGGACCGTGTTTTTTGTTGAGAAAAATATAATTGAGTCGCCAGAAAGTAAGCCTAAATCGGTGGTATTAGATGTTCTTTTCTACGGAGAAAGGAAAGCATAATGCTCTTTTGTGAAAATGGATCAATTGTATTCATGAATAAAGCTTACGTTTTCTGAATTTTTCAAAAAATGAGTTGACAATATGGACATATTCACATAAAATTTAAACGATCGTTTGATTCAAACAACTGTTTAAATCAAATTAGAACTATTTGAGTAATGGAGGACACCTTTTATGTTACAGGCTTTACGTACATTGTTTAAAAAACCGCCAGTGATTGTAGGGATCGTAACAGCACTTATGTTCCAAGTGATCTTTAGCGTGATCTGGATGACCGCATATTCTGGAGTAAATGACCGTGCGAAAGAATTGACGGTTGCGATTGTGAACGAGGACGGAGAAATGTCCAAAGGAATCGCGGATTCGCTCGCAGGAACACTGCCTTTCCATACCGTATCCAATCTAAGTGCGGCTGAAGCGTTGGACCAGCTGAATCATCACCAAGTACACATGGTGCTGGATATCCCGGCTGGGTTTAACGAATTGCTTCAGACGGCTGGCTCAACCGCCGAGATTAAATACACCATTAATGAAGCGAACCCGGTTACGATCAAAAGCATGATGCAAGGTGTATCACAAAGTGTGACAAACACGATTAACAAACAAGCTACAGCACAAGGGGTACAGACGGTGTTAACCGCTTCAGGTGCACCTGCCGATCAGGCTGCTGAAGCCGCTACAAACCTGACTACCCGAGTGGAAGGAACGACAACGTCCATTAACCCGGTTAATGGGATGAATAATCAGATGGTGCCGATGATGATGGTACTGGCTTCCTATGTAGGTGCCATGATCATGGGGATGAACCTCCAGACAGCCATGGGTATGCTGTCATCTACCTATTCCCGCTTGACTTTGTTTGGCGCAAGAGTAGTCATTAATGTGGGTTCTGCATTGGTCGTTTCCTTGCTGGGATCATCGCTGATCGTGGCACTGGGAGGACAGATTGCACAAGGATTCGTTGCATTCTGGTTGTTCCAGGCGCTCTTCCTGTGCACGTTCATGTTCTTCTCCCAGTTCTTCCTGATCTGCTTCGGACCAGCAGGAAGTCTGTTCAACATCATCTCACTGTCCTTGCAACTGGTATCCTCCGGTGCAATGGTACCGCGTGAATTGCTGAATAGCTTCTATAGCGGCATTGGGCAGTACCTGCCAGCAACATATGCCGTTCAGGGTATTATGAGCGTTCAATTGGGAGGGCCAGGAGTTCAGTCTGCTGCAGGCTCTATCGTCATTGTACTGTTGATTGCTGTTGCGTTGTCACTGGTCGTGACGTTGTTGAAAAAACAACGCATGCCAGCTATGGCTCCAAGCCCTGCTCAAGCGAACAACTAATACAGCAGATGTATAAGATGCATATCATTGCTTTATAGGATAGGACAAGCACCCCGATGATTTTCATCGGGGTGCTTGGTGTAATATAATAGACAGATAGAGTACCTGACTACGGCTCTTGAGCTGGAGCGAATGAAATGAACGGACAAGAGGGAGCGGGACGGAATGACGGAACCGGAGTTGGATATCAAAACGAGGATATTGCTTGCAGCCAAGAAGCTTTTTGCACAGCAGGGGTATGACGGGACGAGTGTTCGTCAAATCTGTGATGAGGCGGGTGCGAATGTTTCACTGGTCTCATACCATTTTGGCGGAAAAGAAAAGGTGTTCGAAGCATTATTTGAGCATTTTTTCCCTGGGCATATAATGAACTCGCTGGCGGAAGAGCCCATGTCCTCGCCTGTGGAAGGTATCCGCCGAATTATCGGTGAAGTTGTGAAGTTCACGATGACGGACCGGGAGATGAGCGATATTGTACAGCTTGAAATTACACTGCGTACACATCGAACAGCTACTGTATTTCGTTTTCTGGACCCTGTTTGGAGCAGAGTGAGGGAACTGCTGCAAGAAGGAAAAGACCAGGGATTGTTCCAGATCGAGTCCGTATCTTATGCGATGCTTCAGGTTATGGGTGTGGCTTTGGCGCACAAACGGGCCAAGAATTCACGATTTGGCTTTGATTATCAGGATATGAATACAGACGAGCTTGCTGAGCAGACAATTGAGTTCGTACTACGAGGATTGGGAGTGAACAGCCATGAATGAAACCATTGATTTGATGATGAAACACCGCTCTGTACGCAAATTCAAGCCAGACCCGGTAAGTGATGAGCAGCTTGCAGCCATTGTATCTGCAGGGCAGATGGCTTCCTCTTCAAGTAGTGTGCAAGCCTATACCGTAATTGCTGTGACTGACTTAGAGCAAAAAGCCAAGCTGGCTGAATTGGCAGGCAACCAGGCCTATGTCAATGAATGTCCGGTGTTTCTCGTATGGTGTGCTGATCTGTATCGGCTGAGTGATGCTGCGATACGTCACCTTCCTGAGAAGGAATCGTATGCCGATTCAACCGAGAATTTCATGGTAGCCACGATTGATGCTGCTCTGGCTTCCCAGAACGCCGCTCTTGCAGCGGAGTCACTAGGGTTCGGAATCGTATATATTGGCGGGCTTCGTACCCGGATTGAGGAAGTTGCTGAGCTGTTGGAATTGCCGGAAGGGGTATATCCGGTGTATGGCATGTGTATTGGTGTTGCAGATCAGGAAACGGGAATTCGCCCGCGTCTGCCACTTAATGCAGTTCTGCATCGTAATCGTTATAATGCCGAGCAGAGCATCAAAGGTGTTGATCAGTATGATGTGACAACGACGGCGTACATGAAAGCACGGACTAACGGTGAACGAACGACTCCATGGTCCGAACTGATGGCGAAGCGCCTGACTGAGCCGACAAGGTTGCAAGTGAGACCGTTCCTGGAAGGCAAAGGCTTCTTGAAGCGATAAATTATATATGTAAATTAGAAGTCAGTCGGTGGCGAAGCCGACTGGCTTCTTTGTGCTGTGCTGGCAGGACAAGCGAGTGTACTTGCTGTTACCTGATTGTACTCAAGTTAAGCCATAGAAACGCTTTGTGTTCTGATAAAAGAGACGGGCGGCCCGCTCGGTTCCCATGCCAGTGATTTCACTCCATGCCTGGATGACCTGTCTGGTCATGGCCGGGTGTGTCATTCGTCCCTGAAATGGTCCTTCGAAGGGCCAAGGTCCGTCGGTCTCGGCCATCACTTGTTCTGATGGATATTGCCGGGCGAGTTCACGAATTTCTTCTTCATATAGAATATCCGGCGTGAAGGAAATGAAATAACCGTTGTCCGCCATACGCCTTAAGGTTTCGCGAGATCCCTTGAACCAGTGGAAATGGGCGCGGCGGAACTGATTTTGCTCCAGCAAATCACAGACGATATCCGCATCTTCATATACCGCATGAAGGACAAGTGGTTTGTTGTGCTTTTTGGCAAGTTGGATGAAACGTTCAAGCAGTTCAATGTACCCGCTCTGATCGAAGCGCTGCCCTGCCTGCTCAGCTTCCAAACGGTTGTAATAGGGAAGACCGACTTCTCCTATGGCTGTGGCTTGTCCCATATGCTTCTCGATCCATTGGAAGAACAGGTCCATTTCCGCAACGGACGGCAGTTCCTGTTCCGGATGGAAACCGAAGGCTGGATAGATGTTACGTGGATGTTGTTTTGCAAGCTCCAGATTGGCCTGGGCAGAAGCGAGATTCATTGACACGGCAATGACTGCTTCGACCTGCTGAGACGGAAACGATAGCAGCATCTCGCGTTGTTCGTCAGGGGTATACTGATCGAAGTGAATATGAGCATCAATTAATGGTGCAAAAGCTTGAGAATGCACGAGGGAATTCCTCCTTGTGTTCAGTTATATTCTAACTATGTTACGCAGAATTTCTTATGGCGGATCACCCATTAAAGGAAATAAATAACTTAAAAACCCGCACTATCAAGATAGGCGGGCTTTCTGCTGTTCTTCTCGCATCCACTGTGCAATCTGCCGTTTGCGCTCCAGAAAAGCGGATTCCTCCGTAATTTCTTCTCGTCTTGGGCGATCAAAAGGAACATGTACCTCGTGCAACACCGTTGCAGGTCGGTTGGATAATACATAGACCCTATCCGCTAGCAGCAATGCTTCTTCGATATTGTGGGTGATGAACAGCACCGAGCGGCGGTTCTGTTCCCAGATATCGAGCAGCCAGCGTTGCATGTCGCTACGTGTCAGTGCATCCAGCGCGCTGAAAGGTTCGTCCAGTAGCATGAGTTCCTGCGGACTGAGCAGGGCACGCAGAAATGCAGCACGCTGCTGCATTCCGCCCGACAGCATATGAGGATAGGCCTGCTCGAACCCGGCAAGACCCACGCTGCTTAACCACTTTCGAGCCTCTGCAAGTGCTTCAGCCCGAGGTGGAGCACTTGAAGCTACTTCACCAGCAAGTATTACATTATCTTCAATGGTACGCCACGGGAAAAGGGCGGGCTGTTGCGGCATATAACTAATCTTGCCACGCTGTCCCGTTACATTCTGACCGTTCATAAGCACTTGGCCTTCCTGTGGCTTCAGCAGACCGCCAATGATATGGAACAGGGTGCTCTTGCCACAGCCAGAAGGTCCAACGATAGCAACAAACTCGCCTTGCTCCACAGTCAGGGACAGGCCGTTCAGAACCGGTAGCTTGCTACGCCGTTCACGGAATGATGCATGAACATTAACAACGTCCAGTGCAGGTGGAACCGGAGCAGGAGTCGTGTTGGCAGGTCGATCAGACGTAGCTGAGTTAAACTTTTCACCGTGCGTTGGCTCCATTACACTTGCTCCTCGTCCAGGCTGGACTTGTTCATCCTGTTGCAGATTCATATGGTCATCACTTCCTAATATACAGATTACTTCTTTACTACCGCTTCTGTGGCCGCCAGCGCACGAGCAGCTTCTCCAGCAGGGCAATGAACAGGAAGAGCAGCAAGCTGAGCGCGACAATAATCATGATCGCTACGAATAGGCGATCCGTACGATACGCCGACTTTTGCAACATCATATAATAACCAATACCCTTGTCTGCACCAATCCATTCGGCGATGATGGCGCCCATCACGCTATAGGTAGCGGCGATTTTGACACCGGAGAACACGGATGGCAGCGCATGGGGAAGCTCCAGCTTCCAGAAGATCTGGTGACGTTTCGCACCAGCCATGCGCATATAGTTCATCATCGCTGCATCTGTACGGGTCAAGCCGTCCATGGCCGCCACTGCAACGGGGAAGAAGCAGACGAGGATGATGGTAATCAGCTTTGGCAACAGCCCGAATCCAAACCAGATTAACAGGAGCGGCGCGAGCGCGATGGTTGGGATATTTTGACTAAGAATAAGTAAAGGATACAGGGCTGACTTGAGAAAAGGAACTAAATGCAGCACCATCGCAATCAGTAATCCAACCGCTGTTCCAGCGGCGAATCCAATCAGCGTTAACTGAATGGTTGCGGAAGCGTGCATGCCAAGTCGTTCGGCCTGGGTTGCCGCTTCGCGGGCGATGTCGGACGGTGCAGGCAGCATCCATTTCTCAATATGGAAGAGGGAGACGGCTCCCTGCCATATCGCTATAAAGAGAATAACCGCCACAATGGGCGGCCATACACTTTTGAAATAGGCAGGCATTAGCGATACTTCTCCGTCAGTGTGTCCATGCTGAAGCCGGTAGGGCTATGGGCGATTTTGATCTGGGAGATGATGCTTGGGCTGCCAGCCTCCACAAGTACCTCGTGCATTTTACGGACAACCTCCAACAGTTCCTCCAGTTCCCCCTCCATCGTGGTATCAAGCGCGTTCACCTGATACTTCAAGCCAGATTGCTGAATAACTTCAATGGCGCGATCTACGTAAGGATAAGAGTTCTCGCCATTTGGCGTTTTCGGGATAACCTGAATGCTGAGTAGTGTACTTGCCATGAGAGATCACGGCTCCTTTCATGATATATAAAATGAACTAATGACCGTTACACTAGCCACTTCGATGACAGAATAACCTTCCAATCGCTGTTATCCCCAGATTTTTTTGATTCCCTTTCTCTAAAGGGAAAATCCGGTGATAAAGGCGACCGCTTCGCTTTTTCACGTTATTTCTGTCCTCTCCGTCCTCGTGTAAATATTAAGTTCGTTTTATATGAGAAATTTTTATTGGGGTAAAAAATCGTTCGTATATGCTTTGCTCACATCGATCTGTTCATCCAGCAGTTTTTTGCTAAACATCCAGTCGGTGTAGTTCTGCCACACTTCCTGCTTTTGCTCACCCCAGCGCGGGGCGTCATCTGTGTACTTGGGACTAAGCCACTTCTGGCTTGCCAGCACCAATTCCTTATCCAGATCCGGTACGGCCTTGATCAGAATGTTGGCTGCGTCTTCGGGATGATCAATTGCGTATTGATACCCTTCGGAGGTGGCTTTCAGAAATGCTTTCACCAACTCAGGGTCGTTTTGGATCGTCTGCTCGTTTGTTACGAGGACAGGCGTGTAATAATCCAGTGCATCTGAATAATCCTTCACATATAACATGTCGATCGGTTCCCCGCGTAGTTCGGCTTCAATCCCCGTCCAAGCGTAGAAAATCCATGCGAAATCAATATCCCGTTTCACTGCGGTGAAAAAGTCAGCATCACCCATGTTAATGTTTTTCACTTTGGATACATCGGCTCCGTCGCCTTCCATAATGGATTGCATCACGGCTTCTTCGACTGGGGAACCCCAACCGCCATAGGTTTTACCTACAAAATCTTTCGGTGACTTGATATTCCGATCCGCCGGAGCAGCGAACCCGGATGTATTATGCTGAATAACTGCTGCAATGGAGACGAGTGGAACACCCTGTGTGCGTGCTTGAGTTACACTCTCCTGATAACTTACGCCAAAAGGCACTTCATTGGAGGCAACCATCGTATCTGCGCCACCGGCACCTGGTTGTACAATCTCCACGTTCAAGCCTTCGGCCTTGTAAAAACCTTGATCTACAGCTGCATAAAGGCCTGTATGATTCGTATTCGGTGTCCAGTCGAGCACCACTTTAATATCTTTCAGGGCGGCAGTGTCACCTTCGTTGCTGCTTTCCGTATTTGTGCTGCCGTTCTGCCCAGCTGGGGCAGCTTCTTTGCCACCACATGCGGCTACAGTCACCATAAGCACGCATAAGAGCAACAATCCCATCGTTTTACGCCATTTCATCTGTGGTTCTCTCCTTCGGTATGTCCGGCCGATTGGCACGGGGTACTCCTTGGCTTCATATCCAATCATCTTGCATAAATCGACAGATTTATACCAGTTGAGATCTGGATGACGTTATTTTTGAACGTAAGTAAAACGTCCATCGATGTCATTCAAGGAAGCCAGACCGCGTTTAGCGGAAGTTTTCTTGCAATATCAGGAAGGGGATGCTTCAAAGCATTTACTTTCTGATAGTAACAAAAAAAGCGCCCCGTATTCCGGGACGCGTGCAGGCGTTAGAGAGGTGGCGTTCAGCCATAGGGCTGTGCCATTTCGATATACTCCGATTCCTACGCTGGCATGATCCAGATCAGGTCTAAGGGTTAGTATCTTGGTGGGATACACTCTCAGCCGGCCAATTCCGACTCCCCTGGGAAACTATGAAGTTACGGGCATTACTAGGTGTAATTATAGGCCAGAGGGTAGGGCCTGTCCAGTCATGAACTGGATAGGGACACGTATAAGTTATCAAACAGACCGTTATACATATGTATAACAGCCTGTTTGGATGTGTTATTTTCAATAATTATCGTGGCGAATCATATAAGGCAATCTGACTGAGTGCAAAAGCATCGGATTTGGGGTCATAACCTACCTGTTTCTGAGTGGTTTCCAGATTCAATCGTTTAAACCGATTATTCGAGATCCCATGCAGTATGGTGAAGGGCTCCAGATCGGTAGCTGTAATTGCTTTGAACATCAAATCACACAAATCAGCCGGACTAATATACGCGCTCATATCCCTTGCCTCCAGCGCTGGTCCATCCGGTTGAAAATCATCATATGCACCTATACGTATTGCTACACTTTGTAAACCTTCTGTATACGCAAAATAGGAAGCGAGCGATTCTCCAAAACATTTGCTAACCCCGTACAAATTCCGTGGGCGTGTTGGCATGTCCGGATAGACTTGAGCATCAATGGGATACCCCTCAATCGTCTGTGCACTGCTTGCCAGAATGACTCTTCGTACACCTTGGTCTTTAGCTGCACGGAATACATTAAATGTACCTTTGATATTGATGTCCAACAACGATTCATAAAATCCGGCATTCGGGGAAGGATCTCCCGCCAGATGTACAACCACATCCATGCCTTCGCAAGCATGCTGACAGGCTTCGGGGTCTGTCACATCCAGTGTCATGATCTCATGGCTTGTCCCTTGATACGTATGCAGTCTGTCGATATTCAAATCCGTAAGTCGTAGGCGAAATGCTTCTGACAAGTGTTGGGACAAGTCACGTCCAATTTTTCCGGCTGCGCCGGTAATTAAAATGTTCATGAAATCAGCTCCATTTCTTAGCGCTGGAAGAACTCAATCCATTCCTTTTCAGGTCCATAGATGAAGAAATAGCGGTAACCGTTAGGCAGTGTGATAATCTCTCCATCGATAAATTCGGCTTCGGTGGCTTGGATGCGTTTGTACTCAGAATCGAGGTCATGCACGTGGATCGCAAAATGGTGCACCGTACCTTCGGAAGGCAGCTTGTCGCTGTATCCTTGAATTAACTCAATCTCAGTCTCATTACTTCCATTGAAGCCAAGGAAGGCGAGCTGAATGATACCGTTGGTATGGGTTACCCGGTCTTTCAATTCAAGACCAACAATCTCCGTATAGAAACGCAGCGTGGTCTCCAGATCACGTACGGCAATACCGACATGGTCAATACGTTTTTGAAAACTCACAATCAAAACCCTCCTTATATAGTTAAATTTTCTACCATTTTAAGGGATATCATAGGGCTGTACTACGGGATTGTCAAATCGGATTTTAACTTGGAAAAATTATAATTATTCACAAAATGTTCACTTATGTGAAGGGTTTCCTCATCTCTATAATTACGAAGGTAAACAGAGAGGATGAGAGAATTGCCAACCAGCAAGAAGGAACAAATTATTTTCGGATTAATGATGTGTATAGGAATGGTCTTGGTCATGATGTTCTTCAATCTATGGCACAGTGGGTTACTCGGCAAGATGTCCCCGCTTGAAATACTGCTTCAATTCATATTATGTTTTGTCATTGCGTTTCTGGTGGAGTCTTTCATTGTTGGTCCTGTGGCGAGAAAGATTGCATTCTCCTTGCCCTTCGACAAGTCCAATAAGATTTTAGGTGTGCTCGTCATTTCATTTTTCATGGTGATTGGCATGGTTCTGATCATGTCCATGTATGGAATGATCTCGGCATATCTCGCGGATCAATTAAGCGGGGCATCCTTACTCCGTACGTACCTTCATACAATCGCTCGTAACTTCAGCCTGGCGCTTCCATATCAGTTGATCGTTCTGGGACCACTCGTCCGATATGTATTCGGTAAATTCATCAAGGATAACGGGCCTGTATTGCCTGTCGTTAATAAAAGTGTGTGATTTGGTTGACCATAAGTATTTCCTGGGCAATCTTGTGCAAATGAATAGATATTATTCTCACCTTTAATGAAAGGTGATGAGAGAGGCAAAGATAGGGCACTGCCGCCATATTACAGCGCTAACGAATCGAGGACACCTTATTGGGCCAGTTTCTAAGGGAATGAAAACCTAACGAATCTCAGCGGTGTTATTATGCAAAAAACCTCCAACGAGACATTTAATTGAAGCTAATTATCTATAATAACGTCTCTAGGATTCGTTAGATTTCAAGCATGCGGAAATGGAGGGGGATAACCTGTGCTAGGTTCGTTAGCACAGAATAACGCTACAACAAAATGTCCACCGTCAGGTCATGGCGGTGGACATCTCAATCTCTATAATAGGTATTTCTAATCCTCAGGACTAGACCAACACAGAACTGTTAAGTCGCAGAATTCACTATATGTTTGTTCTGCCATTGATACGTGATTACGCTAATGACAAGCAGGCCAACTGCAAAGATCGCAAGCATCCATGCAGACTGATTAACCGCGAGATGATCAAGACTCCATCCCGTAGTCAAAGGCAGAATAGCACCACCAACCCCACCTGAGGCAATCAAAATGCTGGGTGTGGATTCTTCTGTTCCGGGCAGCAGTTTACTGGCGAAGACAAGGGCAATGGAGAATATCCCTGACATCGCAAGTCCAAGCAGTAAGATGATGAGAAATGCAGACCATATTTGGTTTGTAAATGGAAATACCATTAACAAGAGAACAGACGCAAGACAACTGTACAGGACATAGACGCGGTATTGGAATTTCTCTGCGATATAACCGGCGAAGAGCCGTCCCACGGACATGGCAATCCAGAAACAGGTGACACTAAGGGCTGCTCCGGCTTCCTTCATGTTCATTTTCTCAATCAGGATCGCCGGCATGAAGTTCGCAAGACTCATCTCTGTGCCAACATAGAGGAAGAAGAACAGGACGAATAATACCAGAAGAGTCCTGTTACGGCCACGATAGGTTGGACTGGATGTACTTGCAGATGCGGGATGCATCTCATCCGATGTCCCAGCACTGTGGGCATGTACTGAACCTTTATTTGAACTCTGTCGCTCTAGAAACTTATCGAGTTCACCGAATGATCCCTTCGCCCAGAATATAAAGGTCAGCGCTGCGCAGATGGCAACAACGAGAAATGACAGGCGCCAGTATCCAGCAGCAATCAGACCGCTGGCAATGAGCGGCATGACCATCGCTCCGATCCCGAATAACACTTCCAGTCGACTCATGGCAACGGCTGTATTGTTTTTGATTGCAGCGATGATAATGGTGCCAATAACAGCTTCAACCATTCCGAATCCAAAGCCGGCAGCGGGTGCAATGACGAACATCCAGCCCCATGGTGGCAACAGCATATAGGATAATTCTGCAATACAGAGTAGTGCTGTGGCGATTAACAGGCCTCCCCGTTTACCAAAGCGTCTGTTCAGCCAAGGGGATAACAATACACCACCGAGGAATCCGGCAAATTGAGCAAAGATCAGCGTTCCGCCTTGGCTATAATCTTTGCCGTAATGTTCAAGTGCAACCGGTAGAATGGAACCGAGCACAACGTGGGCAAGTCCAATCAGGAAATAAGACAGACATCCGATCCAAAGTAATTTTTTCATAAAGAACTCCTTCTACTTATATACATAAATTGAGGATCACAATAAAGCGCAATCTTGAAGACAAAGTCTATCATAACAGGACATGTTAAGTTGTGCCATGAATTCCTGATCAATACAGAAGGTTGCAATTTGGTCCGGCGTTCGTATATACTGAGACCAACAATTACAGATCGGACCATGCCGTTGAAGAGCATCCAACTCGGAGGCGTTTTCGCCAGGGGAGCGATATTTCCCCAAGTTAACCGGAACCGCCCGTTATCGCGGACCAAGAGGCTGGAAGCAGGATTTCCTGATTCAGCAAGTTGGGTGGCACCGCGAGCAGAGCGCTCCTCGTCCCAAGGGATGAGGGCGCTCTTTGTATTTTTACAGCCAAAGGAGACGGTGACCATGTTAGAAATGAAATGGATTCGGGCACATGCAGAAGAGGTTCAGGCAGCGGCAGACGGGAAAAAAATCAAGATCAACATTCGCACATTGTTAGAGCGGGATGAGGAACGTAGAGCACTTTTGCAGGAATCTGAAGAAGGACGCAGATTGCGCAATACGTTATCCGGGGACATTGGCAGACTCATGCAAGCGGGGAATCGGGAACAGGCCGAGGGTTTGCGGGCTCGGGTGAAACAGATCAATGAACAGTTGGAACAGGTGGAAGCGAGGCTCGCCCCTGTGCAGGAGGAAGTAACCAAGCTGCAATGGCTGGTACCCAATATCGTATCTCCGGATACCCCAAAAGGTACGTCAGACGCGGATAATGTGGAGCTGCGACGTGTGGGAGAGGTGCCAACGTTCGAGTATAACATCAAAGATCACGTGGAACTTGGGGAGTTGCACGATCTCATCGATATTCCCCGTGGAGTTAAGATTGGCGGTACGCGAAGCTATGTATTAAAAGGCGCTGGCCTGTTATTACATCGAGCAGTACAGCAACTTGCGCTTGATTTGCTTCTGAAGCACGGCTTCACACCGATGGAGGTTCCGCTGATGGTCAGGGAGGATGCGCTGGTGAACACCGGATTCTTCCCGACCGGTCGAGATCAGGTCTATGAACTCGAAGGGGAGAACAAGTGGCTGGTGGGAACTTCTGAAGTGCCGCTGGTCTCGTATTATGCGGATGAGATTGTCGATGTTCAAGAGCCTGTGAAGCTGGCCGCGGTATCGACGTGTTTCCGCAGTGAAGTTGGCTCCGGCGGACGGGATGTACGCGGATTGTACCGTGTGCACCAATTTGCCAAAGTTGAGCAGGTCATTCTCTGTGCTCCTGATGCGGAAGAATCGGAGCGCATGTTGCAAGAGATTACAGGACACGCCGAAGAATTGCTGCAATTACTGGAACTGCCGTATCGCGTTGTCGCTGTATGTACCGGGGATATGTCGCAGAAAACGTACAAACAGTATGACATCGAGACCTGGATGCCAAGCCGTGGTGCATATGGAGAAACGCATTCGTCGTCGAATCTGCATGATTTTCAGGCGCGCCGTTCAAATATTCGTTGCCTCGATGCCGAAGGCAAGTTGGTCTACTGTCACACCTTGAATAATACGGCGGTGGCATCGCCGCGTATCCTGATTCCTTTGCTTGAGAATCATCAGCAGGAGGATGGAAGCATTCACATTCCGGCAGCCCTGCGGCCCTATATGGGCGGGGCCGAGAGCTTGATTTTGCCAGAGCAGGAAGAAGTGAAGTAGAGAGGTTAGGTAACGCTTTAGTAATTCAAAAAGGGGATGTTCCACACGTTATGTTGCATGTGACGATGGGCATCCCCTTTTAAACTGAAATAGTATTTACATAAACCAAGCTCCTACTATGTCGGGCTAAATTCAAAAGTTTTTATAACGATTACACGCTAATCTCATGAATTGTTCCAAGACTCTCATTCACGTTATTCAACTTTATGCAATTCGTATCCGATATAATATAATAGAAGTAAAATATTGGATTATGGGAGTTGGAAATTAAAAATGAATAGAATCAAACTGGCGCTTCGAGGCACACTTGCTCTAATTATGGCATTAACAATACTGGTCCCTTCGTTGGCCTTGGCGGCTACTGGTGACGTGAAATCGATTGAAATAACCAATAGCAGCCCGCAGAAGATGAGTGTTTCCGAAACAGCTGCGCTTCAGGTGATGGCAACGGTAGAAGGTTTTGATAACAAGCAGGATGTTACCGAAGGCGTGACTTGGTCCACCAGTAATGCAGCAGTCGCGACGATGGTGAAAGGCAAAGTCAAGGCTGTGGCCGCAGGTGAAGCAACCATTTTTGCAGAAGTAGACGGGTCTAAAGCCCAGTTGGTTGTCCAAGTGCAGGAGAAGATCAAAAGCATCAAAGCTTCACCGAAATCCTACAGTTTTGTTAAAGGCAGTGAAAGCACCCTTCCGAAAGTAAGCATTACCCGTGCGAATGGAAAGGAAGAGGATGTGACGTCTGAGATTGTGTGGTCCGTATCCACTTCTTCGGCTGTGCTGGAAAACGGTAAAATCAAAGGCGTTACACCTGGCAGAGTATTGCTGCAAGGCAAGTACGGAACAACGATTGTGAAAGTTCCCGTTGCTGTGACGGACGAGATTACCAAAGTTGAGGTCACTCCTGCCACAATGCAGCTGAACATCAAGAAGTCCAAGGCGTTGAAGGTCATCGGCACCTACGCGAATGGTAAAACCATTAACCTTTCAAAACAAATCGTATGGACCTCTTCCAATACAAATGTAGCTATCGTGAAAAATGGAACCGTTAAGACGCTGACCGAGGGACAAGCCACCTTGACAGGAACTTATCAAAATCAGACAATAAAGGCAGAGGTTACCGTTGTACCATTGCTCAAAAAGCTGATTACAGGCCAGAAAAAACTGGTTTTGTCCCCACAGGGAAGTACAACGCTGAGTGTGATGGCACAGTATGATACGGGCAAGACCACTGTTGTGACCAACAGTGCGGTGTGGAGCAGCACAAAGCCGGGCGTAGCGACAGTAACAAATGGCAAGATCGTGGCTGTAGGCAAAGGTAAAACGTCCATCACGGCCAAGTGGGGCAACAAAAAAGTGACGATCCCTGTTACGGTAAAATAAATCTTCATATAATAAAGCATCTTGCATGATCCGAAAATTAGTTTCAGTACATGACATCGTTAAAATCATCAATATCATCAAGGTAACAGACAACCAAGGGGCGTAGACATACGCTCCTTTTTTGGATATATAGAAATATGTATCTGAAATGCCTTCTGCTTTAACAACTATATAAGGGGATTGGATGGGATGAATATGAAAGCTTCGATTATAAGCTCAGACGCTAACTCTAGTGATCTGGCTTACCTGAAATATCTTCTTTTATCCCTAAGTTCCATACTTACATTTCAACGGAGTACTACGATTAAGCGCATGAAGCAACGCACCTATGAAAAATACAGAGAAGGTTACCATTTAAAATGTCTTGGTGAAGAGGAGATACCTGAATGACAGATCCATTGCAACCGGAAAACTGGCCTGACTGGGCGACAGAGGCGGTAGAGATTGCTCCGGCCAACCCCAATTGGGATGCGCAGGCTCAGGAAGAAATCGGACAACTCAAACGTCTTCTACAGCAGTTTAATATCCATCAATTCGAACATATCGGAAGCACGTCCATTCCAGGGTTACCCGCCAAACCTATTATTGATCTGATGGCAGAGGTACAGTCATGGGACGACATGGATCTGATTGCGGATCAGCTGAATCCGTTGGGCTGGAACTACGTTCCGCCTGAACTGGATGGACGGGAGTACAGACGATTCTGGGTCAGGGTTAAGGATGGCAAGAGAGCTGTACACCTTCATCTAATGCGCCCGGGAGAAGAACGCTGGGATCGTCAAATTCGGTTTCGGGATGTGCTGAGAAAACGCCCAGATCTGGTGGAAGCGTACGCCGTCCTGAAAACGAAGCTTGCTGATGAGAACAAGGAAGATAGGGAATCGTATACCGCTGCCAAAACGCAATTTATTTTACAAGTGCTTGATGAAGGCGTGTGATTGATTGAAAAGCGTACTTATCAGAGACAGGCTGATCTATTTCTTCGCAGTCATGATGACCATGGCGGCAGGACTCACATCCAGACACTTCGGTGAACGATTGCCGGGTTGGGTGCATGAACATTTCGGGGATGCATGTTGGGCGGGCATGATTTATTTCGGAGTACGCATGGTGTGGCCTCATCGCAGCTTGGTATGGGCGATGTGTTTGAGCTGTGTATTCAGCTGGATGATTGAGTTCTCGCAGTTGATCCAGACGCCTTGGCTGATTGAGATACGCTCTACCGTATTAGGTGCGCTTATACTGGGACATGGGTTTCTGGTAATTGATCTGATTCGATATACGGTCGGTATTCTGTGCATGGTTATGATAGATCGTTATTTCCTGAGAAATAAGATGGCTGGATCATGAACTCAAGTGAATCATGGAGGTGTGCTGAATGAATGTAGAAAAACTTTTTGCCGACTTGCCCGAATTCGAAACACAGCGGTTAAAGCTGAGGCGGCTTACGATGGATGATCTTGATGAATATTATGCGTTTGCCTCTGATCCGCGAGTGAGTCAGCAAAGCTTGTGGAACTACCATGAGACGGTGGAGGATTCAATTCAATATATTCAGCGGGTGCTGGATAATTATGAACGGAAAACGGTACATATCTGGGCTTTTGTTTTGAAGGAAACAGGGACCTTGATCGGGAGGGGTGGCATTTTTCATCTCAGCGAACCCATGCAGAGTGCTGAACTAGGGTACGCGATAGCCAGCAGTCACTGGGGTAAGGGGCTCGCAGCAGAAGCGATGCAACCCATCGTGGATTATTGCTTTCGGGAACTGGACTGCAATCGGTTGGAGGGGAAATGTAATGCAGGCAACATAGGCTCTGCACGCGTAATGGAGAAGCTGGGTATGTCGTACGAAGGTTTGCTACGCAAACAGTTGAAGATCAAAGGTGTATTTACGGATCAAAAATTGTACTCCCGTATCCGGGATGATCTATAATACTTCCAATGACTCATAGGGTACATCGCAGAAATTGAAGGAGGCAGAACCATGATCTATAGTATTATTTCCCGTTCGTTGTGGGAGCAAGTGTCAAAGGGGAGTGTGTATGCACCAGATAGCCTGGAGACGGACGGATTCATTCATTGTTCCACCAAGGAACAGATTCCATGGGTAGCCGGGCAATATTATGCAGGCCGCACGGATCTATTATTACTTAGTATTGATGAGAAGGCGTTAGAGCCAGAACTGGTGTATGAGGATCTCTACGAATTAAATGAACTATATCCACATATCTATGGAGAGCTCAATTTGGATGCGGTTCGCAAAGTCATTCCATTTGAACCGAATGCAGACGGTACATTCTCATTTCCTGAATAAATAACATGTGACGCTTCTATTTGGACGTGATCTGGGGGCATTATACTTTTTCGAAGGGTGGTTAACGGATGGATATGAATCAGGTTTTTCTGGAGACAGCCGAGAAGCAATTCTTGTATTACAAGCAGCTCGGGGAAAAAGCCATGGCACAACTGGATTCCGAGCAATTGTTTCAATCCTGGAATGAAGACGCGAACAGCATTGCGGTAATCGTAAAACATCTATGGGGCAATATGCTGTCCCGCTGGACGGATGTACTGACAACAGATGGTGAGAAACCGTGGCGTGAACGGGACGCCGAGTTCGTGAATGATATTTCTTCCCGGGAAGAGTTGCTCTCCAAATGGGAGGAAGGCTGGAATTGTCTACTCGAATCCATTCGTTCGTTTACCCCGGAACAATTGTCTCATATCATATATATTCGGAATGAAGGTCATACCGTGATGGAGGCCATTATTCGGCAATTAGCACATTATCCGTATCATGTTGGGCAGATTGTATTTGCCGCGAAAATGCTTAAAGAAACAGCTTGGGACAGTCTCTCGATTCCGAGAAATGGGTCAGATCAATATAACGGCGGCAAATTTGCCAAACCGAAGGCACGCAAACATTTTACAGAAGATGAACTTCATATAGAAAAAGGTGAGGAACAACAATGACTCAAATTGCATTGATTCGCCATGGAAGTACAGCGTGGAATAAGGAAAAACGTTCGCAGGGACAGACGGATAATCCGCTGGATCAGGAAGGCAGGGAACAGGCGGTATTACTTGCCGCGAGACTGGCCGACGAATCCTGGGATGCCATCTATGCAAGTGACTTGGAACGTGCAAGTGAGACAGCTCGCATCATTGGTGATCGCTTGGGTATTCAGGAGATTCATCTGGACCCTAGACTTCGCGAGATGGGCGGAGGACAGGTCGAAGGAACAACGGAAGAGGAACGGTTAGCCAAGTGGGGAGCGGACTGGAGTACCCTGGATCTTGGACGGGAGCTTGCAGATGCAGGGACTGTTCGAGGCAGTGCGGTGCTTGAAGATATTGTACAGCAGCACCCCGATGGAAGAGTGATCGTTGTCAGTCACGGAGCCGTTCTGCGGAATACACTGCGAGGTCTGGTGCCTGAACTGGATATCAGTGTGAAGCTGTCCAACACATCCATTACCCGGATCGCCAAGAATGAGAATGTGTGGCAATGCGAACTGTACAATTGCAGCGTACATTTGGATTCGTCCAGGGAGTCTTAATAGATGGATGCTCTGACGTTAAAACGCTAGCAAATTTTGTGGACAAAAGGGGAGATGGCGCATGACCGAATTGACGTATTCATGGACGGAGGAGATTTTATCTCCGCTGGGTGAGACAGCGGTTATCATCCAGTGCGGGGATCAATTGTCTGACGCTGCGCAGCGCAGAGTGATGTCTGTATGTGCTTTGCTGGAAAAAAGCACTTTGCCAGCCATGATCGAATGGGTGCCTACATATACGTCCGTTACAGTATTTTATAATCCGTTCATCTCCTCTTACCCAGAGTTATGCCGGATTCTGCTTCAGCAGTTGAATCAAATGAAGGAATCCGTACAATACAAACCCAGAACGGTCACGATTCCCGTATGTTATGGTGGCGAGTGGGGCCCTGATCTGGACTACGTTGCCAGTGAAAATGGACTGACCGCAGAGGACGTTATCGCGATTCATACATCAGGGGAGTATCTCGTACATATGATTGGATTTGCACCGGGTTTTCCGTATCTCGGCGGTTTGTCTGAACAGATTGCTACGCCCAGACGGGCAACGCCAAGGCTTCGGGTTGAGGCGGGCACAGTAGGTATCGGTGGCAAACAGACAGGAATCTATCCAGTGGATACACCCGGGGGATGGCAATGTATTGGACAAACGCCACTCCGGTTGTTTCGGCCGGAAGAGAACGTACCGAGTTTGCTGGTAGCAGGTGATCGGGTTCGATTCAAACAGATTACGATGCAGGACTATCTGGCGTTGAAGCGGAAGGAGGGCGAACGATGAGTATTGAATTGATTCGCCCTGGTCTGTTATCTACCGTTCAGGATGAAGGCAGAACCGGTTATCGCCGGTATGGTATTCATTCTGGCGGGGTCATGGACACCTTTGCAGCCAGAGCAGCCAATATGCTTGTGGGCAACTCCCGACATGCGGCAGTACTGGAGATGACGATGACGGGGCCAGAGCTTCGATTTCAGGAGAGCCAGCTAGTCTCGTTATGTGGAGCCGATCTGACGGCAACGGTGGATCATCTGCCTGTACCCTTGTGGCGTCCGGTGCTGGTGCGGGCTGGAAGTGTACTGAAGTTTGGTCAATGTCGTCATGGTTTGCGTGGATATCTGGCGATTGCGGGTGGAATAGCTGTGCCTGAAGTGATGGGCAGTCGAAGTACAGACCTCAAGACAGGTCTTGGCGGTGTGGAGGGCCGAGCCTTGCGCGTGGGGGATCTGTTATCCAATGGTGAACTTTCTGTCGAAGCGCAAGGCTGGATGCATCGTATGGAGCAGCAGGTAAAGGAGAGTGAGCGGGACCACCGAATATTGGCGCCTGCGTGGCTTTTATCTGAACGTGAAAGACCTGACTATTATGGGCAACCTGTTATTCGTGTGATGGAGAGCAAGGATAGTTTGCTGTTCAGTAAGGCAAGTCTGGGACAATTCTATGCCGAAAAATACGTGATTTCTTCGCAATCCGATCGGATGGGCTACCGCTTGCAAGGCTCCATACTGGAGCTGGATCAGCCCCTGGATCGGCTGTCTGAAGCCGTTACCTATGGCACGGTGCAGGTGCCACCGGATGGTCAGCCCATCATCTTGATGGCGGACCATCAGACGATTGGAGGTTATCCTGTCATTGCACAGGTAGCTCGGGTGGATATGCCAATCCTGGCTCAGACTAAGCCAGGAACCCAAATTTCTTTTAAAAAGATTACGCATGATCAAGCTGGACAGTTGTATATTGAACAGGAAATCAATATGCAGCTCATGGATAAGTTGATACGCAGAAGAATGGCAGGAATGGGGGACGCTTAATGAATACCTCGAAAACCTTGGATATCAATTGTGATCTGGGCGAAAGTTATGGTATATATCGGACGCTGTCGGACGAGGCCGTTCTACCCTTGATTACATCAGCCAATATTGCCTGCGGATTTCATGCAGGGGACCCGGCTACAATGCGCCTGACGGTGGTGAGGGCATTGGAGCATCAGGTGGCGATTGGAGCCCACCCCGGGTTGCCGGATTTGCAAGGGTTTGGGAGAAGACGTATGGACATTACGCCACGGGAAGCATATGACATGGTGGTGTATCAAATCGGTGCGCTGGATGCATTTGTCCGGGCAAGTGGAGGGCGAATGCATCACGTAAAACCGCATGGAGCTTTATATAATATGGCCGCAGAAGATATGAAGCTTGCTGAAGGAATCGCCGAGGCGATCTATCAAGTGCAGCCTGATCTGTATTTGTATGGTCTGGCGGGCAGTGAGCTGATTCACGCTGCGGATCGCATCGGTATGCGCAGTGTGAGCGAGGTGTTTGCGGATCGAACCTATGGAGTGGATGGTAAGCTAACCCCTCGAAGCCAAGCAGGAGCCCTCATTGAAGAGTCGGGACAAGCGATTGCTCAAGTGCTTCGGATGGTGAAAGACGAAGTCGTTGTATCCACGGATGGTACGTTGGTTCCCATTAAGGCAGAGACGGTCTGTATCCACGGTGACGGAGCAAACGCTCTCGCATTTGCTCAAGAGATTCGTCGTGTGCTGGAATCGGAAGGCATTAAATTATCTGCGCATACCACGGGATGATAACCATGTTCAGCAGAACAACAGTAGTATCAGGTTGTTCGGATTGAACTTTGAAATTTTGGAATGACAAGGAGTGAATGAACAGAATGAAACCCATACGCAACTCGGCAAAGGCTGTCATTGTGCAGGATGGACAATTGCTGGTCATCCGGCTGGAAGACCAGTATGGTACCGCTTATGTGTTCCCAGGTGGAGGACAGGAGAAAGGTGAAGAACTCAAGGATGCGGTCGCGCGCGAATGTTTGGAGGAGATCGGTCAGGCCGTGAATGTGGGAGAGCTGTTACATATCCGGGAGTATATCGGAAAAAATCATGAATTCGCCGAGTGGGATGCAGACATCCACCAGGTTGAATTTTATTTTGCGTGCAGCCTGATCGATCCCGCTGCAACTATTTTTGAAGGCTCCAATCCAGACGACCACCAAGTCGCTGTGGAATGGATTGCCCTTGAAGAGCTGTCCCAGATTCGTTTATATCCAAAAACCATTGGTGAGTTGCTGCTTAAATCGGATTCTTCATCAATCTATCTTGGAGATTTGAATTAAATCAGCCAAGAAGAAATATCGTGCTAACCCCTTTATGTAAACATTTTTATAAAGAACTTTTCCAATTTTGTCACGTTAGCGTATCGGTTCATGGATTCACCATAGGTGAGGTGGGTACACTATAAGTACAGGCTTATTACAAAAGCATTTGCATTAAGCTGTCTATAGTAATACGAGAATAATGAGCTGTCATTAAACACAAAGAGATAGTAACAACTACACTTCTCTTGTACTTTTTATTATTCACCCTTAATTGGAAGAACGGTAGACGTAGTGGAGGGGACGGAATCGATTCTGAGGAAGCAAAGCGTTCGCCTTTATCACCGGATTTTCCCTTTGAGAAAAGGGAATCAAAAAAATCTGGGGATAACAGCGATCCAAAGAACGATCCGTACCCGCAACGGCCGCCTACAAGAGTTCTTCCAACATCCCCCCAAACCGAAAGGAGCACTTCCCATGAACCAGACTGAATTGGAACAAAACATTGTAAAAGCATTGGAAAACAACCCTTTTTGCAGCTTCTCCACTGTGGAGAATGGTAAACCGAAATCCCGCTATATGGCGCTTTTCAACGATGGACTGAACATTCATCTGGCAACGAACCGCCGTACACATAAAGTAGAGGAACTGGAGAATAATCCGAATGTTAGCCTGCTACTAGGTTATGAGGCTGGTGGTTCCAAGGAAGTAGTTGAGATTGAAGGAACCTGTGAAGTGACAAAGAACGAAGGCTTGCGTGAGCAAGTGTGGAACGATGAACTGAAGGCGTGGTTCGATGGACCTAATGATCCGAACTATGTCATTCTGGACATCACCCCGGCTCGTATCGAATATACAGGGAAAGATCATGAACATCATGTGTGGGAACAATAATCCGAATATGAACATAACCTCTGCAAAGTAGCGTCCTTATGCGAAAATACGCGCAGAGTTTAATCCAACCGTGAAAGCCATTAAGGTTTCACGGTTTTTGGTATGGATGAATAACGCTGAATTGGATATACATGTAAGGCACATGTAATATACGTATTTTAAAGATAATAAGCACTAAATACCTACTAAAATGTTGAAAAAAATGTCGAATTCACGCATGATAATGTAAACTTACCTAGGTATGTGCGGGTAATGTAAAAAATAATGCTTTTCAATGGCTGATCATTGCGTTATGATTTGGAAAGTAAACGACAAGCACAGACATAAATAGATGTTCATGTGAGATAAACTTACCTGAAATTCCGATGCATGTCATCAGAGCGTCAGTACGCACAACCCATGAAATCTATCTTTTTTCTGCGCTCTTCGTTTGCCCATTAATGCATGATTCAATGTACATAACCGGGAGGGGTTATTTTGAAAATGAGAAAAAAAGTATTATCAAGCCTGACTGCCGCTTTGGTTGCATTAAACGTGCTTGCGGTATTTCCGGTACCTGTGTCGGCTGCGGATGCTGCCAAAGTTAAACTGCGGATCATGGAAACCACAGACATTCATACCAACCTGGTTAACTATGACTACTATTCCGACAAAGAGACAGACCAGTATGGACTCGCCAAAACAGCTACACTGATTAAGAAAGCCCGTGACGAGGAGAAGAACAGCCTGCTGTTTGATAATGGGGATCTGATTCAGGGGAATCCGCTGGGAGACTACTCTGCGAAAATTGATCCACTGAAAAAGGGTGAGACTCACCCTGTATATAAAGCGATGAATCTGCTCGATTATGATGCAGGTAACATCGGTAACCATGAATTCAACTATGGTCTGGACTTCTTGGACATGACGCTGGAGGGAGCAAACTTCCCTTACATTAATGCCAATGTCTATGTAGACGATGGTGATGATGATGAGACAAATGACAAGAACTATTTCACACCATATGAGATTTTGGATAAAAAAGTAACGGATGAGACTGGCAAAGAACATACGATCAAAGTAGGTGTGATCGGATTTGTACCGCCACAAATCATGCAGTGGGACAGTGCCAACCTTGAAGGTAAGGTCATCGCCAAAGACATTATTGCTACTGCGAAAAAATTCATTCCTGAAATGAAAGCCAAAGGTGCCGACATTATTGTAGCTATTCCTCACTCCGGATTTGAGGAAATTCCTCAAACGGATCTGATGGAGAACTCCGTTCTGTATCTGAGCCAAGTTGAAGGCATTAATGCTATTCTGTTTGGACATGCCCACAAAGTGTTCCCAAGTGCTGATTTTTCCGGCAAAAAAGGGGTAGACCTGGAGAAGGGCACCATTAACGGCGTTCCTGCTGTAGAGCCAGGATTCTGGGGGGATCACCTGGGGATTATTGATCTGGATCTAGAACAAGTGGATGGCAAATGGAAAGTGGTCGATTCCAAAACGGAAGCACGCCCAATCTATGACACAGCCAACAAAAAACCACTGGTAGAGGCTGATCAGGATATCATTGATGCGGTTCATGAAGAGCATGAAGGTACATTGGAGTATGTTCGTGGTCCGGTGGGCGAAACGACTGCACCCATCAACAGCTTCTTCGCTCTGGTTCAGGATGATCCATCCATTCAGATCGTAACGAATGCACAGAAATGGTATGTCGAAAAACATATGCAAGGTACGGAATATGAGAAAATCCCTGTATTGTCCGCAGGTGCACCGTTCAAAGCCGGTGGACGTTCAGGCGCTTCGTATTACACGAATATTCCTAAAGGCACCATTGCCATCAAAAACGTTGCTGACCTGTACGTGTATCCAAATACGGTACATGCTGTAATGGTTAACGGCGCAGAACTGAAAGAATGGCTGGAATGGTCTGCAGGTCAGTTCAACCAGATCGACCCGGCTAAAGGTGGACAACAACAACTGATCAACAATGACTTCCCAACGTACAACTTCGATGTTATCGATGGTGTAACGTATCAGATTGATGTGACACAACCAGCCAAGTATGACGGCAAAGCAACCGTTGTAAATGCATCGGCAAGCCGGATCAAGGATCTGAGTTTTAACGGTAAACCGATTGACCCAGCGCAAAAATTCATCGTAGCGACAAATAACTACCGTGCTTCTTCGTCCAAGCTGGCTAACCCGGACGGTAAACGTATCGTTCTGGCTGCACCGGATGAGAACCGTCAAGTGATCATCGACTACATCCGTGAGAATAAAACGATTAATCCGGCAGCGGACGGTAACTGGTCCCTGGCACCAATTAAGCCATCTGCTGGGTTAACCGCAGCAGCGCTGAACGATCTTGAAGTTGTGTTTGCTTCTTCCCCGGATGCAAAAGATCTGGTTGAAGCAAACCCGGCGATGTCTTTCATTGGTACAAATGATGATGGTTTTGCTGAATACGGCATGAAATTGACTGGAGAAGCAACAACAACTCCGAAACCAGGTACGGAGCCTGCTCCAACACCTACAAAGCCAACTAAACCTACGGAGCCGACTACTCCAACCAAACCAACGACCAAGCCACAGCCTGAGAAACCAGCGGGCGGCAAAGTGGTATATGTGGTGAAAAAAGGCGATAACTTGTACCGCATAGGTTTGAAATATGGTGTAGACTGGCGCAAGCTTGCGACAGCTAACCAAATCTCAAATGTGCATAACCTGAAAGTTGGACAGAAAATCGTGATTCCCGCTTCTAAAGTTTAATAAGTTGAGGGAGACCGACAGTCATCAGACTGTCGGTCTTTTTTTCTGCAAATTTGAATATATTTGTTCCAAGAACCGTCATACAGGAAGTCATCAAAACAGTAGAGATTAATTTTAAGACCCATGATATAATATTTACAAACTTTGGGTATATACAAGTGAACATTAATGGACATGGAATCTAAATTGGCAAGGGGGGTCCTACATGAATTGCAGTGGCTGCAGTCCAATCTATCCTATAGAGGGCCAAGGTACCTTGTACTTGCGTCCCATTTCCCCCGCTTTGCTGGAAGCGCTACAAACGCCGGGAAGACTTATCGAGACGTCGGATGACATGATGTGGATGGATTTTTCGAATCTTGAGACGGTTCAGAATTTAATAAAAGAGATCGGCGAAATTGATCCGACATTACGTGATTCCCTAACTGTTCAAATTATGCCTATTTACGAACAGGTTAATGAAGAAAGCTGGATTAGTCTAACCATGCAGGAGTCCCGTTTCAAACATGCGGAGCTTGTTTCCATTATTCTGGAGCATCAATTCAGCAGTCATATGCAACCCATCGTTGATGCATCGGAGCAGATTATCGGATATGAGTTTTTGCTTCGTCCTGCTGAGAATGGAAAATCCTTCAGTTCCTATGAATTATTTGAAGTTGCGCGTGAGACCGGACTACATTCTTTTCTGGATCGATTGGCGCGTATTACTGCTATTGAGACCAGTGCCCTTTTTCTGCCGCATGGTGTCAAACGCTTCGTCAATTTCCTGCCTTCCTCCATATACAATCCCGAATATTGTCTGACACATACGTTTGAAGCGATTGAACGCCTTTCGCTGGACCCCAAAGATTTTGTGTTTGAAGTCGTGGAAACAGAGCAGATTCATCATATGCCCATCTTGCAGCAAATATTTGAGGTATATCGTTCCCGTGGAATGTCGGTTGCACTGGATGATGTGGGTGCCGGATATTCGACAATAGAGCTGATGAATCGGTTAGAACCGGATTTTGTCAAAATAGATCGAAGTCTTATTGACCGTTGTGATCAGGATTCGACCAAACAAGAGAAAATTCTTCACATTGTTGAGATGTCGAGTCGATTTGGAGGGCAAGTCCTTGCCGAGGGGATCGAACGGATGGAAGAGTTTGAATTCTGTCGTTCCATAGGTATTGAGCTTGCACAGGGCTACTATTTTGGTAAACCCTCGGCACAACCCCCAGGCGGTCCGTACTCTAATACTTCATCTATTTCATGGAATAATTAGTAACCTGTACCTTGTACAAGTCGCTTCTGATCAGAGGTGGCTTGTTTGGCGTGCCTGCACATTTTTCTCTCAAATAAATACCCTCATTTAGCCGATATATAAGATAAGCCTTTAGATTGATCCATACATACAAAGAAAGAGGGCATTTTTACATTTTGAGGGGGAGAAAGACATGAGTGAAACTCAGGATAATAAACCAATGAAAGCAGCGAAACCTGCCAAACCAAAACATAGTCAAAATAAAAAGAAGAAAAAGAAAGGTTTTGTCTGGAATATAAGGAACAAACTATTGGTCTCCTTCCTGGCCGTTCTACTCCTGCCAAGCTTGGCAGTCGGCTTAATCACACTAACGATGGCTGAAGATGGCGTACAAGGACAATTAGTGGATAGTGCCATGCAAAGTGTGAGCACTGCCAATACCATTGTAGAAAGCCAAGTGAATTACAAGATTCATGACATTAACTATTTCGCGGATGCTCTTGATCCGAGCCTGATCAAAGGGGAGAACGATAGTCCCGAGCTTCAGTTGAAACTGGAGCAATATCTGGGCTTGCATCCCGATGCCATGAATATTTTTGTAGGAACAACAGACGGAGTCATGGTTCGAGGTAAACCAACAGCGAGCAGCACACGGGGAGATGCTTATGATCCTAGGGAGCGGGAGTGGTACAAACTAGCGATGGAAAAGCCAGGTACAGCTGTTGTATCAGCGGTGTCTGTTAATACCGATGGTGTTGCAGTTGTGTTTATCTCCAAAACATTAAAGGATCAATCCGGTGTCATCGGTTTATCTCTGGACCTGACAGACCTGCAAGAGCAGGCATCCATTAAGGTGGGCAAAGAAGGCTACGTCATTATTATGGATGCAAACAAAAACTATGTCGTATCCCCTGTAGCAGATGCAGGTACGCCGGAAACGAGCGGCACCCTTGATGAGATGTATCAGAGTCAAGAAGGTCAATTCGATTACGTGTACAACGATCAGCCGAAGATGATGATTTTCTCAACAAATGAAGCAACGGGCTGGAAAATTGCCGGCACGATGTTCAAGAGTGAAATAACCAATGCGAGTAAGGATATTCGCATGGCCACATTTATTGTTATTCTGGCGGCTACGTTCCTTACGCTCCTCTTTATTATCTGGTTTACACGCTCCATGCTGCGCCCAATCAAGCGTCTGCAGGAATCAGCGAGAGCCGTGAGTAAAGGTGACTTGACCGTGAAAATGGAAACAGGACGTAAAGATGAAGTCGGAGAACTTGCGAAGTATTTTGAACGTATGGTCGATAACCTTCGAATGATGATTCTGGGCGTACAGGAAACAACAGAGCAGGTATCTGCTTCTTCTCAAGAGTTGTCTGCCAGTGCAGAACAAACCACCAAAGCGATTGAACATTCAACACAGGCCATTCAGGAACTGGCTGAAGGTGCAGAGCAGCAGGTAAACAGCGTGAAAGACGGATCGGGACAGATGAGCCGAATGGCAGAAGATGTTCGAATGATGTCAGAGCGTGTGCAATCGATTACGGCAAATATGCGGCATACGTCCGGAGCGGCTTCTTCTGGTAATGAGGCAGCAGGACAGGCTGTGGAGCAGATGAACAGTATCCAGGAAACGGTGGAGCAGCTTGGGACGGTGGTTCAATCTCTGAATGCACGTTCCGTTGAGATTGGTAGCATGGTTGACGTCATTGCATCCATCTCCAAACAAACGAACTTGCTCGCATTAAATGCTTCTATTGAAGCGGCAAGAGCGGGGGATGCGGGTCGTGGGTTTGCAGTTGTAGCCGGTGAGGTACGCAAACTGGCAGAGGAATCCGGAAGTTCGGCAGCGCAGATTGGTGAGGTGGTTCATAATATCCGTCAGGACATGGATGCCGCTCTAATCGCCATGAATGCGGCTCAGACTCGGGTAGGAGAAGGAATTCAGGCCGTGAATACGTCAGGGCAATCTTTTGCTCAGATTCGGGAGGCAGTGGAAGATGCGGTTCATACATTGGATGACTTGTCCGCAACAACGAAACAACTGGAGAGTGGGGCTTCCCACGTTGCCAAGGCGATGAGTGATATTTCGAATGTGACCCAGGAATCGGCTGCAAATACAGAATCCGTGTCGGCATCTTCGCAAGAACAACTGGCATCGGTAGAAGAGATTGCATCATCCTCGGCACATCTGAATAGCATGGCGGAACAATTACAAGGACTGCTTGGCATGTTCAAGATGGTAGAGGATACACCGAAAGATAAGGGCAAAGAGTAAATCCTAGCATTTCAACACCACAATTTACCACACATTTTATAATAGAAGAAAATAAAGATAGACAATGTTCCTGTAGCCCTGTATAAATATATCGTCTGGTCATTCCGCGCATATAAATAATATATTGATACAGGGTACAGCAGGAGGCTCTATGGTATACGTAGCAATACTGATTTTTGTAGTGACGATCACCTTGGTAATCTGGCAACCTCGTGGATTGGGTATCGGTTGGACTGCCTCGGGTGGGGCATTGCTTGCCCTGCTATGTGGAGTTGTCAGCTTGAACGATGCCTCGGATGTGGCATCCATTGTATGGAATGCAACGCTGGCCTTTGTCGGCATTATTATGATTTCTCTCATTCTCGACGAGACGGGTTTCTTCGAATGGGCAGCCCTTCATATGGCTAGGCTGGCCGGAGGAGACGGTCGCAGACTGTTCCTCTACTCCATTCTGCTGGGAGCCGCGGTGTCTGCCTTGTTCGCGAATGATGGTGCGGCGCTCATTCTGACGCCAATTGTGCTGGCGATGGTGCGTGCATTGAAGTTTGATGAGCGCATGGTGCTGGCTTTTGTGATGGCGAGTGGATTTATCGCCGATACCACATCGTTACCGCTGGTCGTCAGCAATCTGGTTAACATTGTATCGGCCGATTTCTTTGGTATTACATTTGTGGAGTATGCGGTACGCATGGTTGTGCCCAATCTGTTCTCAATCGTAGCGAGTACGGGGATGCTGTTTTTGTTTTATCGCAAAAGCATACCCCTTCGCTACGACATCTCCGCGGCACGTGACCCGAAGGAAGCGATCCGTGATCCACGGATGTTCCGAATCGCCTGGTTCATGCTTGGGCTGTTATTGGTTGCCTATGCATCCAGTGAGTTTCTGCCAATTCCCGTGTCGGTTATCGTTGGCTCCGTTGCGTTGCTGTTCGCTTTACTGGCACGCAAGAGTGAGGCTGTTGATCTGAAACGGGTAATTAAGGAAGCGCCATGGTCGATTGTGGTGTTTTCGGTTGGCATGTATATCGTCGTATATGGACTGCGTAATGCAGGGTTAACGGATCACCTGAGCCGCTGGCTGGATGCCATAGCAGAGCATGGTCTGTTGGCTGCTTCGCTCGGGATGGGCATCATCGCTGCTGTATTATCATCGGTGATGAACAATCTGCCGACCGTGTTGATTAATCTGCTAGCCATACAGGGCGCGCATACCGAAGGTATCATTCAGGAAGCATTGATCTATGCCAATGTCATTGGTTCCGACCTGGGTCCCAAAATGACCCCGATTGGATCACTTGCCACATTGCTGTGGCTGCACGTGTTATCCCGTAAAGGTGTGAAGATCACATGGGGGTATTATTTCAAAGCAGGTATCGTCCTCACGATCCCGACATTGTTGATCACGTTGGCCGGATTGGCGTTGTGGCTCTGGATTATAGGTTAGTACAATCGTAATTACATTTTCAACTAGCACAGACCCTTAAGTGTCTGGAGTAGGTAGTGTTGTAAGGATCGCGCTTATTGTTATGGATGTAGTGGTACTATACACACAAACCAACCTTTTTAGAAGGTTGGTTTTTTTTGTTCTGTTTTCCTTACCAAACGATTCTTAAATAGAATACTAACTTAGAATTTAAAAAAAGTGGGTATCATAAACGAATACACGATCACTTCCTAACTATTAGGAAAGAGTATAGGCTTGGTGGATATAAAGCGCTTGCATTAGTATGTGTGTAAGGAGGAAAGCCAAATGAGAAAACGTTACATTAAGCTATTAGAGCATTTAAAACAATCTGAGCATGATTTTGTGAGTGGAAGCGAATTAGCTAATCTATTTGATGTAACGACTAGAACGATTCGCAATGACATCAAAGAAATGAATGAAAATTATCTAGATAAAGCAATGATTATTGGCAATACTCGCAAAGGATACAAGTTAGTCGGGGATTTATCCAGCCTGTATAAAAATGAAGATGATGACGAAGAAAGAGCATTTCATATTATCAAAGCACTGTTATCGCAGACTGATTTTATTACGTATGAGGATCTGGCTAGAACGCTTTATTTTTCGACTCAAACGATCCGTAAAGACGTGCAAAAATTAGTGCAAACGATTCAAGCAGAAAAGCAGAACATCGAAATTGAAGCGATTATCTTCCAAGGTATCCGGCTTAAAGGAAGCGAAGTTGAGAAACGGATTTTGCTCAAAAAACTAGTCACTACCGATTGTCTCAAACACATGCCGATAGACGAAGCACTGCAATACTATTTTGGCGATTGGTTCAACGAATCTTCTATTCATTTTATCTACGCTTGTATTGAAGAAGAGGTTGCCAAGTATAATTTATTGCTAAGTTTTCAAGAATTATTCTCGATCTGTGTGAATGTTTTGATCAGTCTTAAACGAGTAAGTCTTACACAAAAAATAACTGAACAGGATATGAGGTTGGATCATACAAGCTTTGAAGAATTAAAAATAGCCCAATCTATTCTGATCCGTCTGGCTCAAGAAATGGATATCCCTTTTGATGAATATGAGTATCAGTATTTAGGTTACCTGCTGATCGCATTGCAGATCTTACCTAAAAAAAATGAAGAAATCGGGCATGAACACGTGAATGAAATGGAACAAAAAATCAAATCAGTGATCCAAAAAGTTGGAGAGCAATATGGATTCATCAGCTACAAAAACCAAGAGTTACTTGATCGATTATTAGCTCATATTACCAAATCATTATACCCATTAAAGTATTATTTCCCTGTCGAAAATCCTTTTATTGCTCAAATAAAATCAGAATATACCAATGCTTATAATGTCGCAGTTGTGTTGGCAAAAGAATTGCAATTTTGCTTAAATATCAAAATACCCGAAAATGAAATCGGTTACTTGACGTTACACATAATGGGCATTATTGAGAACTCTCAAGATAACAGAAAACGGATTGCAATTATTTATGGCAAAAATCTATTAGTCGGCAAGCTATTGGAGCGTAAGATTAATCTCTATTTTCCGAATATTAGAATCGATAGTCTATTAGCTAATCATGAAATACATCTTCTTCCCGAAGAAATTGAAACGATTATCACAACGAGCGAGATTGCGGAACAACAGCAGTTAAATGTACAAAATATCATTCTGGTAAGTGAAATGATTACAAGTGATGATATGAAGAATATTTCGATTCAGTTAAATCGTGGACTACTCAAATATTATTTATCACCAGATGATGTTTTTTTCCTAAATGAAGACAATCCAATTGATTTGTTAAAAAAACTTACAGAACTAGGCGATATTCAGCATTTATATACCAGTATTGTGGAAAGAGAAAAAATGTCGAGTACCAATATTGGGAATTTGGTCGCGATGCCCCATCCATTTGATTGTGGAGATAACAAAAAACTACGTGTACTGGTAGCGATTAATAAGCAGAAAATGCTATGGGGTGATCAGATGGCGCAGATCATTTTTCTGTTTATTCCGCCGAAAAATCAGAAGGTGAATAACACCAAATTTTTCGAAGAAATTTACGATGTGTTTAAACAGACCAATATGACAGAAAAACTACTCCATATCACCAATTACGATGAATTTTTGGAAGTCTGGTCTTCCAAATAAATCTAGGAGGAATTCAAATGTTAATTAATATGAAAGATTTACTTAAAGTAGCGTATGAAAATAAATTTGCAGTCGGATCATTTAATGTAGCCAATAGCGAGTTCGTCAAAGTGGTCATTACAGCCGCAGAGGAGCAGAATTCGCCTGCAATTATGCAGATTCACCCGAATGAAATTGATCTAGTCACTGATGGGTTTATAGCCTATGTGCGAGAAGCGGCATCCAAGTCCAAAGTACCGTTTGTTATTCATCTGGATCATGGAGCGACGATCAAAGATATTACGCGTTCGATTCGCAATGGGTATACATCAGTCATGATGGATGCATCTCATTTACCTTTTGAGGAGAATATTGCGGCAACCAAGGAAGCGGTTGAACTGGCTCATCTGGTCGATGTATCTGTAGAAGGTGAACTAGGCACGATTGGGAGTAATGAAGGTAGCTCGGAAGGTGGGGCTGACGAGATTTTGTATACGAATCCAGAAGAAGCGGCGATTTTTGTAGAACAAACAGGTATCGATACACTTGCTGTCGCTGTAGGTACTTCACATGGTATTTATCCTCAATCCAAAGATCATTCGATCAAAATCGATCGTTTGAAACAAATTCATGAAAAAGTAAAAATTCCGTTAGTGCTGCATGGTGGATCAGATAATCCTGATGAAGAGATTAGAGAAGCAGTGAAGCATGGGATAGCGAAGATCAATTTATCAACCGATATGAAGCGAGCATTCTACAACCAATTAAGAGCGACACTCGATGCGAATCCGAAAGCATATGAACCGGATCAACTGATGCCTGAGGCGACCAAAGCGGCAACAGAACTGGTGAAGAAAAAAATGGATCTGTTCGGTTCTACAGGTAAAGCATCCCTTTATAAACTGGGAGAAATTTAAGAGGAGAGATCCATAATGAAGATTTCTAATGTCTTAAAACCAGAAAATATCATATTAGATGTCACCGCTACGACCAAAGCCGAATTAATAGATGAATTGTCGCAAAAGTTAAACGATAACGGCTATTTAAGCGATATTGAGCAATTTAAAAAAGATATCTGGGCACGTGAAGAACAGGTTCCTACAGAAGTGGGATTCGGAATAGCCATTCCACATGCCAAGTCTACTGGAGTACAGTCCCCTGCCATTATTATGGGCAGATCATTAAGCGGTATTAAATATAGTACCGAATCATGTAATTTATTTTTTATGATTGCAGTCGATCAAAGCTCTTCATCAGAGCATTTGCAAACATTATCCAAAATTTCGACCTTTTTGATGGATGAACTATTTAGAGCAAAACTTATCCTTGCTCGAGATCAAGAAGAGATTGTCCGTTTATTTGAACAGGCAGAAGAGCAAGATGCGCAGGCACTTCATAGTCCTAAAAAGTATGCTGGCAAAAAAGTGGTTGGAGTTACAGGCTGTCCTACAGGAATTGCCCATACGTTTATGGCCGCGGAAGCATTGAAAAATGCGGCCAAGGAACTCGGTGTACACATTAAAGTGCAAACCAATGGATCAACAGGTGTTGGAAATCAATTGACTCCTGAAGATATTGCTGAAGCTGATGGTATTATTGTGGCGGCAGATGTCAAAGTCGATATGGATGTTTTTGGCGATCGTCCAGTGATCAAAACCTCTGTCAAAAATGGAGTTCATCATGCACAAGAGTTAATTGAAGATGCGATTGCTGGAAAAGGTGTCGTTTTGAATCAAGGCAACAGTAATCTTAAAGAAGCAAAAGAAAAAACACGTTTAAAGCAGCCAAAAATATACAGACATATTATGAATGGTGTATCCTTTATGATTCCTTTTGTAGTGGCAGGCGGTATATTGATTGCGCTTTCGTTTATGTTTGGTATTCATGCGGCTGACCCAAATAGCCCGGACTATAATGCTTTCGCCGCTTTTTTAAGTACAGCAGGGGGTAGTGCTGCTTTTGCATTGATGGTTCCTGTATTAGCAGGGTATATTGCGTATAGTATTGCTGACCGTCCAGGATTGGCACCTGGTATGATTGGAGGTATGCTGGCGACTATTGGAGGTTCCGGCTTTTTGGGAGGTATGCTGGCTGGATTTATCGCCGGTTATACGATCATAGCTCTGAAAAAATTAGTCAAAGGCATTCCTGACTCACTGCAAAGCCTGTCACCTGTGCTGATCTTGCCATTAGTAGGTTCATTTATAACCGCCTTGATTATGTATTTTGTCATCAACAGTCCGATGGCTTGGATCAATGAGTCGTTACAAGGTTGGCTAAATGGTTTAACAGGTTCTAATGCTATTTTATTAGGAGCACTTCTGGCAGGAATGATGGCATCTGATATGGGAGGGCCGATTAATAAAACAGCATCTGCATTTGGACTGGCGATGTTCGCCAATCAAATCTTTGAACCTTCTGCTGCTCTGATGGTTGGAGGTATGGTTCCGCCACTGGGTATTGCATTAGCTACAACATTATTTAAGAATAAATTTTCAATCGAAGAACGTAATGCAGGCAAAGCCGCTTATATTATGGGTGCGTCGTTTATTACAGAAGCCGCGATTCCGTTTGCCGCAAATGATCCCTTGCGAGTTATTCCATCCAATATTGTAGGTGCAGCGATTGGTGGAGGAATGTGCATGGCTCTAGGTATTTCGTTACAAGCTCCTCACGGTGGAATCTTTGTTATTCCCATTGCGGCAAGTAATCCATTATTGTATATTGTCTGTATTTTAGTTGGTTCCATCATTACAGCTTGTATGATTGGATTGTTAAAGAAACCTGTATATCAACCAAAAAGTAATTCAAGCGACCCGTCAGATAAAAAAGCCTTAACAACTATGAAATCTGCATAAATTCTCTAACCACCTGGTGCCATGCACTGGCTGTGAGGCAGTTGACGGATTGATTCAATATCTACATTAAGTATTTACACAAGGCCAGCCTTTTATAGGGCTGGCCTTTTTTGCCTACTTCCCAGGCAGGAGATTGAAATGCCTGAGATCCAACGAGCGCTGACACAGCGCAGGGAACGGAACGATTGTGGAAAAGCGAAGCGTTCGCCTTTATCCCCGGATGTATTCCTTGAAAAAAGTAAATCATATAAATCCGGGGATAACAGCGATTGAAACAACGTCCGTTCCCGAAACGACCTCTTCAGCGATAGATTAAATCCCAAATATTTCAAAATGCTGCCGATATTTTTAACATTGCGTTTACAAAACACTGATTTTAAGATGACATACCGAAACTACAATGAGTAAAGAGTTGATGGTGAACAAACAAATTCACAAAACGCCATCACTACATTGGGGGAGGAAAACAAAACATGTTTAAAAAGTTGCCGTTTATTTTGATGACCTTAACGTTCGTACTGGTACTCGCAGCATGCGGATCGAAAAATGACGCTGGTACAGAGGGTGCCGCAAGCAATGGATCAGGAGAAGCTGCTACTGAGCTTAGCGGTAACATTCTGGCAGTCGGATCGACAGCATTGCTACCTCTGGTAGAACAAGCTGGACAGAAATTTATGGCAGTTGATGAATATAAGAACGTAACGGTTCAAGTTCAAGGTGGCGGTAGTGGTACTGGTTTGACACAAGTATCTGACGGACAAGCTACAATCGGTAACTCTGATGTATTTGCAGAAGAGAAACTGGAGGACGAAGCCAAAGTAAAAGAACTGGTTGACCATCAAGTAGCAGTAGTAGCTATGGCGCCAGTTAGCAACAAAGATGCAGGTGTAGAAGATTTGACGAAGCAACAACTGGTCGACATCTTCTCCGGTAAAGTAACAAACTGGAAAGACGTTGGCGGCGCGGATAAAGCAATTGTTATTGTAAACCGTCCGAGCAGTTCCGGTACCCGTGCAACTTTTGAGAAGTATGCATTGGGTGCAAAAATGGGTGATATCCAAGGTTCGATTCAAGAAGATTCTTCTGGTAACGTAAAAAAATTGGTATCTGAAACGCCAGGTGCTATTGGTTACCTCGCCTTGTCTTACTTGGATGACAGCTTGCAAGTGTTGAAATACGAAGGTGTAGAAGCAACAGTTGAGAACGTAGAAGCAGGAACTTATCCAGTGTGGGCTTACGAGCACATGTACACAAAAGGTGAGCCTGATGCAGCAACAAAAGCATTCTTGGATTACATCTTGAGTGACGAAATTCAACAAAACGACGTGACAGAACTTGGATACATTCCAATGTCAGGTATGAAAGTAAAACGCGATGCAGCAGGTAATGTGGTTGAGTAATCTTTGAACTTGCGCATACAGCGAAAGAGGCGGACTAAGGTCCCGCCTCTTTACGCGGTTTGCTCTAAAATAATCCCATATTTTGCATTAATTCTACTATAGAAGGATGGTTGTTATGGAACAGACCGAAGGGGGAACGGTAATGAATAACAAGTTGAAACCGCGCCGGCCCTTAAAAGAGAAACATTATTGGGAAGAGTGGACGGGACGGATCTATACGTCGATTTGTGTCGTTTTCCTGATCGTTGTCATGTTTTCCATTGTTTATTTTGTAGCGTCTAAGGGACTATCCACATTTTTCCAAAATGGAATAAGCATCAGCGAATTCCTTGGTGGAAAGACGTGGAATCCGACCGGAGAACCTGCGTTCTACGGGGCATTACCGTTCATCACAGGTTCTTTCATTACAACCTTGCTTGCAGCATTGATCGCAAGTCCGCTTGGCCTGTGTGCAGCGCTCTTCATGACAGAGATTGTCCCGGGTAAAGGCAAAAAGATCTTGCAGCCTGCGATTGAGCTCTTGTCCGGAATTCCATCCGTTGTGTACGGATTTATCGGTCTGAGTGTCATCGTACCTTTGTTGCGCAGTATCTTTGGTGGAACAGGCGTCGGGATTGCAGCCGGATGTCTTGTTCTCGCGGTAATGATTCTTCCTACGGTGACAAGTATTATGGCGGATGCATTGTCCGCATTGCCAAAAGGATTGCGTGAATCCTCCTATGCACTGGGTGCCACTCGCTGGCAAACCATCTACCGTGTCATTATTCCAACGACTTTGCCAGCTCTGTTGACAGGTGTCGTTTTGGGTATGGCCCGTGCTTTTGGTGAGGCACTTGCTGTGCAGATGGTTATCGGTAATGCACCGCATGTTCCAACATCCTTGCTTGAATCGGCTTCAACATTAACAAGTGTAATTACACTCAGCATGGGTAACACCACGATGGGTTCTGTTCATAACAATGCACTGTGGAGTATGGCGCTTGTCCTGTTGGTGATGACATTTGTCTTCGTCATTCTGGTTCGCCTGCTTGAAAGGAGAAACCGGGTATGAAAATGAAGGCAAAGACGGTAGATAAAATTGCAACATCCGTTATCGTTGTACTAGCCCTGTTCATTGTTATTCTATTGCTCGGTCTGCTTGGCTTCATCATGTATAGAGGCATTGGACATATTAGCTGGAACTTCCTTACAAGTGCACCACAGTTGCTTAAGGGTGGCGGCGGGATTGGTCCACAGCTCTTCAACTCCGTATTCTTGCTTGTTCTGACCCTGCTTGTTACCATTCCACTCGGATGGGGCGGCGGGATTTACATGGCGGAATACGCCAAACCAGGCAAGATTACCAGCTTCATTCGTCTGGTCGTTGAAGTATTGTCATCATTCCCATCCATCGTTATCGGTTTGTTTGGTCTCTTGCTGCTAGTAAATCAATTTGGTCTTGGTTTCTCCCTGATCTCGGGTGCCTTGGCTCTGGCGATCTTTAACTTGCCACTGATGGTGCGGACTACGGAGCAGGCCTTCCGTGCCGTTCCGAAGGAACAGAAAGAAGCAGGTCTGGCGCTTGGACTGTCCAAGTGGAAGATTATCACTTCCATTCTACTGCCTGTGGCATTGCCGAGCTTGATTACGGGTACGATCCTGGCATCGGGCCGGATCTTTGGTGAAGCAGCAGCGCTGATGTTCACCGCAGGTATGAGTAGTCCACCATTGGACTTTACAGATTGGAATCCGACGAGTCCAAGATCACCGCTTAATCCTTTCCGTCCGGCAGAGACACTTGCTGTCCATATCTGGAAAGTAAATAGTGAAGGTATTGGGCCAGATTCCAAAGAAGTGGCAGCAGGGGCATCCGCCGTGCTTGTCATTCTCGTGCTGGCGTTCAATCTAAGTGCACGCTGGATCGGTCGGGTTGTATTCCGCCGCATGACAGCTTCGAAATAAGGAGGAACCAACATGGCCATACCTTTTGGTACGGAACAGTTAAGCATATATTATGGACATTTCCAGGCGGTCAAGCAGATTAGCCTGACGTTTCCTGAAGCAAGCGTAACGGCTCTTATTGGACCGTCTGGTTGCGGTAAATCCACGTTCCTCCGGTCGCTGAACCGAATGAACGACGAGATTGCCGGTTCCCGTACAGAGGGACATATCTGGATGGACGGTAACGACCTGAATGAGCCTGGAACCGATGTAATCAAGCTTCGCCAGAAGATTGGCATGGTGTGGCAGAAGCCAAATCCTTTTCATAAATCCATCTACAACAATATCGCGTTTGGCCCCCGCTACCGTGGTACGAAGAGTAAGAAGGCACTGGATGAAATTGTGGAAAAAAGCTTGCGTCGTGCTGCGCTCTGGGACGAAGTAAAAGACAGACTGCATGAGTCAGCTCTGTCTCTCTCTGGCGGACAACAGCAGCGCCTATGTATCGCTCGCGCTTTATCTGTTGAACCACAGATTCTGTTGCTCGATGAGCCGGCATCTGCACTTGACCCGGTATCTACGGGTAAAGTTGAAGAGTTGATTACCGAGCTCAAGAAGGAGCTACGTATTGTTATTGTTACCCATAACATGCAGCAGGCGGCACGCATCTCGGATTATACAGCTTATTTCTATCTGGGAAGCATGATTGAGCACGGGGATACAGAGCATATTTTCACGAACCCGGACAATCGTCTGACGCAAGAATACATTATGGGTCGTTTCGGTTAATTGGATCATGGAGTGTAACATAGAGTAATAGACAAAGAGATTAAGAAATAATAGAGACAAAAGAAAGCACAATGCCTGGACGGTTGTTCGGGGGTTGTGCTTTTTTAATTTTATTTTGGAAGAATTTGCTGTGCGTAAAGCAATCATGCTACGATATTTAGTGATAAGAGAACGTTTACATGACTTCGAAGGAGATGTTAATAATCACTACGGATCAGATGTCTTACGACCATATGGCAGCTCAGATTATACAGAACTACACTATTGAAAAACCTGTCGTTTCATATATTCGTCATAATGAGAATCTGACGTATCATGTCATTGATGAAGCAAGCGGGCAGAAGTATCTGCTACGTATCCATCAAGCCGCATATGCAAGTATGACTGGCATTCAGCATACGCTTCCTGCGCTGGAGGCAGAGATGAACCTGCTTCATGAGTTAAACGCAACGACAGCATTGCGCGTGCAGCATCCGGTACGGAATGTATCGGGAGACTGGGTCACGGTATGGACAAGTGAGGCAGGTAAAGAAATCTGCTGTACAGTACTGGAGTGGATTGAGGGAAGGGACATCCAGCAGGGAGAACGCCTGACAACAGAGCAGATCTATGATCTGGGGGCACAACTGCAGATGCTTCATCAATATGGGCGTGAGCAGAATCAGACAGATCGAACAAAGGTGCGGCCGGCATATGGCAATAGCCATGAGAACTTGGTCATGCTAGGGCAGCTAGAGGAAGGTGTCCGACTGGGGATTTTTACAACGGAAGACTTTGATCTGCTTCGTGAGACGTTTGAGAACATTAATGAGCAGTTAGAAACATACCCGCATCACGCAGGGACATGGGGGATCATTCATGGGGATATTACTCGCAACAATCTGCTGATAACGGAGCAGGGGATTTCCATGATTGACTTTTGTCTACACGGTTATGGTTATTATCTTTTTGATGCCGGAGGGGCAGCACTTATGTTCAATCGGGAGGAACGTGACATATTTTTATCCGGTTATACCCAACAGATCGCACCACTGACGGATCGTGATATCCGATTAATGGAAGGATTTATGTTGATCTTTACACTGGGTTATTATTCCTTTCAGATGGCGAATGAGTCGAGGCACGAATGGATGAAAGATCGCATGCCGAAGCTATGCAGCAAGTATTGCCGACCTTATGTGCAAAATGAGCGTATTTTCTATGAGTTGTGAGGTGTTTCCTTTTCTAGGAGCTATAACTTAGGATTAAGATTGTGAATATTACCTGGGCGTCCTGAACAATCGGGGTGCTCTTTTTGCATGCATTAGATAACGATCTTAATGGACATTTATGAAGAAAGTATAAACTCTGAGGAGAGTCAACTTTTCTTAGCTACAATATAGTCATGGGAGGATGAAGCAGCGATGAGAGACAGCGAGAATATATTGCTGGTGGAGGATGATCCGGAGATTGCCCGTATTTTGAGAGATCATCTACGTCATGAGGGTTATGGGGTAACTTGGGCATCAAGCGGTTTGGAGAGCTGGGAAGACTTTAGGGAGGGAACCTATCAATTAGTCTTGTTGGATCTGATGCTACCGGAAATGGATGGGTTCACGGTATGCAAAAACATTAGACTGATCAGCGATGTTCCGCTGCTCATGATGAGTGCTCGAATCGAGGAAGAGAGCAAAGTCAGGGGGCTTGGGCTGGGAGCTGACGATTATATTACGAAGCCCTTCAGTCTAACGGAACTTACAGCTCGCATTAAATCTCATCTGAATAGGTACCGCAGATATCAGGGCGTAGAGCCGGATTCGACAGATAGACAGTATAACGATGGGTTATCGATTGATTATTTGAATCAGCGCGCACAGGTTCATGGAGAACATGTGGCACTAACCAACAAGGAATGGGCTTTGCTCATACTGCTTGCTTCTCATCCTGGCCGGGTGTTTACCAAGGCGGAACTGTATGAACATGTCTGGAGTCAGCCAGAGGCGGGGAACTCGAGTACAGTCACAGTTCATGTGAAGAGCCTTCGGGCCAAGATTGGTGACGAGCCACATCATCCACGCTGGATTCAGACGGTGTGGGGCAGTGGTTACCGGTTCGTGGGGGAGCCTGAGGAATGAAGTTGAAGTACTGGTTAATGCTTGCCTTCCTCATTGTAATGCTGCTACCTGTCGCTGCTGGGTGGGCGCTGTACTCCCTGTATAACTATTACAATGATCAGCGTGCCGTAACGGAATATGTGGAGTTGTCCGGACAATTGGTTCCTATTGAACTGGCTTTATCTGACCCGGGACTGTACCAGCTGCACTCGCCTGATGCTTTCGCTGCACTCTCTGAATTGGAGAATGGTCGGGTGAACTTTGCTCTGTATTTACCAACAGGGATTCGGATGTACACATCAGAGGGGAGTACATGGTCTGCTGGAGCTTACACCGTTGGGGGGGCGGAGCTGTATCGTAATTTGTACAACTTACAGATTCGTCATCGTACATTCTCGTTGAAGAAACCCGTATGGGAAAAAGGTGAGTTGGTCGGCATTTACGAAATCGTCATGCTGCGTGGAGATTGGCTGGAAGGCATATCCTTGCGGACTACCTGGGTCATGGGTCTCGCTGCTACTTTCTTTATCCTGTTATACGGAACAGTGCTGTGGTTGCTATCCCGAAAGCTCTTTCGGCCGATGAAATATCTCATAGAACGAATGGATGCTTTTGCACGGGGAGAGGCTGCTACGGATGTGGTACCTGTTCGTCATGATGAAATGGGCATCTTGCTCCAACAGTTTGATGCAATGCAAGACAAGATCAGACATACTCAGGCCGATGTGGAGAGGGAGCAAAAAGAAAAAGAGCTCATGATCGCCTCGTTATCCCATGATCTGAAAACACCGTTGATGTCCATTAGTGCCTATACGGAAGTGCTTAACGGTGATCGTCAACTGAAACGCCTTGAAAGGCAGGAATATCAGGATGTGCTGCTCGGAAATGTGGAGCGGATGAAACAGATGATTAGTGAACTTGAGATGTATACGGCGCTGGGTTCCAGTGAATCGGAGATGGCCATGGTTAAGGTGGAAGGTGGAGAGTTTTTTGATATGCTGCTTGGGAGCTATGAGGGACTTGCCGAGCGTAGTCAGATTGACGTGAAGATGGATGTCCGCACAGATCAACTGTACCGAGTTCATCCCGAACAACTGATGCGCCTGACAGATAATCTGATAAATAATGCACTACGCCACACAAGGACGAACGGTGTAATGGGACTAGGGGTTATTGCTTCAGATTGGGAGCTTCCTGAATGGATTATTCCTTCGCTTAGAGCTGAATTGGATAACTACAGGGCGGGAGCAACATTGATCATAGTACAAAACGAAGGTCCTGCTATTCCTGAGGAACAGCTCATTCGTATTTTCGAACCATATGTTCAACACCAGAATCAGGAGGAGAAGACATATGCAGGTGGTTCGGGATTGGGATTGAGTATAGCCAAACGGGTTGCAATAAAGCACGGAGGGGATATGCGCATGTGGTCATACGAAGGATATGGAACGCTGGCAGCATGCCGATTGCCTGAACATGGAGAATGTAAACGCAGAGAGGGTGGATAAGATGATGAAAAAAGGATGGATGATGCTTGGTACTGCTGTGTTGGCAGGCGCCCTGCTTGGAGGTTGCGCGGAGAAGGATATGCTGGCTATGTCAGGAGATGAGATGATTGAGAAGGTTGTCTCAGCAGAAACAGAACCCGCCTCGTATTATGCGGAAGGTGTGATGAAGATATGGGCGGATGACAAGCTGACTAACACGATGCAAATTAAGGAATGGGTAGATGGTGAAACTGGACGAAAGCGCACGGAAACATCAGAGAATGGCAATGTCAGTTACGCAGTTAATGATGGAAAGAAGATCATCATATATGAAAAAGAAACAGGGGCAGCATATTCCATGGATGCATCATCCGTGTCACAACAACCTAATCAAACCCAGAAGCAAATATTGCTCGATCAACTAGAGCGGTTACGTACTACGCATGATGTGAATATGATGGGACAGGAGAAACTTCATGGACAGGACGTCATTCATATTGAATTGACACCAAAAGAAGAAGGCGCATTCTCCATATCTTCAGAGTATTGGGTAGATCCCAAAACGTGGATGATTGTCAAAGTAAACAGCGCGTATGGGGATGGAAAATCAGAAATGGTCTATGATCCGATTCAGTATGACCCTGAATTCACAAAGGATACTTTCGTAATTGACATCCCTAAGGAGGTCGATGTGAAGGACTTGGACGATATGATGCAGAATTCCGAAGTGACCCTAGAGGAAGCGGAAAAAGCGTTGGAACAGCCGTTCCTACAGGACATGAGTGGAGAATTCGAACTATCACGGATCGAAATGTCTACATCGCGCGGTGAGCTGAGCAGAGATGAAGTAACCTTGTATTATGTAAGTAACGACAAGGTAGAAGTCAGCCTGACGGTATTCAAGATGCCGGAAGAAAATGTGGACGATACACTAATACCGGATGAAGCCGAGATTAAGGTTCGTAACACCGAGGGTTCATATATGAAGAGCATTCGGAACATATCATGGAGTGAGAATGGCTTGCGGTACTCCATCATGGGTGAAAACGAAGGATGGACAAAGGCAAAGCTGCAAGCTTGGGCGGAAGAACTGACCCTTCCCAATCCGTCTAGATGAGCTAAAGAATAATAAGGTTGCCGCAGAAACGAAGCGGCAGCTTTTTTTGTATATTCTCCTTTTGGTGTGGTGGATATCTATTCGATCTCCTTTCAGTCCATTCCAAAAAGGCAAGAGGGCAACTTCACGTTTACAGTTCAATATGCATATTTATAGAAGACAATCTTGATTTGGTGATGGAGGCAGGAGAAGGGGGCATCGCAGGATGGCTGTTTTATCAACAGGGCCAATAGAAAATAATATAGTGGTGGGAAGCGGCGAGCGTCCTACACAGAGAATTACAGTGAAATTAGACAATTGGAGTCTCACTAGTTTCTCTACCGTTCTGGTTCAAGGCTATTATTTGAATGGTGTTCGCACACTATACGTTGAGGAATTGTTTAATGTTTTGCCTAACCAGATTATAACAAATGACTATTATGCAGATTTGGATGCATTTGAGTTTATATTTATCACAGGTGATGATACGGAGGATGAAGTTCAGATTTCCGTATGGGGGAAAAACCAGAACGGTCAACTGGTAACGGCACATCGTTTGGTGTCTGAGGAATTGTTAGGAGCGAACCCCGGTCTAGTCGGGGTAACGGGTGCGACTGGAGCTACAGGGACAGCAGGGGTTGCGGGAACAACTGGTCCTACAGGGGTTACAGGTGTTACAGGACTGACAGGAGTTACTGGTCCTCCTGGAGGAACTACGGGATCGACGGGAGAGACCGGTGTTACTGGGAGTACGGGGGAGACAGGGTCTACCGGAGTGACAGGAGTCACGGGCGCTACTGGAAGTACGGGGACCACAGGAGAGACAGGGCTTACCGGAGTGACGGGTGTTACCGGGAGCACGGGAGAAACAGGGTCTACTGGAGCCACGGGTGTCACCGGGAGTACGGGAGAGACAGGGTCTACTGGAGTGACGGGAGTTACTGGGAGTACGGGAGAGACAGGGTCTACTGGAGTGACGGGAGTTACTGGGAGTACGGGAGAGACAGGGTCTACTGGAGCCACAGGTGTCATCGGTAGTACGGGAATCACAGGAACGACTGGGGTCACTGGGGCTACAGGTGCGACAGGCGTAACGGGGACGACCGGAGTTACTGGAGATACGGGAGCGACAGGACTTACAGGAACGACCGGAGTTACTGGGGCTACAGGTGCAACAGGCGTAACAGGGGCGACTGGAGATACTGGTGTTACAGGTGCAAGCGGATTGACGGGAGCAACAGGAGTCACTGGAGATACAGGCGCAACGGGAGTAACAGGGACGACCGGAGTCACTGGTATTACAGGTGCGACAGGCGTAACGGGGACGACCGGAGTCACTGGTGTTACAGGTGCGACAGGCGTAACGGGAACGACCGGAGCCACAGGGGTTACAGGTGCGACAGGCGTAACCGGAACAACCGGGACGTCCGGAGTAACGGGAGCAACGGGAACGACCGGAGCCACAGGGGTTACAGGTGCAACAGGTGCAACAGGCGTAACCGGAACAACCGGGACGTCCGGAGTAACGGGAGCAACGGGAGCGACCGGAGTCACAGGGGTTACAGGTGCAACAGGCGTAACCGGAACAACCGGGACGTCCGGAGTAACGGGAGCAACGGGAGCGACCGG
>NZ_ASPU01000066.1:0-379030 GCF_000517905.1 Paenibacillus sp. FSL H7-689
TCGACTCAAAATCGAGTGGGAAACCGTGGAGGTTCGAGTCCTCTCGCCGGTATAGATAACGGGATGTAGCTCAGCTTGGTAGAGCACCTGGTTTGGGACCAGGGGGTCGCATGTTCAAATCGTGTCATCCCGATCTCTAAAAACACTATCTAATTATAGATAGTGTTTTTTTATATTTATCTATATAAGATTCTATAAATGCAGGTTCCGGTATTCACTATGACAAATTCTCTAACCTAACACATGTGTGTTCCTTCTTCAGACAACAAGTTAATTGTGCATAAAGCCTCAATCTTTAGGTCACAATAGGTTTAAAAAGTGATAGAAGGGGTTCATGTGAACACGTTTAACTTCAGAAAACAATTCAAGAGACGCTGGAGACGGTGGAAACGAACAGTATGGATGACGGCGGCTCTGCTTGCAGTTACGATATTGGCTTACAGCGGGTTGTCTATCTCATCGGCGATAGAGCGTTTGCTGACAACTAATTTTAGTGAGGCAACCAGTGTGATGGGCCCTGTTACGCAGGAAACAAGATCAGAACAGGAGATTCAGGCGTTAGTAGAGCAACTTGATTCTGATCCGGATCATTTAACAAGTGTGGTTTTGGAGACAAAGTACATCTGCGGAGTGGAAACAGAGCAGTTAGGCAAGATGGCTAGACCACAGTTGAAGATGCTGCTGGCTCAACATCCGGAATGGGATGCTACCGTTGGAACATCAGATGAGTTGCATTTGAAGCAACGTGTAGATGACCTTTCACCGCTTTGTAAACAACAGGCTTATATCAGCATAGATGCTGTAGGGAACCTTAATTTGTACGAAGGTAAGCCTGGAGAAGAGAAGGTTATTCGTACGTTCTTTCAATTGGATGTTGGGACATTGGAGAGTTCTTTGCCAGAAGGGGTACTGGAGCAATTGCAGCAGGGTATTCGGATTCAGGACAAGGATGAATATGATAGCGTAATCTCTACGTTCAGTGACTATGCCGTGGATGAAGACCATCATTTAATCCGTAATGACGGGTAATCCAAACGTCCTCACCTACAGTATTAAAATTGTGAAGTACTGAAACGATGGTGGCAATAGCAATAACATTGGTGGTTTACGTAACCAAGCGATAGAATCTAAAAACGTGGAATGTGGTGAAGGACATCGAAGAGATGTCCTTTTTGTCGTTTGAACTGAAATACATGAAAATAAATATAAACATGTAAAAAATTCACGAATAAAGACGAGTAATCAGTTAGACAAAGTTTTTCCTGCCGCAGGGTCTATCTTTTGTTATAATGAAATGAACGATACATATGTTCGCTTTTGTGAGGGAGAGATGGTTTTGCGTTTTTTGGGAATTGACCCGGGGATTGCGATTGTTGGTTTTGGTTTTGTGGATAAAATCGGCAGTAAGGTGGTACCCGTACAATATGGATGTATTCAGACGGAAGCTCATACCCCTGAAGAGGAACGGTTGCTTCACGTATATGAAGGTATGGTGCAATTGATTGATAAATACAAACCGGACGCAGTAGCGCTGGAGAAACTTTTTTTCAATCGGAACGTTACAACAGCGATGTCTGTCAGTCAGGCGAGAGGCGTTATGGTACTCGCTGCCGCACAGAAGGGTTTGCCTATTGCAGAGTATACGCCAATGCAGATCAAGCAGGCTGTTGTGGGGTACGGTAAAGCGGAGAAGAAGCAAGTACAGGAGATGGTCAAAATGTTCTTGCGTCTTCAGGTCGTTCCTAAGCCGGATGACGTAGCGGATGCATTGGCTGTAGCCGTGTGCCATGCACACTCTTATACATTAAATTCCAAGTTGAATGAGGTATTGCGAAAATGATTGATTTTCTAAGAGGACAGTTCATTCATGTAGAGAATGATTATATTGTGCTGGATGTTCATGGCGTGGGGTATCGCGTTTTCTGTCCGAATCCATTTGCGTTTGCGAAGCAAGAAGGCGAAATTACCGTGTACACTCACCATCATGTGCGTGAGGATGCGATGTTGCTGTTTGGATTTGTTACACGGGATGAGCAGCGTTTGTTCCGTAAACTGATTGAAGTATCCGGTATTGGTCCAAAAGTAGCTCTGGGCATACTCGCTGGAGGTACACCAGAACATGTGGTTACGGCGATTTACCAGGAGAATCTTACGTTCTTGACCAAATTGCCAGGCATCGGTAAGAAGACTGCACAACGCATGATTCTGGATCTCAAGGATAAGCTGGATAGTTTTGGCGCGGCAGCGTATGCAACAGGGTTGTTCGCTCCTCCATCGGAAGAGTCGGGAAGTGGTTCAGCCTGGGATGAGGCACGTGAAGGTCTCAAGGCACTTGGGTATACTGACAGTGAGCTTGATAAAGTATGGCTCAAATTGAAAAAGGATGTTACTACAGCAGATTCCGTTGATGTGTTGATGAAAAAGGCGCTGCAAATGCTGTTTACGGGATAATACAAATTGCATATTATAATATAGCTGTAGCCTGCAAAAAAAGGTAGGGATGAACATGGATGACCGGATTATTTCCGCGAACCTGATGATGGAGGACCAAAATGTTGAGTTGAGTCTTCGTCCCCGGTATCTGAATGAGTATATCGGGCAGAATCAGGTGAAGGAAAATTTAAAGATATATATTGAAGCTGCCAAATTTCGTAATGAGGCATTGGATCACGTTTTGTTATATGGCCCACCTGGGCTTGGTAAAACAACACTTGCCAACATTATTGCCAACGAATTGGGCGTTAATTTACGAACTACGTCAGGCCCGGCCATTGAACGCCCGGGTGATCTTGCAGCATTGTTAACCAATCTGCAGGAAGGCGATGTCTTGTTTATTGATGAGATTCATCGTTTGCATCGTACGGTTGAAGAAGTTATGTACCCCGCTATGGAAGATTCGGCATTGGATATTATGATTGGTAAAGGTCCAAGTGCACGTTCCGTTCGGCTGGATCTGCCACCATTCACTCTGATTGGGGCTACAACGCGTGCTGGCTTGCTGTCTGCTCCACTTCGAGACCGATTTGGTGTTATCAGTCGATTGGAATTCTACACGGTTGATGAGCTGGCTTATATCGTTTCACGCTCTACCGAAATTTTGGGTGTGGAGATTGTGGGAGATGCTGCGCAAGAGATTGCATTGCGCTCACGTGGGACACCGAGGATTGCGAACCGTTTGTTAAAACGAGTACGCGACTTTGCACAGGTACGTGGTGATGGGATTATAACGCAGACACTGGCGGAAGAAGCGCTGCAACGTCTCCAGATCGATCCACGTGGCTTGGACGACATTGACCATAAGATGCTTAAATCGATGATCAACAGCTTCCGGGGAGGCCCGGTAGGGCTCGATACCATTGCTGCTACGATTGGTGAAGAAAGTCAGACGATCGAGGATGTCTATGAACCGTATCTGCTTCAGATTGGTATGATTCAGCGTACACCAAGGGGCAGGATCGTAACAGATCTCGCCTATCATCATTTGGGTCTGCCTGTTCCACCAAGAGACGGTAAATAGTCGAACCTGTTGAACATGCTCATTTGGATATTCATCATAAACATTGGAATAATCACGGGTTAACCCGATATAAAGTGAAAGAAATGCATGGGGAGGAGTCTGATTGTGGGAAAAGCAATACGAACGAAGAAGTGGAGTCGTCGATTGAAGGTACTGGCGGCAGCTCTTTTGACAGTGGGTTGTCTGCAAGTGCCTGCATATGCAGCAGGAAATGATGGACAGACGATCCGGGTAGCCATGTTTGCGAATCTGGGCAGTACGTATAAATCAACTACACCACTCATTACGCTTGAATCGACAGGACAATGGAGCATCCAATCGGAGAGTGGCGCAAATGTAAGCCTTCCGGCAGGACAAGTCCGTTTCAGTGCAGATGGATTCCGAGTAAAGGTGTTGGAAACAGCGGATTTCAAGGCAGCATCGGCAGCAGCAAAATTGTTGCAGGCAACTGCAGATAAACCGTTGCTGTTCACAACGTCTGTGAATGGAAATACCATTTATCAGCTCTACACAGGCAACTATGCAACGGAGGCACTGGCTGGACAAGCTGTTACACGGGTACAAAAGGTAGCAGCAGCTCAATTGGCTGGTCAAAAGCCAGCTGTAACGGGAAGTAAACGCCTGTCTGCTGGAACCTATGGTTCGATTCAGGAAGCAGAGGCAGCCCAAGCCAACCTTTTATCAACAGGAGTTAGTAGTGTCTATCCAGTCCTTCAACTGAGTGGAGGAAGCCAAGCATACGCGGTATGGGTGGGTGAAGCTTCAACGGATGCGGAATTAACCGCATTGAAGAACAGTGTGGAAGCCAAAGCTCCGGGGGTAAGCCTTTCACCTGTCAACACTAATGCAGGGCTCATCATCCGTCAGGATGCAGGATTAAGTACGGATGCACTCAAAACAGCTCCGCATTACACCATTGCAGGTACTGAATCCAAAGCATTGGTACAAGGGAATGGCAATGGTATCAAGGTAGTGGAACGTTCTCAGCGAACGTATCGTGGAGATATGGAAATTAGCATCGTCAGTGGTGATCTGGCGTTGGTCAACGTTGTTCCACTGGAGCAATACCTGTACTCTGTCGTAGGGGCAGAGGTGTATTCCTCCTGGCCTGCTGAAGCTCTGAAAGTTCAAGCCGTAGCTGCTCGATCCTACGCGCTTCAACAGGGTGAACGTTTCAAAATTGCGAATGTTGTGGATACAACGCTCAGCCAAGCCTACAACGGGATTGGTTCGGAGAACGATAAAGTAACCAGTGCAGTGGATGCAACTGCTGGAGAAGTGGTCAAGAGCGGTGGGAAAATCATCGAAGCTGTATTCTCCTCCAATGCTGGTGGCCAGACGGCTCATCCTTCTGAGGTATGGAACGGCGGAGCAGGTGTGTTCACCAATGTGGTTAGTTCAGGAGATACATCAGCCCAGGCAGGATTACATACGTGGTACCATGTGCTGCTGGGTACAGGCGTTAGCGGGTACATTCGTGAGGATAACATCAAAGAATTAACGACCAAGACCAATGCGGGACTGGCAAAAGTGACGGTAACGGCTCAGAATACCAATGTGCGTGCCGTTCCGTTAATTCAATCCACCGTTGAACCTGTAGCCAAAATGAATCCAGGCAACGAAGCTGTTGTACTGGCAAAAGTAGCTCAATCCAACGATTATGCTTGGGTGAGAGGACCTTTCACGTCTGCCCAGTTGGTTAAATCCCTTCAGGGTAAAACAACAGCGTCTGTTCCTGCTTCAATCTCAACCTTGGAAGTGACCAAGCGTGGACCTTCCGGAAGAGCACTTGAAGTCACTGCCAACGGACAGGCTATGACGGTGAAATATGCCGATACATACCGCTCTGCGCTCGGTGGATTACCGAGCACTTTATTTGATATTGCAGGGACCGGAAGTTATACTGTATTAGGCGCTGACGGCAAAACAGCCAGTAAAACCGGCTCAAATGGTGCCTCTGTATTGTCTTCTTCTGGCGCAGGAACATCATCCGGTAATGCACTTGTGGTTATGAGTGGTGATGGTCAAGCGAGAGCGGTGACGCAGGGTCAGACCTTCATGTTCATCGGTCAGGGCAATGGCCACGGATTGGGCTTGTCCCAATGGGGAGCCAAAGGCATGGCAGATGAAGGGTATGATTACCAGGCAATATTGAAACACTATTATCAAAATGCGACTATTGTTAAGGAATGAAACTAAATGAATGTGAACTTATATGATTTTGAATTACCAGAGCAATTGATAGCACAGACGCCGTTGCTTGATCGCACGGCATCCCGTTTGCTTACCTTGAACAAAGATAGTGGTGAGATTAATCATCAAACGTTTCCCGATATTATCGATTTTCTGAATCCCGGTGATACATTAATTCTGAATGATACACGTGTTCTACCAGCCCGTCTGTTCGGTACAAAAGAAGATACCGGAGCAAAAGCGGAAGTGTTATTGCTCAAAAATGTGGAAGGCGACAAGTGGGAAGCACTGGTTAAGCCGGGTAAAAAGCTGAAAGCCGGTTCGGTCATCGTATTTGGTGAGGAATTGAAGGCAATCATTGAAGAAGAGGGCGAGATGGGGGCACGTACACTTACTTTTACGTATGATGGAATCTTCCAAGAGATTTTGGACCGTCTGGGTGAGATGCCGTTGCCACCTTATATCAAGGAGACATTGGATGACCGCGAACGGTATCAGACCGTGTACGCCAAGCATGAAGGGTCGGCGGCTGCACCTACAGCGGGACTGCACTTTACGGATGAATTGTTGGATCAGATTCGTGCCAAAGGTGTTAATGTGGCCTTCATCACGCTTCATGTAGGACTGGGAACATTCAGACCAATGTCGGTTGACGTTGTTGAAGATCATGTTATGCATGAGGAGTATTACTCCTTGTCACAAGAAACGGCAGATCTGATTAACCAGACTAAAACGAATGGACACCGTGTTTTTGCGGTTGGGACAACGAGCTGTCGGACTTTGGAAACGGTAGGCAGCAAATTTGAAAATGGAATACTGCAAGCGAGCAGCGGATGGACCAGCATTTTCATCTATCCGGGCTATTCCTTCAAAGTGATCGATGGGATGCTTACGAATTTTCATCTCCCGAAATCCACGTTGGTTATGTTGGTTAGTGCACTAGCAGGCAGGGAACATATTATGCAGGCATATGAGGAAGCCATCCAAGAGAAATACCGGTTCTTCAGCTTCGGCGATGCCATGTTGATATATTAGTATAACGATTAACTTTTAGAGGATGATTAAAACCAATGGCAGCAATTACGTATGAACATATCAAAACTTGCAAACAATCCGGTGCACGTCTGGGACGTGTACATACACCTCACGGTATTATTGAGACACCAACCTTTATGCCTGTAGGTACACAGGCGACTGTCAAAACAATGAGCCCTGAAGAGTTGAAAGAAATGGATGCTCAGATTATTTTGAGTAATACCTATCACCTGTTTCTGAGACCAGGACATGAAATCATCCGTGAAGCTGGCGGGTTGCACAAATTCATGAACTGGGATCGTCCAATTCTGACGGACAGCGGCGGATTCCAAGTGTTTTCTCTCAGCGAGATGCGCAAGATTACGGAAGAAGGCGTTAACTTCCGTTCTCATCTGAATGGAGACAAGAAGTTCCTTTCTCCTGAAGTGGCGATGGAAATCCAGAATGCACTTGGCTCCGATATTATGATGGCGTTTGACGAATGCCCACCGTATCCGGCTGAATATGAATATGTAAAAAAATCACTCGAAAGAACAAGCCGCTGGGCAGAACGTTGTCTCGAAAGTCACGCTCGTCCGCATGACCAAGGTCTGTTTGCCATCGTACAGGGAGGCATGCATGAAGATCTTCGCCGTCAGAGCGCCGCAGATTTGACTTCCATGGATTTCCCGGGGTATGCTATTGGTGGACTGAGTGTTGGAGAACCGAAACATTTGATGTATGGTGTATTGGATTATACGTTACCTTTGTTGCCGTCCAATAAACCACGTTATTTGATGGGGGTAGGTTCGCCCGATGCGTTGATTGAGGGATCTATTCGTGGAGTGGACATGTTCGATTGTGTTCTGCCTACTCGGATTGCCCGTAACGGAACAACGATGACCAGTCAAGGACGTCTGGTAGTTCGTAATGCCAAGTTTGCAACCGATTTTGGACCATTAGATCCTGAATGTGATTGCTACACTTGTCGTAACTATTCCAGAGCTTATCTGCGTCATTTGATCAAAGCAGATGAAACATTTGGCCTGCGTTTGACAACGATCCATAATCTTCATTTCTTGCAGAATTTGATGCGTAATGTACGTAAAGCCATTATGGAAGATCGTTTGCTTGATTTCCGGGATGAATTTTTCGATCAATATGGTCTTCATGACAATGACAAAGGTTTCTGATTGAGTTTTTGAGGAAACCGGCGTAACAAGCAATATCTGTATGTATAGTCGATAAGGGGGAGTTTGAATGTTTCAAGGAATGCCTCTAGCAGGAGCGCAAGGCGGTGGGATCGTATCTTTGATTGTACCTTTAGTACTGATGGTTGCGATTTTCTACTTCTTAATGATTCGTCCACAGAACAAAAAGCAAAAGCAACGGAATTCCATGCTAAGCCAATTGAAAAAGGGCGATAAAATTGTAACGATTGGTGGCCTTCACGGTACGATAGCTGAGATTACGGACGATGTGGTTGTATTGCGTGTAAACGATGTAACTAAGCTTACATTTGACCGTAATGCAATCAGCACGGCTGTAGCTCGTGATACGGCTGTTGAATAGTTACTGTAACATAGAATAACGAGGGTGCGTTTGTGGCGTATTCCCTAGTAGAGAACCGGATCTCCCTGGAGACCCGGTTCTCTTTTTTGATTTATGAGGGAAGGTAGATGTTCTTTACGAGTCAGCTAGGAGCGATGCGTATTAACACCGAACATACCACCGAGAGCTGAAATGAAGAACGCGCTAAGCAGTTGTAAACTATCCTTCCAATTAAACGAAGCATCCAGCGCGAGAAATCCGATCAACAGCACAAGCAGTCCATATACGATTCCGGTAATCCCTCCGTAGTACCATCCTTTTTCACCAGAACGTTTGCCTGCGACAAAACCACCAACCAATAATGACAAGCCATGAACAACATAGGTATACAACGAGAGGTCCTGTTCCCGCATTCCGCTCATCCAGAGAAACAAGGAGAGAATAAATGCCCCGATAAACATCCATACAAAAGCCTGACAGAGGCCTGACAGAATCGGATTGGACACTCGAAACGAAACCAAGCGGCGGATCAATTGCATGAAGCAACCCCCTTGTACAAGTTATAAGTTAATACAGTGTATGGTCAAGCCTTCGGACTTATGAACTGTTTTCCATTAAATGAACAGATTATTTCTGCATGAGCATGTAAGGTTCAGGTCAAAATAGGGATTGCACTACCCAGCTAACTGTTAAAAACTCAGTTTCGAAGGAGGACCCCTGTTGTGAACTTCCCAGATGTCGGATCACATATCTTTCGAACCATTCTCATGTACTTTCTGGTGTACTGTGCAATGAGGGTTATGGGTAAACGTGAGATTGGTAAGCTATCCATGTTTGATCTTGTTGTCTCCATTATGCTTGCTGAAATGGCTGCTTTTGTCATTGAAGATATTGATAAACCGCTCTCTCACGGGATTGCCCCCATGCTTACCTTGATCATTGTACAGATCGGAATGGCGTTTATAGGTCTTAAAAGTCGGCGTCTTCGCCTGATAATTGATGGCAAACCTACTGTTTTGATCTCCAAAGGCGTTCTTCACCGGGATGAGATGCGGAAGCAACGATATAATCTGGATGATCTATTACAACAACTCCGTGAACAGAATGTAGACAGTATCGGTGAGGTTGATTTCGCTATTTTGGAGACCACAGGCAAGCTGACCGTGTTTCCCAAGGATGAGAATACTTCTAACGGCAGCAGTTCTTCCGGCTCTGATTCAGAAGGGGCTTCTTCCGGTAAATCCAAAACAGAGAAAAATCAGATTGACGGATTTCCAAATATCAAATATGAAGGTTTGCCACTCCCCTTAATTATGGACGGAAAGGTCCAGGATCAGAATCTGGAGATCATCCAGAAAACGAGATTTTGGCTGAAAAATCAAATCCAACAGAACGGAATTCTGGATTTCAAAGATGTATTTATATGCTCCATTGACCACAATGGGAAGATATATGTCAGTCCAAAAGATGATAAAAAATGAAAATCATTTGCCTGAACGGCGCTTGAACCATGAACCAATCAAAGGAGCACGGGACAGATCATGAAAGTCAATCATTTTGGTCCAGCCCATGACGATGAAATACACGATAAGCCCGATAAAAGGAGCGAGAAGCATCCTCACCCAAAAAGGCAATATCATGGCAGTCTCTTCGTATACGAGTAGGGTCGCTGCTCCCATGATAAACATTCCTGCACCCGTCTTGACCCAATCCATCATTTTGAAGCGGAACTGTAGCAGGCTACGTACGCTTTGGGCATGTAACAGGGTAACTACCGTAGAATTCACACAGATGGCGATAACTGCACCGAAGATGCCATATTCAGGCCGGGAAGCAAGCGTTAAAATCAACGTGATTTTAATAACAGCACCGATAAACGTATTTAGCAATGCTTTACCCGGACGGTCAAGAGCTTGTAATGCAGCTTGAAGAGGAGCTTGAATATAAATGAACAAAGCAAAAGGAGCCATTAGCTTCAGCATGCTTCCGATCGATGCATCATTATACAGAACAAGACACATCGGTTCGGCAAGCACATACATAAACACGGAAAACGGAGCACCTGTCACAAGTGCCAAGCGTAATGCCTGATGCATTCTTTTGTGAATCAGTGCGCGATCTCCCTGAGCAGAAGCTTCGGACAGTGAAGGCACAAGTGATGTCGCGAGCGATGAGGTTAGTGCCCCCGGCAGCAGCAACAGAGGAATAATCATACCTTGTAATGCACCATATTGTGCTGTAGCGAGTCCTTTGGATATGCCTGCCAGAGCCAGACTCTGGGCAGTAACGATGGTTTCGGCCAAGTAGGATAAGGAGCCAACCAATCGGCCTGCTGTAACAGGAATAGAGATTGCAAGCAAACGCCGGATTAATCCCGGCTGTGGAGTACCTGTTTCTTTCAGAATTGAAGGTATTGGGTTTAAAGGTATGGCTGAAGGTTTGGCTGTGAGATTGGACATGTTCTGTTGGTTAGCGAGCGGTAACTCTTTCTTCTGCCTGTTATACTTCCACAAGAGTACAAGCATACCGCCGAATTCTCCAACGAGCGCTCCCAGCATGGCACCAGCAGCAGCTTGGGCAATACCGTGGGGGAGGAGAAGCCAGGCAAACCAAATGACACAGACGATACGAATGATGGTTTCAACAATGGATGAAATGGCAGTAGGCATCATGTTTTGCTTACCTTGGAAATACCCTCTGTAGACAGCAGATACGGCGATAATGGCAATCATGGGGCTCATACTAACGAACGTATGGTATACCCGCTCATCTGTGAGCACGTACTTGGTAACCCAGGGTGCAAACAGGATGCACAAAAACATGAATACAACACCCAGGGTCAATGTAAAGCTTAAGCTTACTTGCAGGATTCGCTGGGGGGAATAACGATTGGCACCGGTATCAGCTTCGGCTACGAGCTTGGCTACGGCGAGCGGAATACCACCCGTAATTAATGTCACCAGTACGATAAAAAAGGGATAGCTCAATTGGTAGATGCCAACACCTTCTGCACCAATGACTCGTGGCAGCGCAATGCGCGGGATGAAACCAAGTATTCGATTAATTATGCCTGCCGCGAGCAGGATCATGGCCCCCTGAATAAATGTCTGTTTCTTCAAGACTACCCCTCTTTCCCGGTTGAAAGTACAGGCTATCAACATAAACGGGACAAAGCCGTTGTTCTTCATCCTATGCCAGTCCTTTATCTTCTCATGACAACTTGGACACGATTAACAAAAAGAACCATATTCAGCAAGAAGGAATATGATCAGGCGAAGTCGAATCATGTAATATTGATGCCGCATAAAGGATAAAGGCTTGGATGTACGAAGGGAGGCTCCCCGTTGGAAGAAATGAATGATGTGGAGTTGGAACAGTCAATAGAGATGCTCTGCCGTAGCAAAGCGGAGGAATTAAGGCTTGTCGGTTACGAATATGTCACCAGCAAAGATGTCTGGAATTGCGTCAGTCATAAATATGAAAAACAGGGCATTCCACCGCTTCACCAGCTGGTGAACGACATTTTGTCACTGAAAGCAACAAGCTTTATGAACTTTATGACCGTGTCTGCATACCGGGGGTCCTCTTTCTAGACGAAAGGGATCTTTTTTGTTGAAAATTGACTGCTTTTTACGGCATCGCTATAATAGGAATATTGAGAACGAAAGGGGATCTAGGAACGGCATGAAAAGAATTATCAGTTTCATTCTGGTCGTGCTTGTCACCACAGGGGTAATGGTGGGAACAAGCCCGGAACTGCTCAAAAATATACGCTTGGGCCTTGATTTAAAGGGAGGCTACGAGATCTTATATGAAGCAGAGCCGCTCGAAGCAGGTCAACAAGTCACCAAAGCATCTTTGGTGCAAACGGCCAAAAGTCTTGAAAGCCGCGCCAATGCGCTCGGAACAAGCGAACCGGAGGTAACCACTGAAGGAAGCAACCGGATTCGATTGAAGTTGGCAGGGGTTACGGATGAGGCTGAAGTTAGAGCCAAAATGAAAGAGCCGGCTGTTTTGACCTTCCGTAGTAAAGCTGAGAACGACAAGGAAGGCGAATACACCAAAATTGAGCTTCGCGGAAATGAATTTGTTGAGAATGCAGCCAAAGTTGTGTTCACTCAATTGAATGAGCCGATGATTGACATTCAAGTGAAAGATAAAGCCAAATTTTCCGAGATTACCAAACGTTTGATCGGACAACCTCTCGCGATTTATTTGGACGATGAGCTTCTATCTGCTCCAACCGTTAGACAACAGTTGACAGATGGTTCCGCTCAGATTTCGGGTGCTTACACACGTGACGAAGCAAACCAGCTTCGTGACACCATTAACTTGGGTGCATTGCCACTGAAACTTACAGAGAAGTATTCACAAAGTGTTGGTGCAACACTTGGTAAGCTTTCTCTGGATCAGACCATTAAAGCAGGATTGATTGGTTCCGTTATTATTCTAGTGTTCATGATTGGGCTTTATCGCATTCCTGGTATAATCGCGAGTTTTGCCTTGATCACACATACGTGGCTGGTACTTGCAATCTTCTATTTAGGAGAATTCGTGCTTACCCTTCCAGGTATTGCGGCGTTTATCCTGGGTATAGGGATGGCGGTGGATGCCAATATCATCACGTACGAACGGATTAAAGAAGAGATGCGCAGTGGTAAGTCGATCTTGTCTTCGGTTAAAGCGGGTGGTAAGCATTCCTTCCGAACAATCATTGACTCCAACATCACAACCATTATTGCTGCGGCTGTTATGTTCTTCTTGGGAACAGGTGCGGTAAAAGGTTTTGCACTCGTGCTGATTTTTGATATTGTCACCAGTATTATCACGAATATTTTCTTCTCCCGCTTCCTGTTGACCCTGCTTGTACGGGGTAACGTGTTGAAGAAGCCTAAGTACTTCGGAGTGAAGGAGAGTGAAATTCGTGCGCTTTAATTGGAATTTTGATTATGTTAAAGGTAGTAAGATTGCCTATATCTTCTCGATTATTCTGACGATTACGGGGATCATCAGCATTCTGGCTTTGGGTTTGAATTATGCAGTTGATTTCCGTGCTGGATCGAATGTGGATATCTCGGTATCCAAAGCAATCACAGCGGAGCAGATTAAACCTATCGTTAAGGACATCGGTGTTGATGAGGGTGATGTTACCATTACATCGGGGGCTGACCGTGTAAATGTTCGTTTCTCGAACGTATTGGATGAAAATCAAGAAAGTAAGTTCAAAGAAGAATTTGCCAAACTGGATGCATCAGCTTCGTATGAAGTAAATACCGTTGATCCGGAGATGGCCAAAGAATTGGAGCGCAACGCGATCTACGCAGTACTCATTGCAAGCATCGGGATCATGATCTATGTTGCGATCCGGTTTGAGTGGCGCTTTGGTTTGGCTGCGGTTATCGCACTCTTCCATGATGCATTTGTTGTAATAAGTGTGTTCTCTATCTTCCGTTTGGAAGTCGATCTGACCTTTATTACCGCAGTATTGACCATTGTCGGGTTCTCGATCAACGATACGATCGTTATCTTTGACCGGATTCGTGAGAATCTGCGTTTTGCCAAAAAGACAACCAAAGCCGACCTACGCGAGGTAGTCAATCGCAGTTTGGCTCAAACGATGACACGTTCCCTTAATACAACATTCACCGTGTTTGCAGCTTCAATCTGTTTGTTCATATTTGGTGGAGAATCCATTCGCATGTTCTCGCTTGCGATGGTTATCGGAACACTGTTCGGCGCATATTCTTCAATCTATATCGCTGCCCCACTATGGCTGATGCTCAAAGGTAAACAAGTGGATAAGCCAAAAACAGTAGCTAAAGAATCTAACTAAACATCTTATTGTGAAGCCGCGTCTGCCAGGCGCGGTTTTGCAACTTTATGTACAGAATTAAGGGGGAATATTCATGACCAGAGAACATATCCCATCTGCTCAGGCTGCCACATGGAGCGGTATTGCCGGTAATATGGGACTTGCGGTGATCAAAGCGGGAGTCGGTTATATGGCAAACAGCAAATCATTGCTCGCTGACGGCTTGTATTCTGCTTCTGAAGCTGGTTCTGCCCTGGCTGGTCTCTTTCCCTCCAAGTCTGTACGCGATAAGAGGAAGGCTCGCAGGGGACGGTTTAAAGAACATTCAAGTGTTGCTAGACCCGGAATCTCAGTATTGTTATCTGTGCTGATTCTCATGGGTGGATTACAGCTTGCCATCTCCGCATTGGGTAGTCTCTCCGGAAGTGAACCGGAAGCACCCGGCAAGTCGGTACTTTTGGTGGCTGTTGCAGCTTTGGCTGTGAAAGAAGCGATTTTTCAATTTCAGTACAGATATTTCCGTAAACGGAACCAGTCTCAGGCGCTGGCCTATGCACAGCAACATCGCCGTGCACTCTATTGTTCGCTCACCGTGTTAATCGGCATTATAGGATCGATGGCTGGTGAAGAGACGGGATTGAGCATGCTGCTCTACCTAGACCCCACGGCTGCGTTGATTGCTTCCTGTTTTGTGCTTCACAAGGGTTACCGAATGATTGTGGACACAGTCTATGGTTCACTCGTTCAGGAGCTGGAGCAGGAAGAAGCCTCAGATTTTAAAGAGACCGTACAGCGGGTATATGGCATCATTACCATTGAGCATTTGGTTGCACGTGAACAGGAACATGACGTTACGATTGAGCTGGTCATTAGTGTGAATCCGAGGATCTCGATACTGGAAGCACAGGAGATTGCAAATCGTGCCAAGACATTACTGCTCACCCGTTTCAGTCATGTGAAAGAAGTACAGATTAAAGCGATACCTTATGATCCAGGTTATCCCTATAAATCCAATCATGAACTGCCCGATCACGAAGCGACATTAATTCAGTAGTGAAGCGCGGGTCCAGTAGATCAGGAAAGGAGCGTTATCATTGCTTTATTCGCAATACCGGTGGAATACACCGAATATCGATTTGGAGGCGGCTGCGGGACTCTCGCAGGCGCTTTCCGTTTCACCCCTTGTTGGACGTTTGCTTGTGAGTCGAGGAGTGCACAATGAGAAGGAGGCCGAACGTTTTTTGCATCCTGACCTGAATCAGATGCATGATCCCTATCTGCTCCTTGGCATGAATGAAGCTGTGCCACGTATCAAGCTGGCATTGGAGCGGGAAGAACATATTTTGATCTACGGGGATTATGACGCTGATGGCGTATCCAGCACATCGCTCATGATCCATTTGATGCGTCATCTTGGAGCTTCGTACGATATATATATCCCTCATCGCTCGAATGAAGGGTATGGATTGCACAACCATGCATTGGATTGGGCCCATCAACAAGGCGTTTCATTGATTATTACCGTGGACACCGGAATCAGTGCTGTTGAACAGATTGCCTATGCGGCCACGCTGGGCATCGAAGTCATTGTGACAGATCACCACGAGCCGCCTGAAATTTTGCCCGAAGCCTTTACACTTATTAATCCGAAACTTCCAGGATGCCCGTATCCTTTTAAAGGTTTGGCAGGAGCGGGAGTAGCCTTGAAGCTCGCTCAGGCATTAATCGGGGAAGTGCCCGGTGAATGGATGGAGATTGCCGCCATCGGCACCGTTGCCGATCTGATGCCTTTGGAAGGGGAGAACCGGGTTATCGTCAGTTATGGAATAGAATCGATGCGTGGTTCACGTCTTCCCGGTGTAAGTGCATTGCTGGAAATCAGTGGTGTGGATCAGAGTCAGGTGACTTCGATTAATATTGCCTTTGCCATGGCACCTCGTATTAATGCCAGTGGACGTTTGGATCATGCAGGACGAGCGGTGTCGCTGCTCACAACTGAGAATCTGGATGAAGCTCATACGCTAGCCGGTCAGCTTGATCTATTGAATCGGGAGCGGCAGCAAGTCGTAGAGGGCATATTACAAGAAGCAACGGCACAGTTGGAACAAAAGATACAGCTTCGTTCAGGATCCGTTCCAGATGTAATCGTATTGGCTGGTGAGGGCTGGAACGTCGGAGTGGTTGGTATTGTGGCTTCCAAATTACTGGAACGTTATTACCGACCTACACTTATCCTTGGGATCGATCCAGAGAGCGGTGTCTGCAAGGGCTCTGCGCGCTCCATTGAGGGCTTGGATATCTATCAGGCACTCACAGTCAATAAACACACTATGGACCATTACGGGGGACACCCTGCAGCAGCAGGTATGACCTTGCATCGGGAACAGCTGGAAGAACTTGAGGCTGGTTTGAATGAGTTTGCTGCATCTGTATTAACTGAAGAGGACTTTGTACCTCAACGTCTTGCGGATGATGAATGCAGAATCAGTGATGTTCCGCTGAAAGTGATCCAGGAGATCGACAGATTGCAGCCTTTTGGGATGAGCAATCCTTCGCCACGGTTTGTATTGAGAAGTGTGACTGTGAAGGAAACCAGAACAATGGGACGAGAGAAACGCCATCTGAAACTGGTTCTGGAACAGGATGGTCAGCAACTGGAAACCGTTGCTTTTGGCAAGGGAGCGTTAGCAGAGTTCCTTCTCCCAGGTTCCGTTATTGATGTGATGGGAGAACTGTCCATCAATGAATGGAATGGGATGAGAAAACCTCAATTGATGCTTCAGGACATTCATGTTCCTCAGGTCCAAGTGTTTGATTTGCGCGGTAATGCCGAGCCATTAAATGCGATGAAACATTTCTTGAGCTCACTTGAGGTGCATCTGCGATATAAATCTGGTTCTGTTGGTGCTATTGTTAGGAAAGAAACAGATGTTTCCGAGGGAAATTCATTGTATGAACCTTGCCTTTGGGTATATGATAGAAAGGTCGGGTTATTTCCGTGTAATGCTGCTGCACAGCATTATGGACAGGAACAAGTCCGGACGTTATTTGTGTTTGATACGCCGGAAACCCCGGAACAACTTAATGCCATGCTGGCTTTGTTCAGTGGAGCTGAGAATATCATCCTTCTGCACGGATCAGGCAACCGCCGAGATCGCCTTCAGATGCCTTCCAGAGAACTCTTTAAGCGTATTTATATGCAGGTGTTGAAATGGAAAGCTGAACCCGTGGAGGAACAAGAGATTACTCCTGTGCTCAGTCGTCAGTGTGGTTGTTCGCCGCGCATGATTACGATGATGTTGGATGTATTCGAAGAGTTATCCTTCATTACCCGTGATAACGGCAAAATTGCGTTTGTGGATAACCCGCCTAAGCGTGAACTAACCGCTTCACGTCACTATCAGGCGCTCGAAAATATGGCCGAGATAGAACAGGTGATGCTGGATGCAGCCACACCGCAACTGACACAATGGATGATATCCCGGATGAAGGGCGTATCTTAGATGGAAGTTTGTGTATTTATTTTAGGAGGAGATTATTTTGGATTTTAAAGATTATATTCGTGTCATCCCTGACTTTCCACAACCGGGAATCAGCTTTAAGGACATTACAACATTGTTGAAGGATGGAGAAATGTACCGCAATGCGATCAATGAACTGAAAGTGATGGTTTCTGATCTCAAAATTGACGTTATTGCTGGACCTGAAGCACGTGGTTTCGTTGTGGGCGCCCCTCTGGCATACGCTCTTGGTGTCGGTTTTGCTCCGATTCGCAAAAGTGGAAAACTGCCTGGAGAGACGATTGAAGTTGGTTATGATCTCGAGTATGGCAAGGATACACTCGCGATGCACACAGATGCGATTGAAAAAGGTCAAAATGTCCTGATCGCAGATGATCTGCTCGCAACGGGTGGAACGATTGCAACTTCCATCAACTTGATTGAACAATTGGGTGGGAAAGTTGTCGGAGCTGCCTTCCTGATTGAGCTGTCTGATCTGAATGGTCGTGCTAAATTGCCAGAAATCGATGTATTCACATTGATGAATTATTAAGCTGAAATCTTCACATGTACCGCTGTGATGAAACATGAATTGTTTTTTCCGTTTCCCGGGAAATAATATACAGCATTAATGATTATCAAAAAGCCTGTTCTTCCAACCGTAAGGTTAGGGAGAACAGGCTTTTTGATGTGTATACGATGGAAGTTAATCGGGCGTTTTTTCAGTGATAGGCTGTTTACGCGAATCGTCATTCAACCAACCTAGCACTTCAAACAGTTTGAACAACAAGCTCATCAGAATTCCGACGATGGTTGCCAATGCCATCCCTTTCAGATGAACGCCGTAGAAGGTAACTTCTGTACCACTCAGTCCGATGACCAATACAAGTGTAGTAAGCAGCAGATTGGTCGGTTTGGCAAAATCGACTTTCTGTTCAACCAGAATACGCAGACCAGATGCTGCAATAACCCCGAACAGAAGCAGGGATACGCCACCCATAACAGGCACAGGAATATTGGCTACAAGCGCCGAGAATGTTCCTGAGAAGGAGAGTACGATTGCAATGACTGCTGCGCCACCAATGACATATGTGGAGTATACGCGAGTCAGGGCCATTACACCGATGTTCTCACCATAGGTTGTATTGGGAGTAGATCCTACAAACCCGGACAGAATGGTGGAGACCCCATTACCAAGCAGGGAACGATGAAGCCCAGGGTCTTTCGAAAGATCTTTGCCTACAATGCTGCTCGTTACAAGCAAATGTCCAATATGTTCAACGATAACCACAAGCGCTACAGGTAAAATGGTGAAAATAACGGACCAGTCAAATGTAGGCGTTGTTACGGTTGGCAATGAGATGAAATCAGCGTTTGCAATAGCTTTTTTTTCAACCAGACCCATAAAATAGCCTAATACATATCCGGATACAATTCCGATTAGAATATGAATAATTTTGGGGAATCCACGGAACGTTACGGCACCAATTACTGTGATTCCCAATGTGACCATGGATAAAATGATTGGTTTGGCTTGAGGTGCCCAGTTGGGATATTTAAGGGTATCGGGATTAATCAGACCTGCCATTCCGGCAGCCACGGGTACAAGCTCCAGTCCGATCAGAGCAACGATGGCGCCCATAACCGCTGGTGGGAAGACTACGTTAATCCATCCGGTACCCGCAAATTTAATAATGAGGGCCACGAAACAGAAAACAAGTCCTGTTATGATAAAAGCTCCAAGTGCCATGGAGTAGCCATTCTCAGGATGTTGTTTTAATACCATTGTAACAGGAGCAATAAAGGCAAAGCTGGACCCGAGATATGCAGGGATCTTTCCTTTACACATCAGTATGTACAACAGTGTTCCAATTCCGTTCATCAGCAGGATCATACTTGGATCAACACCGAACAGGTTGGGTACAAGTACGGTACTGCCAAACATGGCGAACAAATGCTGAAGGCTAAGCAGTGAACCTGAGCCAAGTGGCATCTTTTGATTAACCTGAATTTCGCGTTGCAATGAATTTCATCTCCTTTTCCGAAACACAAACTTTCAATAGATTACAGAGTTTCTCTTAATTAATCAATAACATTTTTGACGTAACAGAGCGATAGAATTAATATTTTCATGAATTTTCCTTCTATTTCAGCAAATAACGGCAATAATACATAAGAAATAAGAAATACATCCAATCCCCTGTGAGTCATAGGGAAACGAGATAGAAGTAATTCAGATCATCAATATAAAAATTGGATAAGCGCTCTTATTCGTCAGCAGTTGACGGGAAACGGGCGAAGCGTCATAATTATAGGAAATTACTTTTACGGGGAACCTGTGTTGCAGCACTGTCACGGGTTCCATTTGGTATAGAAAGGACACGGAACAGATCAGAATGGGCATAGAGCAATTACTCGAGAAGGCCGGGGCATATATCAAAGAACCCGATCTGGTGCGCATACGAGAAGCTTACGAATTTGCTGATCAGGCCCACCATGGACAGACGCGAAAATCGGGAGAACCGTATATTCTGCATCCGCTTGCGGTTGCCGACATTGTTGTGAACATGCAGATGGACACCATCTCCATAATAGCAGCGCTTCTTCATGATGTAGTAGAGGATACTACGGTCTCACTTGAAGAGATCCGCAATCATTTCGGCAATACGTGTGCCATGCTTGTTGACGGCTTGACGAAGCTGGAACGTATTCAGTTTCGCTCCAAGGAAGAACAGCAGAACGAGAACTACCGCAAAATGTTCATCGCCATGGCGCAGGACATCCGTGTCATCGTGATTAAATTGGCTGACCGTCTGCATAATATGCGGACACTCAAGTTTCAGTCGGAAGAAAGCCAGCGCCGGATTTCATATGAGACGCTGGAAATTTTCTGTCCGATTGCAAACCGTTTGGGTATCTCTGCAATCAAATGGGAAATGGAGGACATCGCCCTCCGTTATTTGAATCCGCAGCAGTATTACCGAATTGCTAACCTCATGCACAAAAAACGTGCGGAACGGGAGCAATATATTGATACGGTTATGGATGGAATTACGAACAAGCTCGATGAGATGGGGATTCAGGCAGACCTTTCGGGCCGCCCGAAACATATCTACAGCGTGTTCAAGAAAATGACCACCAAAAACAAGCAGTTTAACGAAATTTATGATCTGCTTGCCATTCGTATTATTGTGGATAATATCAAGGATTGTTATGCTACCTTGGGAATTATACACACGCTATGGAAACCGATGCCTGGACGCTTCAAAGACTACATTGCGATGCCAAAGGCGAATATGTATCAATCGCTGCATACAACGGTAGTTGGTCCCAATGGCGAACCAACGGAAGTACAGATCCGGACATGGGATATGCACCGGACTGCTGAATTTGGTATTGCTGCCCACTGGGCCTACAAAGAAGGCGCAGCGAACGGAAATCATTTTGAAGACAAGATTACGTTCTTCCGTGAAATTCTTGAACTTCAAAACGAAGCACAGGATGCATCAGAATTCGTAGAGTCACTCAAAATGGATTTCTTCTCGGATTTGGTATTTGTATTTACACCAAAAGGAGAAGTCATCGAATTGCCAATCGGCTCTGTTCCTTTGGATTTTGCTTATCGAATCCATACGGAGGTTGGTAATCGGACCATTGGTGCCAAAGTAAACGGTCGGATTGTTCCGCTCGATTATCATCTGAAGACAGGTGATATCATCGAAATTTTGACGTCCAAACATTCTTACGGACCGAGCCAGGACTGGATGAAAATTGCGAAATCTTCTCATGCACGAGCGAAGATCAAGCAATGGTTCAAGAAGGAACGCCGTGAAGAAAACGTTGAAAAAGGTCGGGAAAGCTGTGAGCGTGAACTGAAGCGTATGGGGCTTGATCCTTCTGCGTGGATGACGGATGACAAGTTGATGGAAGCTGCCAAAAAATATGCGTTTAACGATATTGATGACATGCTTGCGGCTGTTGGATTCGGTGGGATTACTGCTGCACAGATTGTAACCAAAGCAACCGAAAAACTGCGTAAAGAGCAGGAAGAGTCCAGTTTGCTGGAATTAAATTCCGAGATGCGCGAGCTGAAACCTGCGCCTGAGCGCAGAAATCGTCCAACCAACGGTATTCGTGTCAAAGGCATCGATAATCTGCTTGTTCGATTCGCACGATGCTGTAATCCTGTACCTGGGGATGACATTATCGGATATGTTACACGCGGACGCGGCGTTTCCGTACACCGTAGTGACTGTCCGAATATTCCGACAAGTGCAGACGGAGAAGAAGCAGCACGTGTTATTGAGGTCGAGTGGGAAGAGAATATCGAAGCAAGTTACAGTGTGGATATTGAGATTACAGGCCATGATCGGAATGGCTTGCTCAACGAGGTACTTCAGGCTGTATCTGAAAGTAAAACCAACATATCTGCCGTTACAGGACGGACAGATAAAAATAAATTAGCATTGGTGCACGTCACAATTCTGATTCGTAATACGGATCATCTGCAATCCGTTGTAGAACGGATCAAACGTGTGAAAGATGTCTATTCGGTGCATCGGATTATGCAGTAAGGAGCCTGTAAGATGAGGGTGCTTGTACAACGCTGTAAAGAGGCTCAGGTGACCGTGGGAGACGAGCTGACAGGTAAGATCGAGTCCGGATTAATGCTGCTCGTAGGCATTACCCATAAGGACACCGAGAAGGATGCCCAGTATCTGGCTGACAAAGTTAGTGGGTTGCGGATATTTGAGGATGATCAGGAGAAGATGAATCTCAGTCTGCTTGATGTAGGCGGTGCTGTATTGTCTGTTTCCCAGTTCACCCTGTACGGAGATTGTCGCAAAGGAAAGCGTCCGAGCTTTGCGGCTGCGGCCCGACCTGAAGCGGCAGAACTGTTATATGAAACGTTTAATCAACTGCTACGGGATAAAGGTATTCAGGTTGAAACCGGGCGTTTCGGAGCGATGATGGATGTAACATTTACCAACTGGGGACCCGTGACTTTGATGCTTGAAAGTCCGGTTCGTCAGGAACCAAGTGCATAATTTCATAGGGTTCAGGCCATAATGAGGAATATTCGTTGATGACTATTTCATGATCAAAGGAGTATCCATCCAATTATGCGCCAATCTGCGAAAGAAACACGTACCCGTTCAGAACCTTTGTTACTCCCAGGCAACCTGTATGAATCATTGCACCTTGCCCGTTCGGCTGCTGAGTATGTTGCAACGATCTGGGCACTTCAGGATTCGGACAAAGGGAAGCAGAGTCATCTTCCGCGATCTTGAATGTTTACACAGGGATATAAACATCCGATATTTGGATTATACAGATTCTGAAAAAGTCCTGATTCCTTCCCGAATCAGGACTTTTTGTCGTGAGTAGAACTTTTTAAGTATTCGTTTGACGACTTGGTTACAAAATGAAATTACATTGAATTGTTATAAATTGCTCTGGTGAGGGTAATAACAAAACGAGGCACAACGAAGTGCCAATGTACTGCAAGACCCGATTTTATAAAGAAAGTTCGAACACGGAAAGGAGAACATACGTTATGAGTAAAGTTGCTTTTTTATTGGCGAATGACTTTGAAGATTCGGAGATGCAGGTCCCGTATGACGAAGTAAAAAAAGCTGGACATGAAGTGGAGATTATCGGATTAAAAGCCGGTGAGACCCTTAAAGGTAAAGGAGGAAAGGCCTCCTATACCACAGATAAGGCGATTGGTGATGCATCCGCTTCAGATTATGATGCAGTCGTGATTCCTGGTGGATCATCCCCTGAGAATTTGCGAAGTGATGCGCACATTTTGAAGTTTGTCACTGAGATCAACAGTGCGAAGAAACCAATTGCTGCGATCTGTCATGGTCCGCAAATTTTGGCTAGTGCCGGTCTGTTGAAAGGCCGTACCATTACATCCTATCCACCACTTAAGGATGATATGGTAAACGCAGGAGCAGAGTTCAAGGACCATGAGGCCGTTGTGGATGGAAACTATATTACATCCCGAACACCTGAAGATGAGCCAGCGTTTGTACGTGAACTGCTAAAAGTTATATAACTTCAGCTAGTGCAACTGACATATATTGATGTATCTTAACTACGTTACATCGTGGGGTTACGAAACTTCACGTTGCATTTCATTCCGAAAAAGGAGGGTTTGACATGACAAAACATATTCAGGCGTATTTTCGAACCGAGGACGAGGCAGAGGGAGCAAGAACTTCACTTCAGACGTTCCGTACAGAGCATTTGGAAGTAGGTCAACTGGACAGTGCGGTAGGTAGAGACACGCGTGTTATGGTGCCACTGGTGCCTTATAATACAGCAGGTGGCGTAGGCACCAACGGAGCAATGGGTGTAGGTGCAGCCCCTGGTGTTCCAGCTAGCGAAAATGTGATCCCTGTAGTAGCCAATGTGGACCGTGATGCAGAACGGGATACTCGTGACAGAGTGAATGAGGATGGAGACCTGCTGAATGCTGCAGATGTGTCTTCGGCCGATTATGATGATCTGCATTATGTTCTGTCTGCCAAAGTAAGAGATGAAGATTATGACGAGATTGTTCATAAGCTTCGTTCCAACCATGCCTATGTGGAAGATTTGAATTAACGTGTAGATACTTCTTGGCCCTTGCACTGCTCGACCATACAGTCGAGTGATGTGCAAGGGCTTTTTAATCAGGAGGATATTAGAAAGCTAGTTTATAAAGCGCTATCATTTTTGTAATATTACTGTAATATTAGATACATAAGCCTTTAACATAGTGGGCTTATAATAACACACATGACCCCCTTTTTTTATATATCCTTTGAGCCTGCACACCGTGTGCAGGCTATTTTTTTTGAGATGTGAATGTGTATGTTTTGGGCAGAGCTTACCCCTTTATTCAATTTTTGCTAGAATAGAGAGATGGGTTTATATATTCTACAGCGAATTGTTTTCATAGTTGGGCTACATTGGACGGTAAATCTAGCTCCAGCGATTGGGTTCAGACGAATCCAATCCTATGACAGAGAGTATGAGGAACTCATCGCCAGAGTGATCCGTCATATTCCAGATGAACATATACTCGCTGAAACGGCCCCACCTTTTTTATATAAGTACGGGGCAGCCGTTTCTGCTTGATCGATGGAATTTGAAAGTTATATAGAATGCCTCGTTTGAGAAATGACACCTACTATGCTAAAGCAACAGAGTTCTCATGCGAATGGCTAGAGACAGATTTAAGGGGGAATTAGTTTTGAGTAAGGTTGGAAGAAATGATTTATGCCCATGCGGTAGTGGGAAAAAATATAAGAAATGTTGTCTGAACAAGGAGTCCTCTGCAGTAGAATCCATACTGGGGATAATATCAGCGGAGCAACCGGTTCGGGAAGCCTCCATGCAGCCTGAGAGCAAACTGACCTTGACCAAGCTGGAAAAGATGGTGGCAAGCGATTTGAAATGGGAGCACCCGGCTCACGAACAGCTGGCCCTGCAGACTATTGAGAACATGAGGAACCAATACGAGCCCGAGGTAATTTTGGAAGCTCTGGTGTTATGGAACGGCTACTCCCGTCAGACCCGCCCTACTGTGAAGAAGACAGGCTCGTTCTCTGCTGCAATTGAGTATTTGCTGTCCGAGGAATACGGCTTCCATGTCTCAAAGGCTGAGCTGGCTGATAAATATGAGGTAACGACAGGCACGATCTCCCGGAAGGTTAAGGAGATGAATAGTTATATCGAAGAATACGGCATGGGCGGTGAAACGGACGAGCTATTGATGCTGAACGGTCCAGGCACATCGAAAGACAAAGCACAGGCTCTGCTGTCTAAGGCGAGGGAAACGAGCTCTTCCAAACGGAGAGTACATCTGGCGGAAACAGCGCTGGAGATGTATCCTGACAGCTCTGATGCGTATCTTATTCTAGCTGAGGAATCGGACAATGAGAATGATGCACGATCTTACCTCAAGGAAGGAATCGCTGCTGGCAAACGTGAACTGGGCGAACTGTTCTTTGAGGAGAACAAAGGGGACTTCTGGGGGCTTCATGAGACTCGTCCCTATATCCGGATATGCAAAAGCTATGCCGAATCCTGCTGGTTTGGTGGAGATACCAAAGAAGCAGCACAGATTCTGGAGCATATGCTAGAGCTTAATACGGAAGACAATACCGGAGCACGTTACCTGCTCGCTGCTGTGTATTTGTACAGCAACCAATTGGATCAGGCAGAGCAATTGCTGGAGGAGTATGGAAGAGGTGACGCCGCAACGGCCTTTGCCTATGACAAGATCATTCTGGAGTATAAGAAAAACGGAATCACCTCCCAGCTCAAAATGCTGTACCGTGTGGCCCGGGGTGTGAACAAACATGTGCCTGATTACCTGTTGGGTTTGAAACGGCTGCCGCATAACCTCCCTGACTTTGTCGGCATGGGCGACTCCGACGAAGCGATTGAATATGTCATTATGCATTCCCGTTTATGGGCGAGCGCGCCGGATCTGTTGAAGTGGATGCTGCAACAATAGAGGAATAAGAAGCGAATAGAAGTTGGAATTCATATGATGAATCCAGCTTCTATTATCCGTGATTTCTGTCACTCCCCCATCCGGTGCAGCGTGTGAGTAAAATTTTTTAGAGCTATCTTTTCGTGTTAACCCTTGACTTTAGCACTGCGGTTCATTACAATCAGAAAATAATACGTTGACTATAGTCAATACAAGTCGATTTTTGAACTATATTACTGATTTGATGACGGGACCAAGTACTCCGTGCCCACATGACCAGAGAGGAATCCCAAGGCTGTAAGGATTCTCTTGATGAGCGGACGAATGACTTCCCCGAGAACAGACGGCGAACACAGCAGAGATGATCTGGTGACCAGTAGCTGGCCTGCGCAGGACGTGCGTTACACGTAGAGCGGAATATCTGCTTGATCAGGTTGCTCTGTGCAATCCTGAATCATCAGAGATCACCTGAACGGCTAAAGTGTCAGGTTTCCGGAATGTGGGTGGTACCACGGGTGAATGTATATTACACAATCTCTCGTCCCTTTGTTTGCTGTATATACAGCGACAGGGCGAGGGATTTTTTTGTTATATAAGTTGATTTAAAAGAAATACACGAAAACGGAGAGGGCAGAAAAAACCTGTAAAAGCGAAGCGTTCGCCTAAAAGATTTCTGAAAGAAAGCTGCATCGGAAGCATATGCTATCACCGGATTTCCACATTGTAAAATTAATTCAAAAAATCTGGGGATAACAGCGATTGTAAGGTTGTTCTGCCCGAGCAGTGATCACGTGTAGAGTTTTTTAACTTTTAGAGAAAAAAATCAATGCTGGAGGGATCAAGATGGCTTTTCAAAAACCGACTGGAACGCAGGACTTACTGCCTGGAGTTGTCGAGAAATGGCAGTACGTAGAAGAAAAAGCACGAGATCTGTGTCGACGGTTTAATTACCGTGAGATTCGTACACCGATCTTCGAACAGACTTCTTTATTTGTACGCGGTGTAGGAGAGACTACCGATATCGTTGAGAAAGAAATGTATACCTTTGATGACAAAGGCAATCGCAGCATGACTCTTCGTCCAGAGGGAACAGCAGGTGTTGTCCGTGCGTATGTAGAGAATAAAATCTACGGTGAACCGGATGTGAGCAAGCTCTATTACATCGGTCCGATGTTCCGGTATGAGCGTCCGCAGGCAGGTCGTCAGCGTCAGTTCCACCAGTTTGGTGTAGAAGCCATCGGTGCGCTGGACCCTGCGATTGATGCCGAAGTAATCGCACTAGGTTACCAGTTGTGCGTCGAGCTCGGCTTGAAGGATGTCAAAGTGGAGATCAACTCCGTTGGTAACTCAACCAGCCGTGCAGAATACCGCGAGACGTTACTTGGGTTCCTCAGACCGATGAAAGACAGCCTGTGTAAGGACTGTCAGTCCCGCATGGAGCGTAATCCGCTGCGTGTACTCGACTGTAAAGTCGATCAGGACAAATTCGTTGGGGCACCGTCCATACTGGATAGCCTGGATGAAGAGTCTTTGAATCACTTTGCCAAGCTGCAGGCATACCTGGATGATTTCGGAGTAGATTATGCTGTGAATAATCGTCTGGTACGGGGCTTGGATTATTACACACTGACTGCGTTTGAATTAAAAGCCCAAGGTATTGGAGCAATAGATACGGTTGGCGGCGGTGGTCGTTACAATGGTCTGGTTGGAGATATCGGCGGACCTGATCAGCCAGGCATCGGCTTCGGTATTGGTCTGGAGCGCATCCAACTGATTCTGGAGCACCAAAATATTGAGGTCACTACGCTGGCTCCACTGGATGTGTACTTTGTTGCTCTGGGAGAGGCAGCTGATCGTGAAGTGAACCGTCTGTTGTTCAAACTTCGTCAGTCTGGACTGTCTGGGGAACGTGATTATCTGGGCCGCAAGATGAAAGCACAGATGAAATCAGCTGACCGTTTCAAATCCCGCTACACTGCCATCCTTGGTGATGACGAGCTGGAGCGTGGTGAGATCGCCCTCAAGTCGATGGATACGGGTGAGCAACAAACCGTGAAGCTTGATGATCTGGTAGAGGCAATTCGCGAAGGTAAATAAGCATGAGGTGTTACATTAAATCTTAAACATTCAAGTAAAACAATTGATCCGGCAATAGTACTGAGGTTCACCGACGTTTCCAATTAAGCGGAAGTTGGCGAGCCAGAGGTAACATGCCTTTTCGAATACATGATCTACACGTAACCGGACTGTTGAAGAGCAGGCACTAACTGCCCATACAGAACGGAAATTCACATAATGAGGAGTTTGGTTATGAAAAGAAGTCATCATTGCGGCGCATTAACACCCGCACACATCGGTGAAACAGTAACATTGAACGGTTGGGTTCAGACCCGCCGTGACTTGGGGGGCGTACTCTTCATCGACCTGCGTGATCGCAGCGGGATTGTACAAGTTGTCTTTAACCCGGCTTATTCCGGTGAAGCTCTGCAAATCGCAGATCGCGTACGTAGCGAGTATGTTATCGCTGTAACGGGTAAAGTCGTTAAACGTGATGCTGAAACAGTTAACAAAAACCTGCCTACTGGCGAAATTGAAGTTCAAATCACAGAAATCGAAGTGCTCAATGCAGCCAAAACACCTCCATTCTTCATTGAAGATGGTGTCGAAGTTGATGAATCCCTTCGTTTGAAATATCGTTACCTGGACCTGCGTCGTCCGGAAATGTTCGAAACATTGAAACTGCGTTCCAAAGCATCCAAAGTGTTCCGTGACTACCTGGATGGAGAAGAGTTCGTTGAAGTGGAAACACCAATCCTGACTAAGAGCTCCCCGGAAGGTGCACGTGATTATCTCGTACCGAGCCGTGTGCATGAAGGTGAATTCTTCGCCTTGCCACAATCCCCACAAATCTACAAACAATTGCTGATGGTTGGTGGCGTTGAGCGTTATTATCAGATCGCTCGTTGTTTCCGGGATGAAGATCTGCGTGCAGACCGTCAACCAGAATTCACTCAAGTCGACATCGAGACTTCTTTCTTGCAACAGGATGACCTGCTGCCAATGATGGAAGAACTGATGGCCAAATTGCTGCGTGAAACGAAAGGTATTGAGCTGGAACTGCCTTTCCAACGGATTACGTATGCAGATGCAATGGGTAAATACGGTTCAGACAAACCAGATCTGCGCTTTGGTATGGAACTGGTTGAAATGAACGATATCGTAGCGAACAGCGGTGTAAAAGTATTTGCTTCTGTCATCGAAAAAGGTGGAGAAGTGAAAGTGCTGAACGCTAAAGGCTGTGGCACATGGAGTCGTAAAGAGATCGATGATCTCGGACCATTTGCTGCACGTTACGGTGCTAAAGGTCTGGCTTGGATTCAAGTAAAAGACGGCGAGTTCAAAGGGCCAATCGTGAAGTTCTTCACGCCTGAAGAAATCGAAGCTGTCAAAGAACGTACAGGTGCTGAAGATGGCGACTTGTTGCTCTTCTCCGCGGACACGAAAAAAGTGGTTGCTGACGTTCTGGGCGCTTTGCGTCTGAAAATCGGCCGTCAACTGGGTCTGATTGATGACAGCAAATTCAAATTTGCTTGGGTTGTGGACTTCCCACTCCTCGGATATGATGAAGATGCGAAACGTTATGTGGCAGAACACCATCCGTTCACTCGTCCAAAAGACGAAGATGTACATCTGTTTGACACAGATCCAGGTGCAATCCGCGCTCAAGCCTATGACCTTGTTCTCAATGGTTATGAAGTAGGTGGCGGTTCAATGCGTATCTACAAACGTGATGTTCAGGAGAAAATGTTTGCTGCCCTTGGACTCTCTACAGAAGTAGCGAATGAGAAATTCGGCTACCTGCTGGAAGCATTCGAATATGGAACTCCACCGCATGGTGGTATTGCCTTTGGTTTGGACCGCCTCGTGATGTTGCTGGCGGGCCGCACGAATCTGCGTGAAACGATTGCCTTCCCAAAAACGGCAAGTGCAACGGATCTGCTCATGAATGCACCTTCTGAAGTGGATGACTCTCAATTGGAACAACTTCACATCCGTGTAGCCCGTAAACCGGTAGCGGAAAAGAAATAAAGGAGGCATCGATTCTCAATGCTCCATCAATTTTCAAGAACAGAACTTGCGATCGGACCTGAAGGTCTGGACACGTTGAAGAATAGTACAGTCGCTGTGCTCGGTATTGGCGGCGTAGGTGGTATTGCTGTAGAAGCTCTTGCCCGTAGCGGCGTTGGGCGTATCATCCTGATTGATAAGGACGTCGTGGACATCACCAATATTAACCGCCAGATTCATGCTCTGACTACGACAGTGGGGCAGAAAAAAGCGGATCTGATGGTGGAACGTGTGAAACTGATCAATCCGGAATGTGATGCAATTGCCCTGAATATGTTTTACACGGAAGAAACATATGAGGAATTGTTCAAATATGATCTGGATTATGTGCTGGATGCATCCGACACGATTATCTACAAAATCCATCTCATTAAAGAGTGCCTGAAACGTAAAATTCCGATGATTTCGAGTATGGGTGCGGCGAATAAAATGGACCCGACGAAATTCCAGGTTGCAGATATTTCGAAAACGACCATGGACCCGATTGCCCGTGTTGTGCGTACGACACTTCGTAAAGACGGCATCAAAAAAGGTGTGAAAGTGGTCTTCTCGACTGAAAAGCCGATGAAACCACGTGAGGACGTAACACAAAAAATCGTTCCCGAGAATGCTCCGGAAATTCGCAAGGCTAAACAGCCACCTGCGAGTAACTCATTTGTGCCTCCGGTAGCCGGACTGATTATGGTCAGTGTTGCGATTAAGGATTTGTTAGAAATTGCAGAGAACGAGCAGCAGTAACTTGCTGCCAACTGAAGAAGCGTGGATGCTGATAAGGCATCTGCGCTTTTTTGTGTGATCATACTTCGCAAGAGAGGAGCGGATGGGACGTCAATCGTCTATGATAGCCGAACTGTATTCCTAGATAAATGTCAGAGTTACGTCATGTACTTCAAAGTCAAAACCGTGTATGATATTCACTGCTGCGCGAAATGATGATACATACATAATGAATTTGCGGCTACAGAGAGGGGAATAGAACGAAATGAAACACGGATGGATGACCAGACGTCTTGGCATGGAGCCAGGAGACCAGTGGAAGAAGGAAGTTGTGGCGGGAGCCATTTCCTATTTTGCCGTGGTCTATATCGTTATGGTCAATGCTACAATTCTTTCCGATGCCGGGATGCCTTTGCAGGCAGCTATGGTTGGAACACTGCTGACGTCCATTGCAGGATGTTTGCTCATGGCATTTGGCGGAAAATCACCGATTATCGTGGTACCCGGAATGGGGATTAATGCATTTTTCACGTATACACTTGTACATTCCATGAAATTAAGCTGGCAAGAAGCGCTGGCTGTTGTAACCGTTACAGGTATACTGTTTGCCATTGTTGCGTTTACGTCACTATACAAAATGATCAGCGAAGCAATCCCGAAAAATCTGCAGCATGGCATTACGGTCGGGATTGGTTTGTTTCTGACATTTATCGGTTTGCAAAAAAGTGGAATCGTTATCGCACATCAGACCACGTTTGTTGCGATTGGGCATTTCAATGATCCCAATGTCATTACAGCCTGCGTTACGCTGGTGCTTGCCTTGATTTTATTTATACGTAACGTACAGGGTGGACTTCTGATCAGTATTCTGGTCGGGACAGGCCTTGCCTATGTACTTGGTGCAGTGAACCCGGGTGAGTCCGTATCAGCTATGGATGCGCTGCGTCAATACGGCGGCTTGTTTGGTGAATTATCTTTGATGAAACTGGCTGATGTTGCATTCTGGATCGCGGTATTTTTGCTACTGCTAATTGTGGTGTTCGAAAATATCGGATTAATTACCGCTCAGACACAGATGATTGGTCGTCCAGAGCGGTTCAAAGGAAGTCTACGCGCACTATCCATTAGTACCGTACTGGCAGGCGTATTCGGAAGCAGTCCTCCAGTTGCCGCAGCCGAGACTACAGCCGGAATTGCAGCAGGTGGTCGCACAGGTTTGACTCCGCTCGTTACAGCCGTGTTATTCGGAGCTACTTTTTTCTTCATCCCGCTACTCGGTTATATTCCAGACAGTGCGATTGCGCCCATTTTGATCATTATTGGTGGCCTGATGGTACAAGGTGTGAAAGATATGGATTTTGGTGACTTCACAGAGGCATTTCCAGCATTTCTGATCATGGTCATGATTCCATTTACATATAGCATCGTGGACGGTATGGCGTTTGGATTTATTGCCTATCCATTAGCGAAGCTGGCAGCAGGTCAAGGTAAACAGGTGCCTGTGGTCATGTATGGCATTTCCATCCTCTTTTTAGCCAACTTTGTGTTGCATGGAGTTTTGTAATAACAAAAGGCAACGTCATGTAAGTTCATACGTATGATCTCTGGTGAGCAGATGGAGAACGGGAGGAACGGGAATGGAAGAGCAGCAACAAGCAGGGCAGAATGAACCGAAGGTAGGAAAAAAGGGATTTAAGGATTTCGTCAAGCTTATCGCCTCCACGAACCCGCCAAAACTGATCTTGATTCTGGCCCTCATCTTAACCCTGATTCAAACTACAGCCGGACTGATCGTGCCATTGATGACCAAAGGTCTGATTGATGGATTAACCACTTCGGCATTGAACAAATCTGTTATTTTGTTATTGCTTGGGGCATTTGTGATTCAGGCGATTGCCTCGGGTATTAGCATTTATATGTTAAATTACGCCGGACAACGAGTGGTCGCAACGCTTCGTACCAAGCTGTGGAACAAGGTATTGTCGCTACGAATGCCATATTTCGATCGGAATCGTACAGGCGATACGATGAGCCGGATTACGAATGATACAAGCCAGATCATGACGTTGATCACGGATTATCTGGTTTCCTTTGTATCCAACATCGTCGCTGTTGTGGGTGGCGTGGCATTACTATTTTACTTGGATTGGGTGATGTCGCTCATTATTCTGAGTCTGGTGCCGCTTACGCTGTTGATTCTGTTGCCGGTCGGGAAGAAAATGTACAAGATCTCCAAGAAGCAGCAGGATGAGATGGCAGGTCTTACGTCCGTGCTCAGTCAGGTTATTGGCGAGATCCGCTTGGTGAAAGCTTACGGAACGGAGAAACAGGAAGTGGAAGCAGGAGATTCCCGGATTCGTAAAATGTTTGCTTTTGGCTTGCAGGAAGCACGCATTCTTGCTCTGATCGGTCCTTTGTTTACATTTGTCATGACTGCCGTACTGGTCGTTATTCTGGGTGTGGGGGGAATGCGCGTAGCGTCTGGACTGTTGTCGCCTGGTGAACTGGTTGCGTTCATATTGCTGTTGTTCCAGGTCATTATGCCAATGGGACAATTCACGACGTTATACTCCCGTTTGCAAAAAGTCGTAGGTGCAACGGAGCGCATACAAGCGATCCTTGCTGATGAGGAAGAGCCACATGACAGCACCAAGGTAGCGCCAAAAGGAAATGAGACGATTGCATTCCATGATGTACATTTTTCCTATGTTACAGGTGAGGAAGTGTTGCACGGAATCAATTTGACGGTACCTACACAAAAAGTGACAGCCATTGTCGGTCCAAGCGGTAGCGGCAAATCAACACTGTTCTCTTTGATGGAGCAGTTTTATATGCCCGATTCAGGCCATATTTCATATGGGGGACAAGCCATAACAGATTATTCTTTGGCCTCCTGGCGCAGCAAGATTGGGTATGTATCTCAGGAAAGTCCACTTATGGCGGGTACGATCAAAGACAACATCACGTACGGATTAGGTCGTGAGGCCACGATGGATGAGATCCGGCGAGCTGCTGAGATGGCCTATTCTGCCGACTTTATCGACAAGCTACCACAGGGCTATGACACGGAAGTGGGCGAGAGAGGAATCAAGTTATCCGGGGGCCAACGTCAGCGGATTGCTATTGCTCGTGCCTTACTGCGCAGTCCGGATATTCTTATGTTGGATGAAGCGACATCCAGTCTGGACAGCACCTCGGAGTATGAAGTACAGCAAGCATTGTCCAATCTGATGGAAGGAAGAACTACGATCGTGATCGCGCACCGATTGTCCACAGTGGTGGATTCCGATCAGATTGTTGTATTGGAGCATGGGCATGTTACCGGAACAGGAACTCATACGGAATTAATTAGCAATCATCCGGTATACCGTGAGTTAGCGCAGAAACAGTTTGTGGCACAGGAAGGCAATGCAACTACAGTACAAAACGAAGAGTAATTCTCATTAATGCAGGGTCTCCGTAATACCCATGAGGTATTTCAACGGAGATCCTTTTTCTTTTTCTAAAATTCCTCATATTGACAGTAAGACCAACATACTCTATATTATAGATACCGACCGTTGGTATGTATAAGGAGGAACTTATGGCCAGAAATAAATACCCTGAGCAGACACTGGACCTGATTCTGGCAGTCTCAACTCAAATGTTTACTGAAAAGGGATATGAAAAGACCAGTATTCAAGACATTATAGATGAATTAGGTATGTCTAAAGGTGCGATATATCATCATTTCAAGTCCAAGGAGGATATCCTTAGTGCAGTGATGGAGAAGGAGCTCGGGCGGGCAGAAGACATGTTTATGGAACTCATCCAGAACACGCATGCTCCGAATGCCAGACAGAAGCTCATCAGTATTTTGGAAAATATTATCGTTGATCCTGGAATCCAGTCTAACTCAATTGATCAAGTTCTAAGCACTCAGATCAAGAATCCGCAGTTTGTTCTTGGAGGGATCAGAAAAGGTGTTCTGAAGGATGCACGAATTATTTCCAATATTATGGAACAAGGCAAGGAAGATGGGTCCATTTCAGTCGAATATCCGCTGGAGTGTGCTGAAATCTTCATGCTGCTCGTCAACATCTGGATCAACCCTCTTCTATTTGGCAGAGATCAGGAGCAGACATTGGAAAGGCTTAAGTTTTTGCAACACATGATGAAGCTCTTGGGAGCAGATATCGTTAGCGAACAGCTCATTCAGCGAATTACGAATCGCCATGCCAGCACAGGAGGTTATGCGGAGGCGGAATAAACATATACCTGGTTGTTTGAAATGGAGAGGGAAAAGATGTTGAAAAGTAGTGAGCTTTCCATATGCATGAGCATAGACATTGATCAACCCATTCATGATATACAGTTAAATTGGTTGTCAGGAGATATCAGAGTTCTTCCGAGTGTGGATGAACTTATCCACGTCATACAATTTGCGGATGCGTGGTTTTCCAAGCGAAGGCTGATGCAAGTTAACATACGAGGGGATGCCTTAAGCATTGTGGACGGGAGAAAAAGGAGAGGCCTCGTTGGAATAAATATTGCTAGAACAGCATTGGAGATTCAGCTTCCTGATCGTATTTTTGATCGTATTTTACTAAACTCCACAGGAGGACAACTCCGGTTGAATCGGCTTCTGGCCACTCGCTGTCAATGTAAGATCACCTCAGGTAGTGTAGACCTATCAGGGAGGATGGATGAGCTTGAACTGTGCGCATTGGCATCGATAGTGAAAGGGCAGCACCTTAGTGCAGATAAATTCAATCTTCAATCCAGTTCAGCCAAGATCGACATATCAGGGGAATTCCGTCACTTGCAGTATACAACTACAGGCAGAGGATTGAATATGGATTGTCTCAAGATGCCGGAGAGCTTGCATTCCGTATCCACAGGATCAAAAGTAGTGGTTTCCATTCCAGATAACGAAGGTTTCCGAATTTTACTTAAAAGAAGATCAGGAGCGTTAAAAAGCGAATTTGATTTAACTCCCCTTCATGGGGACAGCAACTGTCTAATACACAAAAGTGGAAAAAGTGAATTCCAAGTGGATATTCGAGGAGGAGCTTTTCATCTAAAATCCAGGAAATGAGAGACTGTTCGTGTGTACTGAAAACAAAGGGGGGCGGTAGGTATAATGGCTGGTTGGATTGTAGGGATTAGTTTTTCCACCATCGTACTGCTAATCGGGATTTACGGCGCATTAAACAGCAGGCGCAGGCTGGCCAGAAACAAGTGGGCCTGGTGGTTTATTCTGTTTGGTTGTTGTGCGCTTGTCAGTGCCATCATTAATTATCAATTCAGATGAGCCTCATATATTATAAAAGTAAGCCTACAAAAACGGATGTGGCTTTCAATTGCCCTATGTGATATAGTAAGTATCCTTTTGTATTGCCAGATCTAGGCGATGCAGAGCAAAACATATTCTTAGGAGGTAACTGAAACATGTCAGACAGCTTTCAAAGTGCCTATCAAGAAGAAGAGTACAGGTTAGAGCGAACGATGGAGGAAGTGGATAGTCAGCTGGAACGACTGCAGAACATTCCGGTATACACCGGCCACGACTTCACAGAACAAGTGCTGGAAGCTGGACGCGAAGAGCGCCGCACCGCCTTGTCCAAGAGCGCGCAGCAACCCTATTTCGGACGCTTGGATTTCGAAGAACAGGGCAGTGGTGCACGGAAACCGCTGTATATTGGCAAAATTGGCGTAGACCGCGAAGAGGTGGGAGAGCATCCGCTCGTCATCGACTGGCGTGCTCCTGTCGCAAGCCTGTTTTACTCATTTACGGGAGGGGAAGCCTCCGCTACGTATGAAGCCCCGGAAGGGCTTATTGAAGGTCTCGTATATCTGAAACGAAACGTTGTCATTCGGCAGCGGATATTGGAACGTGTGGCGGATACATATAACCGTGACAGCGACCAGCCAGCGGTATCTGATGAATTCCTCGTTTATCGTCTGGGAGAGAACAAGGATAACAAACTGCGTGATATCGTATCTACGATTCAAGCGGAGCAGGATCTGATTATTCGTGCGGCGAGAAACACTGCATTGATCATTCAGGGTGTAGCTGGATCCGGGAAAACGACGGTTGCCCTGCATCGGCTTGCCTTTTTGCTATATCAGTACAAGGAGCAGGTATCTGCAGAGAAAATGGTTATTTTTGCGCCCAACCACATGTTTCTGGATTACATCTCGGATGTGCTTCCGGAACTTGGAGTAGGGGACATTCAACAGCGGACATTCCCGGATTGGGCGATGAACCTGCTGGGGCTGGAAATGCCTTTGGCGAATACGTCGGATACATTGAACACCTGGTTCGAAACTCCAGATGCGCGGCCTGAATTAAATGATGATGTACCTGGACGTTACAAAGGATCCATCCGTTTCATGGAGCTTATTCGAGAGTGGCTCTCGGGCATGGAAGCGGATTCCGTACCGGATATGGACTTCAGTCCATGGGATGGTAAGGTGCTCAGCAAGACGGAGATCGAGAACTGGTTCGGTGAGGAATATAAGCATTATCCACTAGCCAAACGCAAAGAACGGGTCATGGCGCGGGTTCACCGCTGGATTGAGATGGAACTTAAGAAACCGATGCCAGAAGCTGTGCGCAAAGAACGCAAGAAAAAAGCGTCTACTCGTGAGAAAGCTTATGCCAAAAAATGGCCTCAATACGAGCCGCTTACGTTATATAAACAGTTGTTCAAAGCTGCAAAGGGTGGTTCTGTGCCAGCTTCGCTCAGCGGGCTTATCCCCAAAGGCGTAATGAAACAAACGGCAGCAGATCTGAAACAGGATATCGTCCGTGAAGAGGATCTGCCTGCATTGGTATACATTCATACATTGGTCCATGATATCGAGGGTTCGGAGCGGTTTGATCATGTCGTGATCGATGAAGCGCAGGACTTTTCACCATTTCATGTGGCGTTATTGGATCAGTTCGTCAAAGGGCATTCCTTCACCATACTGGGTGACTTGTCCCAAGGGATTCATGAGTACCGTGGTGTTCATGCGTGGGAAGAGATGAGTTCTCTATTTCCTGAGGAACAGAATGCATACTTTGCATTGACCCGAAGTTATCGTTCAACGATGGAAATTATCGACTATGCAAACACGATTCTGGAACGTGGCGTCAAGAGCGGAATTACGGCGATTCCTGTTTTCCGTAGTGGTGATCCGGTTCGGACTTTGGCTTATGGAGGGGAAGGGCGGACGGCTAGTCTGGAACAGGCTTTGAAGCTGTTAACGGTCAAAGACTACCGAACGGTCTCCATCCTGACCCGTACACTGCATGAAGCAGAGGAACTTCATCGTGAACTTCAGGACGCAGGCTGGGATCTAAACCTGATCGATGGTGGCAAAAAGCAGTACACGGGTGGACACTCCGTTTTACCGGTCTACTTGTCCAAAGGGTTGGAGTTTGATGCCGTTATTGTGGCAGACGTAGACCAGAAGCATTATTTGCCAAATGCAGGTGATGCAAAGCTGTTGTACGTTGGTTGTACACGGGCCTTGCACGAGTTGTGGTTGTTCCATGACGGTGTACTGCCGATCTATGCGGCTGCAACACATAATCCCGATGGCGAACCCGTAACCATTCAGGGTTGGCCAGAGCTTGGTTAGATAGAGTTTACTTATACAACAAAAGGCATGACGTTCATGGGAAAGTCCCATAAGCGCATGCCTTTTTTGCTTTTGTGCGAAAATCGCTTGAGTTTCCAAGGAAGAACGATGAAGAAGTTCAAGTTATGTTACGCTATTTCTCATTCTGGATGAGCGACGGTTCACCAGGAATATGCCAACACCAATGAGTAGACCGCCTGCCAATGCAAACCACTGAACGTGTTCTCTTAGTAAAATCCAACTCGATAATACACCAAAGAACGGTGCCAGAAACAGATACGAACTGGTTTGGGCTGGGTCACTATTCTGAAGCAGATAAAACCAGAGTGAGAACTGAATGATGGAGCAAACAAGCGTTAACCAGAGCAGCGCCATAACCGAGGTGGTATTGACCATAAAGTGAGGCTGTTCAGTCCATACGCTCAGTAGAAGAAGCGCAGCACCTCCCGCGAGCATCTGATAGGCAGTTAAGACAAAAGTATCGTAACCATCACCCCAGCGTTTGATGAGCAATGTGGACACGGCAAAGGAGATCGCACCACCAAATCCAATCCAGGTTCCAGGGCTAAAGCTCATCTGCCATCCAAAAGTTAACATAATCCCGATGAAACCGAGTATAACACCGATCCACTGACTGAAACGGTAGGTCACTCTATATAAAAGAGCACTGAGGATAATGACCAGTAGCGGATTGGTAAACGTAATAATGGCGGATTCACCGGATGTAATCCAGTTCATGCTGTAGTAGGCGCAGCCCATCACTCCTGCGGATTGGAACAGACCAATGAGGATTATTTTCAACCAAGACTGCCATCCAGTAGGCAAAGGACGTTTACGAAGGAACAAGGCCATCAATCCACCAGCCAGTACATAACGTATGCCCATGAGCAGGAAAGGTGGGGCATATAACATGCCGATCTTGCCAACGGGAAAAGAAGTACCCATGATTAGCGTTGTTAAAATGATCAAAATTGTATACTTCAAGGGTTGTATAATCCGGGTATCTTTATTATGACTGGAGCTCATAACGTCTGTCCGCTATCTACAGTAATTAGCTGCCCGGTCATGGATTGCTGTTCCAGCGCAGCACAGATCATGTGTGCGATATCTTCAGGTGAGGCAATATGTTGTAATAACACTTCTCCACCAAGACGATACATTCGATCCTCGTTTCCAGCCCACCACCTTGTAGCAACTGCGCCAGGGACGACGGCATTCACCCGAATGTATGGTGAGAGTGCGTGCGCAAGTGATAAAGTTAGACCGTGAACTGCCGCTTTGGAGACGGCGTAAGGGAGGGAAGAGCCCGAGCCCGTACTGCCTGCAATGCTGCCCAGATTCACTATGGAACCACCACCTGCCTGCTGCATGCCTTCCGTCACAGCACGAGCGCAATGAAACATGCCTTTCACATTCACATCAACCAGTTCATCCCAGATGTCATCTGTAACCGATTCCAGATCGTGCATGGGAATATGACGCGTAATTCCAGCGTTATTTACAAGTGCAGTGATTGGGCCATAGGTTTCAGTTACTGTAGTGACCATCCGCCGGACATCAAGATCATTGGCAACATTGGCTTGAACGGCGAATGCATGGCCTCCCGTATCCAAAATGTGTTGAACAGTCTCTCTTGCTGCATCTTGTGAGCGGGAATAGTTGACAGCGACTAAGGCTCCGCGTTCAGCGAGCATCTCACTTACAGCACGTCCTATACCCGTTCCGCCACCTGTGATCAGAGCAACTCTATTTTTCCAGTATGTCATGCTGAACACTCCTTATCATCATCCAGTCAGCTGACTGGTTTGGGATCTACATGAATTGTAGTCCGGTTTACACATGAAGTATAATGATTGGTAATGAAGCGGATATCATTTTGAATGATGTCAGAGTGGAGGGACCATGGAGAGCGGGGATCTTAGAATATTTCAGTGTGTTGCACAGGAAGGGAATCTGACCAAAGCTGCTTCTAAACTGGGGTATGTGCAATCCAACGTAACGGCACGAATCCGGCATCTGGAAGCAGAAGTAGGTACAACGTTGTTTATTCGTCATAACCGAGGTATGACATTATCTCCAGCCGGAGAGATGTTGCTGACCTATGCAGATAAAATTATTGGTTTGCTGAATGATGCTTCCAAGGCGCTTCGGGCGACGAGCACACCATCGGGTCCAATGCGAATAGGGTCTACACAAACCGCAGCGGCCGTGCGACTACCTGAACTTTTCGTCAGATATTATAAACAGTATCCAGATGTCTCCTTGTCACTGGTTACTGGCAATTCGCAGATGCTTATGGATCAGGTTATTGGGTATGAATTGGAGGGAGCATTTATAGGCTGTCCCTGTGATCATCCTGATATCGTTTCTATTCCCGTATTTGATGAGGAACTATTTGTTGTCTGTTCTGGTATGGGTCCTACGGATGAAGATCTTAAGAGTAAACCCATTCTTGTCTACAGCATGGGGTGTTCCTATCGTCAGGTTTTGGAGGAATGGTTAGAGGTGGGTGGTGTTACCCGCCCAGTAATTATGGAATTCGGAACCCTTGAAGCGATTATTAGTGGAGTTACGTCCGGTATGGGAATTTCCTTATTACCAGAGATTGTGATTAGGCATCAGATCGAAAATGGATTATTGCGCACGCATACACTCCCCGTAGGTATGAATCGCATGATGACTCATTTTATTACTCGCAAGGATGCCTTTGTCAGCAGTGCACTTCATGCATTTATGGCTATGTTACCGCGAGAGTATGATATGATAGAGAGTGGAGAACCATCAGAAGTGTAATTGTATTCAAGGCAAGGCAATCCGTTAAGGAAGTGATGAGCAATGGATTTATTTTCGTTTCAACAGGACTCAAAACCACAAGCTAGACTGCTCGCGGACCGCTTGCGGCCAGAGCATCTGGATGAATATATTGGACAGGAACATATTATTGGACCGGGGAAATTACTCCGGCGCGCCATCGAGGCTGATCAGATTTCGTCAATCTTGTTATACGGCCCGCCGGGATGTGGCAAGACTACCTTGGCACATATTATTTCTCAGCAAACGCAAGGACAGTTCGTACGTCTGAATGCAGTGGAAGCTTCCGTTAAGGATGTGCGTGAAGTCATCGAACAGGCGCAAACGAACAAACAGCTGTATGGAACCAAAACCATTCTGTTCCTCGACGAGGTACATCGATTTAACAGTTCACGTCAGGATGCGCTATTGCCAGCGGTAGAGAAGGGCACGATTATTTTTATCGGCGCGACAACAGAGAATCCCTTTCATTATGTCAATGGAGCCTTGATGAGCCGTTCCACCCTGTTTCAGCTAGAATCGCTAAATAAGGATCATTCCCTAATTGCAATGCGCAGAGCATTGAGTGATGCGGACAAAGGTCTGGGGTTCATGGAGCTGCAGGCGGACGATGAGGCGCTTGAACATATTGCTACGATGGCCAACGGAGATATTCGGCGTGCGCTTAATGCGCTTGAACTGGCTGCGTTGACGACGCCACCGGAGAAGGATGGGTCCATTCATATTACGCTTGGTGTAGCTGAAGAGTCTATTCGGCGCCCTATTGTGAAGGCAGATGAATCTACCCAGTATGATGTGCTGTCTGCATTTCACAAGAGTATTCGGGGTTCCAGTGATGCGGCGTTGTTTTGGTTTCTATACGCGGTGGAGAAGCTCGGCATGGACCCGATGACCTTCATTCGGCGTCTGATTGCAGCGAGCAGTGAAGATATTGGACTTGCGAACCCGCAAGCCATGACTCAGGCGATTGGAGCACTTGATGCGTACCGAAATAACGGCTGGCCCGAAGCCAAGCTGAACATTGCACAAGCGATTCTGTTCGCGGTCGAAAGTCCAAAATCAAATGCGGTGTACACCGCCATTTCCAAAGCCATGAACGCGATTGATGAGGTGAAATCGGCAGAAGTTCCGCTTCACTTGCGAGATACGCATTACTCAGGTGCCGTGAAGCTTGGACATGAGGGCTATCAATATCCACACAACTATCCGGGGCATTACGTGAAACAAGAATATTTGCCAAAGCAGCTCTCACGGAGAGTATTCTATGAGGCAACGGAGCAGGGTAACGAATCGAAGATCAGGCTGAACCAACAGCGGCGCAGAGATCTATAAGATCAGTCAGATCACTCGGGAGATGCACACAACATGAAAGAGCTTTTGTATATAGGGGCGGGTGGATCTCTCGGTACATTGACCCGATATGCCATACAGTTAGGGATACCAACTGTCCATGGGGGGTTCCCATGGGCAGTGCTGTTAATCAATGCGATGGGCAGCCTTTTTTTGGGTTGGTTCTTTACCATAGCTGTTCCAGGCAAAATAACACCACAACTTCGACTGGCGATTGGTACAGGTTTTACTGGCGCATTTACGACATTCTCCACGTTTACGCTTGATATTGTTCGTTTATCCGAAGGGGGCGAATGGATCAGTGCCGCTATTTATATGATCGTGAGTCTGTTGGCAGGATTGTTGCTCTGTGCGCTGGGAATGAGCCTTGGACATCGTATGTTGGGAGCACAAAAACAAGAGGGTGATGCCTCATGATCCTGTGGATTGGTTTTGCAGGTGTGCTGGGTGCGGTACTGCGTTACAGTCTGGGAAAATGGGTCTCTGGCTTGCTGGGAACGGCTTTTCCATGGGGAACATGGATCATCAACATCAGTGGTTCATTGTTGCTTGGGTTGTTATATGGATGGCATGAATCTGCAATGATCTCAGATGGAATCTGGGTGATTTGGGGAACCGGATTTTGCGGTGCGTACACGACGTTCTCTACCTTTGGTTATGAAACCTTAGGACTTATGGGTCGACAACGATATGCAAGCGCGGCGCTCTACGTCATCAGTTCGGTTGTAGTTGGGGTGTTGGCCGCCTGGGCAGGAGTCTGGTTGACTGCATAACGAACTATTTTTAATTTTTTTGCAAAAATAAGCAGGAAAAAAGCCATCCTTCATGGTATACATGAAAGACGGCTTTTTTAATAGGGATACACGGTATTGTGTATAATCCGCATTTTAATGGACAAGCTCTATTATTGCATTGCGGGTACAGGTACTTTTTGCACCTGATCGATCGTACCCCCACCCAGGCAGACCTCTCCGTCGTAGAAAACAACGGCTTGTCCTGGTGTAATGGCTTTTTGCTGCTGGTCAAATTGGACATCGACACTTCCATCTTCTTGCCAGGTCAATGTTACACCTTGATCCGGCTGACGATAGCGGAATTTGGCAGTACAACGGTATGGCACATTAGGCATGTGCTCTGCACCAGCAATCCAGTTCACACCCGTTGCGGTTAGACCTGTGGAGTACAGGCTTGCATGGGCATCGCCCTGAACAACAAGCAGTTGATTCTTCTCCAGATTCTTGTCTGCAACGAACCAAGGTTCACCATTGCCGGAACCGCCAATGCCAAGACCTTGGCGCTGTCCAAGTGTGTAGTACATCAGACCGTCATGACGACCTTTGACTTCACCGGTTGCGATATCAACCATGTCTCCGCCTTTGGCAGGCAGATAGTTACTCAGGAACTCTTTGAAATTACGCTCACCGATGAAGCAGACACCTGTGCTGTCTTTTTTCTTGGCAGTATACAAACCAGCCGCTTCTGCGATTTTGCGTACTTCGGGTTTGGGCAGATGACCAATCGGGAACATGGCTTTGGACAGCTGGTTCTGATTGAGCGCGTTAAGGAAATAGGTCTGATCCTTATTGTTGTCCACACCACGAAGCAACTTGAGTGTGCCATCTTCTTCAATCAGGCGAGCATAGTGTCCTGTAGCTACATAATCTGCGCCGAGATCCAGAGCTTTGTTCAGGAATTCACCAAATTTGATCTCACGATTACACATGACATCCGGATTTGGCGTGCGGCCCGACTTATATTCATCAAGGAAATAGGTAAATACTTTATCAAAATATTCTTTCTCGAAGTTGACAGTGTAGTAAGGAATGCCGATCTGTTCACATACGCGGCGTACATCCTCTGAATCTTCTTCAGCGGTACAGTGGCCGAACTCGTCGGTGTCATCCCAGTTTTTCATGAAAATGCCGATGACATCGTACCCTTGCTCTTTCAGCAGCAGTGCGGTAACGGAAGAATCGACACCTCCGGACATGCCAACGACGACCCGTGTATTTTCAATTGTTTTGGACATCGTTATCACCATTTCTATATATAAATGTGTTTCGTTTCTTATTCTAGCATAACCGGACTCAAGATACGATACACCCGGCCAATTTTGGATAGTGTCCACCACAGACGCACATTTTGGAATATCGTCAATCTTTCTTTTCCATAAAGCATGCAGATATGTTAACATTAGCTGAGGGTTATGATCGGAATACGGAGGATTAGAAGGTTTATGCTAATCTCAATGCATCTCCGCTGTGGACAGATCGTGAAATAGACGGTCATGGACCATAGGATTAAATATAAAGTTTCCAATCGTTTCTGAAAATTGAAAGAGGTGACTCCTTTGAAAATATCGACAAAAGGCCGTTACGGCCTCACAATCATGATGGAGCTTGCTGCCAGAATAGGCGAAGGCCCTACATCACTTAAAAGCATTGCTGAGCGCAACCAGCTCTCGGAGCATTACTTGGAGCAACTGATTGCTCCACTGCGTAATGCAGGACTGGTGAAAAGCATTAGAGGTGCTTACGGCGGTTATATCCTTGCGGGTGATCCTGCAACTGTGACTGCAGGCGATGTAATCCGTGTACTGGAAGGGCCAATCTCTCCAGTAGATTTCACGGAGGAAGATGATCCGGCGAAACGTGATCTGTGGTTGCGTATTCGTGACGGCATTGCGGAAGTGTTGGATTCCACAACACTGAAAGACTTGATTACCTTCCAGGATCAGGACAAAAAAGATAGCTACATGTTTTACATTTAACAATGACTGCGATGAGCATGACATGGTAACATACTTGAGCCCCCATTTGGGGGCTTTATCCATGCCTTAACAGAAAAATAAAAAAATAAGATATTTTAACATATAACGGGGTGAAGATAAATGAAACGAATTTATTTGGATCACGCCGCATCGACACCTATGCATCCACAAGTCGCAGAAGCGATGATGAACGTCATGACAGGACAATTTGGCAATGCATCAAGTATCCATGCCTTTGGGCGTGAGGCCAAACGGACTGTCAGCGGAGCAAGGGATGTCATTGCGGCGTCTTTGGGCTGTTTCCCGGACGAATTGGTATTCACCGGAGGTGGCACGGAGAGCGACAATCTGGCAATCTTTGGAGCAGTCTCATCCAGGCAGGATAAGGGGAAACACGTCATTACGACCGCAATTGAGCACCACGCTGTCTTGCATACGTGTCAGGAATTGGAGCGGCAAGGTTATGAAGTAACCTATCTATCTGTGGATCGTCATGGACGAATAAATCTGGATGAGTTGCAAGAGGCCATTCGGCCGGATACGGTGCTGATTACCATGATGTATGCCAACAATGAAGTGGGCACCATTCAGCCGATTCGCGAGGTAGGCGAGCTTGCCCGTCAGCATAATATCCTTTTCCATACCGATGCGGTTCAGGCTCTGGGCAGCCAGAATATTTCCTGTAAGGAACTGCCTGTGGATCTGATCAGCTTCTCTGCGCATAAAATCAACGGACCTCAGGGCGTGGGTGCACTCTATGTACGGCGAGGAATTGTGCTGGAAGCAAGAGCTCACGGTGGGCTGCAAGAGCGTCAACGACGCGCAGGTACGGAAAATATTGCGGGTATTGCCGGATTTGCAGAGGCCCTCAAGATTGCATCAGCACAGACGGAGGTGCACCGTCAGCATGATTTGGAATTGCGTAAACTTTTGTTGGAACAGCTTGAAATTCATGTGGGGACGGAGCACTTTCACGTGAATGGACACCTGGAGCATACGCTGCCAAACATCTTGAATATCAGCTTTCCGGAAGTGTCCACAGAGACGATGTTAATGAATCTGGATATGGAAGGAATTGCTGTTGCAAGCGGTTCTGCCTGCACTTCCGGTTCACTTGAAGTCTCTCATGTGCTCAAAGCGATGAAATTGCCTGAAACATTTTTACACTCTGCGATTCGATTTAGCTGGGGATTGGGTAATACTACGGAAGAAATCATGATAACCGCCGAAAAAATTGGAACCATTCTTGGACGACTGCGTAATAGACCCTAAGGGGAACTTTACACATGGAACAGAAGGAGGGAAGAAGTTCCATTTCATCGGTTGGATAGAAGCGGTTTTGATGAACGGCGTCTGATTGCCACTCATCAACTTTGGGCATACCTAGCAATAGCGCCGCGCCTATTTAATGATAAGAAGATGAGGGGGACCCAGCGATGAAGCTTCAGGAAATGATCGGACTTGCCGTTTTTGATGTTGAGGACGGGAAGCAGGTCGGTAAAATCCAGGATTTCATTGTGAATGATGATTGGGAGATCGAAGGCATTGAGCTTGAGAACAAAGGTCTGTTTACCAATCATGTCAAAATCGTGCAGTGGCAAGATATCGTTGCCTACGGCGAAGATGCCGTCATGATCCGTAATCAACAGGCTGTCCGCAAGACGGGAGCCGACGACATAAAATACACGTACCTCCTCGGTCGGTCTAAATTGAAGGAGATGTCCGTGCTCACCGAAGAAGGTTTGCTGCTTGGGCGTGTCTCCGATGTTTATTTTGACCAAGAGTTGGGAAATACAATAATAGGGATTGAAATTACGGACGGTTTTGTGTCCGATCTGATCGAGGGCCGCAAATGGCTGCCATGTACAAGCGATATGTCCATCGGGGAAAGTGCCATTATGGTGCCGTCTTTGAGTGAACAACGCTTGGAAAATGCCATTCATTCTGTTAATGGATAGGTGAATGAATATGAAATGTCCAAACTGTAGTTCCAAAGATATCGGGAAAATTGGTTCCCACCAGTTTTATTGCTGGGGATGCTTTATTGAATTAACGGTGAACGGTGAGAAAATGTCTGTGTATCAGGTGGAAGAAGACGGTACGCTGAGTTCCCTGGATGATCTGTTTTTCGGGGACGAGCTGCCCCAAGACTTCCCTCATCTTCACGCTTCTTCTTAATAAGCAGAATAACTTCCTCTATATGCGGTTTCATGACAATGTCTGTCATGGGAGGCTGTCGTTAATTGTTGGCAGTTGTATATAGATGCGGTTACATAATGGTTGGGCTGGTGTATGGTTGATTATATGCTAACCCGTACTGCAAAATGCGCTTCCTTCTCTGATGAAGGAGGCGTTTTTTGGTTTGAGGAAAAAATGTTCGGATTACTCCTTTCCACTTCTGCGCTGTGTTAATAAATATTACCTTTCCTACATATACTGACTCTCAGAGCCAGTCCAAAAGGAGAGATGCAAGTGGAGCAATTAACCAAAAACAAGCTGTTCCGTTACGCGATCTGGCTGCTGCTCGGATTGATCATTTTATATTTTATTTGGCTGCTGCGGCCTTTACTGCTTCACATATATGCGTTCCTGAAAACAGTGCTGGCACCCTTTATCGTAGCCCTTATCATATCCTATGTACTTAATCCGATTGTCAGCATGCTGGGAGGGCGCAAGGTGCCGCGTACGATTGCGGTACTACTGATATATGCCTTTTTCCTGACCTGCCTCGGTGTCATTCTGATGAATGTCATTCCGGTATTGATTGAACAGCTGGGGGAACTCAACGAGCATATGCCGGAGCTATCCATGCGTGCACAGAGCCTGATGAACAATATGGATCACAAATTAATGCCGCCAAGTGTGCGAACAGGCATGAACAGTTGGTTTTTTCAGATGGAGGATCGACTAACTCAGGGAATTGCTGTGCTCATGGATAATATCGGGGCGACCATTAATGTGTTATTCAATGTGTTTATCGTGCCATTTCTGATCTTTTATATGTTAAAAGACTTTGAGGTGTTTGAACGCACCATTGTGGCGTATCTTCCGCGTTCACGTCGGAAAGCGATTGTCTCGGTGATGAAAGAGATCGATACTGCACTGGGGAACTACATTCGGGGACAGTTTATTGTCTGTGTCATTGTTGGTATCTTTGCCTACATTGGTTATATCGTCATTGATATGCCGTATGCCCTGCTACTTGCAAGCATTGTAGCTGTGTTTAACATTGTGCCCTACTTGGGGCCGTTCCTTGGAGCTGCTCCTGCTGTGGTCATGGCATCAACCGTATCGTTTAAAATGGTACTACTTGTTGTCATTGTGAACACACTGTGCCAGGTGTTGGAGAGTAATGTTATTTCTCCTCAGGTGGTGGGACGTACGTTGCATCTGCATCCACTGTCGATTATATTTGCACTGCTCGTCGGAGGTGAACTGGCAGGCATTGTAGGTTTAATTTTGGCAGTACCTGTTTTTGCCGTGCTGAAGGTGATTGTGCAACACTTTTTCGCCTATTACATCAAACGAAGGACCGACTAAATAGCAGGGTTAAAACATCAACGAGGCCGCGTTGACACCCGCTTGTGCTACCGATATAATGAATGTGTATGTTGAGAAAATGAAATCGATGATGAAATAAAGTACGCCGAGGGTTCCTTTCCTCAGAGAATAGACTTCATCGGATCAGGGTGAGCCTGAACTGATGGCTGGAAGAGTCTTGAAAGATGAAGCGGCGGAAAGCTAATTTCGGAGTGCAGGACAACCCTGCCGGGAGCGACCGTTATTTCGCATGAACGAGGAGATTGTTTGTTTGTCCGGGCAGCAAGGGATGAACAGCAATAACCAGGGTGGTACCGCGATAACATCGTCCCTGATTATTCAGGGGCGTTTTTTGTGTTTATTTTTACAAAAACAATGTTGACCAACCGGAGCGAATACGCAACGGACTATTATAATTTAATGGGGGCATCCAGTATGAAAGCCAGTGAAATCCGGTCCAAATGGATAGAGTTTTTTGCAAGTAAAGGTCACAAAATCGAGCCGAGCGCATCGCTCGTGCCTCACAACGATCCTTCTCTTTTGTGGATCAATGCAGGTATGGCACCGCTCAAACCATATTTTGACGGACGTGAGAAGCCGGAGAACCCGCGTCTAGCGAACTCCCAAAAATGTATCCGTACCAATGATATCGAGAATGTTGGTAAAACGCGTCGTCACCATACGTTCTTCGAAATGCTTGGCAACTTCTCTATTGGAGATTACTTCAAGGAGGAGACCGTAACATGGGCTTGGGAATTCTTGACCAGCAAAGAGTGGATCGGATTCGATCCGGAACGTCTTTCCGTAACGGTATATCCGGAAGATGAAGAAGCTTTCAAACTGTGGAACGAAAAAGTAGGACTGCCTGCTGAGCGTATCATTAAATTGGATGAAAACTTCTGGGATATCGGCGAAGGCCCATGTGGTCCTTGTACCGAGATCTTCTATGACCGCGGCGAAGCTTACGGAAACGACATGAGTGATCCTGAAATGTATCCAGGTGGGGAAAACGAACGTTACCTGGAAGTATGGAACCTGGTATTCTCCCAGTTCAACCATAACAAAGATGGTAGCTACACACCGCTTCCTAACAAAAACATTGATACAGGTGCAGGTTTGGAGCGTTTTGCTTCCATTCTGCAAAATGTGGATTCCAACTTTGACACAGACCTGTTCCAACCGATGATTCAAAGAACAGCCGCTCTTGCAGGTGTGAAATATAACGACAGCGTAGAGATTGATGTTGCACTGAAAGTCATTGCCGATCATATCCGTACGGTTGCTTTTGCAGTAGGTGATGGCGTTCTGCCAAGTAATGAAGGACGTGGATATGTCATCCGTCGCTTGCTTCGCCGTGCAGTTCGTTATGGAAAAGTGCTTGGACTTGACCGTCCATTCCTGTATGAATTGACTACAACAGTTGGTGAAGTGATGGGCATGTACTACCCTGAGGTAGTAGACAAACAGGAGTTCATCGCCAAAGTAATCAAAACCGAGGAAGAGCGTTTCCACGAAACACTCACAGATGGTCTGGCTATTCTGGCTGATATCAGCGGCACAGCCAAATCCGAAGGACGCACCGTTATTAGCGGACCTGAAGCTTTCAAACTGTATGATACGTACGGTTTCCCGTTTGACCTGACAGAAGATTATGCTGCAGAGCATGGTCTGACTGTGGACCGTGAAGGTTTTGATGCTTCCATGCAGAAACAACGTGAGCTTGGACGTGCTGGGCGTCAAGAGAACGAGAGCATGAAAGTCCAAGGCGGACCACTTGCTGATCTGGAGGTTAAAAGCGAGTTTGTTGGTTATACTGACCTGTTGACGGAAGCAAAAGTGGTAGCCATCGTAGCTGGTGACGCCCTTGTTGAATCTGTAGGCGAAGGACAGACGTGTCAGGTTGTTCTGGACAAGACTCCGTTCTACGCGGAAAGTGGCGGTCAAGTGAGTGATCAGGGCTTGCTGCGAGGTGCTGGTGTAACAGCAAAAGTACAAGGTTTGTTCAAAGCTCCACTCGGACAACATGTACATCTGGTGACTGTGGAGTCTGGTGAACTGCGTGTAGGTGATGTGATCAACGCCGAAGTAGACTCAGCGAAACGTGGCGACATTATCAAAAACCATACGGCTACCCACTTGCTGCACAAGGCACTCAAAGATGTGCTCGGCACACACGTAAACCAGGCAGGATCGCTCGTAGAGCCACAGCGTCTGCGGTTTGACTTCTCTCACTTCGGCAGCATTACGCCGGAAGAGTTGACAGAAATTGAGCGTCAAGTGAACGAACAGATCTGGAATCGTCTGAACGTGAACATCGAGCTGAAAGCTATTGATGAAGCCAAAGAAATGGGTGCGATGGCCCTGTTTGGTGAAAAATATGGAGATATTGTACGTGTTGTTCAAGTCGGAGACTACAGTTTGGAACTTTGTGGCGGCTGTCACGTAAATAATACTTCAGAGATTGGAATCTTCAAACTGGTGAGCGAGAGCGGAATTGGCTCCGGCGTACGCCGGATCGAAGCTGTAACTGGCCGCGGCGCATATCTGTATGTGGAAAGCCAGTTGGAACTGCTTAAACAATCAGCAGCACTGCTCAAAGCAAATGTGGCTGATGTACCTAAACGGATTGAAGGTCTGAACCAACAATTGAAAGAAGCAGCCAGAGAGACTGAATCCCTGCAAAGCAAGCTGAGTGCCATGGAAGCGGGTCAATTGACCGATCAAGTGGTACAAGCAGGAAATACACAATTGCTGGCAGCACGCGTAGATGCTCCGAACATGGATGCGCTGCGTACAGTGGCAGATGAGTTGAAATTAAAATTGCCTAACGCGGTACTCGTATTGGGTGCTCCAGCGGACGGCAAAGTGAATTTTGTTGTAGCAGTACCTGCTGAACAAGTAAAACAAGGATTACACGCAGGCAAAATCGTCAAAGAAGTCGCAGCAATATGCGGCGGCGGTGGCGGCGGACGTCCAGATATGGCGCAAGCCGGAGGTAAGGATGCGACCAAGCTGGATGAAGCGCTGAAACTGGCAGTTTCGCTGGTTAGCGGGCATAATGCATAAATCCATTGAGTGGCTTTCAATCGTCAAAAAATAAATCGAAATGGTTCTGTTCGTTTATTTTTTGTACCCGAGAGCGTGTGGAATCGAATGATGCAATATGCTGAAGCCAGTAAAGGACAAGCAAAAAACACAATTGCCTTATCCTTTGTTTACTTGTGGCAGTCAGAATATGTTATTATATAAACAGAAATCAATTCGGCAGGACATGGTCCCCATGTTCATGCAGGAGCGAGGTGTCATCAATGGACTCCATGGATAAGACGGTTAAATTTAATGTGAAAGGTGACGAACAGGAAGCATCATCCAAAGAGATTCTTCTCACGGTATATGATGCATTGGTCGATAAGGAGTATAATCCGATCAACCAGATTGTTGGGTATCTGATTTCTGGAGACCCGGCATACATTCCTCGTCACAACAACGCACGTAGTCTGGTCCGTAAAAAGGAGCGCGATGAGCTGATTGAAGAGCTTGTACGTTCCTATCTGGCCAATCACCGGTAATGTACGCCGCTTCCGCTGTGTTGCAGCCTTGCAGGCAGCGGGAAATGAACCGACAGAAGACAGCCTGAAGCTTGAGAAGGCGATTATTTGTAATCGACCTGAGCAGGCCCCAGGATGGGAGAGCATGGATGAAAATATTAGGTTTGGACTATGGGGACCGAAGAATCGGAGTTGCCGCGAGTGACGCCTTCGGTTGGACTGCCCAGGGATTGGAAGTGCTAGAACGCCGCCGTGATGAAGGCGAGTTCGCTCGGATTGCCGAACTTGTGCGTGAGCATGAGATTAGTGAGATCGTAGTCGGACTTCCCAAAAACATGAACGGCACCGTAGGACCGCGCGGTGAGATATGCATTGCTTTTGCCGATCGCCTGCGGGATGAACTGAATTTACCTGTTCACCTTTGGGATGAACGGCTGACAACCATGGCAGCAGAACGTACGCTGATTGAAGCGGATGTCAGTCGGAAAAAACGCAAGCAGGTTGTGGACAAAATGGCCGCAAGCTTGATTTTGCAAAATTATTTGGATGCCAATAGTAGAAGGTGAGGGGGATCAACAATGGCTGAAGATCAACTGGGTATGGAAGAAGAAGCGGAAATTATTTACATTGCGGATGACGAGGGTAATGAAGAGGAATTCGAAGTCATCATGAAGTTTGAAGTAGATGGTTCGGAGGCCAAGTACATGATGGTTGCTCCGGTTGAACCTGAAGATGGCGAAACGGATGTATATGCATTCCGTTATGAAGAAGAGGGCGACGATATTAAACTTTTCGTCATCCAAGATGATGCCGAATGGGATATCGTCGAGGAGACGTTTAATACATTTCTTGCTGAAGATGAAGAGGAAGCGAACTAAATGACGGAATATAATCGCAAAGACCTGAAATGGACAGATTCACTGCGTCTGGCATTCGGTGCTCATGTTGAGCTCGAGGAAGAGAACGGTAAATCACAACCGTATGACTTGTTGGCTGAGTTCGAAGTGAACGGTCAGCAGTACGCGGTGCTCCGCAGTTCGTTGCGACCTTACGACGAGGTTGAACTTCTGCGGGTATCACCTGGAAGTGAAGACCAGATCATGCCAGAGTTAGTTACGATCGACGATGATGATGAGTGGGAGAACATCTCGGAACTGTATGATGAGTGTACACTCCCCATTGACGAAGATTAAATCAGCTTCAAATTGAAGAAACCGGGAGGGCGGAGAAGTCCGCTCTTTTTGGTTGTGTAAAGGAGTTGTTTCTTTTTTGAAAGGGAAAGCAATTGTAGTCATACTGCTTATCATTGTAGTTCTTGCCGGAGGCGCAGGCGGTTACGTATGGAGTATGATGCGTCCTGTGGAAGCTTCTACAGAACCGGTCGTATTCGAGATTAAGAGCGGATCGGGAACTTCGAAAATCGCGGATCAGCTTCAAGAAGAAGGCCTCATTCGAAGTGGGTTAACCTTCAAAGGGTATTTAAAGTGGAAGAAACTAGGTTCTAATTTCATGGCGGGTACATATTCAATGAATCCTGGCGTGACATATGATGAGATTGTTAGCAAGCTGAGTAGTGGCGAAGTTGTACCGGAAGAAATGGTGAAATTTACGATTCCGGAGGGTTATAACGTTCTGCAAATGGCGGGTAAGCTTTCTTATGAGCATGTAGTAGATCGGGATGAATTCATCAAGCTGGCCAATGATCCTTCGGCCTTTGATGTAGATATCATCAAAGATATTCCAGTGGATGAAGAACTTCGCTACGTATTGGAAGGGTATCTATTCCCGGAGACGTATGAGCTGAAAAAGGGAAGTTCCACGCATGATGTGATGCAACGGATGCTGGAAGAATTCCAGACCAAGATTAATTCCATTCCTGATTTGGAAGCCAAGCTCCAGGAAAAGAACCTTTCCCTGCATGAACTGCTGACGATCGCGTCACTCGTGGAGAAAGAAGTTGTAGTGGACGAGGAACGTGCTCTGGTTGCAGGTGTAATCTACAATCGGATCAATCAGGATATGAAGCTGGAGATTGATGCTACCGTGCAATATCTGCTCGACAGACCGAAGGAACGATTGTTTTTCAAGGATCTAAAGGTGAAAAGTCCCTATAATACGTATCTGAACAAGGGCTTGCCACCAGGTCCAATTGCCAGTCCAAGTCTTCCGTCCATTGAGGCAGCGCTAAATCCGGAAGCTTCGGAGTATCTGTTCTATGTGACAAAAAAGGATGGCTCGTCTGGACATCTATTTGCCAAAACGTATAAGGAACACCAGCAAAATATAGCCAAAAGTAAGGCTGCGCAATAAGCGGAGGGGATTATATGAGTAAGAAACATGAACTGCTCGTTACAGCAGCGAATGTGAAAGAGGCAGAAGTGCTTCTCCAGGCTGGAGCAGATGCTCTGGTCATTGGAGATGATCGATTCGGCATGCGTCTTCCAGGTAGCTTTAGCGTGGAAGAGACAGCAGAGGTGGTTGCCATTGCAGCCAAACATCAGGCGCGTGTGTATGTATCCATGACTAATCTGATGTCCAACGAACTGTTGAAAGAATTGCCTGAATATGTTCAAGCACTTGGCAGAATCGGTATTGATGGTGTGGAGTTTAATGATCCATCCGTGCTGGCTACCATGAAGGAATACGCTCCACATGTGAAGCTGCACTGGAATGCGGAGATGACTTCAACGAACTATGCGACGGCCAACTATTGGGGAACCAAGGGAGCTAGTCGCGTTGTACTTGCCCGAGAGCTGAATATGGACGAGTTGACGGAAATGGTTCCTTTTTTGAAGGTGGAAGCTCAGGTTCAGGTGCATGGCATGACGAATATTTATCATTCCAAGCGCAGTCTGGTACAAAGTTACATGGCTCATCAAGGGCGGCCGGTTGAGGGACATCTGGGGAAAGAGCGGGGATTGTTCCTGATCGAGGCTGAACGTCGGGATGAGAAATTCCCGATCTACGAGGATATTAACGGTACACACATTATGAGCTCAGAGGATATATGTATCCTCGAAGATCTTCATCTGTTGATGGAGGCGGGTGTGCACAGTTTCAAAATTGAAGGTATGTTAAAATCACTTACCTACAATGAAGCTGTTGTACGTGCATATCGGACAGCGATTGACAGTTATGTAGCCGATGCTGATGCATATGCTTTCTCTGAAGAGTGGCTCGCTGAGGTGCGCAAGTTACAGGACCCTGAACGTGAATTGTCGTTTGGATTTTTCTATAAAGAACAAGTGTATTAATAGACGAGGTGAACAGAATGGAAACAGTGGCGGTACAGCGGAAGTTTTCGGGTAAACGTAACCGTCTGGACAAACCGGAGCTGCTAGCTCCGGCGGGTAATCTGGAAAAACTGAAATTTGCGATCCATTACGGTGCAGATGCCGTATATATCGGTGGACAAGCCTATGGACTGCGTTCCAACGCGGATAACTTCAGCTTTGAAGAGATGCGTGAAGGTGTGGAGTTTGCCAAAAAGTATGGAGCCAAGGTGTTCGTAGCGACAAACATCTATGCACATAATGAGGATGTTGAGGGTATCGAAACGTACCTGCAAAACCTCTATAATGCGGGAATCTCTGCGATCATCGTAGCTGATCCGGCTATTATTGAAGTAGCGCTTCGTGCTGTGCCAGGCCTTGAGGTACATCTAAGTACTCAACAATCCACACTCAACTGGCAAGCCGTGAAGTTCTGGAAAGATGAAGGACTTCCACGTGTTGTTCTCGGACGTGAGACTAGCTTTGAAGAGATTGAAGAGATCAAGGCCAATGTGGATATCGAAATTGAAGCCTTTATTCACGGGGCGATGTGTTCGTCGTATTCCGGACGTTGCGTTCTCTCCAACCATTTTACGGATCGGGACTCCAACCGGGGCGGCTGTTGCCAGTCTTGCCGCTGGAAGTATGATCTGTTCGAGGATGCGAGAGAAGATACGGTGTGGGTCAGCGAAGAGGACATGCAGATGAAGGCCCCTGCGCCATTCAAACTAGGTGAGAATCAGCTTCCCCTGTTCGAGGAACAGGATAATTCATTCTCCATGGGATCAAAGGATCTGTGCATGATTGGCCATATTCCCGAGTTGATTGATGTGGGTGTGGACAGTTTCAAGATCGAAGGACGTATGAAATCGATCCACTACGTGGCAACCGTGGTTAACGTATACCGTCAAGCCATTGACGCCTATATGGCAGACCCGGAAAATTATGTTCTGAAACCTGAATGGGTTGAAGAAATGAACAAAGCGGCGAATCGCCCGCTGAATACCGGATTTTTCTATGATACACCAGACCATGAAGATCATATCTATGAACCGGAAGAAAAGGCTGTACCTTTTGACTTCGCTGGATTGGTCATGGGGTATGATGCTGAAACAGGAATGGCAACCATTCAACAGCGCAATCATTTCAAACCAGGACAGGAAATTGAATTTTTCGGCCCGGGAGGTCACTTTTTCAAACAGGTTGTCGGCGAAATACAGGATGAAGAAGGTAATGTTCTAGATGCGGCCCGTCACCCGTTGCAACTAGTTAAAATGAAGGTGGATCAGCCGGTTTCGTATTTCGATATGATGAGAAAAAAGAAGTAGGCTCAAATACCTACATTACGCCAATATTGTATTATGATTTAACAAAATAGTGTTATGGAATTAGCATGGGGACCTCCGTATATCGGCAGATGGGGGTCTTTTTTTTATAGAAAAATAGGAATAAAGTTGTAAAATATTTCTGGAAAGTGAAAGGGGAACGAAGAAAGCTGTCGAATACTACATATTTATAGGGGAGAGAAAGAAAAATCTAACAAGTAAATTACTGGCAGGTGAATGGGATTGGTTCAAAAGAAGCAGAAAGACAGTGGGGAGCAAGTGACAAAAGTCGAGCAGGTTAACCCTGAGAAGGTTCAGAAAGTGAAGAAAGAAAAAGTAGGTAAAAGTAAAATTACAGGGAATGGGAAAAAATTACTTAAGTTTGACCGTAGTAAATTGAAGCTGGGCTGGATCAAGACCGATTGGGTAAAAAAACAATTAAAAAACCGGGATTGGAAAAACCTTGGAGGGTCTTCTTTCCAACAGATTAAGAAGGCAAATCCGGTTAAATCCGTAGGGGTTAAACTGTTTTTAATCTTTTTTGCGGGAATTATGATTTTTGTAGTAAGTTTAGGTCTATTATCCTATTCGAAGGCCAAAGGTACGATAGAGAAAAATGCTTCGCGTGCCAATCAGGAGACCATTGATCAGACCAAGCAAAAAATGGACATCATTTTGGAGCGGTTTGTCGATACATCCACACAGATTTTCTTTGATCCGGAAATGCAGTCCTTGCTACAAAAAATGTCAGATACGAATTTGACTGCGTATGATACATTCGTGAACTCAAGTTCAATCAACAAGCAACTGTCCAATGTTGCATTTACAAATAAATCTATGGAAGCGATTTATTTGGTACCTACGGACGATACAAAGTCCATTATGGGTACCGGCAGCAACAGTTCATCCATGGGCAGCATTCGCCAGGAAGCATGGTACAGTGAGTTAATTGAGGCGGGCGGTTATCGCTGGCTTCCAACAGAGGTCAAAGAAGATGGCTCAACGCCAACGTTTAAAATTGCACGTTCCATGAAAAACTTGCAGGGGACTACTCAGTCGTATGTTCTGGTTATTGAACTGAAACTGGAAGTTTTGGAGGAACAATTGAAATCGCTTGATCTTGGGCCAGGAGCTATTCTTCAACTAATTGCTCCGGATAATAAAGTGGTTGCATCCTCCATCTCGGATCGTACAGGACAAGAAACAGAGCTTGCATTTGTCAAAGAGTTGACCGAACCAGCAGGTAGTACAAATACGGAGTATACGGTAGATGGCAAATCTACGGAAATGCTGGCTGTATACAGTACGATGGATACATCCAATTGGAAACTGGTTGGTATGATACCTACCTCTGTTTTGGTTCAGGACGCAAAAGGCATTCTGACTCTGACCCTGTGGATGGCGCTGGTTGATGCGGGGATTGCAGTATTGATCGGGATCTGGATGGTGCGTATGATCGCTCGTCCACTCGGCAAATTGAAAGACCTGATGCAGGAAGGTGCGAAAGGTAATCTTAAAGTTCGTACACCATATAGCTCACAGGATGAAATTGGTCAGCTCTCGACCGCCTTCAATCTGATGATGGAGCAGATCACTAAGCTGGTTGAACAAACCAATCGTTCTGCGCAGGAAGTATTGGATACGGCCTCTGAGCTGAGCAGTGCATCCAAGAAAACGGCTGTATCTGCTTCGGAGATTGCCGTAGCTACAGAAGAGATCGCAGGCGGTGCAGGCAGTTTGGCAACCGAAGCGGAACGTGGCAATGAATTAACTGACAATATCTCTCGTCAGATGCAGAGTGTAATCGCTGCTAATGAACAGATGGGTGATTCTGCTCGTCATGTAGAGAAGTCCAGTCAGACAGGAACACAACATCTGAATCAGTTGATGACCAAAACGCAAAAGACAGAAGAAATGATTGGTGCACTGGTGAATAAGGTTGATTCACTGAAAGAGAGTACGTCTTCTGTTCTGAAAGTGCTTGAAGTGCTTCAAAACATAACGAAACAGACAAATATCCTTTCCCTGAATGCAACCATTGAAGCAGCACGTGCCGGTGCTGCCGGACGCGGATTCATGGTGGTTGCTGATGAGGTTCGTCAGCTTGCGGCTCAATCCAGACAATCCATTGAGATGGTTGGAGAGATCACAGACAAAATCATGACCGAAATGAATGAGACCGTGGATGCTTTGTCTGCAGCCTATCCCTTATTCAAGGAACAGATGGATGCGGTTAAAGACACCAACGTCATCTTTGCTTCCGTACAGGAACAGATGGGTGCATTTGTGGAACGTCTGGGCATGGTGACAGGTTCTATTGGAGATTTGAACAAATCTCAAGGTACGTTGTCTGAAGCCATGAGCAATGTCAGCGCTGTAGCTGAAGAATCTTCTGCAACGTCCCAAGAAGTAGCTTCCTTGAGCAGTGAACAGCAAAATATCAGTAACCAGCTGGTCAATCTGTCTGGCAAACTGGAGAATGTGTCTACTGAACTGAAAGAAACCTTGTCACGCTTTACGGTTTAACAAGCCAAAGTTGAAATGAGGAGAACCTGTCCCGCACATGGGACAGGTTTTCTTTTTGTTTACCGGATAATTCCAAGCCATATCAGCAATAATATGTCAAAACGACAAAAGGTGAGATTGGGATGCATCTCCTTGCGAAACGGCGAATCTATATAACTTGTATTCTTCTAACTCTTGTCTTTGGATTGCTTATATTACGATTGGGATGGGTTCAGATTGTTCAGGTGAATCAGACGATGCCTGGATTTCACCGAACGGTACGTGAAATGTCTGTATTGCAGCGTGAACGCGGGGTGATGCTTGACCCGGGGCGGGGACAATTTACGGATTACAAGGGTGAGGCGTTGACCGGTAAACTGCATTGGGGATTGGTTCTTTTTCCACAGGCAGGACCATTAGAGACATTACGCAAGCATGGGGCGTTAGAGGGCTCCGAGATGATACAGTTGGCAGCTATATTACATACCGATCCGGATCAATTGAAGAAGGAATGGAATCAGGAAAGTATACCTCATTTCTGGACAGCAGGTACACATCAGCCTGTTCATTTGAACGCTGCTCAGGTGGAGCGCCTACGTAGTTTGCACCTGCAAGGAGCTGGCATCTATCCAATGATGACAAGGTATCTTCAGGGGTATACAGGAATGCAGTGGATGGGTTATCTGGCTGAACAGCCTGAGTCCTCCAAAGTTCTAACTGGGCATCAGGATGAAGTAAAACAGCCATTTGCCATGAAATCAGGAGCAGCCGGACTGGAGAGGACACTTGAACCCCTGTTAAGGGGAATTGGCCCTACGCTTGTATCACGCATGGTCTCGGGTGGTGGAGAGATTATCCCTGATATTCAGCCGCACGTCATTGCACCGACCAATAGCCATTATCCTTTACGTGTAGAAACCACAGTGGATGCTGAGTTACAGCGTGGGTTGGAAGAGTTGACGCAAGAATCTGGATTACAAGAAGGGGCCATTGTTGTGTTAGATGCCGCTAACGCAGATGTTCGCGCCATGATCTCCCGTCCTTTCTATCAGCCACAACATGTGGACCCTAAAGAATCGGCCTGGGGGAATCGTGCAGTACAGGGAGCCGTGCCGGGTTCGATTTTCAAAATTGTCACTGCGGCTGCTGCTTTGGAGTATCATGCGGTTTCTAACGGAGAAGAATTCCATTGTGGTGGTGAGTACGGAAGATATGGGTTGTCTTGCTGGAAGGAGCATGGTCATGGAGACTTGAATCTGGAGCAAGGATTCGCTGAGTCTTGCAACATCGTATTCGCAGAAACGGCGCGCAGGCTGAGTATGGAACAACTGGAGAACACGGCTGCTCGTCTGGGACTCGCGCGTCCGATTGGCTGGGAAGGGAAGCAGATGGCAGGAATGCCTGTGTTACGACACTTTGATCATGAGGATCACGGGCGTGTGAGAACAGAGGCTGTTTCTTCTGCTGATGAAGGTGCAAAAATACAGACAGCAATTGGTCAGCGAGATGTCTTGGTCACACCGCTGCAAGCTGCCAATCTGATCGTTACACTGTTACATGATGGAAAAGTTAGTGCCCCACGTCTCGTTAAGCGCATTCGATATGCGGATGGTGGCACCATGCTGGAGATGCCCTTGCACGATTCACCTTCAGCATCAGGACAGATTGCTCCCGCAACAGCGCATAAACTGATATCCTGGATGAATAAGGTAGTCCGTGAGGGAACAGGAAAATCCCTGCAGCGTGCACGGTGGCATGTTGCAGGGAAGTCAGGTACAGCTCAGGTACAGAAACATGTAGAGAAGCTTAACAATCAATGGTTCATTGGTTATGGACCGATAGAACAACCCAAGTACGCCGTAGCTGTTCTTGTCCAAAATGTCTCTCCAGACAGCCATCATCAGGCGACAGCTCTCTTCAGGAAGGTGATGGACTATTTGGCGGAGTCCTCATGATCCTTCGCAGGAACGGGACGTTGTACAGTAGATTCGGCAGAATTCGCAGAGGCCTTACTAACGGGTGGGTCCATGACCAATGGAGAGGATTCAAATTCATCTTTTGGCAGGTGAATCCACTTTTGCAGGTATCCTTGTTGTAACAGTTCTTTCAGAAGGATCAGAAGCACTGGAGATAACACTACACCAGCCAGGCCAAAGATCGAAAGGGAGATCAGCATAAACGAAAGCATCAAGTACGCCGAAGATACACCAATCGAGTTACCCGATATTTTTGGTTCCAGCAACTGCCGTGTCAGCATCGTTACTGCCAGAATCACAATCAGGCCAATCGCCAGGCTACTATTGCCAATAATGAATAAGTAGACGATCCATGGAATAAATACAACAGGAACGCCAAGCAAGGGTACCAGATCAAAAACCGCACAGACTGCTGCAATGGTAAAGGCATTAGAGGTTCCCAAAATCAACAAACCTGCATAAATCAATACAAACGTAATGAGCATCATGATCATCTGTGCCTTCAGATACGAGCGGATTGTTTTGAACACGTGATTACGCATGAATTCAATAGCTAACTTTAATGTTTTGGGCGTTTTCGCACGGGCGAACTTGCGCCAGGATTCAATCTCGATACTGAGGAAAAATGCCAGAATAATCGCAATTCCGAAGTTCGTAATAAACGAAGAGAATGAACTGAGGAAACCTACGACGAATTGCGCTCCGCTAGTTACCCATTTGGACAGGAACCCGGTCAGTGTTGCAAAATAATCATTCGCTTTTTCCATAACTCCATCAGGGAGAGCGTCTGACTTGTCCTGAATGAATAACACCAGATTGGTGAATTCACGTTGTATCATTTCAATGTATACGGGGAAATTATCTTGAAGATTGGAAATCTGTGAAATGATAATCAAACCTACCCCAAAAAAGGCAGCGACAATTAATGCAAGAAACAACAAGACGGAGATGGCGGCTCCAAGCGTCTTGGGCAATCCTTTGCGATGTAAAAATTTGGCCAGCGGTTCAATCATCCAATACACAATGAATGATAGAAAGACCGGTGCAGCCACATGGTATAATTGACTGAAACCGTACATGATCACATACACGGTTAATACGAGCAATGCGATGTCAAAGACAGTTCGCCCGTATTTTTTGTAAAGCGGTAGCATGGACATGGCTCCTTTGATGGCAATAATTAGATTGTATTTATTGTACACGATAGCTATCTTTTTGGGAAAACAGGATTCAAGAAAAGTCTGAACTATGATAAAATTAAAGGCGGTTTATTTTAGATAGTGCCATAGTGCACCGTAATTCAGCAGGAGAAGTGGGGAGCTTGCAACATGACAACGATACTTCAGAGTATTCTACTGTGGTTATTGTATCTTTCATCTTTTTACGCCTTTATTCCAAGTTTGATCAGCAGGCTTTTTGGTTTTCGTGTATTTCGACGGGGAAGAAGTGATACACAATTTGCATTAACGTTTGACGATGGGCCAGATCCACATTATACGCCAAGACTGCTCGATCTGCTTCGTCAGCATCAAGCAAAAGCCACATTTTTTGTCGTTGGAGAACATGCAGCGAGTCATCCTGAACTCATACAGCGCATACATGAGGAAGGTCATCTTATTGGCATTCATAATTATATTCACAAGACGAACTGGCTCATGCGGCCACGTACCGTTCGAGATCAGATTCAGCGAACAGGTCAGATTATTCATGAAGTAACCGGCGTGAAGACTTGTTATTATCGTCCACCGTGGGGGATTATGAATCTGTTTGATTTTTTCAGCAAGAAAGAACGAAAGATTGTACTGTGGTCCTCCATGTTTGAAGACTGGAGAAGCCGAGTAGGTGCCCAGAGATTGACTGAACGGATGCTGAAGGAACTGAGAGGCGGAGAGGTCATGCTGCTGCATGATCGAGGAACGACCCTGGGTGCTGATGCACACGCGCCGGAGCAGATGCTTCAGGCGCTGGAAGTCGTATTACAGGAAGCTGAACGGCTTGGCCTGCAAAGCGTACGCGTTGATACGTTGATGGGAGGTATCACAGTGAGCGAATCTCAGAACAAAATGCAATTACAGACACCATTGAAACTATGGAAACGAATCGTTGTTGCCCTATGGCTGGGCTGGGAGAAGCTGTTCCACTGGGTATATCATCTTCGGACGGCTTCGCCAGAGGAACCCATGCTGCACTTCAGATCACGTGTATATCACGGAGCACGAGTGGAGATGAATGATGGCCATGTCATTCAAAATGGAGATCCGGTAATAGAACTACATTTTGACAATCAGAAATTGTTTGAACTTGGAGTGACGTCACGTTCCAGTATGCATTTGGCTATTCGCATGATTCGGACGATGGAACAGCAATTGCCGGATTTGGCACGCATGGTGGCACTCGAACCTGAGTTACGCTCTGCCAAGGCGATATACGGTGTGAGTATGATTAACAGAGGCCCAGAAAAATTCGGATTTACCATACAAGAATTGCCTCCTGGACCGTTCAGTGCTGCATCCAAAGTATACTTGAAGCTGCTGTTAAGTGTAATCCACCCGGCAGGAACCAAACGTTTGAAACAGCGTACTGAACAACTGGTACCCAAGATGATTGCCATGCCGCTGGATCTATTATTGGAACGTTACGGTCAACATACGATGCAGGTAGCAGCAACGGTAGAAGAATCCAGAGATGAATCGTTGTTAATTGAACAAGAGATACTGCCAGAGCGGAACTAAACGGACTGATCACACCAACCAGCAAAAGAAAAGGGTTGCCCTTCGCCAGATTTGGCAGAAGAGCAACCCTTTATTTATTAGTGAATTAGATACTCAGTACGCCACCGTTGCTTGCGTTGGTAACCAGTTTGGAATAACGAGCCAGGTAACCGGTTTTTACTTTCGGTTCAAAGCCTTTCCAACCTGCGCGACGACGTTCAAACTCTTCGTCACTGATGTGCAATTCGATGATACGATTGTTCAGATCCAGCTCGATGATGTCTCCTTCTTCAACAAAGGCGATTGGACCACCCTCAGCTGCTTCCGGAGAGATATGTCCGATACTGATTCCGCGGGATGCGCCAGAGAAGCGTCCATCGGTGATCAGACCAACTTTGGCACCCAATCCCATACCTACGATCTGGGAAGTAGGAGCCAGCATCTCAGGCATACCTGGTCCGCCTTTTGGTCCTTCATAACGGATAACAACAACATGTCCTTCTTTTACTTTGCCGTTAGCAATACCTTCAAGCGCTTGCTCTTGGGAGTCAAAGCAGATGGCAGGACCTTTGTGGTATCCACCAACCGAAGCATCAACTGCACCAACTTTGATGATAGCGCCTTGTGGTGCAAGGTTACCAAACAATACAGCCAGGCCGCCTTTTTCGGAATGCGGGTTATCCAGGTGGTGAATGACATTTGTATCCTGAATTTCTTTTCCTTCAACGTTCTCACGGATTGTTTTACCTGTTACCGTAATGCAGTCTCCATGAATTGCGCCTGGTTTCTTGAGCAATTCGTTCAGCACTGCGCTTACGCCGCCTGCATTGTGAACGTCTTCGATGTGGAGATCGGAAGCAGGTGCAAGTTTCGCCAGATGTGGAACGCGGTTAGCTACTTCATTAATACGTTCGATTGGATACTCGATACCTGCTTCATGAGCCAGTGCCAGCGTGTGCAGTACTGTATTCGTAGATCCGCCCATCGCCATATCCAGTGCAAACGCATTATCGATCGCTTCTACAGTTACGATATCACGTGGTTTCAAGTCCATTTTGATGAGTTCCATCAATTGGGTAGCGGATTGTTTAACAAACTCACGACGCTCAGGAGCAACGGCAAGGATGGTTCCGTTACCTGGCATAGCCAGTCCCATCGCTTCAGCCAGACAGTTCATGGAGTTTGCCGTAAACATACCGGAACATGATCCACATGTTGGACAGCCGAACTGTTCAAGTTCAAGCAAGCTCTTATCATCGATTTTACCTGCTTGGTAAGCACCTACACCTTCAAATACGGATGTCAGGGAAAGAGCTTTACCATTGCTGTCACGACCAGCTTTCATTGGTCCACCACTTACGAACAGGGTAGGGATGTTTACACGAAGTGCACCCATCATCATGCCTGGTGTGATTTTGTCACAGTTCGGGATACATACCATGCCGTCGAACCAGTGTGCAGATACAACGGTTTCCACGGAATCCGCGATAATGTCACGGCTTGGCAGCGAGTAACGCATACCAATGTGTCCCATGGCAATACCATCATCTACTCCGATGGTGTTGAATTCGAATGGAACGCCACCGGCTTCACGAATAGCATCCTTTACAATTTTACCGAATTCCTGAAGGTGGACGTGGCCGGGCACGATATCGATGTATGAGTTACATACGGCAATAAACGGCTTGCCGAAATCCTCTTCTTTAACGCCCGCTGCGCGGAGCAAACTCCGGTGTGGTGCACGGTCAAAACCTTTTTTGATCATATCGGAACGCATCTTCTTGGCTGACATGGTGTATTCCCCCCAAATATATAATATTGAGCAACATGAATGGAAAAGTAAATGGCAGTGCATCTGTCGTTTAATTTCATCCGTACTCTAAAAAAAAGGACCGGCATGCCGGTGTCGAGCTCCCCGTAGTTTGTGAAATTCTTTGCTGCTTTAAACCCGTGAACACCCGGTTTTTCTATTGAGTCTATCACAACCGTCGTCATATTTCTACAAACAATAGAAAGAAGCCTCAAACCATTTTCATGGAATTAGACTTCTTGATTTGCGGGAAAGCTATGATCATGTTTCGATGTGGCGAGCGGAATTCATTAGTTGCTTCCGCCTTTGCGTCCAATCTCACGATAGAATTCCTTATTATGAGTTTCGGAGGTTGCTTCTCCGCCCTTGCGACCAATCTGCTTGTAAAAGTCAGTATCATGGGCATCAGAAGTCGCTTCGCCACCCTTTTTTCCAATCATCTGGTAGAAGCTTCGATCATGGTTCTTGGAAGTCGCTTTGCCACCTAATCTGCCAGCTTCCTCACGGCTCATCTTGTGTTCTGACGTCGGTTGACGTGCCATTACAAATCACTCCTTACAACGATAAGTTGTTTTTTGTAGCGCGTATCCCTAATTTACCACCTTATTTCCAGCCTGAAACAATTCACTAGGATAGAATCGATGGTGAAGAGATCCGTCAGAGCATTAGGCCGACCGTTTAAACACTTCATGTCGATTGAAAGAAAATCGGGATATATTCGGTTCAATTACGGGTTTGAACGTGTGACGTACAGCCGGCAGAGCCAGTGTGACTGCGAAGAGTATGGCAATGACAAGTATGACTGGAATATACGCCGAGCTTCCCATATAACTGTAGACTCCGGACCAGATTGCGAGACGAACGAGAAACCCATGCAGCAGGAACACATAGAGTGTGCGTCGTCCAAGGTCCGTCAGTCTGGAAGTCAAGGAAGGTACCCAAGCCAAGAACAGTGCTGCAGATGCGATTTCCAGCAAGTAGACACCCACCCGGAAGATGCCGGCATACCATTCGTGGTGACCCAATTCGGCGTACGTCATGCTTCCGAGTAACCATCCGGATGAAATATTCAAACCCCCATACCCGATCCATACCAACAGTGCAGCAGAGAGGATGGCTGCGGTTTTTCGCCCCCAACCGGATAATAAATGTGAACGGATGGTTGCTCCATAGTCATAACCGATGACAAAAAACGGCAAAAATACAAACGTACGGCTGAAGCTGAGCCAGAACCCGTCGATGGGCAAATACCCGGCAATTACACCAAGCGCAATCGATCCAATCAGCCGATATATCGGTTTCCAGGAAATCGTCAGACGAAGCAACAGTCGCCAACAGAAATGACTCGCGAGAAACCATAACAGCAAGTAAGGTGCAAAGAAGGATAGCCGCATATGGGGTGTGTGGAATACGGTAAAGTCCATCAATGCGTATAAGGACTGAAACAGTACATACTGTAGTGCAATCTGCTTCAGGACATTTCGCCCAGATTCACCCTGGAGTGAGTGTGTCGCAAAATACCCGGTTACCCATACAAAGAGTGGCATGTGAAACGTATATATCCACAGGAACAGAGCTTCCGCTCCTGCAAAACGTGTGATGAGTGGTTCAAGTGCATTACCAGCAAGGACACAGACGATAAGCATAAAGCGCAGATTGTAAAAGAAAGATTCCTGATCATCCCGGATCAGTGTCTGATTTTTCATGGTGTAGCCCCCTTGTAGACCCTGGTTGCCAGGTCATTTGCATCTGTAATAAGGGTAATATGGATGTGCATTATCTATTGTGATTTAATTCACATTAGTAAGCGTTATCTTTTATCAAAGCTGTGACAACAAAATGAACGCTCCGGGATTGACAACGGTTGCATAGAGGATGACAATAGAAAAAGAAGATGAGGGAATGTAACTATAAGGAGGGAAGAAATCATGTCAACGAGTCCCTATCCAAGCCCGGAAATTATTACATTTGGGGAGAGTATGGGTTTGCTGACTGCCAAGGATACAAGAGGGCTGGAATATGCAGCCACACTGGACAAGTCTTTCGGGGGTGCTGAGAGCAATCTGGCTATTGGCGTATCCCGCCTGGGGCATACCAGTGGTTGGTTTGGACGTTTGGGCAATGATCCGATCGGCAGTATGATTCTGAAAGCCATTCGCGGTGAAGGCGTAGATGTATCCCGGGTAAGGTTAAGTGATGACGAGCCCACTGGTTTAATGATTCGTGAGAACGCTTCCGGGAAAGCCTCGGTGCATTATTATAGGAAGCTATCTGCTGCAAGTGCGATCACACCTGATGATCTGGATCCTGATTATATTGCCGGGGCGAAGATATTGCACGTTACGGGTATAACGGCAGCAATAAGCCCGTCCGGACTTGCTACGGTAGAGGCTGCCATACATATTGCCAAACAGGCAGGTGTGAAAGTAAGCTTTGATCCAAATCTGCGTCTCAAACTATGGTCTGCGGATGAGGCCCGTCCGGTTATACTGCGTTTAGCTGAACTGGCGGACTACTTTTTACCGGGTCTGGACGAGATGAAACTTCTATATAACGAAGAAAATGATCAAAAAGTACTTGAGCGTTTATCTGCCATGAATGCTGTGTGCATCGTGAAGGGTGGCCCTGATTTGACCTACGTATTGGCGAATGGTACCCTAACTGAAGTTCCGTACTTTAAGGCGGATAATGTTCTGGATACGGTAGGAGCAGGAGATGGATTCTGCGCGGGATTTTTATCGGGTATATTAAAAGGATACTCCCCGCAGGAAGCAACCCGTCTCGGCAATTTGACCGGTTCCATGGTTATACAGGCTGTTGGCGATTGGGAGGCGCTCCCGACGTGGGGGCAGGTCGAGGCCAAGCTGAACAACGTTGCCCATGTTGAGCGTTAGTCGCTCTAAATCATATATGGCTCATCTTCGTTCTTAAATGTAAGGCTTGTATACACAACCACCACATTGACAAGGGAGAGAATGAAATGAAGAAGCTTCAGCTGTTGCAAAAGATTACGGACAATGGGGTTGTGGCAGTTCTGCGTGCAGATTCTGCTGATCAAGTCATTGCCATGGCCGAGCAAGCGATTGCGGGTGGCATTAAAGTTATCGAGATTACGATGACAGTACCCAGTGCACTCAAAGCCATTGAAAAATTAAGCCGTGTATACCATTGGAACACACAAGATCCAGAGAAATTCGCGATTATTGGTGCGGGAACGGTGCTTGAACCGCAAACGGCAAGAGCGGCCATCATGTCGGGTGCCGAGTTTGTAGTCGGACCTTCCCTGAACCCGGATACCGTTCAGATCTGCAACCTGTATCGAATTCCGATTCTGCCTGGTGTGATGACGATTGCTGACGTTCAACGCGCATTGGAACTCGGCGTGGACATTGTGAAGTTGTTCCCGGGTAACCTATATGATCCTTCGATTATCAAAACGATGAAGGGCCCTATGCCGCAGGCGAATTTTATGCCAACTGGCGGGGTATCCTTGTCTAATCTGGGGGATTGGATCAAGGGTGGAGCAGTCGCTGTAGGGATCGGCTCCGACTTGACATCGGAAGCTGTGAAGACGGGTGACCTGAGTCATGTCCGTCGCAAAGCGGAACAATATATGGATGCTTACCGCAAGGCCAAGGCTGAATAATATTTTTTCAATTCGTAGAAGGGGAGCCTGATAAACAAAGGCTCCCAATTCTGTGAGCCGCGGCACCTGCGGAAGTGAAGAAAGGTGATTAACGTTGAGAAATCGGTATAATATAGGGCGCAAGAAGAGGGGCATCGGGAAATTCCTGCTCGTACTTCTGGCGCTCATTGTCATTGGATGTGGATTTGTTGCGTGGAAATTATTCACACCATACGGTCCACAGGAAACAGCCCAAGCGGCCATGGAAACAGCCAATCCGGTGACAGTGAGTGAACAAGAGAACTGGATTGATTTTGTGCCAGACAAACCGTCTGGGAAAAGTGTACTTTTCTATCCTGGTGGACTGGTAAAACCGGAAAGTTATGCACCACTTGCGCATGAGCTGGCTGCTGCGGGTCATCACACGATTATTGCCAAGATGCCAGTTAACCTGGCAGTGCTTAAGCCAAACTTGGCAGATGAGATTCTGGCCGCATATCCAGACGAACAATTTGTTATGGGTGGACACTCTCTCGGCGGGTCCATGGCTGCACGTTATGTAGCCGCACATCCAGATGCACTTCACGGGATTTTCTTCTTGGCATCTTACCCGGATGAAAAAGGGAGCGTAAAGTCACTTGGAATACCTGCTTTATCTATTCTAGGTACTAAAGATGAAGTCGTGAATGCTACGAAGTATCAGAGTGGACGGATGTATCTTCCAGAAGACACGGTATATTACACCATTGAAGGTGGTAACCACGCCCAGTTTGGTGATTATGGTCATCAAAAAGGAGATGGCGAGCCGGAAGTGAGTGGAGAAGAACAGCTGAATCAGACGGTCAAGACGGTGCTGGCTTGGTTAAGTACCATCAAGTAGGTTTTGATTTAATTATTCTGCATTAAGGGTTGAATGCATTTATAGCATAACTTAATGGAGGTGATATGGATGACCATGCTTCAAGTGAATGGAGTGCAGATCCCATGTAAAGGTATCCTGTTCGATAAAGATGGAACACTGCTGGAATTCCTCCAGCTATGGGGGCCGTGGGCAGAGGCATTACTGGATCAGTTGCAATCACGTATGAATGAACTCGGAGCTTCATTTACAGTTGAACGGGAGCATGTTCTGGGCACTACCCATAATCCGCAAGGTCATATTGTTGGATATGATCCGCAAGGCCCACTTGCCATTGCGACTGTGGATGAGTGCACGGGATTGCTTGCCGGGCAGCTATATGCAGCAGGCATACCATGGAATGAAGCGATCACAACGATACGCCAATTTTCAAGTGTAGCCATGAGATCGGTAAGAGAGCGCAAATCCGCTGAACCAATGTCAGGATTGCTGGATTTCTTGCAGAAATGCAGGGCAGCAGACATACCACTGGCGGTCGTCACTTCAGATAGTACAGCGGCAGCAGAAACACATCTGGATTGGATGGGGATTCGTTCCTTTTTCACCTCCATTGTGGGCTGTGATCGGGTGACCCAGGGCAAACCGGATAGAGAAGCAGCACTCTTGGCTTGCCGTGAATTACATATCGATCCTGCGGAGGCCGTTGTAGTTGGAGACAGCAATGGGGATATGCAGATGGGGCGGCACGCAGAGGTATCCTATACCCTCGGTTACTGTTCACAGTTAGATCAAGGATCTCACCTGGTTGATGCCCATGCCATTATTCGTCATTATAATGAGATAAGCGTTATTTTATAAGTCACCCTGACCTGATTGGACTATATAAATTGAACTAATATTTACACCAAATGGAGAGGACAGAAATAACCTAAAGAAACGGAGTGTTCGCCTTTATCCTCGGATTTTCCCCTTAGGAAAGGAATCAAAAAAAATCTGGGGATAACAGCGATCGGAAGGTTGTTCTGTCATCGGAGTGGTCAGTGTAAATATTCTTTAGTTCAATTTATATAGTAAATAAAAGGAGGAGAGAGGATGAACGCAACAGAACAACTGGCTGCCTGGATTCAGGAAAGCTCCCGGATTGTTTTTTTCGGAGGGGCCGGGACTTCAACGGAAAGCGGGATTCCCGACTTCCGCTCGGCTGCGGGTCTGTATCAGACGGAGCAGCATTCGCCTTATCCACCGGAAGAGTTATTAAGCCGACATTTTTTTGATCAACATGCCGATATTTTTTATGATTTTTATCGTGGCAAAATGCTTCATCCAGATGCGGAACCGAATGGGTGCCATCGTCTATTGGCCCGTTTGGAGCAGGAGGGAAAACTTCAGGCAGTGATCACGCAAAATATCGACGGACTACATCAGAAGGCAGGCAGTAGCAATGTTTTTGAGCTTCACGGTTCAATTCATCGTAATGCCTGCTTGGATTGCAAGCAGTTTTATACGCTGAATGATATTATACAGTCCCAAGATACCGTGCCTCGCTGTAACACATGTGGTGGTGTGATCAAACCGGATGTGGTGCTGTACGAAGAGGAGCTGGATCAGACGACATTGTATCGTTCCATTGATGCACTGTCTTCTGCAGATCTGTTACTCGTGGGAGGCACGTCACTGACGGTATATCCGGCGGCCCAGTTAATTACGTATTTTCAGGGAAAACATACCGTTCTGCTCAACGCTACACCTACCGCTTACGACAGCAGGGCTGATTTGCTGATTACAGAGCCGATTGGTGAGGTAATGAATAATGTGGACCAGCTTCTTGGTTGAACGTATGGACTGAATAACCGCATTCTCCGGTATAGACCGGATACAAGAGGCGGAACCTGGGGAAAGAAGGGATTCATAATGGTCTACGTAGCAAGCGATACTCGCTATGAAACGATGAAATATAACCGCGTTGGACGTTCAGGTTTGAAACTGCCAGCGATTTCACTGGGGCTGTGGCATAATTTTGGCGGTATCAATAACGCTGAGAATGGTCGTAATATGATTACCCGATCATTTGATCTGGGTATTACACATTTTGATCTTGCCAACAACTATGGCCCACCGGCAGGTTCGGCAGAGCAGTTATTTGGACAGGTACTGGCCCAGGATCTGAAACCTTATCGTGATGAACTGGTGATCTCCACCAAAGCGGGGTATTATATGTGGCCCGGACCGTATGGCGAGTGGGGTTCACGCAAAAATCTGGTATCCAGTCTGAATCAGAGCTTGAAGCGTATGGGCCTGGATTATGTAGATATTTTCTATTCACATCGTTATGATCCCGAAACACCTTTGGAAGAAACGATGATGGCACTGGATCATATTGTTCGCTCGGGCAAAGCCCTTTATGTAGGGATCTCCAACTATCCCGCAGAGCAGACGAGACAGGCTGCCGAAATTCTGAAAGGTCTGGGTACGCCCCTGTTAATCCATCAACCGAAATACTCGCTGCTGGACCGCTGGATTGAAGATGGTTTGCAGGACGTGCTGGATGAGTATGGAACAGGCAGTATTGCATTCTGTCCATTGGCACAAGGTGTGCTCACGAACAAATACTTGAATGGTATCCCGGAAGACTCACGTGCCAAAGGACCGTCGGTATTCCTGAATGAAAACAACATCTCTCCAGAGACGCTCCGCAAAGTGCGTGCGCTGAACCAGATTGCAGCAGCCCGTGGTCAGAGTTTGGCCCAATTTTCACTCTCATGGGTGCTGCGTAATGGCAGGGTAACTTCCGCGCTTATTGGCGCAAGTCGTCCTTCCCAGATTGAAGAGAATGTGGCTGCACTCAGCCAATTGGATTTCTCTACAGAGGAATTGGAACGGATTGAATCCATCCTGTCTCCAGAGCCTGATGACAAATAAATAAAGTGTAAAAGGTGCATCTTAGCCATAATGGCGGAATGCACCTTTTTTTGTCGTACGTGTTCCGTCCGTTGTGTTGCTCACCGTTTGATTTGTTGAGCATTTTTCTGTAAACCCTGATGTAGTGGACGGGACAATATTTTCTCTCGATACAAGCTAGGCGCTTCACCGTGAAATCGTTTGAACTGTTTGGAGAAATATAGCGCGTCTGGCAGTCCAACTGATGCAGATACCTGTTCGATGGACAGATCCGGGCGTTCTCTCAGGAGTTGGCGCGACTTGTCGATCCGTAGTTTTAGCAGATAGGTGACTGGTGAAAGACCGGTTTCCTGTTTGAAAATACGGGATAAATACGCGCGGTTGTATCCAAGACTCGCAGACATTTGTTCAATGGAGACAGGATAGGCATATTGGGTAGACATATATTGAATCATCTGTTTCACCGTACGTCGGATGGAGGATTCACCTGGAATTAAGGTTTGGCCCTGCGAAAGGTGATTCTGTGCTTCGGCTAGAATCATATATAACGTACCCAGTGATGTGAAATGGGAGCTTTCTTTGCGCTCGGCAAAAGCATCCTGCATCACGGATAGCCAATCGGATATCCCACAGGATGGTCCAGCATGAAAAACGGACTTCTCCGGGCGGAACCCGGCTTCCTCGGTATGTTGGCCAGCCTGGCTGCCTGTGAAGGCAATCCAGCGATATTGCCATGGGTTGCGGGCGTGAGACTGGTAACTTACCAGTTGCCCAGGATGAATGAGGAAACAATCACCTGCGGATAACTCGTAGGTGTGCAGTTCGGTACGGAACGTACCCGCCCCTTTTTCTACATAATGCAACAGATAATAATCAAACAATTTAGGACCGAGGGCGTGACCCGGAAGGGTCTGGCTTGCTCCGGCAAACAGGACATGCAGTGCGCCTTGTTCATAATAGACCGGATTGGAGGCAACCGAATAACTGAGTGCTCCGCTTTTACCGGAAGGTGATTCCTGTATTTTTTCGTTAGAAGATGCAAGGGATTCTTTCTTGGGGTTGGATTGATCTGACATGGTCGTTTCCTTCTTTCCGGGATGCTCCGATCATTATACGCCTTAAGGTCACATTTATCCATATGAAACACACATGTTTGCATTACAAGAGGCACCGCTTTCTTATATAATAACATTAAGAAAACCACAACAACGAGGCGAGGTGCACCAGCAGTGAACGTAACTGAATTGAAACAAAAGTTTATTGAGAAGTACGGAGAGAGCGGAGCGGACATCCGTGTATTTCATGCCCCTGGGCGTGTGAATCTGATCGGTGAGCACATTGACTATAACGGTGGATACGTGCTTCCGGCAGCACTTGAATTCGGAACAACATTGATCATTCGTGAGCGTGAGGACAACAAGTTGCAACTGGCTTCCACGAACATGTCTTATGAAGGGGTACTAGACACTTCCTCCATAGGTAAGGAAAAAACCGGAGAATGGACCGACTATCCTGTTGGTGTCATGGTTGAATTGCAGGGCAAAGGCGTGAATGTAACAAAAGGCTACGACTTCTTGTACCACGGGGAGATTCCGAACGGGGCAGGACTTTCATCGTCTGCATCACTGGAGGTGCTCACGGGCTTCGCGATTCAGTCTCTGGAGGGCGTAGCGGATATTGATACGGTTCAACTGGCGCTTTTGTCCCAGAAAGCGGAAAATGAGTTCGTAGGTGTCAACTGTGGAATCATGGATCAGTTCGCTGTCGCAAACGGTGCACAAGATCACGCGATCCTGCTGATGTGTGACACACTTGAGTACGAAAAGGTTCCTTTCCGTACAGGCTCCTACAAATTGGTCATCGGTAACACGAACAAACGCCGCGGTCTGGTGGATTCGGCTTACAATGAACGTCGCTCCCAATGCGAGCAGGCACTTGCCATCTTGAAGGAACAGCTGCCTGCACTGAATTATCTGGCTCAATTGACGCCAGAGCAGTTCGTAACACTACAGGATCAGATCAAGGATGAGAAAGTAAGGCAGCGTGCGCAGCATGTCGTGGAAGAGAACGCACGTGTTCTCGCATCAGTCGAAGCATTGCAGGGTAACGATCTGGAAACCTTCGGTAAGCTGATGAACGCTTCTCATGAATCGCTTCGTGACTTGTACGAAGTAAGCTGTGATGAGCTGGACGTTATGGTTGAAGAAGCTCAGCGGATTCCAGGCACGCTTGGTGCTCGGATGACTGGCGCAGGATTTGGCGGTTGTACCGTATCACTTGTGCATGAGAATGATGTCGAGCGTTTTGTAAGTGAAGTGGGCGCTGCATATGAAGCGCGTACCCGTCTCAAAGGTGATTTCTATGTATGCGGTGTAGGTGATGGTGTTAAAGAATTGAAGGAGGCGAAGTAAAATGGCAATTTTGGTGACAGGTGGAGCAGGGTATATTGGATCTCATACGGTAGCAGCATTGTTGGAACGTGGGGAAGAGGTTGTTGTACTGGATAACTTGCAGACAGGGCATCGTGAAGCGTTGCTCGGCGGTAAGTTGTATGAAGGGGATCTGCGTGACAAAGAAATTCTGGCGAAGCTGTTCGCTGAGAATTCAATCGATGCAGTCATTCACTTTGCAGCCAACTCACTCGTAGGCGAGAGTATGAAAGACCCGGTTAAATATTATGACAACAACGTGTTTGGTACACTCTGTCTGTTGGAAGCGATGAATGCAGCGAACGTACGCCGCATCGTCTTCTCCTCTACAGCAGCTACCTATGGTGAGCCTGAGAAAGTGCCAATCGAAGAGAGCGATCGTACAGAACCAACCAACGTATACGGCGAAACAAAGTTGATGATGGAACGCATGATGTCATGGTTTGATAAAGTTCAGGATATCAAATACGTTTCCCTGCGTTACTTCAATGCGGCCGGTGCACATGACAGCGGTAAAATTGGTGAAGATCACCAACCAGAGAGTCACTTGATTCCACTGGTACTGCAAACAGCATTGAAACAACGCCCGCACATCGCCGTGTTTGGTGACGACTATGCAACAGAAGATGGGACATGTATCCGTGACTATATCCACGTGAGCGACTTGGCTGATGCGCATCTGCGAGCAGTAGATTATCTTCGCAAAGGTGAGAACAGTAATGTGTTTAATCTTGGTAACGGTACAGGATTCTCAGTGAAACAAGTGATCGAAACAGCTAAAAAAGTGACTGGCCTCGATATCCCGGTTGTACAGGAACCACGTCGTGCAGGTGATCCGGCTGTGCTGGTAGCTTCATCTGCAAAAGCGAGATCTGTCCTGGGCTGGAATCCAAAATGGACCAATCTGGAAGATGTTATTCAAAGCGCTTGGAGCTGGCACCAATCACGTCCTGACGGCTACGGAAAAAACTAGGAGGCGAACACCTTATGTCACAGACTCATATTGCAGCAGGTGCCACAGAGCGGACACCGGAGCAGCAGGAAGCACTGCATGCCATTGAACGTCTGGTTGCATTTGCCTTGCAGAAACAATTAATCGAGGAAGCGGATTGGGATTATAGCCGCAACCTCTTGCTGGAACAATTCGGATTCTCAGAGCCTTATGCCGGCGAGTTGGACACGAATGTGCCCGATGGCCCACAGGCTATGCTGGATACGTTGATCGATTATGGATTTTCCATTGGACTTATTCCTGAAAATAGCGATACGTTCCGTGACTTGCTGGATGCCAAAATCATGGGTCATCTGATGGCACGCCCATCCGAGGTGGTACGCGCATTCCGCCACACGGAGCAGACGGAAGGCATTGAGGCGGCCACATCTCAATTCTATGACTTGTCGATTAACTCCAACTACATTCGGATGGATCGGATCTCGAAGAACGTCTACTGGACACAGGACACGGCCTATGGAGACATGGAGATTACTATCAACCTGTCAAAACCGGAGAAAAGTCCAAAGGAAATTGCCATGGCGAAATTGCTTCCGCCGCCGGTATATCCTAAATGCCAGCTGTGTCGTGAAAATGTAGGTTACGCTGGTCGGGTGAATCACCCGGCCCGCCAGAATCTGAGAGTTATTCCGTTGGAGCTTAACAACGAGCCTTGGTTGTTCCAATACTCGCCGTATGTGTACTACAACGAGCACTGCATCATTTTCCATCATGATCATGTGCCGATGAAGCTGACAAAGGATACGCTGCGCAGACTACTTGCGTTTGTCGGGGAGTACCCGCATTACTTTATCGGATCTAACGCGGATCTGCCGATCGTAGGTGGGTCGATTCTGACACATGACCATTTCCAGGGTGGACGTCATACATTCGCGATTCAAAATGCACAGCCTGAGGCGGTCTTCCGCCATGCGGATGCACCTGGACTTACATTGAGTCTTGTGAAATGGCCAATGTCCGTAATGCGTCTGGCTTCACACGATCCTGCAGAACTGCTTGAAGCGGGTAACGCCGTATATGAAGCGTGGAAGGTCTACAGTGATTCAACTGTGGATATCGAAGCGTTCAGTGAAGTAGACGGGGAACAAGTACCACACAATACGGTAACACCAATCGTTCGTCGTAGTGCAGACGGTGGTTATGAGATGGATCTTGTATTGCGCAACAACCGCACGAATGATGTGCATCCTGAAGGGATTTTCCATCCGCACCGTGAGATGCACCATCTGAAGAAAGAAAACATTGGTCTGATCGAAGTGATGGGGCTTGCCATCCTGCCAGGTCGTTTGAAAGAAGAACTGGACAGTATCGCGGATATCCTCGCTGGAGATGCTAAACTTGCTGAAGCCGCCAAAGCTTCTGATCATGTGTTGAACAAACATCTGGGCTGGGCGGAAGAATTGATTGAACGGTTTGGTCCTAAACTGGACAAAGAACAAGCCGTTGCCATTGTACAGCAGGAAGTTGGCTTGAAATTTGCCGAGATTCTGGAACATGCAGGGGTCTACAAATATGATGAAGCAGGACGCCAGGCTTTCCGTCGTTTTGTAAGCAGCATGGGATACACTGAATAGACATGTAGAACGTGAACACCAGCCCTACAAGGGCTGGTGTTTTTTTGAATATGATTTTTAACGGAGTTGTGAGCCAGTCGTTTGTTCTGTTGGAATTGAACGATAGATCAGGGCAGCTAGCTCGGCTCGGGTTAGGGAGTCATCTGGCCTGAACTGTCCGTGATATCCCACAACCATTTGAGTCTCGGCCAGTGTGGCTATGTAGTCGTGAGCCCAGTGGGAGGAGGGGACATCCTCAAAAGAACTCGTTTGGATCAGCGGCAGGTCAAGCGCGAGCACCAGGATTTTTGCTGCCTCGGCCCGTGTAAGTACCGCATCCGGATGGAAGAAATCATTTAAGCCGTTTGAAATATGGAATCCATCAATAAGGCCGACCTCCTGTAGTCGAGATATAGCATCAAAGTAGGGATGTGTCGGCTCTACATCTTCAAAGGGAGTAGCCTTTCGGATTATTGGTAGCTCAAACGCTCCGTTGATTATACCAGCCATGTGTTTACGCAAGATTGGCTGATTAGGCCTGAATGTGGCATCGGGATATCCCTCTATCAGACCACGTGCAGCGATACTTTCAATCATCAAGCGTGCCCAATGGGTTGAAATATCACTGAACACAACTGGGGTCAAAGGTGTTGTTGGTTCTTTAGGTTTAGGTTCAACTTTAAGTTTAGGTTCGGTTTTAAGTTCCGTTCCTGTATCAGGTTCCTGGGATGATGCGTCAGTAATAGAGCTACTTGTCCAGAAAGAAGGACTGCCACCATGGTTTTCAGAGCTATCAGTCTTTACCCATTTGGCATATAGTGTTATGTCCCGACTTACAGTATCTCGGTCAAAATTCCAGGGAAGAGATAATGCCGAATCTATGTACCATCCATCAAATGAAAACCCGCTCTTGCTGGGCTGAGTGGGAGGCGCTATTGCTTGATTATTCCTAGTAATAGTAGAGGAAACGGGGCTTCCGCCTTGAGAATCAAAAGAGACGGTCAAAGTTGAAATGGGATCGTCCTTATTCGTATCTTTGGACGCAGTTGTCACTGAACTCGTCCACTTGGCGTATAGCGTGATGTCCCCAGTCACGGTATCTCTGGCAAAATCCCAGGGAAGGGAGTATACCGAATCTATGTACCAGCCTTCAAACAAAAACTCGTCCTTGGTAGGCTGAGTGGGAGGTACAATGGTTTGCCCATAAGTGGCTTGAGTGACCGCAACCGGGGTCCCTCCATTGGAGTCGAAGGAGACGACCATATTCAATTTTTGAAAGGGAATGCTATAAAAGTTAGCGAAGTTTTGAGCCTCTGAAGGATCAAAACCCGTAATAATAAGGGATGAGTTACCATCAAACGCTAAGAAACCAATTGACAAGACACTAGCTGGAATGAAGACAGACGCCAACCGATTGTCCGCAAATGCCATCGCCCCAATAGAGGAGACACTATCCGGAATGACGACAGAAGTGAGTTGATTGTCCATAAATGTAGCATGTCCAATGGAAGAGACACGATTTGGAATAACAATGGAAGTCAGCTGGTTAGATGCAAACGCCCAGTATCCAATAGTTGAGACATTCTCTGGGATAACGACAGTAGTCAGTTTATTGTTTGTAAATGCACTATTTCCGATCGACATAACAGTTTCGGGAATAACGACAGAGGCCAGTTGGTTGTTAGTGAATGTGGAGTTCCCAATTGTGGATACACTGTCCGGAATGACGACAGAGGTCAGCCGGTTGTATGCAAATGCCAAGTCTCCAATAGTCGTGACAGTCTCTGGAATGACGATAGAAGTCAGTTGATTGATTTCAAATGCCCTTTCTCCAATAGTGAAGACGGTATGCGGAATAACTACAGAAGTCAAATGATCGCTGTAAAATGCTTTTTCACCAATAGAAGTAACTGGTTGACCGCCAATGGTTTCGGGAATAATGACATCTTTCGAAGTGCCCACATAGTCGTTTATTGTGATTCCATGAGCATTAGCGCTCGTTATGAAGTCTTTTTCTTTATTCGGCTCAGCATACATAACCATCTGTCCCCAGGGTACGAGGAACATTAGCAGAGCAAAGACGAAGATGCTTGCTTTTTTCAATCCAATAACCTCCTTATATTTATATTAAGAATTTTGAAGTTCTTTTGGTTACAGTACAACTGTTAGATGATATTAACAATACTGAATCTCCAATAGGTGACCCGAGGGGACATGGGGGCGCGGTATTTGAATGACGGCACTCATATTCGTTCTCAGAAATGGAAGATGTCAGTTCCCGCATGTATAATGGTGGAAAGCCATTGAATACATAACTCAATGAAGAAACGGGGACGAACAATTGGAAAAGAAGGCATTGAATATTCCGTTGATTACAGATGCTGAGGAACTGCAAGGCATGGTGGGTGAACCGCATGAACATGTGCGTAACAAGGCAATTTCATTTGTGGATTCACATGTTCAGAACTTTATATCCATGTCACCATTATTTTTCCTCTCCACCTCCGATCGTGATGGAAAAAGTGATGTGTCACCTCGGGGTGATGGAGCAGGATTTGTGAAAGTCTATGATACATATCGGCTCGTTTATCCCGAACGCCCAGGCAATCGGCGGATAGACTCGTTGTTGAACATGTTGTCGAACCCTGGTATTGGTATGCTCTTTTTGATTCCGGGTATGAATGAAGTGCTGCGTATTAATGGCACAGCATCCATTACCAAGGATGAGGAATTCATCGCCAGTATGGGCTGGAGTGGTAAAACCATAGGTGCGGCTGTCATTGTAGATGTGGAAGAGTGTTTTATCCATTGTCCGCGGGCATTCAAACAGGCTGGATTATGGGCCACAGAAACATGGGTGGATGCTGAAAATTTGCCTTCATCTAGCGAGATGTTTCGAGCTCATTTGGAGATTAACGGGTTGTTATAAAGTGAGTGACTATCGATTTGTTTTTCTATAAACAGGGTACTATAATTGGAGTTGCACAAAAATACTAAACTCCATTGGAGGCGACAATAGATATGAGATCTTTCCAATTCTATAATCCAACCCGGCTGATTTTCGGCAAAGGACAACTGGAAGCATTAAAGACAGAAGTGCCGAAATACGGTAAACGGGTTCTGCTTGTATATGGTGGCGGCAGTATCAAACGCAGTGGTCTGTACGATCAAGTGATCGGTTTGCTTAAGGAAGCTGGAGCAGAAGTGACTGAACTGGCAGGTGTGGAACCTAACCCACGTCTTTCTACGGTGCATAAAGGGGTAGACCTCTGTAAAACAAATAACATCGACCTGATCCTCGCTGTAGGTGGCGGCAGTGTACTGGACTGCTCCAAAGCTATTGCTGTAGGTGCCAAATATGATGGCGATATGTGGGATTTTGCTCAGCGCAAAGCCGTTGCACAGGACGCTCTTCCACTCGGTACCGTATTGACCATGGCGGCAACTGGTTCGGAGATGAACTCCGGTTCGGTTATTACGAATCAGGATACACAAGAAAAATTGGGCTGGGGTAGCGCATACTCATTCCCTGCATTCTCTATCCTGGATCCGGTGAATACATACACTGTTCCGCTGGACCAAACGGTATACGGCATGGTGGATATGATGTCCCACGTATTGGAGCATTACTTCCATCTGGATGCCAATACACCGGTTCAACTCGGCTTCTGTGAGACGATTCTGCGTACTGTCATGGAAGCAGCGCCACGTCTGGTTGAAGACCTGGAGAACTTTGAACTGCGCGAAACAATTCTGTATTGCGGAACAATGGCACTGAATGGCGTGCTGAATATGGGTCTCGCAGGAGATTGGGCAACACATAATATTGAACATGCGGTTTCCGCAGTGTATGATATCCCACACGGCGGTGGACTTGCAATCTTGTTCCCACACTGGATGAAACATAACCTGGACGTGAATGTGGATCGATTCAAACGTCTGGCAATTAATGTATTCGAAGTGAACCCTGAAGGCAAGTCGGACAGACAGATTGCCGAAGAAGGTATCGATGCGCTCAGCAAATTCTGGACATCCATTGGTGCACCTAACCGTTTGGCTGATTACGATATCGATGATAGCCAGATCGACGTAATGGCAGACAAAGCGATGCTGTTTGGCCCATTCGGTAATTTCAAGAAACTGCAACGGGAAGATGTTGTATCCATCTACACGGCTTCTCTGTAATTCTATAATCACTGACAAGTGAACGGACACATCCTGTTGTCCAATAAACCGCAAGTCTCCTTCATGGGGGCCTTGCGGTTTTTTCATGTATTCGGGCTGTACACGTGAATGATGGAGGAACATGAAGCAAGAAGAACAGAATGTCGTGATAATACCCATTATCGGGTTCAGAATACATTTGAGGAAAGATTTTGAAACATTTTGATGTTAGCTACGTATTTATTTACATGTGGAATGCCCAGTTAGGATGAATTTGCGGCAGAGAGAGGAGGAACAGGGGATGGAGACAATTTATTGGGGGTGTCTGATCGGAGGAGCAATATTTGCGGTTGTCAGCCTTGTGCTTGGTGACTTGATTGACGGCTTGCTGGACGGAGCCTTCGAAATGCCAGGTCTTGATTTTTTCAAACCCGTTGTGTTAGCTGGTTCCATTACAACCTTCGGTGGGGCAGGCATTATGTTAACACGTTATAGTTCATTAAGTGCGATGTCGGGTCTAATATTATCCCTGCTTATAGGTATTGCTGCAGCCATGCTGGTATTCTTCGCATATATCAAACCGATGCGTAACAGCGATGTCTCGATTGCGTTTTCAATGAAAGAGTTATCTGGGAAAATTGGGGAAATCACCATTCCGGTGCCGGAAAAAGGTTTTGGCGAAGTGATGATTCGTTTTGCTTCCGGCAGTACGATTCAAACGGCATCCAGTTTTGAACACCTCCCCATTGCGGCGGGAGCCCGTGTTGTCGTAGTGGATGTTGTAGATGGTGTACTGCGTGTGTCGGAATGGGATGAAAATGTACTTAAAGATTTATAAAGTATTCTTATCACCTAAGTAGTTTAAGCACTCATCATGAATGAATAAGGGGAGAGATGTGGAATGGATAATTTGAATTTGAATTGGGATGTATTGCTGATTCCTATAGTTGTAGTCGGTGTCATTCTAATTTTAGGTTTGGCTTTCTGGGCGAGATACAAAACGGTTGGACCGGATGAGGCGATGATCGTTACGGGATCATTCCTGGGTAGCAAAAATATCTCCGATGATGATTCTGGACGGAAAATTAAAATTGTTCGTGGTGGCGGTGCATTTATCCTGCCGATATTCCAGCAATCCGAATTTATCTCCTTGTTATCCCATAAGCTGGATGTCTCCACACCTGAAGTGTACACGGAACAGGGTGTTCCGGTTATCGCTGACGGTGTCGCTATTATCAAGGTAGGGGGCGCTGTAGAGGACGTTGCTACGGCAGCTGAGCAATTCATCGGTAAACCTGTAGAAGCGCTGAGAAGCGAAGCACAGGAGGTTCTGGAGGGACATTTGCGGGCCATCCTTGGTACGATGACGGTGGAAGAAGTATATCGTAACCGAGATCGGTTTGCGCAAGAGGTTCAAGGCGTAGCAGCTAGAGATCTGAAGAAAATGGGCCTTCAAATTGTCTCATTTACCATCAAGGATGTTCGTGATAAACAGGGCTACTTGGATGCTCTTGGTAAACCGAGAATTGCGGCAGTGAAGCGTGATGCCGAGATAGCTGAAGCGGAAGCGATGCGTGATGCACGTATTCAGAAGGCTAATGCGGAAGAGCAGGGTCAAAAAGCAGAGTTGCTGCGTGATACCAATATCGCTGAGGCAGCCAAAGAGAAAGAACTGAAAGTAGCCACGTTTAAGCGGGATCAGGATACAGCCAAAGCGGAAGCCGACCAGGCTTACCATATCCATGAAGCTCGTGCGAGACAGACCGTGGTGGAAGAAGAAATGAAGGTTGAACTCGTTCGTAAAGAACGTGAGATCGATCTCCAGGAAAAAGAAATCGTCGTACGTGAGAAGCAATACGATGCCGAAGTGAAGAAAAAGGCAGAAGCGGATCGTTATGCGGTAGAGCAGGCTGCCGAAGCGGATAAAGCCAAAAGAATGCGTGAAGCCGATGCAGTACAGTATTCCATCGAAACACATGCCAAAGCAACAGCTGAGCAGAAGCGACTTGAAGGTCAGGCCATGGCGGATGCGGAACTTGCCAAAGGTACAGCAGATGCAGAAGTTATTCGTTTGCGTGGTCTTGCAGAAGCAGAAGCAAAAGAAAAACTGGCCGAAGCGTTCCAGAAGTTTGGCGAAGCAGCTGTACTCGATATCATTGTCAAAATGCTGCCTGAACTGGCTGGTAAAATTGCAGAGCCAATTGCATCCATTGATAAACTGACGGTGGTAGATACAGGTAAAGGTGAAGGTGCAGCACGAGTGAGTAACTATGTTACCGAACTTATGGCGACCGCTCCAGAGATGCTCAAAAGTGTATCCGGCATCGATGTAGAGCAGCTGATTAAGGGCCTTACGAAGTCTAAAACACCTGCGCCAGTTGCCATTCAACAGAGCGAGGCTGTTACAACTCCTTCTATAATCGACAAGATTGTGGAAAGAGCTGGAGTTGACGAGTAAGAAGCACTTCGAATCTTGCATGGTTGCTCTATTGACCTTAAGGCGAATTTTTGTTACTTTTTAAGCGAGACGTCCGGCGCGGTTTGCCCGCTCCGGGTGTCTTTTCGTTCGTAACAGGGTGTGACTTAATCACACCTAAGATGGTGTGAAAAAGAGGTGCAAACAATGAGCAACTTGCATGTAGATAAAGCGCTAAATAATAATGTAATCATTGCACAGCATCCAGAACACGGGGAAGTCGTTGTTATTGGTAAAGGCATTGGCTTTAACCGAAAACCGAGTGATCACATTCCATTGATGGCTGTGGAGAAAATGTTCATTTTGAAAAACCAGCAGGAGCAAGAGCAGTACAAACAGCTTCTTCCACAGGTGGATGAAGCACTGATCGAGATTATTAACGAAGTTATTACGTATATTGCAGAGCGTACGGACGTTCCTCTGAATGAACATATCCATATTGCATTAACCGATCACATTTCTTTCGCGTTAAAACGCAAGGAGCAGGGCATTATCATACAAAATCCATTTTTATATGAAACCCGCGAGATTTATCCTGAAGAATATCGAATGGGAGAATACGCTGTTCGTCTGATCAAAGAGAAAATGGGTGTAGATCTGGGGATGGATGAGATTGGTTTTGTTGCCCTCCATATCTATAGCGCAATGACCAATCAAAATATATCCCAGGTACGTGAGCATTCACAATTGATCACTGATTTGGTGAACCTGGTGTCTGATCAACTCGATTATTCGTTTGAAACGGAATCGCTGGATTACTCTCGTTTGCTGACGCATCTTCGTTTTGCCCTTGAGCGTGTTCGCCGTGGAGACAAAGTGGAAGAGCTTCATAAGTTGGATTCCCTACTTAAGTTAGAGTATCCCGAAATGTACTCGCTTGCATGGAAACTGACCAAAGTAATGGAGAAAAGACTGAAACTGCCGGTTTATCCTGCAGAGGTAGGTTATCTGACCATTCATCTGCAAAGGCTGAATCAGCGGAAGGAAGAAGAGAATAAGTGAGATCATTCCAGTGATGGAATGTGGAATTTATTTTTTTGGTGTAAAGGCTTGCAATAGATTAGAACTGGTGCTACAATGGTTTCCGTAATCAAGCAACTGAATAAACATAAGCGACGTGTTACTGACTCGATCAGGCATGAGTTAATTAAAGTGTGATTGTTCTTTCCTTGCACAGGGTATGCTATACCCCAAGGTTGGCACAGTTTACTTTATTAATTCATGCCTTTTTTGTGTTCCCTTGCTTGCATCACAACATATAAATTAGACGAAAGGGAGAAACGACGCGATGTTCAAAAAGCTTTTTGGTGTATTGCAAAGAGTAGGTAAAGCTCTCATGCTGCCTGTAGCCATTCTACCTGCGGCAGGTTTGCTGCTCGGAATTGGTAACATGCTGGTTAATCCAGATTTCTTGCAATATGTAACGGCGCTCGACACCCCTTGGGTGAACTCGATCGCAACAATTATGATGAACGCAGGTCAGATCGTATTTGATAATCTGGCATTGCTGTTCGCCGTCGGCGTAGCTGTCGGATTGGCTGGTGGCGAAGGCGTTGCAGGTCTTGCAGCGATCATCGGTTACCTGGTCATGAATGTTACATTAGGATCTGCAGTAGGTGTTACTCCGGCAATGATCGGTGAAGTACCGGGTTATGCCAGCATCTTGGGTATCCCAACATTAAGTACAGGCGTGTTCGGAGGTATTATCATAGGTATTGCCGCCGCGCTGTGTTACAATCGATTTTTCAAAATCGAACTGCCGTCTTACCTCGGTTTCTTTGCAGGTAAACGTTTCGTTCCGATTATCACATCGGTAGTATCCCTTGTAATCGGGTTGCTTCTGGTGATTATCTGGCCTCCGATTCAAAATGGACTGAATGCTGTATCTCACTTCATGGTAGATACAAGTCCGACCTTGTCGGCGTTCATCTTTGGAGTTGTGGAACGGTCATTGATTCCGTTCGGTTTGCATCACATTTTCTACTCCCCATTCTGGTTTGAGTTTGGTGAGTATGTGAATAAAGCCGGAGATGTTATTCGTGGGGATCAGAAGATTTTCTTCAGCCAGTTACGTGATGGCGTTGCTCTCACAGCAGGAACATTCCAAGTTGGTAAATTCCCGTTCATGATGTTCGGTTTGCCAGCAGCGGCACTTGCGATGTACCATGAAGCAAGACCGGAGCACAAAAAGTATGTTGCAGGGATCATGGGTTCAGCTGCGCTGACCTCGTTCCTGACAGGGATTACAGAGCCACTTGAGTTCTCGTTCCTGTTTGTAGCACCAATCCTGTTTGCAGTACACTGTATCTTTGCAGGTTTGTCTTTCATGACCATGCAAATTCTGGGTGTAAAGATCGGTATGACCTTCTCCGGTGGGTTCATTGACTTCCTGATCTTCGGGATTATTCCGAACCGTACACCTTGGTGGGACGTTATTATTGTCGGATTGGTTCTTGCGGTGATCTATTACTTCGGTTTCCGGTTTATCATTCGCAAATTCAATCTCAAAACACCAGGACGTGAAGATGCAACGCCTGAAACCGAATCTGGCGGAGGCTCTGGTTCAACGGATGACCTGCCACATAACATTCTCGAAGCTTTCGGTGGCAAGGAAAATATCAAACATCTGGACGCTTGTATTACTCGTTTGCGGATCGAAGTTAATGAGAAATCCAATGTGAAAAAAGATCGTTTGAAACAATTGGGTGCATCTGGTGTCCTTGAAGTGGGTAATAATGTTCAAGCCATCTTCGGAACACGTTCCGACACGATCAAATCTCAAATGCAGGATATTATTGCAGGTCGAACACCAGCACCAACGCCAGCAGCTGCCAAACCAACTCCTGAAGAGGAGAAGGCACAAGGTGAGCAGGGCGAGCGCATCGTTGCTGAGGATATCGTCATGCCAGTCAATGGTGAATTGCTGGACATTACAAACGTACCTGATCCAGTCTTTGCTGAGAAAATGACAGGTGATGGATTCGCAATTTTGCCACATGATGGTACGATAACCTCTCCTGTGTATGGTAAAGTGTTTAATGTATTTCCAAGCAAACATGCCGTGGGCATCATGTCCGATGGTGGTAAGGAAGTGCTTGTTCATATAGGTGTTAATACGGTGAAGCTGAAAGGTCAAGGCTTTAACGTACTGGTACAGGAAGGTGATCTGGTATCGGCAGGTCAGCCGATTATGGAAGTGGATCTGGAGTATGTCAAAGCAAACGCTCCTTCGATCATTTCACCAGTTATTTTCACTAACCTGCCAGAGGGCTCCACAGTAACTCTGAAGAAGAGTGGAGTGCTGAAAGTTGGCGAACAGCCAATCATTGAGATAAAATAAGAAGTGTTACGACGATGGCAAGCAAGTGTAAATATATGCAATGCCTAAACCAAACTACTGAAAGTGAGATGATTGTAATGCAACAAACATTCAGAATTACAGACGAAGATGGTATCCACGCACGTCCGGCGACAGCCCTGGTTAATACAGCAAACAAATTCAAAGGTGCAGAATCCTTTGCAGAAGCTAACGGTAAAAAAGTAACTTTGAAATCCATTCTGGGTGTTCTTTCCCTCGGATTGGAACAAGGCGACACCATCAGCATCATCGTTGAAGGCGAAGGCGAAGCTGAAGCTCTTCAAGCTTTGACTGACGTTATGGTTAACGAAGGGTTGGGCGAAATTAATGCTTAATGTCTCCGGGATCGCGGCTTCGGCGGGTATTGCTATCGCCAAGGCGTTTATCTTGGAGCATCCTGACTACTCTGTAGAAAAACGCCAAATTAACGACGTTGACGCAGAGATCGCGAAACTCGACTCAGCTCTGGGTAAATCCCAGGCTGAGCTTGAGGCGATCAAAGAGCGCACTTTACAAGAGCTTGGCGAGAAAAAAGCAGAGATTTTTGCTTCGCATTTGCTCATTTTGAATGACCCGGAACTGATTGATCCGGTTAAAGCTAGAATTGCGGATGACATGATCAATGCAGAATTTGCTTTGAACGAAACGGCATCGCAATTTATCTCCATGTTTGAGAACATGAAGAGTGCTTACCTGCAGGAACGTGCTGCAGATATGCGTGACGTTACCAAGCGTGTGCTAAATCACTTGCTTGGTATCGACTTCATGAGTCCGGCTGAGATCAATGAAGAAGTGATTGTGCTTGCGGAGGATCTAACACCTTCCGACACGGCTCAATTGAACCGCCAATTTGTTAAAGGTTTTGCAACCAACATTGGTGGACGTACTTCTCACTCGGCAATTATGGCTCGCTCTCTTGAGATTCCGGCTGTTGTTGGAACCAAGGACATCTTGGCTCAAGCGAAACAAGGCGATATGATTATTGTTGACGGTCTGGATGGTCACGTACTAGTTAACCCTACTGATGAAGTTATTGCTGAATACCGTGCCAAACAGGAACAGTATGATGCACAACGTGCAGAGTGGAGAAAACTTCGTGATGAGCCAACGGTAACGGTGGACAACGTTCATGTTGAACTTGCAGCTAACATTGGTACACCAAATGACGTAACGGGTGTTCTGGAAAACGGCGGCGAGGCTGTAGGCCTGTACCGTACCGAGTTCTTGTACATGGGCAGAGACAAGCTTCCTTCCGAAGACATTCAGTATAATGCTTACAAAGCGGTACTGGAAAAAATGGAAGGCAAACCTGTCGTTGTTCGTACACTCGACATCGGTGGAGACAAAGAGCTTCCATACCTGGATCTGCCAAAAGAAATGAATCCATTCCTCGGCTTCCGCGCAGTTCGTCTGTGTTTGGACCGTCTGGATATCTTCCGTACACAATTGCGTGCATTGCTGCGTGCAAGCGTACATGGAAACCTGCGTGTCATGTTCCCAATGATCGCAACACTCGGTGAATTCCGTGAAGCAAAAGCTGTCTTGCTCGAAGAGAAAGAGAAGCTGGTTGCTGAAGGTATTGCTGTTTCTGACAGCATCCAACTCGGAATCATGGTCGAAATTCCTTCGACTGCAGTTCTGGCGGATCAGTTTGCCAAAGAAGTGGATTTCTTCAGTATCGGAACGAACGATCTGATTCAATACACGATGGCTGCTGACCGTATGAACGAACGAGTAGCTTATCTGTATCAACCTTACAACCCAGCCATTTTGCGTTTGGTTAAAATGGTTATCGATGCAGCGCATCGTGAAGGCAAATGGGTTGGCATGTGTGGTGAGATGGCAGGAGACGAAACGGCAATTCCATTGTTGCTTGGTCTTGGATTGGATGAGTTCAGCATGAGCGCAACCTCCATTCTGCCAGCTCGTAGTCAGATCACCAAGCTGTCCCGTGCGGATATGCAGGAACTGGCTGCTAAAGCTCTGGATATGCAAACGGCTGAACAAGTCGTTGAATTGGTTCAAAGCATTAAAGCGTAATTTTGCCGGGGTTTCCTCCGGATTTGAGGTTTTTCTTTTTCCGATAATGAGCTGCATTGATGCAGCGATTTTGCCGGTATCCGCTGTTACAGCGGGTACTGGCTTTTTTTGTTGCTCGAACGTATAGGAATTAGAAGGGGAGTACGAGGAGAAAGGTCCTGTAATGTCTAGCCAAAAAAATGCTCTTACTGATGTAGTTAACATCAGCAAGAGCATGATTAGTAATACACTTAGTGCTTAACTGCAAGCGCAGTTCAGTACAGGTTTGCGAGCGGCGGTGGTTTCATCCAGACGAGTGACCGGTGTTCCGTAAGGTGCGTTGAGTACCAATTCTGGTGTCTCTTCCGCTTCTTTGGCAATCCGTATCATCGTATCAATGAAGCCATCCAGCGTTTCTTTACTTTCGGTTTCTGTCGGCTCGATCATGATGCATTCCTCCACGTTGAGCGGGAAGTACACCGTAGGCGGGTGATATCCAAAATCAAGCAATCGTTTGGCAACATCAAGTGTGCGCACACCGTATTGCTTCAAACCCCGACCAGACATGACAAATTCATGTTTACATACGCCTGGATACGGAATCTCGTAGTAAGGTGCGAGACGGGCCATCATATAATTAGCATTCAGTACCGCGCATTCAGAGACTCGGCGTAACCCTTCCGGTCCATAGGTGCGAATGTAGGCATAGGCACGTACCAGAATACCGAAGTTGCCGTAGTAGGCTTTCACCCGACCAATGGATTGATCGCCTTCACGATCGAATGCATACATACCGTCATCATTTTTGATAACCATGGGCTTAGGTAGGAACGGAACCAGGCGATTCTTCACACCAACTGGTCCGGAACCTGGTCCACCACCGCCATGAGGTGTACTCATCGTTTTGTGCAAGTTCAGATGCACCACGTCAAAGCCCATATCACCCGGACGGGTAATGCCCATAATGGCATTGGAGTTGGCTCCATCGTAGTACAACAAGCCACCAGCCTGATGTACGATGGATGCAATCTCCTGAATGTCTTTCTCGAACAAACCAAGTGTATTCGGGTTTGTCAGCATCAATGCTGCCGTATCCGAACCGACTGCTGCACGGAGTGCGTCCAGATCGACCAGTCCGTCTGCGCGGGATGGAATCGTCACAGTTTCAAATCCTGCAACGGTTGCACTTGCCGGGTTGGTACCATGCGAAGAATCGGGCACGATGACTTTGGTACGTTGTTCGCCACGACCTTCGTGGTAGGCACGAATCATCATAAGTCCAGTCCATTCTCCATGGGCACCAGCTGCTGGTTGCAAGGTCACAGCGTCCATACCTGTCAGACCTGCAAGGTCGTTTTGCAACGTATATAACAGTTCAAGTGCACCTTGAATGCTGGATTCATGCTGGTACGGATGGATTTTGGCAAAACCGTTGTAACGGGCAACATCCTCATTAATCTTTGGATTGTATTTCATCGTACAAGAGCCCAGTGGATAGAATCCGTTATCTACGCCGAAGTTGCGGCGGGACAGCGCGGTATAGTGTCGAATAACATCTACCTCAAACACTTCCGGCAGTGCTGCTGCTTCCGAACGGAGCATTTCCCGGGGAATCAACGTATCGGCAGCCTGACGAGGAACGTCACATTCTGGTAAGGAATAAGCGACACGCCCAGGACTGCTGAGTTCAAAAATCAATGATTGTTCCGGAGCAGGAGTTAAGGTCTGTGCACTAAATGTTGTATTCGTCTCAGGTTGAACCGAAGTGGAGACTGAGGTACCTGTTTCCGATTGTCCTTGTAACGATGTTGTCGTTGTCGTTTCTTGAGTCACAGCGATCCCTCCAATGCTCGTGCGAATTCGTCAATCTCTTCCTTAGTGCGCCGTTCGGTAACAGCAATCAGCATATGTCCGGCAAGCTCCGGGTAATCACGTCCGAGTTCGTAACCACCAATAAAGCCTGCATCCAGCAGTTTCAACTGAAGAGTATCCACGTTGGTTCCTTCAGGAAGCTTAATAACAAACTCATTAAATGTTGGTGCATTAAAAGTAAGGCTAACTCTAGGAATCGCAGTTAATGTATTGAGGGTGTAATGACTCTTTTGCAAATTCAGATCCGAGACATCGATCATACCCTGTTTACCCATGATGGACATATACACAGATGCGCTGAGTGCAAGCAAAGCCTGGTTGGAACAGATGTTGGATGTCGCCTTTTCGCGTCGGATGTGCTGTTCACGTGCTTGCAATGTCAGTACAAAACCACGCTTGCCATTGCGATCGGTTGTTTGGCCTACAATTCGGCCAGGAATTCGGCGCATATGAGGCTGGGATACGGCGAAATATCCGCATGTCGGGCCGCCGAGTGAAGCGGCGATGCCAAGGGGTTGCGCATCACCTACAACGATGTCGGCACCCAGCTTGCCTGGGGCTTCCAGCAGACCCAGCGATAGCGGGTTTGCACTTACAACAAGCAGGCCCTTGTGCGCATGCACGAGGTCGGCAGCCTGCTTCACATTTTCCACGGCACCAAAGAAGTTCGGACTCTGGATCATGACAGCAGCGGTATCGTCTGATATGGCGGTTTGCAGGGCATCCCAGTCAGTGACGCCATCCTTATAACCAATCTCAACAATCTCCAGACGGAGTCCGTGCGCATATGCCTGCAATACCTGACGGGCTTCCGGATGAACGGTACGGGATACGATGAGCTGTTTGCGACGAGTTGCCGCTGCGGCCAGATTACCGGCTTCCGCAAAAGCTGTTGCACCGTCATACATACTGGCATTGGCTACAGCCATACCGGTTAATTCACAGATGTAGGATTGAAATTCGAAAATGGCCTGTAGTTCACCTTGGCTGATCTCAGGCTGATAAGGTGTGTAGGCAGTGTAGAACTCGGAACGGGAAATGACATGATTGATGACGGAAGGAACATGATGATCGTATATGCCTGCGCCGAGGAAGCTGGCGTGTGTTTCGAAATTGGCGTTGGCGCCGGCTTGTTTGGACATGTGACGTGTCAGCGCATATTCATCGAGTTTGGAGGATACAGGTAGCTCGCCCTGATAACGAATCTCTTTTGGAATGTCCTGAAACAGATCTTCCAGCGTATCCACACCGATGGTTGCGAGCATGGCGCTCTGATCTTGTTCAGTCATGGGAATGTAACGGTGCTTGCTCATGCTTGATCAGCTCCTTGAGTAGGTGTCTTCGACGTACGTGTCCGTTTATGAAAAGGGGTCTTCACGACCTCGGCTTTTAGTTTCTTGCCGCGGATCTCAATCTCAAGCGGGGTTCCCAGCGCAGCGTATTTGCTGTCGATGAGGGCAAGCCCCAGATTACGCTTCAATGTAGGTGATTGCGTGCCTGTTGTCACTTCACCAATCTGTACGCCTTCGGCGTAAATCGGATAGTGGGGGCGGGGAATACCGCGCTCCAACACTTCGATGCCGACCAGTTTGCGGGCGGGCCCGTCAGTTTTTTGCTGTAACAAGGCTTCGTGTCCGATAAAAGGTCCGGCATTCAGCTTCACAAACATGCCAACGCCAGCTTCAAGCGGAGAGATAGTTGCCGACAATTCCTGTCCATACAGAGGGAGCTTTGCTTCAAAGCGCAGTGTATCCCGAGCACCGAGGCCTGTCGGTACAAGTCCGTGACCTTCACCGGCTTGCATTAATCCATTCCAGACCACAGCAGCCTGGTCCGCAGGAACATATAGTTCAAAGCCATCTTCACCGGTATATCCGGTACGGGACAACAGTAATTTTACTCCACATACTTCAGCATCCTGCACAAAACGAAACGGTTCAATCGAGCTTACATCCGTATCTGTAACTTTCCCGATAATATCTACAGCCAGTGGACCTTGCAAGGCGAGCAGCGCCGTTTGCTCCGAATCGTTGGTCATACTTACGCCGGGGATCAAGTGCTCTTGCAGCCACGCCCAATCCTTGTCGATGTTGGAGGCGTTAACCACAAGCATATAATGCTGATCTTCCAGCTTATACACGAGCAGATCATCCACCACACCGCCATCTGGATAACACATCAGGGTGTACTGGGCTTGACCGGGAACTAGCGTGGTCACGTCATTGGTCATCATTTGTTGCAAAAAAACTTCAGCCTGCTCACCCTGTACCGTGAATTCGCCCATATGGGATACATCGAACAGTCCCGCGCGCTCGCGTACCGCTTCATGTTCTTTCTGGATTCCGCTAAATTGTACCGGAAGCTCCCAGCCTCCAAAATCAATGCACCGTACGCCTTCATATTGCTGATATAGTGGGAAGAGTGGTGTTCTAAGCAAATCAGACATCAAATCACCTCGTCATGGGCCGTCAGCCGGCCGGATATACAATCGTGGATCAATGAACCAGAGTATTTTTAAATTTTCAGCTAGATATTTTCATCATATAAGTATGGTAAGGCAGCTATGGCAGCGCCATTCTACATCCTGTTTTTCGTTTTTTGGGAAAAAGGAAAAGGACAGGCCAAAGAATCGGCATGCCAAGTAGCACGCTGTATTCTAAGGCTCTGTCCCTTGTACCTGAGAGTTACCCCGCTACGTTGTGCAGCAGGTTTCCCCTTGGGTGATCATAACGCCCGCACAGGGCGAATAGATGCTCTCCAGAGTTGCGTCCCGTAAAAGTCCTTTTGCCTGAGAGATTCACCCCCGCTTATCGGTGGTTTACTCCTTCGGCGTTACCTCATGTACATCCCGAATCGGGTGTCACGGGTAATCTCTCCCTTTACATTCATCCGCGGGTATAACATAGTCCAATAAACACATTTACTCCTCTCATTAAAACGTGAATCCACTACTGATGTCAAGAACGATATCATTGATAATAATTTAAAACCGAATATTTAATTTATTTTTTATTTTATTGTTCGTGTATTTAAAAAGACTACGCTTACTATTCTAATATTCACCAGTATATGAAGAAAGAGTGTAATCCGGTTACAGGATTTAGAGGTGTTCAGCAAATAAATTGTGAGGTATCTTGACATTTGATTCATAAATATCATACGCTATGTTCTGGGAAAAAGGTTAAGGTCAAAGAACGCATGTACTCATTAATGAAAAGCGAGGCGGATATCGATGAGCGAATTGAAAAGTGATTTCCTGTACAGTGAAGAGCACGAATGGGTGCAAACCGTAGGGGAGGATACTGTACGTATTGGCATTACCGAGTTCGCGCAGCATCAGCTGGGTGACATTGTGTTTGTGGAATTGCCTGACCTTGAAACCAATGTAAAAGCAGAGGACAGCATTGGAACGATCGAATCGGTCAAAACGGTTTCGGACTTGTTCTCTCCCGTCACAGGTTCAATTATTGCAGTGAATGATTCGTTGCAGGACTTCCCTGAACTTGTGAACAGCTCTCCTTACGAGGAAGGCTGGATGATTGAGATCCGTGTTGAGGGAGATCTGACAGCAGCATTGTCTACATTGATGAATGCAGACGCGTATCGGAAACATACGGAAGAATAGTATCAACGAACTTGTACTTATTAACATATATTTTATAATTAAATGATATGAGCTTCATATTGTTTCGACCTGTGTGAGCCGGATGCTTGCACAGGTTTTTTGTGCTTTCCAAGAATGGTTTTGAATGTGGATTGAAGCAGATTGTGGATGTAAATCACCTGATTGGACCAAGCTATAGGTTGGAAAATGATTCTGGAAATGACAAAAGTCATAGGCAAGAAAATCCTTGTGTACCAATAGGTTCAGCCATTATGCATCCATTAAAACGATTACATAACCTAATGTTGTCATCATTGTTCATGACGAAAGTACGCTTTCATTTCATTGAACAGGAGAGCATTCTCGCTTAGGATTACAGCAGGGGAGAAATGATACCCCTTTCATAAATCATAATCACTTGATCCAAGGAGGATAATACAATGAGTAATTTGGACCAATCGTCCAATTCCAAAGGTGGGCTACGGGTTGGTGTTCAGCGTTTTGGCCGATTCCTGAGTGGTATGGTCATGCCAAATATGGGAGCGTTCATCGCCTGGGGATTAATTACGGCTCTGTTCATTCCAACAGGCTGGTTCCCTAACGAGACGCTTGCACAGCTAGTTGATCCGATGATCAAATATTTGCTGCCACTGTTAATTGGTTACACCGGAGGTACGATGGTGCATGGTCAGCGTGGTGGTGTCGTGGGTGCCATTATGACCATCGGGGTCATCGTGGGTAGTGATATCCCGATGTTCCTAGGTGCCATGATTGCCGGACCACTGGCAGCATGGATCATTAAAAAGTTCGATAAATCCATTGAAGGTAAAGTTAAAGCCGGATTTGAAATGCTGGTTAACAACTTCTCAGCTGGTATTATTGGCGGGATCTTGGGGATTTTTGCGCTACTGGGCATCGGGCCTGCTGTAGAAGCGATTAGCAAAGTATTATCTGCCGGTGTACAGGGCTTAATGAATCTTGGTTTGCTGCCGCTGGTCAACCTAATCATTGAACCAGGTAAAGTATTGTTCCTGAACAATGCAATCAACCACGGGATTCTTACACCAATTGCAACAGATCAAGCGAGAGAATTAGGGAAATCCGTATTATACATGCTTGAATCAAACCCGGGTCCGGGACTTGGTATCTTACTTGCTTACTGTTTCTTCGGACGCGGAATGGCCAAATCTTCTGCACCGGGTGCCGTAATCATTCATTTCTTCGGGGGCATTCATGAGATCTACTTCCCTTACATTCTGATGAGACCGATTCTGATTCTTGCCGCAATTGCGGGTGGCGTCGCAGGTACATTAACATTCATGCTCACCGGAGCAGGACTTGTTTCAGCACCATCACCGGGTAGTATTATCGCGTATTTCTTCTTAACACCAAAAGGTGGATACCTGCCGATGTTCGCAGGGGTGCTTGTAGCAGCCGTCGTTTCTTTCCTGGTTGCAGCAGTGTTGCTGAAAACGGGTAAACAAAAGGACGAAGATCTGGAGTCCGCATCCAGTCGGATGAAAGACATGAAGAGTCAAGGAACCGTGCCAAACGCTGGTATTACGGCTAATCAACGTGAAGCAGACAGAGCCGCAGATATGGCTTCTTCTACAGTCAAAACAGACGTGAAGAAAATTGTCTTCTCCTGTGATGCAGGCATGGGGTCAAGTGCCATGGGTGCTTCCATTCTACGCAAGAAGATGAAGGCAGAGGGGATTGACGTTACGGTGACCAATACGGCTATCAGTGATATCCCGCCGGATGCAGACGTGGTGATCACACAACAAGTATTGACCGATCGTGCCCGCTCCGTTGCACCGAATGCAGAACATATATCCATCGACAACTTCCTAAAAAGCCCGGAATACGATGCGCTCGTTGAACGTCTAAAGTAATTGCACGCATTTGTTTTCCCTGAGCCGGAGGCTGAGATATGAGTATTACCAAAAGACAACGTGAAATCGTGGAGTTCTTGCTAGAGCATCCACATGAAGTAACAGCCGGCGAAATCGCCGTTGAAGTAAAGGTCAGTACCCGAACGGTTCACCGGGAGCTGCAAATGATTGAACAATGGCTTGAACCTTTGGGTATGAAGCTGGAAAAAAAATCAGGAACCGGTATCCGAATCGATGCCGGTTCCGATGATCTGGCTGTATTGCGCCAGCAACTAGAGGGTAAAGAATATGTAGAGTTTACGCCAGAAGAGCGTAAGCTCTTCATGCTTTGCATCCTGCTGGATGAACCGGAGCCTGTAAAGTTACTCGCCTTGGCTTCGGATCTGAAAGTGACCGTATCCACCGTAACCACTGATCTGGACGATCTGGAGTCACGAATTCGTCAGGCGGGACTAAAGCTGGTTCGCAGACGAGGATATGGCGTCAAGATTAACGGAAGTGAGACGATTCATCGCACAGCCATAGCTGCACTTGCTCTGGAATTTCTGGATGAGTCCGACCTGTTCGGAAGACAGCCAGAACAGGGAGGCTCCATCGTAAACCAAAAATTGTTGGATATGATTGGACACGGTGATGTGCTTACGGTCGAAAATGCATTATGGCAACCAGACATCGAATGGCTGGAGAACATCCCGGAACGCCAATACATGAAGTTGCTGATTCAATTATCCGTAGCGGTTGTACGTATTCGTAAAGGCTCTGGCATTGGCCGTATACCTCCCCTGGAGAACAATGGAGATGAAGTCGCAGAGCAGGATGAGATGAAGGTTCCACCTTATATGGCTTCCCGCTTGTGTGGTGTGTTATCGACCCAGCTGGGGCTGACATTCTCCCAAGATGAGCAAGCTTATTTTCACAGACTATTAGTTGAGACAGAGCAGCGGATTCATTCTTCGCGGCTGTTGCCAATAGACGATTTGATTTTACTGGACAGGGTACATTCACTGATTGATCAGATGCAGGCGAGAACGCATTACGCCTTTCATGAGGATCGTTTGCTTCGTGAAGGTCTGCTTGGTCATATGCAACCTGTCATGGAGCGAATTGAAGGACAACAGATGATTCGTAACCCGCTACTGCAGCAGATTCGCAAGGATTATGATTCCCTCTTCGAAGAGGTCAAACAATCCGTGCATCAAGCTTGGCCAGGTACAGACGTTCCGGATGAAGAAATTGGTTTCCTGGTCATGCATTTTGGGGCTTCCATCGAGAGGTTACGTGCATTGAAACGGGAGATCAGGGCGATCATCGTGTGTACAAGCGGAATCGGCTCATCACGTATGCTCTCCAGCCGACTGTCCAAGGAGATTCCCGAGATTCGGATCATGGATAGCGTGTCCTGGTATGAAGCTGCCCGGATGCCTACAGATCAATATGATCTGGTGTTATCCACTGTTGATCTGCCGATGGATGAGCATCAGTATTACAAAGTGAGTCCACTGCTTACGGCAGAAGAGAGCGAACGTCTGCGTCATTTTATCCGAACAACAACATTACAACGACAGCATAATAAACCCCGTGAAGCCGAGGTTCAGACGACAAGTCGTTACTCGGACCCGGATGGAATGGAAGCTATTTTAGTTGAAATCGTCCGAATTATTGGCAAGTTTCAGGTGTATCCGTTGGATAACCAAGATATCGGTTTCTATAAAACCGTATATGCGATGTGCAACGTACTCCATGGATCTGGTGTGTTGAAGGAACCGGGGGAGATCGCAAAACGGTTGGAGGCACGTGAGGCAGTGGGGAGTCAGAAGATTCCCGGCACAAGACTTGCGCTGTTTCATACACGCAGTGAGGGGATCTACAGGCCGTCCATTAGCTTGTTTCAGCTCACTGAGCCACTCCTTCGTACGCCGGATGATCCGGCAGGAGTTACCCATGTCCTCTTGATGCTCGGTCCCAGAGAATTATCCAAGGAAAGCCTGGAGGTTCTCAGTGAGATCAGCGCACTGTTATTACAGGAGGAAATGATTACATTGCTGGAAAAGGGTATCAGGGATGAACTCATTCATTACCTGTCCCAGGAACTTGTTGGATTTTATCGCAGTAAAACCGAAATTGGAGGTCAACCATTATGAGTATGTTAACAACAGATAAAGTCATCATGAATGCGACGGCTCAGGACAAATACGAAGCGATTCGTATGGCAGGACAGATTCTAAAGGATGCGGGACATATTACCGCTGATTACATTGAGAAGATGATTGAACGTGAAGAGATTGTCTCGACCTATGTAGGGAACGGTCTGGCTATTCCGCACGGTACAAAGGAATCCAAAGCTTTCATTTTATCGACAGGTATCTCTGTCATTCAGTATCCACAGGGTGTTGATTTTGGCGAAGAAAAAGCCTATATGGTCATTGGTATCGCGGCTCAAGGCGGGGAACATATGGAGATCTTGACTAGCATCGCGGTGATCTGTGCTGAGGATGAGAATATGGAGGCCCTGCGTCTGGCGAAAACAGCCGAAGAAGTTATTGCTATTCTGGAAAGTGAAATGGAGCTATGAAGGCCTTACACTTTGGCGCAGGTAACATAGGACGTGGGTTTATCGGATTGATTCTCTCCCGTGCAGGGTATGAGGTGATTTTCTCTGACGTGAATCAGACCTTGGTAACAGCTCTCCAGCAACGGGGGCAGTATACGGTGGAACTGGCCAACGAGAGCAAGGATCAGGAGACCGTCACAGGTGTAAATGCAATCAATGGAACCCAGCTGGAGACGGTTGCCCAAACCGTGGTGGAAGCTGATCTGATTACAACGGCGGTGGGCGTAGGCGTGCTGAAACATATTGCACCAGGTATTGCAAAGGGACTTGAGAAAAGGTTGAATTCGGGTCCGGCACAAAACCCGCTTCACATTATCGCTTGCGAGAACGCCATTGGAGCCAGTAGGCAATTGAAAGAGCATGTATATGCTCTGCTTAATGAAGAGGTACGTTCTCTTGCAGATCAGTATGTCTATTTTCCAGACTCGGCCGTAGACCGAATTGTGCCTATTCAGCATCATGAAGATCCGTTGCATGTACAGGTGGAGCCTTTTTACGAGTGGGTGGTGGATCGTTCCCAGATGGCTCCTGCATTCAAACCGGTTGAAGGCATTGTATATGTCGATGATCTGGAGCCGTATATCGAACGGAAGCTGTTCACGGTTAATACAGGACACTGCGTTGCAGCATATATCGGTAATGTGCACGGGTATGACACGATTCAGAAGGCTATTGCCGACGAGAAGGTGAAATCGATTGTATACGGTGCTTTGCAGGAAACTGGAAAAGTTCTAGTGAAGCGTTTTGCATTCAACCCGGAAGAACATGAGCAGTATATTGTCAAAATATTGGGACGGTTTGTCAACCCGTATCTTACCGATGAGGTTACTCGTGTTGGTCGTTCCCCGCTGCGCAAGTTGTCTCCAAATGATCGTCTGGTTCGTCCGGCCCTTCAGGCCTATGCGGATGGAAGCGAAACAACTTATCTGGCTATGGGCATGGCAGCAGCCTGCAAGTTCGATGTCTCCGATGATCCGGAAGCAGTTGAACTACAGAACATGATCCGCCAGAAGGGGATTACAGCTGCGCTCCACCATTATACGTCCATGGATGAGCATCATCCGGTGCTTGAACAGGCTGTTGCCCAGTATAACCAAATGTAAGAGTAGTGTTAGCCAGCTAATAGTATAGATGAGACATAATGAAGAAGAGCCATACAGTGTTAACTGTGTGGCTCTTCTTTTGGTTGGCGTTTATCGGCATAGTCGTCCAAACAGCGTTGACATATGCACGATTTTCGGCGCTGCTCTGCGGGAATGCGGTCGAATACACCTTCGGGGAAAGTAGCCCGGTTACACCAGCATTCCGAATGTGGATGTCCTGCGGCATAGGAACAGCGATTAGCTTCCCCGCATAATGGGCAGACAAGAACATCGATATTGCTGCGCTCTTGGTTGTCTTGTTCTGCAGACATTGGGTTCTTCCCTCCCTGTGAATAGCTACGAGCTGAAGTTAAACATACTGGTCCCAGTATAACAGAAATACGCCGGTGATTATGGATTTCACTGTGTATATATGACTTCCAGTTCACCACATCTGTTTCTCCCATCGGCTATTCTTCAGGAGGTAATTCGATTTGGAGGCCTTCCACATGTTTGCGTCCCATCAATTTACGTTTCTTTCGATTTTCCTTTGTTTCTAGCACAATGTCCAAGTCATAATCGTCAGCTGGATAAAGCTCATTGGCAGATATATGCAGGGTCAGGCGTTTCTTATGGATTTTGACTTTGCGTCCCCGCAGCATGACCCCGATATTTCCACGGCTATCCTCCACATCACAGACGATGCCCGACTGATTGAGATAGGCCGCATACACCCGATCCCCTTTGCGAAAATTTTTGGCAGGAGCAGGGGTATCTGACTCTCTGGGTGTTGTTTTTTTGTGGAGACCGATTGAATCCTTTGACTGTTTCGACTGGTTCTTCCTGGATAACTCTGCTGGGCTGACTGATTCTGCAACGGAACGATCAGGCGTCAGGGCCGGAGTTTCCAAAGGAGGTGACGTGAACACGAATGTACGATCTCTTGAAATACTTTGATCTGACAGGGACTTGGATCGCTCGATAATTCGCTGTGGCATGCCTAGCTTCAATGCGATGGAATAGGCGTAACTTTCACCAGCTTCTCCGATACGCAATCGATACAGCGGCTGGAGAGAAACGGTGTCAAATTCCATACGGGCATTTTCGAATCCTGGCGTGGCAGCTGCAAAATGTTTGATTTCACCAAAATGTGTTGTCGCCACAACGGTTGCTCCGCGGCTGTGAAGTTCCTCCAGCATGGCGATGGACAGTCCAACACCTTCACCGGGATCTGTGCCGGAAGCCATCTCATCAATGAGCACCAGAGTCGACGTATTGGCCTGTTCCAGTATGCCAATCATATTGCGAATATGTGCAGAGAATGTACTGAGTGCTTGTTCCAAACTCTGCCCGTCACCAATATCAACCGCTACCTCGTTATAAACAGCCATCTCGCCACCTTCCTCTACCGGAATAAGCAAACCGGATTGCATCATCAGGGTTAACAAACCAAGTGTTTTGAGCGCGACCGTTTTACCACCGGTATTCGGGCCCGTAATAATGAGCGACGAGTATGTTCTGCCGATGGCAAAATCAAGGGGAACCATGGAAGAACCCATGAACGGATGACGTGCACGTTGAAGGCTGATTTGGCCTTGTGTATTGACTCGAACGGTACGCCCATCCATGGTGGCCGCATATTTGGCTTTGGCAAACAGGAAGTCCAATACACCTACCGTTTCGGTGTTCAGAGCGATTTCACGGTTATACGATTCGGCCAGGGAGGTTAAATCACCGAGAATTCTCATCTCCTCTCGGGACTCCTCGGCTTGTAGAGCAGCCAATTCCATCTGCAGACTTACTAATTCAACGGGTTCAATATACACGGTTTGCCCGCTCCCCGATTCATCCAGCACACTGCCTTTCACCTGTTTGCGAAACTCTTTCTTAATGGGCAGCACCGTTCTTCCTCCCCGTTGGCTGATGACATGTTCCTGCATAATGGAGCGATGTTTACTCACCAGAGAATCAAGTTTTCGTTTCATGCGTTCCGCATTCACCGTTATTTTTTTACGAATACGAATCAGTTCCTTGCTCGCCTGATCCTGAATGCGTCCACTATGGATGCAGCGCTCAATCTCACTCAGCAAAGGTTCGATTAGAATCATGGATGCTGCATAACGACTGACAGTGGGAGCGGCCCCGGATTTGCCCTCCATGTATTTCATAAGTTGTGCACAGCTCCGCAGGAACTGAGCGAGATGACTGAAGTCGCGTTCACTGAATAGATAACCGGTGCCAAGCAGATCCATAATGGTTTCCATTCCGTCGAGTGAAGGGAGGGGGATACTGGCCCCGAAGCGAATCAATGCAGCAGCTTCTGCTGTTTCTTCCAGGAGAATCTCGATCAGGTGAGCATCTACCATCGGTTTTAGTTCTCTCGCATAACGTTTGCCCAGATAAGACAGGGCGCAGTCTGCAACATTTTTTTGAATTTGTGGATAGCCCAAACTGTTTAATGTGTTCTCATTCATGCGTAATCTCTCCTTGAATTTGAATTGGGATTTCAGTTGACGCGCTGAAACATATTCCTGGAAAACGCAAAAAGGGCGGAGAATGAACAAACGTCATTCTCCGCCCTAAACGTATGGGAAAGCAAAGTCCACTACAGGTCTATATTAAAAAATCCGCGCTGAACTCAGCGCGGAAATAGACCCGGACAATGACAATCCCGGAGGCGATTTATGATATCCGCTGTTCTTAACTAAGTACAGGGATCTGGCGCATCATGAAATACACGTATGCCATATGGGCACAAGCGCAATGAAAGGCCAAACTCCTGAATATGAAACTTGGTTAGTTAAGAACATTCACCGACATTAAAAATCTCTCCTTTGATTGAGGAATATGCAACCAATATAAACTGGAAATTGGTTTGAAGTCAACCTTTAGAATAAATGAGTGGACTTGAATAAGAATGGGTTTTAAAATAACAATAGTAAAATAATCCAATGAAAGCGATTTATTTTAATAAACATACGTATAAAGGAGGATGCTCTTCTTGCCGAAGTATTTACTGCGTTTGCTCTGTTTTACCCTGATCCTCGGAGCCCTTCCGGTCATTGTTATTGGTTCGGTCTCGTATACGATTGCATCACGTGACATTGAACAGAAAGTGCGTGAGAGCAATCTTCAGATATTGCATCAGACCCAAATGAGGGTGGAACAAGTTCTGCGCAGCCTGCAATTATCCTCCATCCAGTATGTTAATTCGCCCTTGGTACTACAAGCGATGAAGAAACCACTAGACAGCAGCGAGTTTCAGGAGATTCGTGATCTGACCTCCGGTTTTAACAACTTGCAAGCGGTTACGAACATTGACCAAGCCTATCTGGTTAATCTGGATGAAGATTGGGTCGTTTCGATGCGTTCTTTTGGCAAATTGGATGATTTCAGCATTCGAGACCGAATTGGCTCCTACCTAAGTTATACGAACAGCCTGTTCTGGGTCACTCAGAATGCCAATTCAGCCAAAGAAAGTGTACCTGTGTCAGCAGGTATGGGTGAACTAACACCCGAACAGGCACCTGCTCTTATATCATCGGATAATGTGGTCAGTATGGTATTCAAAATCCCGATGATACCAACCAATGTGAAACCAAAGGGATTTCTTGTAATTGATATCGCCGATACGGAACTGAGTACATACTTGAGCCGAAATACGAATTCTGGAGATATGTACGTTCTGGATCGGGAGCAGAAGTATTTTCTGAACGATATGCAGCAAGGCGGGAAATATGACGGGCTGAATAAGGAAATTCAGGAAATGGTGCAAACGACGGGCCAGCCAGAGGGTTTCTTCAGTGCGGAGGTGGAAGGTAATCAAGTGGCGGTTAGCTATAGGCAATCTCCGCTCAATGGCTGGTTATACGTGTCCGTTGTATCTCTTGGACAGATTACGGCCCAGTCACAGAAAATTGCATTGGTTACCGGTATCGCTACACTGGTCATGTTATGTGTAACGGGATTGTTCGCCATATACGGCAGTCGGCGGATGTACTCCCCGATCTCAAGACTGCTGCAATTTACGAAGGGGTTGGATTCCCCAGTTGCTCCGTCAGGACGTCGTCAGGATGAATTTATCTATATTGAGGAGCAATTGTCAACCTTGTTCAGTTCGGAGAAAACGATGCGTGAGCAGATGAAGGGGCAGCACGTGCACCTCCAGGAGTTTTTTATGACCAAACTGCTGACAGGTAAAATCTCGGAAGAAGATTTCAGATATCAGGGAGAATTGTACGATTTCCCGACAGGGTGGGCGAGTCTTGGTGTACTCATGCTCCAGATCGATACCTTGGAAGGGACCCGATATGAGGAACAGGATCGCGATCTGCTGCTGTTTGCTGTCAATAATATGGTAGGTGAGCTACTCCCTTCGGCAGTTCGGTTCACTCCGGTCATGCTGGATGATGCTCAGGTCACCGTTCTTGCCTCCGAACTCACGGATGAGGTGAAACTGAAGGAATGGATGCATACTCAGGCAGACTGGATTCGCGAACGTGTCGTGACCTACCTGAATCTGCCCGTAAGTATTGGCATCAGTCGTTCTTACGCTTGTATCGGAGATACGCCAAGAGCGGTTCAAGAGAGCCGAGAGGCTCTGCAGGGCCGGGTCAGTCTGGGCAGCCGTATTATTTTGCATTACGAGGATATTCAGCCACGTGGTCAGATGGAGGCCGCGTTGTATACCCAGTTACGTATGATCGAGGATCAGCTTGCGTCTGCGCTCAAGCAAGGAGATGAGGAGAAGACGGACGCCTACTTTAAGCAATATTTGGGGCTGCTTGCAGACAAAAAGCTTCATTTCAGTGAATACCCCGTCATTATGGTTCAGTTATTGTCTCGTGTATATCAGCTTGTGCAGGAGCAGGGCGGGGATGTAGCTGAAGTACTGGGTGAAAAAGCATCGATGTCACATTTGCTGAAGTTGTCCACATTGGACGAAATGACCAATTGGTTCCGCAAGCGGCTGTTCTTGCCCGTCATCCGTTTCTGGCGAGAGCAGGAAGAGTCCCAATACATGAATATTGCGAGACGTATGATTCGTTTGATTGAGGAACGTTATGATCGTGAATTATCGCTGGAAGCCTGTGCCGCTGAGCTTAATTTTCACCCTGTTTACCTAAGTCGGGTATTCAAGAAGGAAGCAGGAGTCAATTTTACGGAATATCTCGCAGAGTATCGTATGGAAAAAGCAAAGACATGGCTGCAAACAACAAATCTTAAAATATCGGAGATTGCCGAGAAATTAAACTATACCAACCCAACCGCATTTATCCGTACATTTCGCAAAATCACAGGAACCACCCCCGGCAAGTACCGGGAGCAGCAGCGATAAAACAAACCTGCTCTGCCCGCCATGGCAGGCAGGCTTTTTTATATTTGGATGAAGGAAGAAGACCACTTTTCTCCATGAAGTTAAGACAGGAATATAGAGGTTGAAAGCAGTTCATTGCGCCTTTGAACTCTGTGAGGGAAATGAGCTAAACCGTTGCTACATAAGGAAAAAAAAAAGGCTAAAACGAGACGATAGCCAGTCATTCGTTTATCCTCCACAATGAAGACATGAATTCAGGAAGTGATATTTTGTAATCGTTTCCAATGTGGGGAGGAAGACAATATGAAAGCCGAAACGGCGGCTCGAACACGGCCCGCTACCCGCAGTGACAAAAACCTGCTGTGGAGGGACATTATCAAAAACCGGTGGCTGTATATCATGTTAATACCGGGTGTGCTTTACTTTGTTATTTTCAAATACATACCCATGTATGGCATCACGATGGCTTTTCAGGATTACACGCCTTACAAGGGCATCTTGGGAAGTGACTGGGTAGGGTTCAAACATTTCCAGCGTTTCTTCGGAGAACCGCAGTTCTGGACATTATTTCGAAATACGTTTTTACTTGCCATTTATAACATTGTGTTCTTTTTCCCACTGCCGATTGTACTGGCACTCATGATGAATGAAGTTCGCCGTGAACGCTTCAAACGATTTGTACAAACTCTTGTTTATGTTCCACACTTTGTTTCCTGGGTTGTTGTTGTCGGTGTGTTCTACATGCTGTTCACAACTGAGGGTGGTGCGATTAATGAATTGCTCTATAACCTGACGGGCCAAAAAGTGGCGTTCCTGCTTGAACCCGGATGGTTCCGAACGATGATTGTCGGACAATCCATCTGGAAAGAAGTTGGTTGGGGCACAATTATCTTCCTGGCGGCGCTCTCCGGTGTGGATACACAGCTCTATGAAGCTGCACGGATTGATGGTGCCAATCGGTGGCGCCAAACCTGGCACATTACGTTGCCGGCCATTCGCAGTACCATCGTCATTTTGCTCATTCTGCGTCTGGGCAATTTCCTGGATACAGGTTTTGAACAGATCTTCCTGATGCTAACTCCGACAAACCGGGATGTGGGCGAGGTATTTGATACCTACGTGTACACGAAGGGTCTTACCCAGGCACAGTACAGTTATAGTGCTGCTGTCGGGTTGTTCAAATCGGTTGTCGGGCTGGCGCTTGTTCTTGGTGCCAATACGCTGGCCAAAAAATTCGGGGAGGAAGGCGTCTACTAACCCTCGGGAGTAGACGTTCTTCACCAGACAGGAGTGAACATTAAAATGCAACAGGATAAAACGTGGGGCAACCGGATCTTTGATTTTCTCAATCACGGCTTGCTGCTGTTGATTGGAATCGTGACGGTCATCCCGTTCATTTATATTTTGGCTGTCTCATTTACCAGTCCGCATGAAGTGGCTAAGGGAGGATTCATTCTTTTTCCAAAAGAGTTCTCTCTGGCTGCGTACCGTTACATTTTCTCTACAGATACCTTGATTCGCAGTCTGGGCGTATCGGTCTATATTACCGTGATCGGTACCTTTATTAACCTGCTGTTTACGTCACTTATGGCATATCCGCTCTCCAGAAGATATCTGCGTGGACGCCAGCCCATATTGCTCGGTGTATTGTTCACGATGCTCTTCAGTGGCGGAATGATTCCAACATACTTTGTCGTGAAATCCTTGCACCTGACGGATACGTTATGGTCACTGATGCTGCCTACTGCTATTAGTGCATTTAACTTGATCGTACTCAAAAACTTCTTCCAGGCCATTCCCGACGAGCTGGAGGATGCAGCCAAAATTGATGGATGTAACGATGTCAGCGTATTGTTCCGGATTGTACTGCCGTTGTCCATGCCAGCCATGGCGACATTTTCACTCTTTTACGCGGTGGCCCACTGGAACAGTTTCTTCAGCGCTGTTATCTATATCAATGATAGTGAGAAGTGGCCTGTCCAAGTCTGGCTGCGTGAGATTGTCATTCTGGCACAGAGCCGAATCGGAGACACAAGTATCGAAGAGACCGAGATCCAGCCGCTTACCATTCGCATGGCCGTTATCGTGTTCTCCACGATCCCGATTATGCTGGTATACCCATTCCTGCAAAAGCACTTTGCAAAAGGCGTGATGCTGGGTTCGGTGAAAGGTTGAGTCGGCACATGGTTCGAAGTCAGTTCAGTATGACTGCATAAAAAAAGGGAGGTTTTCATGTTATGAAAGCAACAAAAAAGAAAGCCGTAGCTGTCTTGAGCACACTGGCACTGGTGACAGGTTTGCTGGCAGGATGCGGATCAGACGAGGGTCAGGCTGCCGAAGGCGGCGTACAAAATGTGTCCATAGCCATTGCACAGGTGGGTGATGTGCCAAGCAAAGGCAATGAAGTTCAGCAAAAGATCGAAGCGTATACCAATACCAAACTGGATATCCAGTGGATTCCGGCTTCGGCCTACAATGACAAAATCAACGTGATGATCGCTTCAAGCGATATGCCAAAAATTGTGAAGGTGCAATATAACCCAACGGTGACCAGCGCGATGCGTAATGACGTGTTCTGGGAAGTGGGACCTTTGCTGAAAGATTACAAAAATCTGTCGGCACAGAACGAGCGTTTTTTTGACAACATCAAGGTAGAGGGCAAAATCTACGGGGTTCCTGTTTTCTCCGATATTGCGCGAGCTACAGTGATCTATCGCAAAGACTGGTTCGAGAAGCTGAATCTTAAGGTGCCAGCCACACCGGATGAATGGTATGAAACGATCAAAACACTGGCAACCTCCGATCCGGATGGAGATGGTCAGGATAATACGTTTGGACTGATGCTTTTCAAAAAATATAATGAGGATCAATATTCCTTCACGACGCGCCTTGGCGTAAGTTTTGGTGCACCTAACAAGTGGAAGGTCGAAGAGGATGGCAGCTTCACGCCGGAATTCATGACACCGGAATATATGCAGGTGCTGGATCTGCTGAAACGTTTGTACGATGAGAAACTGCTGAATCAAGATTTTGCCGTATTCGACTCTACGGAAGCGGAGAAAAAGTATGATTCCGGTGTTGTGGGTATCCGTGTTGGTGTTGCTCAGAACGGAAAAAGTCAGCAAGAGCGTTTGTCCAAAAACAATCCGGATGGTGTGGTAGACATCGCTGGTTTGCTTGGAGCGAACGGAGATCGTGTTGCAGGACAGACAGGTAACTCCGGCATTCTGGCATTCCCTAAATCAACGGTGAAATCGGAAGAAGAACTCAAAAACCTGCTCTCCTTCCTGGATAAACTGATGGACCCTGAGATGGCAACCCTGTTGATGCGTGGTATGGAAGACAAACATTACACCAAAGTGGGCGAAGATCAGGTGGAGATGAGTGACTTCGATGCATTCCAGCGTGAAGTGAAACCTTACCGTGACAACCTTCCTTATGTGGAAGGGTATAACGTACCGAAATTGAAGGATACCGAACTGGGTGAAAAAGGTACGGCACTTGCCAAGGAACTGGCGGAGCACGCTGTGCCAAACCCTGCGCTGACGTTATATTCTCCAACGTATGGTGACCGTGGGGCAGACCTGGATCAGGTGATTGCGGATGCACAAACCAAATACATTATGGGCAAGATCGATCAAAGTGGCTGGGAAAAGGAAATCGAGAATTGGGGCAATGCTGGTGGAAACAAGATTCGTGAGGAATATGCCGAAGATTACAAAAAACAGGCTCAATAAAGAGCCGGAAGCGGAGGCTTGATCATGAAGGAAACACTGCAATTCACATCGGTGCGCATGGCACAGCAATTCATGGAAAGTTATCGCAACCATGAGCTGTACGCCACTTGGCATTATGAGAACGGCTGTCTGTTGAAAGCGCTGGAGGAGCTGTATATACACACGGGGGAGCAAAAGTATTTTGACTACATCCGTGAGCTGATGGATCATTTTGTTCAGGAAGATGGCTCCATTCGCTCCTATACGATCGAGGAATATAATCTGGATCAGATCAATCAGGGGAAATCACTATTCCTGTTGTACGAGAAAACGGGAGAAGAGAAGTATCGCAAAGCTGCGGAGTTGCTTATGACTCAGCTTAAGGGACAGCCACATACGAGTGAAGGCGGGTTCTGGCACAAAAAGATTTATCCTTTCCAGATGTGGCTGGATGGATTGTACATGGCTACTCCGTATCTGACCCAGTATGGGGCAGTGACGGGTGAAGAGAAGTGGTTTGACAAAGCGGCTCTGCAGCTCTTGCTGGTGGAGCAACGTACACGTGATCCGCGTAGTGGTCTCTTGTACCATGCCTGGGACGAGAGCAAAGAGCAGCGCTGGAGTTCGGGTGAAACGGGATGTTCACCACATGTCTGGAGTCGGGCGATGGGCTGGTATGTGATGGCGGTTGTGGACACCTTGGATTACCTGCCGGTAGATCATCCGCAGCGCGGGCAGATTGTGGGTATCTTCGAACGGGTAGCAAACGCACTAGTGCATGTGCAGAATCAACAGACCGGACTATGGCCACATCTGCTGGATCAACCGGGACGTGAGCGGAACTATCTGGAGGCTTCCGGGACCTCAATGTTTGTCTATGCATTGGCCAAAGGTGTGCGTAAAGGATATCTGAGTGGCAAGTTCAAAGCAGTTGCGGAAAAAGGGTATCAGGGTCTGGTGCAGCATCTGCTGCAAACGGACCGTGAAGGCGTGCTGTCCTTGACGCAGTGTAACGGCGGAGCCGGTCTTGGCGGAAGCCCGTATCGCGACGGGTCCTATGAGTATTATGTGACTGAGTCCATTCGGATCAATGATCCGAAGTCGGTCGCTCCGTTCATTTTGGCGGGAGTGGAGATTGAACTTTACAAGTCCAACTAACATGTACATGAGAACGGAGAGGGCAGAAATAATCTGAGGAAGCTAAGCGTTCGCCTAAAAGCTTTCTGAAAGAAAGCTACATCGGAAGCATAGGCTATCCCCGGATTTTCCCCTTTTTAAAAGGGAATCAAAAAATCTGGGGATAACAGCGATCTGAAGGTTGTTCTGTCATCGGAGTGGTCTATGTACATAACCTTATCCAAAAGGAGAGATGGTTCATGAGTCCAAAAGGTCCAATGTCCCGTTTAGGCGGAATCGTTGTAATTGGTGCAATGTCCGCTGGATTGCTTGCAGGTTGCGGGGGAGAAAAAGCACCTGCTGCAGGGGAAGGTAAACTTCCCATTTCCATCTCTTTAATGCAGGTAGGAGATATACCGGCCAAGGAGAACGGGATTGAAAAGAAGATTGAGGAATATACAAATACGGATGTCAATGTACAGTGGATTCCGCAGTCTGCTTTTGATGATAAGGTGAATGTTATGGTTGCTTCAGGCGAGATGCCGACCATTATGCGTGTGAATTATGTACCGACCACATTTAATGCCGCCAAAACGGGACTGTTCTGGGAACTGGGGCCTTACTTGAAGGATTATAAGAACCTGTCTGCCCAATCCGAAGCTTATTTTAACAATATCAAAATTGAAGGCAAGGTCTACGGTATTCCGAACTTCCGGGATATTGGACGGACTGCGATCGTATATCGCAAGGACTGGTTTGATACGTTGAAGCTGGATATACCAAAAACGCTGGATGACTGGTATGAAGTGATGCGCTCTATTCGTAAGGATGACCCTGACGGGAATGGTAAGGAAGATACGTACGGTGCACTGCTTTTCAAAAAGTATAATGAGGGTGTCTCGTCCCCACTGACGCGGATTGCTGTAAGTATTGGGGGCGTCAACAAATGGGGTGTGGATGATGCCGGGAAACTGACCCCGGAGTTCTTGACCACCGAATATGTGGATACAATGAAGCTCTTCAAGCGACTGTTCAGCGAGGGACTGATTAATAGTGATTTCCCTGCCTTGGACCCTTCTGATGCGGACAAAAAAATGGATTCCGGCTTAGTTGGCATGAAGCTTAACGGTGTGGCTCAGAACGGAAAGTCCTCTCAGCAGCGGCTTACACCTAACGCTCCGGATGGAGAAATTGATGTAGCTCCGTTCCAGGGAACCGACGGTATTCGAATCGCCGGTGAGCCAGGAAACTATGGAATGCTAGTCATCCCGAAGGCATCCGTAACGGATGAGGAGCAATTGAAGCAGGTTCTCACGTTCCTGGATCAGTTGATGGATGAGGAATTGAGCGCTTTGCAGCTCCGTGGATTGCTCGATGTGCACTACACCAAGACTGCTGATGGGAAAACCGAACTTAAGGATTTTGACGCTTATCAGCGTGAAGTGAAGCCATACCGGGATAATCTGTTAAGTATTGAAGGTTATAATGTGCCTGAACTGGTCGATGTTCCGATTGGTATGAAAGGTACAAAGATGGCGCGTGAGAATGAGCAGTATGCCATTGCCAATCCGGCACTCACCTTGTCTTCGGCGATCTATACCGAGCGTGGTCAGGAGTTGGATCAGATGATCTGGGATGCGCAGACCAAGTACATTATGGGTAAAATCGATGATGCAGGTTGGGAGCAGGAAATCGCAAGCTGGAGAAAAGCCGGTGGTGATCAATTGATCACGGAATTGGAAGCATCCTACAAAGAATTAAACGGAAAATAAAGCTGGGGGAAATAAAAAAGGTTGATCAAATGGAATGATATGGTTTATTCTATGAGTGAGTTCATTTTTCAATATCATAAGAAAGACCACACCCTTAAAGCATAAGGCTATGAATCTGCGGATTCATAGCCTTTTTTTGTGTTTTAGGCGAATGAAGTGGGTCTATGGAAGGAGGGGCGCACGCCTTGAAGTGATGGGGATGGACGAAAAATAATACCAATAGCCTAGTACAACATGGTAGAATATTGATTATTATGGCAAATTTAGGTTTTGGTTATGAAGAGAAGTAACTAGGTTGACCAAGCAAAGCATCCCCATACTAAGGTACATAGGAGCGTGAGTAGATTGAAGAAGCAGATCAAAGGACACGAGAAGAAGAAAAAACGGAACGGTTGGATCGTCGGGTTGTTAACGACAGCTGTATTGGCAGGAACACTATTGCCCGTTGGACCCGTACATCTGACGTCAACAGCGAATGCCGCATCGGGAACAAGTGACACTGCCCTTAGCAAGTTCAAGGATATCAAAGGCCACTGGGCTCAAGCAACGATTGCCAAAGCGTATGAAAAAAAACTGATCTCTGGTTACCAAGACGGAACGTTTCGTCCTAATGGCAAAATCACGCGTGGGGAATATGCGACCATACTTGCCCGTGCGACTGGACTGGAGAAGGTAGAGGGACAGAATCCCTTTGCTGATCTCAAGGGACATTGGTCTGAAGCGGCGGTTAGCCAACTTGTCGGACAAGGATTCATTAACACTGATGATTATGCCAAAGGGTTCAATCCGAATGCGGAACTGAAGCGTTACGAGATGATGAAATGGATTGCCAATGGACTGATTAAGTCCGGGAGCAGCTTTCAGGATGCTTTTAACGATACAAAAAATACGCTGCTCCCCACACCGGAAGTGAACCGCGGCACCATTCGTGCTGAGCAGATTCCGTATCTTGCCCTTGTCCGTGGGACAGGCATTGTCGGTGGATTCCAGGATGGCACATTGAAACCTGCAGATTCCACCACTCGTGCAGAAGTATCGGCCATTTTACTGCGTTATATGGATGTGGAGGGCACGGATGCGGGGAAGTACAGTGATCTGAATGAGATGAGAGAGGTCGGCACGACGGGTACGAATTTAACGACTATTAGTAATTATTTTTATACTAAGAACTCAGTCAAAGTAAGTGATATATCGAAAGGAGATATAAAACTTTCTAACAAATCAGGAGTGCTTACACTTCATAGGTTTATTGTGGTGAAGGTTCAGAATGGTAAACCTCAAGGAGTATATAGCAAACTTTTTGTAGAACCCAATATTTCGAGTGGCGATTATTATCTAACATTTGCTGATTTATCTTTTATATCAAATACAGATAAGTCAGATTTGATTACCTACAGTGGTGGTTTAAATAACGGATTACTAAGTTTTAGACGTCTAGATTTAGAATTTGCTGATAAGAACGGATTCAAAACTATTCCTAATAGCCCTAAAGAACTCATCATAAAAGGGAAAAAGGTTAGATTTTGGACAAGGTCAACTCTAGATTTCAAAAATGGATCGTATCATGTTAAAGCTGAAGATGTAGGAGAAATGAAAATACAAAATATGTACCAGTAGTGAGGTGATAGCAAGTCTATGAGAAAACGAATGCGGCTGTCCGTATTCATTTGGTCCAGAACATTGCTTGTATTATTCATTATAAGTTCTTACGTGATTGGGCTATCTATAAATGATTTTGTTTACGCTGCTGCTAACGATCCGTACGGTCCAAAATCTATGAAAAGTCCTATTCTAAAATCTATTCAAGCTGAAAAGACAGTTGGTACACCTGGAGTTTACTGGTATCAAACTGATGATGGGAGATTTAGAGCAGATCACAGTGGTGGTCCAACGTATTCAAACAATGCAGGAAGTTGTACAACCCCTTATCCTGCTTTGAAAGAGGTACCGGATAGTGTTGACTTTTCACGATGGCCTGCGGTTTCTTGGCCTCAATATAACGGAAATACGCTAACATCCTCTAGTTTTAAGGAAGTAAACATCAAAAGTGTGGAATATAAAACTCAATTTGAACAGGCAACATATACAGGTGTGGGAAGGACAGTGATCACACCTCCAAGTACAGTTGTTGCTATTAAGACCTTAACTGGTGGAAATCACGAATGGACTCAGAATGATCCATTTGAAAATGGGGGAAGAACAACGGCAGGATGTCCTAAGCATAATGTTTCTTATTTTACGCCCATGGACATCATTTGGGAAGGTGATTTGGAGGAAGAAAAAGAAATCGATGTAACTCCAAATAAAACCCTTACCCTAAGTCAAACCCAGCAGATGGAAGCCAAGGTTAAGACGAAAGGTTATGGTGCGACAGCTTTTGGTGAGGGCATTGACGTATCCCGCAGGGAAGCAGAGATCAAATGGTTTTCTTCTGACGAGACAATTGCGAGTATAGAGTTGAAAACAGGGATGTTAACGGCCGAAAGTCCGGGCACGGTCACTGTGCGTGCAATCTGGAACAATGGTACATATCTGATCTCGGATACAGCCACCATAACCGTTACGTCTGAGCCAGGACTCGTGGTAAATCTGCCGAACGCTTGTAAAGCCAATACAACACCACTACAGGCGGAAGCAGTTCTAACCAAACCGGATCGCTCTGTTCATAAACTGACAGCTCATCCTAAATTGACGTGGCAAAGCTCGAATCCGGCTGTGGCAACGATTGGCGCTGATGGAAAAATCACGACAAAAGGGATCGTGGGTAGCACTACCATCAAAGCTCATTTTCTTGATTCTGCTCAGCAACTGGATGAACAAGGGACTCAGGTGCTTGAGGTGAAGGACTGCACGGATAATGGAGAGGGTGGTAATGATGGCGATCCGGGGGGTGACCCTGCGAACACTTGCCCTGTGACCATCAGCCCACCGAGGAGAGGCACGGTTATTGAAGCATCGGTTATAGACCCGTCTGTTCGAGGTGTGTTGAAGGCAGACGAGCGTGGATCTGAGAAGTTCGATGTTACCCGTGGTATTCCAACTTCGGAAGATCTCTATGCCAATGTTTTAGCCAAGGAATATCTGTTTCAGCACCGTTGGGTTAACATGACAGGAACGGTGACTTACACCGTTAAGGTGAAAAGGGTTTATCATAAAACCTGGACGATCCCGGGCAGAGCGTCTAGTGGTGAGGGGGATCCAGGAACACCTCCTGAGCCCAAAGAACTTGATGTGCCTGGGGATAAAAATATGCAAGTAACACGGACATATAGCTATTGGCAGATCGATAACCTGGAGGTATACAAGTTAAATGAGGCAAAGGTATCTAACTATGCGCTAGGCGGTTATGGTGACACCGTGACCCTTATGCCCAATGCATATACACCACCGACTTTGCAATCGGCTATGGATACTGCGGTTACCAATCATGTGAAACCTGCGCCATGTCGAGAAATTGATCTTGGCATCAAAGGGGTTCCTGGTGGTTCGGATGAACCGCCTACGCCAGATGAGACATCATTGTTTCAATCCAAAGCTGAAGCGGAGGTTAGAGAGAACACCGTTAATAACGACAAGGTAACCTTTAATGGAGCGACAATTATGGATTCTGCCCCGGTGGAAAAAACAGCTCCAAGACCTGGGACGATCCCCCAGCCTGGCATGATCGGAGACGATGTTCTGTATCAGAACCGTCTGACGATCAAAAACACATTGATGAACAAAGCTAACCAGCCGACCACGGGTGAGATAACGTATGGACTGCTCCCTGGCAATGTTAACGGAGGGCAGGATCAGAAGTTCCCCATTCTGGGCATCAACTCGGTGACGGTACACACTCCAGTTGTGAACTATGCCTGGGTGTCAGATGATCAGCCGCATAACCAGAAGACCACGCCTGATCCGACCAGAGCTGCACTTATTTTAGAACGTCCATTCATTGTGCGGATACCAACCTCAGGTCAACATTTGGATGTAGCGAGTTACCCAGGTTATGGAAACCATGATTATGCGAAATATTTCCGGATCAAACAGGTTCGTTTCCCATTTGATGTCTATAACGGTGCCAGAAGTCAGTTTATTCCGGCCCTGACATGGGTGGATATTCCGGTAAATCAGTTGGACACCCCTTTTTATCTTCCTGTATGGGTAGATGAAGGAAATTACCAGATCGAGTTTCGTAATATCGCCGAAAATGCACCGGCAAACTTCACAGAACAACAGGATGCCAATACGAATCTGAGCCATCATGTCGCAGCAGATACCGTTGCTGTAGAGGTTATCGGAAGGTTGTATGATTTTTCACATTACCGATATTTCAGACTACAACTGGGAGGATGTGTTCCGCAAGCGGATGGGCAGCCCGGAACCAACGGGTGTGAGCTATTGGACCGGAGGAAACGGTATTGACGGAGATCCCCGAGGTAACTTGGCTCCCTATGTACTGCCTATTCGTCCCGGCAGTCATCCGGTACAGGGTTTCCGAAATGCTGCAGTGAAGACAGGTTACCATTTCAAGTTTGATCTGAAAACCAAGGGCAATATGTTTGGGAAACAGGATGGTATACGAATCACGCCGACGTTCTCTTTTGTGAGTAAAGATGGCACCACCCGGCAAGAAGTGGATTTATACTACCATCGAGGACAGGATCGACTCATTCGTATCGGATCGGCACAAGATTTAGAAAAACGTTTTGTTGTCCTGAACTCACGGTTGCGGAATGTCCCCGGTACGGAGTTGGGTGATACAGCGCGTTATCAGTATACCTATGAACTGTCGGCGGAGGAACGTAATCAGGGTACAATGGCGGAACATATGGTTCGTTTCGTGGATCAGACCTCTCATCATAAAACGTGGGTAGGTCGTTATGACTGGATGATTCTTCCTTCACAGATCCGCACACTCATTGGCCCAAAAACAGATATTCCCTCCAGTGTTAATGTAGATCGGGCGAATGCAGCGATTCAGCGCTGGTATGGGGAATATAGCTTGCCAGCAGATGTATATGCAGTGCCCAAAGGAACCGATCTCGAGTCACTTGCCAGACAAAATCAATTGGATGAGAAGGCAACGGTATTTCTGAGGGACGGTTACATTGTGGTTAACTTCAATATCGAAACTTTGCGCAGCGGCAATACGAATGCACCACATCTGCAATATATTCATGCACCGTTGATGAATCAATGGCAAATGGAAGGTTTCGATAACAGCCCGGTAGATGGTCAGGGGAGAAGCTGGTCGATGCAAGATGGGGACGTGGTTTTGTACCATGCCGATCAATCCAGCCGTAATGATTTCCAATCCCAGGTACCACATTAGAGAGATATCGTTTTACTTATAAAGAAGGCAGGCGTAATGTGAATCTACATGACGTTTGTCTTCTTTTGTGTAATTCGGATTATGGCTGGGCAGCAGAACGGGTATAAAGGGTAAGGAGCATTCTTTCCATCCATATTCATTAATTTTCTCAACGAGAGGGGAACCACACATATGATTGAAGAGAATAAGCAGGAACTATTGATTTCAGAAGATACATACGAAGGAAGAGATCTGGGTGTCACATTAGAAGCACAAGCCTGTCGCTTCAAAGTCTGGTCACCGTTAGCAGTTCAGATGGAACTACTTCTGTATCCACCTTTGACAGGGGGGACCCCGGAGGAAGAGCCCAATCAACGGAAACAGCAGGCGTTACCTATGCAAAAGAAAGAACAAGGCGTCTGGGTTCTGGAACTGGAGGGCGATTTAAGTAGCTACCGTTACATGTACAAGCCTACTTTCGAAGATGGACATTCAACCCATGCTGTAGATCCTTACGCACGAGCAGTGACCATGAATGGAGAAATGGGTGTAATTGTAAGACTGGAGCAGACACATCCGAAGGGATGGAGTGAGGATATTCGTCCGGAATTGACCAGTCCTGTAGATGCAGTCCTGTACGAACTGCATGTACGTGATTTTTCCATTCACCCATCATCGGGTATAACGAATAAAGGCAAATACATGGCTTTCACCGAGACGGGTCTGCGTGATTCGGAGGGCAACACACTGGGGATCGATCATTTGGTCGAACTCGGGATTACCCATGTGCATCTGCTGCCTGTATTTGATTTTGCGACGGTGGATGAATCCAGGGTGGATGGTGATACGTCTGATGCCTCCAACTATAACTGGGGATATGATCCACTTCATTACAATGTCCCGGAAGGTTCCTATGCATCACGTGCAGATGATCCGGAGACACGAATTCGTGAGTTCAAATCAATGGTGCTTGCCCTTCATAATAAGGGAATAGGTGTCATTATGGATGTGGTATATAATCATACGTTTGATACGGCAGGCAGCTCTTTTGAAAAATTGGTACCCGGGTACTACTATCGACAAAACGCCGATGGGACTTATAGCAATGGTTCAGGTACGGGTAATGAAGTGGCTACTGAACGCACCATGGTTCGTAAGTTTATCATCGACTCTGTCCGTTACTGGGCAGAGGAGTACCATGTGGACGGTTTTCGATTTGATCTGATGGGCCTGATCGACACAACTACGATGAAACAGCTTGCAGCGGAATTGCACACCGAAGTGTCACCTTCCATATTGTTATATGGTGAACCATGGGGCGCACTGGATTCGCCGCTTGGTGATAATATGACTCTAAAAGGAACGCAGCGCGGAACGGGGTTTGCTGTGTTTAACGATAATTTCCGCGGAGTGATCAAGGGAGACAGCGATGGTGTGGGTTCGGGATTTGCGACGGGCGCGGACGGGAAAGAAGATGAATTGTGGACTGGGGTCCGGGGAGCCATTCAGGATTTTACGGATGGTCCATCCGAGACGATTAACTATGTAACAGTGCATGATAATCTCAACCTGTGGGACAAAGTTGCACGTACACAAGGAATCCACGATACCTTGAATTTCCTCACCTATGACGAGGATGGAAGTATTCGTGGATGCCAGAGTGTGGAAGAGGCCGTAGAGAAGGCTAAGCCTTACCTGCAGATCGATCCAGAACACATTCTGGAGAATGAGACCGTTAGGCGTTGTCTGCTTGCCCTTGCCAATGGTATCGTTTTAACCTCCCAGGGTATTCCCCTGATCGCGGCCGGAGATGAGTTGCTTCGCAGCAAATATGGGGACGCCAACAGCCACCAGAGTGGAGACGTAGTCAATGCCATACATTGGGAGCAAAAGCAGCTGTTCAAGCCGGTATTTGATTATTATCGTGGGCTGATCCGTCTTCGGCGAGAACATCCAGCCTTTCGGCTTCGTACACGGGAAGAGATCGAGAAGCATGTTCGTTTAATAGAAAAAGGTAATGGGCTGTTAGCGTATGAACTGAACGGTACAGCAGCCAGGGATTCATGGGAACGTATTGTTGTCATCTATAACGCGGCAAAAGAAAACCGTGACATATCTGTCCCCACAGGGACATGGAATGTGATTGTAGAAAAAGGACAAGCAGGCGTTGATACGATACGCACCATACAGGACGGAAAGGTAAATGTGAATGCGATATCCCTAACGGTGATGTATTCGAATTCCTAATGAACGCAATGCTTGCCAAGAATTGAAGGGTACCAACAAAGCATTAGTAAAATCGCTAACAAGGCCACGTTCTAGATATCCAATCAAATCTAATCAAATAAATTGAGATAAAACAAATCCCCCTTTCCCGTAAGAAAGGGGGATTTGTTGATGCGTCAGAAACCAATGCCTTGGTAGCGGGGCTATACATCGTCATGTCTGGAGCTTTTTTATACTGAGCACCTGTTGGTGCATTTTAATCTCAACCAAATGACATCCTGCAATTTATTCTCGTATATTCCAAACTTTTTTTGTCGGGACAGGTACAAATGCTGTCAATCTATGGCGCTTGTTTTCATATCCTATATTTTGAAAGCGATTGCTAATTGAATACGCAAATTGGACCGATATGATGAGTACAGACAACCCCGGGTTGACAAACAACGTCCCACTCCGTAACATCGGGACAACACGAAATCAATGGATATAAAGGCGGTGGGAACGATGCCGGAATGGACTTCTTTTTGTTACGAAGGCAACGATCTTGGCTTAACATATACTCGTGCTGCAAGTACTTTTAAATTGTGGGCACCTACGGCACAACAGGTTTATATATTGATTTTTAACGATGAAGGGCATTACAACGATAGTGGTAAAGTACAAGATCATGAAAATGGGCAGGAACATTTCTTGACACGTGATGCGGACGGAATATGGAGTCTGAAGCTCAGCGGCGATTGGGCAGGATATTATTATATGTACCGAATTATTCATGATAATCAGCAGATTGAAGTGGCTGTTGATCCTTATGCCAGAGCGGTAACGGCTAATGGGCAACGAACGGCTATTATAGATCCGGAGACCACCAATCCGGTCGATTGGGACCTGGATGTCAAACCTGCTTTTCTGCGTCCTGTTGATGCCGTGTTATATGAGTTGCATGTCCGTGATTTCTCCTCAGACCCACATGCAGATATTCCGTATAAGGGAAAATATCTGGCATTCACGGCATCCGGTCTGACGGATAGAGCAGGCAATAGTATTGGCGTAGACCATCTTGCCGAACTGGGAGTTACCCATGTACATCTTCTGCCTGTGGCGGATTATCAGACGGTGAATGAACTTGCTACTGCAGAAGTGGGTTCAAATGTCAGAGCACCATACAACTGGGGGTATGATCCCCAGCATTATAACGTTCCCGAAGGTTCGTATGCTACCGACCCTCGTGATCCTGCAGTTCGAATTCGGGAGCTCAAATCACTCGTTCAATCGCTGCACAGACAAGGCATTCGCGTTGTACTTGATGTTGTCTATAATCACACGTATAGCGTGGAAGAGGGTCCTTTTGAACGGATTGTACCAGGCTATTATTACCGTTATCGGGAGGATGGCACCCTCAGTAATGGTTCTGGTGTAGGCAATGAATTGGCGACAGAACGTCCAATGGTGCGAAAATATATTCTGGATTCTCTCCGATATTGGGCAGAAGAATATCATGTGGACGGATTTCGATTTGACCTCATGGCCCTGATTGATACGGAAACGATGAATGAATTGACACGCGAATTGAAGGAACAGATCGATCCGGCGTTTCTGATCTATGGGGAACCCTGGATGGGTGGAGATTCACCTTTGGACCGTAAAACATTAAAAGGAACCCAGCGAGGTCAGGGGTTTGCTGTATTTAATGATCATTTTCGCAGTGCAATCAAGGGTGATAGTGATGGCAGTGGCAGAGGGTTTGTCACGGGTGCCGGAGGACAGGAATATGAGCTTATTAGGGGATTAGCGGGAGCATTGGATGATTTCACATCTTCACCTGTTGAAGTTGTCAATTATGTAACTGCTCATGACAATCTCAATCTGTGGGATAAAATTGCGACAACAATGAACCTTAGACATGAATTAGGATTTCCCGTATGGAAGGACGGACAGCCCGTGGGTGGAGGGAGTGCTGAGTCCGCGGTAAAAGCAGCAGATCCTTATCGGTATGTGGATGCAGATGATGTTTTGAATCATGAGATGGTTCGTCGCTCGTTACTGTCCTCTGGCATTCTGCTTACTTCTCAGGGAATTCCGTTTCTGCATTCAGGGGATGAGATGCTCAGATCCAAAGCCGGTGATCATAACAGTTATCGGAGCGGGGATGCGGTGAACGCCATCACATGGGCCAACAAATCACGGTTCAGACCAGTGTTTGATTACTATCGTGGTCTTATTCATTTGCGGAGAACACATCCCGCTTTTCGTATGATCGATGCTGAACAGGTACGAAATCACCTTCGTGTTATTCGTGCGGATGGCAATGTAGTTGCCTTTATACTTCAGAATGGTGCGAATCAGGACACCTGGAATCAGATTATGGTCATCTATAACGGAACGGAACATGAGCAGCATGTCGACCTGGGGGAAGGGGACTGGCATGTTGTGGTCAATGATCATCAGGCAGGCACAGACGTGATCGAGACTGTTCGTGGTACTGTTCAGGTAGAACGATGGTCTTTAATGGTACTGTATGACACAGAGCATGCTGGAGGCGCTGAACCATCAACAGTGGAGATTAGTTTTCCTCGCCAGGTATATAGTCCGAAGGAGACCACTCAACTACGAGCGATCGTACGGGACAGTATTGGCAATGTGGTGGAAAAAGCTCCAGTTACCTGGACTTCTTCTGATCCGGATATTATTCAGATCCAGCCTGATGGAACAATCCATGCACTGGAACGAGGGGAAGCTTCGATTACAGTCCACTGTGGGGACATAACGGCAAGCTGTATGTTACAAGTGGATTATCGTCATGCTGAACGAATTGAAATTGTGGGTGAACCTGTCATGTACATGACTCGAATCAGTCGCTTCCGTGCCTTGGTTCTGGATCAATTTGGTCAGCCGCTTCAGGATTCCAATATACGCTGGAGCTCTTCTCATCCAGAACTTGCAGCGGTGAGTGCAGCAGGGATCGTACGTGCGATGACACCTGGAGTAACCCATATTATTGCTGAGGCTGGAGGAATTCGGGCAACGCTTGGCGTAACGATTCATAAACAGATTTCGCGAACCGTCACGCTTCGATACGAACGGGAAGACCAGCATTATGAAGGTTGGGATGTCTGGGTATGGGGCACAGGTATGGAGGACGGAGCCGTACGGCTGGAACAAGTCGGTAATGCCGCCGAAGCCCGCTTCCGCGTTGCTCCGGGTCTGCATCACCTGGGATTGATCATTCGATTGAACGAATGGGAAGCTAAAGATACGTGCGGAGACCGTTACGTGGACATTGTACCTGAAGACGGGGATGTACACATTATTGTCCGTAGCGGATCAGACGAGATGCAGATCATTCGTGAAAGTGAAAAAACAGAGGATCGTAATAGCGCATAGTTTCTTTATGTATAACTTTGAATGTAGTTCGTCAAAACCTTGATAAATCAGCAGTTGGAAGAGATTCCGACTGCTTTTTTTGGTCTGATTATAAGCCGCATAACTTGCCAAAAAAAAATTAATTGTCCTGTTTCGTGTTTGAGATCCTCTATCATTGGGGTAAATATAGATATGGCCCACGATTCGGCCAAAGGAAAAAAGACCATTATGGTCTATGAGATAAGCCTCAGTGCTTTCCAACAAATATAATGTAGTGATCCCTTGAAGGAGGATGTTCAATCATGAAATCCAACGGAAAAATGGCTCAACTTACAGCAACGCCAAGAACGGAAAAGAAAGGTGCAGCACTGCGCCTGTTAAGACAAGGCGGACGAGTTCCCGCAGTCGTTTACGGCCCGGGACTTGAAGGTGCTTCAATACATGTAGATGAAAAAGAAATGCTGAAAGTGGCACGCACAGGCCGCTCCGAAATGTTCAACCTGAATGTGGAGGGCGGTAAAACGCTTCCTGTGCTGATCAAGGATCAGCAAGAGCGTAACGGACGTTTGCTGCACGTAGACTTTTTGCAAATTTCCAAGAACAAGCCGATCAGCGTAAGTGTATCGATTGACTTCCAGGGTACAGCGGCCGGCTCGAAAGCTGGTGGTGTATTCCAGACACAGGAGACACAGCTGGAAGTAGAAGGATTGCCTGCGGATCTGCCAACGTCCATTGAAGTGGATGTGAGCGGATTGGACATCGGTGATCGCTTGACTGCTGCGGATATCAAACTCGATAAAGGTTTGACACTCGTAACATCACCTGAATCCATCATCGCTTCCGTCATGCCGCCACAAGCGGCTGAGGAAGAGCCAACGGCCTCTGCTGAGGAAGCTGAGCCGGCAACTGAAGAAAAAGCTACAGAAGAATAAGCCAAGCTACGGGATCTTGCCAGATCTCATGCTTAACCAAAGCCCAGTCCTAGGACTGGGCTTTTTTATTTTCCGAGCAAGAGAGTTCAATAGGCACATCGTTCGCATGAAAAATGAGAATGTACTACAATACATGTTAAAGGGTTAGAAAGTAGGTTTAATTCAATGTTTGATCCAACGGTGTATGACAATCTGAAAGTCGGGTTTGAGAATTATCTCTATGATATGGATAACCTGGACGAACGTATTCAGATTACGGGGCGTAAAGATCGGCTGGAGATGGCAGTGATGTCCAGAGAGTTTACATTACAATTCTGTCTCAGAGATCGCCCGGAAGTAACAGGGGAAGTTGTATTAAGCAGTCCCCTTGAGGAGCTTGCAGCGGAGATCCTGGAGACGCCTGGTGCGAGTCCGGGTTGCCGCTTGGAGCTACGGTTCAGTATGGTTGTGAAGGATCCTGAGAAGCAGTGCCCGGTTATTCGTCCGATATTACAGAAGAGCTGGCCTGAGCAGAGGATGTGCCAGAACATCAAGTATATCTTTGATGAACAGCCAAAAATGTATAACGTCACGGCTCACGTTTATTTTGACCGCAGTGTGAATGAAGACCAGATGGGGGACATTCCTGAACTCTGTGAGCATATGGCAAATGTGATGAATCAATTATTACAGTTGCATAACCAGTAATTCCGAGAAAAGCCTTGTCTCTTTGTGGAGATCAGGGCTTTTTTTGTATTATTTTTAGAAAATTGTATAGGCTTTCAGGCTTAGGTTTAAGGTCTTTTGGGTTAATGTTTTACGCAAGCGAGTAAGAGAATGTATATTAAAAGGGGGTAAGAGTGCAATTGGACTATACAAAAATGGTGAAATTGCGAAAATAATATTGGGACTAAAGATTTAGTTCTGTACTAAAGGAACTAGTTTTCCTTGCCGATAAAATATCGAAGGGGAGAAACTACATGACAGAGAAATTAATTCGTCTGCTGCGTATACTTCAGGCTATACAAGCAAATCCTGGAATTTCGGCCAAGGAATTGGCGCTGAAATGCGGTACGACTGTACGCACGATTTATCGTGATCTCCGGATTTTGGATAGGGTCGCCCCGATTATGAATGAAGGATACGGCAAAGGTTACCGATTTATTGGTGAGTTTGCGATGTATCCATTAGATTTTACTGAACAGGAAGCAATGGTTTTCTCCTTGCTCCCGTCCGTAGTTGATACCTCCAAGTTACCTGCTGAGTTTGATTCAGCGTTTGACAAGGTCATGTCGGCTCATACCAAATTAAAATCAAGAAACAGTGACATTGTAGAGAATATTGCGGGAATTATTCGGATGGGCACGCCAGCTTATCGTGAGGAAGGAAAAGACCCTAATTTGCTGATTCCCATCATCGAAGCGATTCTAAGCCAGCAAACCATTCGTACTCAATATCATACGCTGACAAGAAATGAGATCACAGTCCGGGATATCGATCCCTATTATCTCATTCCACGTGATCAACGTTTTTATTTGATTGGATACTGCCATTTGCTGCAAAAAGTTCGATTGTTTCGGATCAGCCGTTTTTTGGATGTGACACGAACAAATGCCGGTTTCGACAAGGGTGATTTCAACATAACACAGTACATGAAGAACACATGGTCTATTGACCGTGGCGACGAAAATATCCATTTCAAGGTAAGATTCTCTGAGAAAGTGGCCCCCTACATAAAAGAAGAAGAAATGTTTGTTCGCCCGCGAATGACGAATATGTCGGATGGGGGATTGTTATTTGAAGTGACACTGAATAGCAGCAGAGAATTTTTGAAATGGTTGTATCAATTTGGGCCCGAGGCAGAGGTACTTGAACCTCGTGAGTTTCGTAGAGAGATACGCAGGCAACTTGTCGAGTGGTTGGAACATTATGAAACCGATGTATCATTGTAAAAATTTTAATCATGGAGAAATACAGGAAAAGGAGCAGGTAATATGAGCACCAAATTATTCGCAGCTATGTATGGAATGGATCACTACCATGGAGTACAGGCTTTACATGTGGGGGATACCGTGTATCTCGTCAAAGATCCAGATAATCGTTTGGATCATCAAGCAATTAAGGTTGTTATTCCCCCGATTGGAGCCGTAGGTTATATCGTTAATGATCCCCTGATCGTACCTCATGGATGTTGGGCCGGGACGGCATTCTACGATGTATTTCATCAACTCACGTGTGCCAAAGTACGATTCATGATGAGAGATATGGTGATTATGGAGTTAATTGAGATGAGTCACATTCCTGTTCCGCAGATGGATTCTTTGATTAAGGGATGGCAATTTCGTGAAAAAGCTTGATCATCGTAACAAAAGAAGGCTCATTTACGGATGAGCCTGGTATAGGTCGCTTCCAGATGCATGGCTGTTCTTGCCCAACTGAAATATGCCCTTGCGCTGTCTCGGCCAGCCTTTCCTAACTTCTCGGCAAAAGTGGGATTGCTTGCAAGTTTGTACAGGTAAGAGGTGAAACGTTGAGGACGCTTATAAGCGGTGACAAGGTATCCATTGATTCCTGATTCAATAATCTCACGGATACCTCCGTTATCCGAAGCAATAACGGGTAATCCTGAAGCCATCGCCTCAACATTAACCAGGCCAAAAGCTTCATGTTCTTGAGACGGACAGACCAGACAATCCACTGCCCGATACAACTGATCGATATGCTCATGGTTTATCTGACCACGGAAGGAAACATGGACCTTTTGTTTATGGGCAAGCTCGCGAAGTTTACGCATGTAATACGGAGGTCCTTTGCCTGCAATAATCAGTTGAACAGGCATCTGTTGCTGAAGGAGGGCAGTCGCACGAATTAATACGTCTACACCTTTTCCAGGGATCAGCCTGCCGACATACAGAATAGAGAATGGTTTAGTTACTCCAAATTGTGTACGCAGATGAATCTGTTCTTCGCTGGATTCAACAGGCCTGAAGCGGCTTAGATCTGCACCCAATGGAACAACACTCATCCGGTGTTTTACCAACGGAAATCTGCGGCCTAACCTTTGTCGCAGGGAATGACTGTTGACGGCAATCCAATCAGCTTTTCTCATTAATGTGAGTTTGGAAGGCCCGGGCTGAGCAAACGTTAATGAGTGAAGATAGAGTACAACGGGAGTGCGTGGAAAAGCTCGTTTGATGGTAGCCATACTTCGTGGCCTGTTATCCACTTGAATTACATCGTAGGGTTGTTGGGATAACAAACGTATGACTGCTTTGGTGTACATGACAGGACTCGACGCAGGGACGCGTTGAATGGTGATCCCATCGATCTGTTCTGTGGCGGCGAGACCTTGCATTTGACGACTTATAATGGTCACCTGATGGCGTTGGGCTAGTTCACGAGCGATGCCCAGGATACAGATTTCCACGGAACCATTACCGGGCAAAGGCAATTTCTCGGGTGCAACCATAGCTATTTTCATGATCTGGCTCCTCCTTGTCCGACATCTGTAACAATCTTCGTCATATATCTTATGAGAAGTTGAAGCATTTGGCTCCTGCGAAATGGTAGGTGAGCCAACCATATAAGCGTGCAGGAATAATCTGCTACATGGCATTAAGCGAGATATTCAGCTTTTGTGATATACTGTACGGGAACAATTGAATTCGTTACATGTATAAAAGCAGGAGGAAAATAATGTTACATTCTACGCTGGGGCGCTTCCGGCTGATGTTGTGGTTGCAGGGCATTTCGTACGTGTTGTTACTGTTTGTTGCTTTTCCGTTGAGAGATGCCGGGGTTATGCCGCAGGCTGTCACATGGTTTGGGAATCTGTACGGTTTTTTGTTTTTAATGTATTTGTTATTTATGGTGACTATGTACACCTCACAGAAATGGCGTCTGCGTCGTCCAATTGCTCTGTTCTTTGTTTCTTTCATTCCACTGGGGAATATGATCTACGATGTTGTCGTATTCCGTAAGTTGTATCGGCAACTAAATAAAGCTTGACTTTATTTAACGTTATGAAATATGATGAGTACAGGTTAAACAACCCGTTCCAACTAAAACTACATATTCCTGTTAAAGGGGAGTAGCTTTTACAGTAAAGTCGTCAGTTCGGGATTATATCCCCGGCTTTATTGGCAGCAATTTTGTTGTTAGCGAGACCTTTACCAAGTTTTCATGCTCGGTAAAGGTCTCTTTTTGTGGATATAAAAGGACCTTACCAGTGATGGTAAAGGTCCTTTTTTTTGTACATCATAAGAATATTAAGGAGGAGTCAATTTTGGATGTTTCATTATTATTAGAATATGGGTGGGTGCTTGCTGTCTTAGTGGTCCTTGAAGGATTACTCGCAGCAGATAATGCATTGGTACTTGCAATCATGGTTAAACACTTGCCTGAAGATAAGCGCAAAAAAGCGTTGTTCTATGGTCTGATGGGTGCATTTGTTTTCCGTTTAGGTTCGTTGTTCCTGATCTCTTTCCTCGTCGATGTATGGCAGGTGCAGGCGATCGGTGCCCTGTATCTCCTGTATATTTCGATTAACCACATCGTTAAAAAGATACTGGGTAGTCGTAATAAAACAGATGAAGCAGCTGATTCAACGCCGAAGAAACCGAAAAAACAATCCGGTTTCTGGATGACCGTTTTCAAGGTCGAAGTAGCGGATATCGCATTTGCAGTTGATTCCATTCTGGCTGCTGTTGCTTTGGCCGTGGCGTTGCCACCAAGTGGATTGCCTCCAATTGGCGGACTCGACGGTGGACAGTTTATCGTTATCTTCCTCGGTGGATTCATCGGGCTTGTGATCATGCGTTTTGCAGCCTCATACTTTGTGAAATTGCTTCATTCCCGTCCAGGACTTGAAGTTGCGGCCTTTGTAATTGTAGGTTGGGTAGGGGTTAAGCTGGCGGTTATTACACTCGCACACCCTTCATTGGGTGTTCTGGATGAGCATTTCCCGGAAAATAAAATTTGGAAATTCGGATTCTATATTGTACTGATCACCATTGCGGTATGTGGTTGGTTCCTGTCTTCCAAAGTTCCTGAAAAAGAAGACGAAAATCCGGTTGAAGAGTTGGAAAAACAAGCAGGACTGTAATAATCATGTTACGCTAACAACATCATTATTATTTGGAAAACAGGAGATTGTCCTAGGACAATCTCCTGTTTTTGTTTACATATGCAATCTACACCATTATCCAATTTCCAAGAAAAGGGTTGACACATGAATTCTAGTCCCCTTAATATAAGACTAACATTAACGAAGGGAGGCCGAGAGACATGATGCTTGGTTATGATTTGATTCAAACAGGGCGCAACGTAGACATAATAGCATATCCGGCTCATCGTTTCATTGGCCTCATACGGTCGACATAGGGGATAGGCATATCGTTTAGCGAGTTTTATAATCGATATGCGTTCTTCGCTTATATTATAGCGATGGATGACAGACACACAGCATGTTTATGCTGTTCTGTCCTCCGTTATTGTCATTCAGTAGAAGTCATGGGCGATCAGCCTATGGCTTTTTTTAGTTTTATTTTACAGATGAATCAGCAAACCGAATTTGCTGAACGTACAGGAAGGAATAATACACTTTTATGAATACAGAATTTAATTTATTTACCAATCCAAACGAATTAACAGGTGCCTACCGGCATGAAGTAAAATTGCCTGCAGGTGATCTAACCGTATATGCGGCGCAACGGCTCTTCTCCTCGCTTGATTACAAGGTATTCGAGATGGCAAACAATAATCTGCAGATTCCGGGAATCTCTTATATGAGTTATACGCCAGACGTACACGTCGGTGTAGGTACGTGCATTGGAACGACAGCCGTGTGGGATGCGCAGAGCGGATATGTTTCTCCCTCCATCGTGGGCAGTGACATCGGCTGTGGCATGCGAGTGCATATGACAAACTTACACAAGGACGAATTGAAAGACATCAAGCTTCGCCGCAAACTCGTCAAGGCCATTGAGAAAGTATTGCCGATGGAGGCGAACCAGCGAGGTCATTACTCGGATATCAGACTGGAGCATATTGTTCGTAAAGGACTGCATGGTTTACCCAAAAAGTATATTCCGGACAGCTATACACCGAAAAAATCAACCGCGATGACACATGTGGAAAGCAGCAAGTTCAGTTACGATGAGGACGTGTTAAACCACGTTCCTGATATGACATGGCATCGTTCGCATCGTCAGCTCGGAACACTGGGTGGGGGGAATCATTTTGCCGAGATCCAGGCGATTGAGATCGCTGAAGAGAATCGTGAAATCGCCGAAGCTTGGGGATTGTATGATGGACAGGTCGTGGTCATGATTCACTCCGGCTCTCGTGCATGGGGTGGGTATGTAAGCCAGACAAGTTCGTCAGCGATTGCCAAAGTTATGCAGCGGCTTAACCTGGGTACATCCGATCCCAGACTGGTATTTGCTCCACTTGAGCATGCGGAAGGTCGTCATTATGTGAACATGATGTATTCTGCATTGAATTACGCTGTTGTCAATCGTCACCTGATTGCGTATGCTATTCGCGAAGCATTCCGGGATGTGTTTGGCTCCAAATGTGAATTTCGTACGTTATACGATCTGATGCACAACTATGCCTGGGAGGAATCTCACGCAGACCAAGGTTCCGTTTTTGTACATCGCAAAGGGGCGACACGTGCGTTGCCGGCAGGTCATCCGGACAATCCCAAGCCCTATCTGGCAACAGGGCATCCGGCGCTTATTCCCGGTTCCATGGGAACTGCTTCATATATCATGGTAGGTCAACCGCAGGGTGCTGATAATTATTATTCAATATGTCACGGTGCGGGTAGGATCCGTTCACGGACGGCAACAAAACGATTGATTAACGTGGAAGATTTTGCTACGGCACTGGGTGTGGGTACAGAAGATGAGATCGTGGTAAATCAACGCTCACTTGAATCCATTATTGATGAATCACCTCAGGCTTATAAAAATGTAGATGAAATTATAGACAGTGTTACCGGCGCAGGCCTGGCTCAAGTTGTAGCCAAATGCAAACCGCTTGTAGCGGTAAAGGGAGCGAAATAATGACAATAAACGAAAAACAAACAGATCCAACCCAGGCGATCTATACCTATGACGAACAACATGATACCCGAATTCGAGTGGAAGGGTACGCCATCTATTCAAGGCTGATTCGTGGAATCAGTGAGGCGCTCCATCAGCGCTATGGGGTTGAGTACAAGCTTTATGCCAGTTCTGACCCGAACAATGAATACTGGGAGTTACTCCGGGAAGATCTGCAAAATGGCAGTGACGAAGTGGAACTGGTAGCCCGCATATTCGAGGATCTGGAACTTCAGACCTTGCATTACGACGATGATGGAGATGTGCCTACTTATGGTGTGCATTACTCCATTCGCAACAACGTATTTGCTTATCCGAAATGGGGCGTAGCACTTGTGCGGGTTCCATTTTTCCGAGAGAACGGGATCTACAGTGAAGACTTTGTCTTTGCCATCGGTGATGAGGAGATGAAGCAATTTCTGGGAAGTGTCCGGGAACGGGAACGTCAGCAAAATATGAAAAAAGTAACGGTCTACACCGATGCCCGTAATGGCAGCGATCGTCATGTGGAATCCATCACTCGCTCCGTGGGAAGAGAGGATGTTGTTCTTTCGGCACAGATCAAGCAGGATATTTTCCGCTCGCTGGATCAGTTTTTCGAAGCGGATCGTTCTTTTTACAGAGATTATGATATCCCGTACAAACGGGGAATTTTATTGTATGGGCATCCGGGGAATGGTAAGACCACGTTGGTGAAATCCATTGCGGGAAGTATCCCGGGACCGGCTGCGTATTGGCAGATTACGGAGTATACCAACAGTGAATCTGTGCGTGAAGTGTTCGAGGCTGCCAAGCGGTTGGCACCGATGGTACTGATCATTGAGGACATCGATTCGATGCCGGATGAAGTCCGTTCCTTTTTCCTGAATACATTGGATGGAGCTACGTCAAAAGAAGGAATTTTCCTGATTGGGACAACGAATTATCCGGAGAAAATAGATCCTGGCCTCATGAACCGTGCTGGGCGGTTTGACCGAGCTTACGAAATTCCGCTGCCAGATGAAGCGCTGCGCCTGCAATACTTGCGCCAACGAGGCTTCACCGTATTTGCGGGTGAAGAAGGTACAGTAGAAGCAGCTCGTCTGACCGACACGTTTTCTCTTGCACAGCTAGGTGAGTTGTATGTGAGCGCTGCGCTGGAATGGCATCAGAATGGACAGACAGACATTGTGAAAGTCATTCAGTCGATGCGTGGCGAGCTGGACAAGAGCCATAAACATACTTGGCTGGCGCAGCCAGGTAAGGGCCGTGCAGGCTTTTATTGATCAGACCTAACCCATCCATCCTATAATATGACGCAATTTTATAAATAATCCTACCTCATTTGGTGATACTAACCTTGTCTGCTCTAACATACAATGACTTTCGGGAGGTACATAACGCAGCTCTGAGCTGGTGAGATGCCGGAAAGTAACGCGATCTGTTTCAATACCTGACTAAGGCTTGTTTTGGAGAGAGAGATGCATGGGGACAATAGGTAATATGCAAAAATTTTTATGCCAATTGTTTAAATGCTTCTGTAGCGGTTAATAGTAGACAGACAACAACAAAAACTTTAATTAGAGGTGAATGATATGGGTTGGTTATGGTCATTAATTATCGGTGGTATCATTGGATGGTTGGCAGGTTTGATCGTTGGTCGTGACATTCCAGGTGGTGTTATTGGTAACATCATTGCTGGTTTTATCGGTGGATGGTTAGGTGGAGTAATCTTGGGCGATATGGGTCCTGAGATGGGCGGATTCTACATTGTGCCTGCATTGATCGGTGCGATCGTTCTTGTAGCCATCGTAAGCTTGATCTTCCGTTCGATGGGACGTAGTCGCGGGTAACTAAATCAAGATAATTTCTTGAATTAGTTGTCAGCTAAATGTTTTACCAATGAAGAGGTTGATTGAGAGCCATAACCATGGCTTTCAATCAACCTCTTGTTGTTTTAAAATATATAAAGATATGCGTAATAGCTATCTATATAAATTGGACTAAGCATTTACACGAGAACGTAGAGGACAGAAATAACCTGAAGAAGCGGAGCGTTCGCCTTTATCACCAGATTTTCTCCTTGTAAAGCCAAATGTAAAAAATCTGGGGATAACAGCGATCAGAAGGTTGTTCTGTCATCGGAGTGGTAAGTGTAAAAGGTAGTTTAGATAAGAGGGGATGAACGGAATGGAAAAAGCTACATTCGCCGGCGGATGTTTCTGGTGTATGGTTACACCGTTTGAAGAACAACCGGGCATTCATGGCATTATATCGGGTTATGCTGGCGGTCACATCGAGAATCCAACATATGAGCAGGTCAAAACCGGAGAGACCGGTCATGTCGAAGTGGTTGAAATTACATTTGATCCAGATGTATTCCCTTATGAACGACTGCTGGAGCTATACTGGCCGCAGATTGATCCGACAGATGACGGAGGTCAGTTCCAGGATCGGGGGACACAGTATCGTACGGCAATCTTTGTGCATAATGAACGTCAACGTGAGCTTGCTGAACAGTCCAAACAGGAACTGGCAGCCAGCGGACGATTCACTCAACCGATTGTTACGGAAATTCGGGATGCAGCTATATTCTATCCGGCTGAAGACTATCATCAGGATTACCACAAGAAAAACGAAAAACATTATAAGGAAGACCGTGCGTTATCCGGACGGGACGAATTTATAGACGAGAATTGGAAATAGGATGATATTCTAATTTGCCAATGTAATAAGCCGGGAGAGCTCCTTATGGAACTCTCCCGGCTTATTATTAAATCGAGTATTTATTTTGCAGAATTGGACTTCAGTACATATTTGGACAATGTCTCATCGTTCAAGGAATAGATGACATCATCGACATAGGTTGAAACACCTTCTAATGAAGGAACCGAGGCACTGGTCGTGTAGATATGCACGTCTTCCAGCGTCTGTGGATCAAGAATGTATCCTGTTTTGGCAAAATCAAGCTGATACTGACCATCCTGTGTCTGGTCAACACGCATAAGTGCAGGCTGTGCATCCTTGAATGTACGCTCAGTCACTTTGCCTTTCATCGTGTACAGTTCCAGCTTCTGCCCTGTAAAGACTGTATAACCGTTGCCAGCCGTCTGAATGTAGGCATCACCAGCAATGGCACGTCCCCAAGCAAGCTTACCATCGGTGCCAAAGCCCATCAGTCGGTTACCGGTGTTCTCAAAATTGGCGCGCATAATGATGGAACCATCGTCGAGAATGGCCAGCGATTCACCGCCTCCATCTCCTAATGTATTTGCATTGGCAGGGAATTGGTAGAAGGACAGACGATTCAACGTACGATCATAGATCTCTACTTTGGGATTCGCAGCTTGCTGCCAGAAGTTTCCTACCTTGGTTTGTTTACTGGCATCCACTACAATTCGACCATGGTCAGCCTTAAGCACGTTACCGTTGATGGTCTTTTCGGTAATCAGCTTGCCTTTTTTGTCATATAACGAGATGGCGGAGCGAATCGAACTATTTGATTGCACGCCCTGACTTGAAGCAACCATCAGCGTATCGTTATCCAATAGGGATATGCTTGCAGGTGAATTCACCGTTTTGACCCAGTTGGTTTTACCGGATGTATTAAATGAGTACAATTTTTTGGTTTTGTCTGAATATTCCATATACACATAAGCCGTACCGTTGCTGGCATATACCGAATCAGAGTAGGTGGTATAAGGACCACTTTTCTCATGGAATATCGTATTCCACTTCAATTGTCCAGTTGTCGCATCGAATGCTTGGAGAGAGTCCAGTTGCCAGTCGAGTGTTGTTTTGCTGCTTGTTTTGGTCACGGGCTGGGAGGCATGTACATATACAAGATTTTTGGATGGCACGGCATGAATTCCCTTGATCAGGACATCTTTCTCTGTATTAGCCTCAGATAACATCAGGGAAGATGACGTCCACGCCGGTTTGGGCATGGATTCGGTTGAAGCAGCGGCGTAACCTGTTGTATTCATGGTGAAGAGGAGCATGCCGCTGAGAATGAGGGCAGCCCATGTTTTGGACTTGTGTTTGGTCAATGTATGCAAGTGATAAACCACCTTTCTTCTTCGGTTCAAAATAGAACCGATTGTTGAATTTTACCATTAAAGTCAAGCTGAATTCAACCGAACGCACTGTAACCTTTTATCATTGGTTTGTCGAAATGACTATGTTTGGTGAAGTATAACGGTTACAAGGAATTCATCTTCTTTCGATGAAGGTGGAAGTCTGATATATTTAGTGCGGTGACAAGCCGTATCTGCGTAAGACGTTGGATAGAACATAGGAAATGAAACAAGGAGAATAGCTATGAACTGGAGTGAAAATGTGACCCTATGGGTCATTGGATGTATCATTATATTGTTGCTGCTGGCCTGGATTATTCGGAGGGTTATCGGGCGCGGGCAGCGGATCAGAAGTGAAGCAAATCCTCGTAAGATCACAATAAAGGACATCGACAAGATGGAGGATGGTTCGGAATTTGAATTATATCTCTATCATTTATTCGAAGAGCTCGGGTACGATGAGGTGCATAAGACAACAAGCAGCCGGGATTTTGGGGCAGATCTGGTGTTTGTTGATAGACTCGGCAGACGAAGTGTGATACAAGCGAAGCGATATGGTGCGAACCATCCCGTAGGGTTGAGTGCTGTGCAGGAGATATATACATCGATGCGTTATTATGAAGCCGACCGGTCGATTGTATTAACGTCCGCCCGTTACACCGAAGCCTGTCGGACGCTTGCAGCGGTTAATGGAGTGAAGCTGCTGGACAGGGAAGACCTGATGGAATTAATTCTGTTATTCAAAGCCAGAAGAGTGGAAGAAGCATTGGAACTGATCGAAGAAGATGATCATGAACCAATCGAGACGTGGCAGTCCCGGCGAAAGCGGCAATCCCGCTAAGTACTTGGGTGGAAGCCTTTTTAATGATGTACATCTCATTCCAGTAGGAAGCACCTTCACTTGCGTAGCTGCACATGATATATTGAGTGTATATCAACCAAAGGAGTGTGTGATCCATTATGGCACGTACACAAACACAAAAAGCATTACGCAAAGCAGAGCGGTCAGGTCAATGGTGCTCGGAACAGAGCCGAAGAGTTAACGGAGATTATGGTGCGTTATCCCAGCATGTACGGCTCATGCCTACGAAGCAGGAAAAATTGCAAAAGGTCAAACACAAGAAGCAGATCATCCAAGATGGTGGTGCTTCTTTTTATTTTGTCCATAAGGAACGGATTGCTGGATAAGTAAGACATTGAATTCTTTCTTTGGTTGGAAAGTAATCATGTGGACTGTTAAAATCAAGGTATCTTGATAAATTGGACTATAAATCCGTGTATATTTAATGAAGGGAAGAACCAATACATATGACAACAGCGCTGCACATGAATAAAAAAATCGTTCGGCGTTTTTTGCTGCAAACGCAAGCTTTACTGGGACGTTGGCCCGCAGTTTCCTTACCTTCGGGACCCGACCAAGTTTTGAGTTTGATTCGCTCCCTTGGTTGCGTGCAGATCGATCCTGTGGCTGCTGTAACTGGAAACCAGCATTTGGTGCTGGGGGCTCGTGACCCTGGTTATACTGCTGACAGCTTAAATACACTGCTGAGTGATCACAAGGTGTTTGAATATTTTGCTAATGCTGCCTGTGTCATTCCAATGGAAGACTATGCTCTCTTTGAACCTGTGCGTGCTCGATTAAGGGAGCGTCTGGCTCCGTCCTTGCAAGGTCTGGAGAAAACAGTGCAGCATGTGTTACAGCGTTTGAAGGAAGAGGGACCTTTGCCTTCAAGAGCTTTTCGTGCTGTTGAAAGGGTAAGTGGTTATTGGGACAGTGCGGATGTGCCAAAGACAAAGGATACCACACTTGCTCTGAATCTACTGTTGGACTCCGCTGTCATTCGTGTGGTGGCGAGGCAGGGGAATGAACGTTATTTTCATATTACTGAATCCGAATTGCAACAACAGGGACTTCCGATGATAGATGACATCGATGTGTTGGCCCAGAGACAGGCTCTGCTGGATAAATACATTCATGCGTATCGTGTCGTAGATGCCCGTGATCCCCGTCTGGGTTGGCTGAAATCTACAGCGGCTGAACGACGCGCCGATATTGCTGCCCGTGTGTCAGATGGGCGAATGATCCCGCTTAAGGTGGAGGACGTGGCCACGCCTTATTATATCCGTGCTGAAGATGAGGATTTGCTGCTGCACATGGAAAGGGAAGAGCCACACTATGATCCGTCTGGCCCGGTACGTTTCCTGCCGCCGCTGGACAACCTGTTATGGAGAAGAGAACGTATTGTTGATTTATTTGATTTTCATTATAAATGGGAGATTTATACGCCAGAGGTGAAAAGAACCTACGGTTATTATGCCATGCCTATTCTTCACGGTGATCGGTTGATTGGACGTATGGACCCACGACTTGATCGCAAAACTGGAGTACTTACCGTTCGTTTGTTATCGATGGAGGAGACTGCTCCACCTGCGGAAGAATGGATTACGGATTTTCGGGAGGGGCTTCAATTCTTTGCGTCCATGCATGGAGCACGTTCCATTACTATCGAGAAGACGGTACCAAAAGAGTTGAAAAAGCTGCTTAAATCGATTTGATTAGGGGATATACGAAAGAATGTATGGATACGGAAATTGGAATTGTTGAGCGGATTTAAAAAGGACTAAAAAAGGAGGAGCCAGAGGGCCCCTCCTGCTTCATTTGATTTTAATATCATATCTCTAGCATTACATCAGAAGTGCTAACGAAAACAAAAACCTAGGTTCACGTCCACGCCAAAACTTCTTTAGTTCACCAGATGAGGCATTTCAACGTTGGGATCAACATCTGCTTCATAATCCACACCATCGGTTTCAAAACCAAACAGCTGGAAGAATTCGCGACGGTAACCTTCCAGATCGGACAGATCGTAGATGTTCTCTGTGGTCAACTCATTCCAGAGCTTCGCCACTTCTTCCTGAACGTCAGCTCTCATCTCCCAATCGTCAATGCGAATACGGCCTTCGGCATCGGTTGGAACTTCTCCTCCCGCATACAAGCGATCAGCGAACAGACGTTGCAATTGCTCGATGCATCCTTCATGCAAGCCTTTTTCTTTCATGACTTTGTACAATGCTGAGATGTACAGCGGCACGACTGGAATTGCAGAACTGGATTGAGTCACCAGCGCCTTGGCTACAGTTAAGTACGCACGTCCACCTTTTGCACTCAGACGATCATTCAGCTTGTGTGCAGTCGCTTCCAGATGATTCTTGGCTTGACCGATGGAACCATCACGATAAATGGCATGCGTAAGTTCAGGACCGATATAAGAGAAAGCGATGGTTGTTGCATCATCAGCAAGCACGCCGCCTTGTTGCAGGGCATCCATCCATAGTTCCCAATCATCTCCACCCATAACGGTTACCGTCTGACGAATTTCCTCTTCGTTTGCCGGTTCAAGGGTAACGGAGCTAATTTCGCCTGTGTGGAAGTTCACCGTTTTGTTCGTGTAGGATTGTCCGATAGGCTTCAGCACAGAGTTAAATACTTCACCCGTGTTCGGATCAGTACGGCGTGCCGAGGCTACGCTGTATACGACCAGATCGACTTGACCGAGTTCACTGCGGATCAGTTCAACGGCTTTGTCTCGTGTTTCGTTTGCAAATGCATCACCTGTAACGCTGTACGATTTCAGGCCTGCTTCCTCAGCGGCTTTTTCGAATGCAGCGGAGTTGTACCATCCTGCAGAAGCTGTACGTTTCTCTGTGGAACTGCTTGGACGATAAATGCCGACTGTATTCGCTCCAGCTCCAAAAGCAGAAACAACGCGTGACGCCAGACCGTATCCAGTGGAAGCACCGATCACGAGCACATTACGCGGTCCTTTCAGCTCAGGCTGGGATTTCACATAATCAATCTGTTCCTGCACTTGCGCAGCGCAACCTACAGGATGGGAAGTGGTACAAATAAAACCACGTGTTCTTGGTTTAATAATCATTTATTTGCATCCTTTCATATTCAGCTCATGTTTCAGCATTTCGATAAAATGCTCTTACACATACTTTCTTATTGTAAAACAATTACCTCGGAAACGGAAACCGTTTCGTTTGATTTCGCCGGAAGGGTGGCGTTATATCTCTAATTTTGCGATGATGTGAATAGAATGTACTCGCTTGTTAGGATAGAAAGGACAGGGATACCATGCTGAAGGAACGCATTGAACTGCTAAGCAAAAGAAAACAAATCTCCCGTAAAGACCTTGTGGAAGGTCTGGTCACGCAGGCCCACTTTGCCAATATCCTGGCGGATCGTTATCCGCTACCTGAGGACTTGGCAGAAGCCATCGCCGGGCGTCTTGGGGTATCCCCTACCTATATTCTAAAAGCTGCGGCTCAGGACGAGGATACAATTGAACGGGCAGAGGTCGTTTTTGAACAAATGTCTGTTCCAGCGTCGGCGATATCCGAAGATACGGTGCATGCACTGGCAGATCGGGATGACACGCTGACCGTTGAGCTGACAACGGCCTTGATGAAGGCGGTCTATTATCAGCAATTAAACGATGCAACGGCTCATGAGTATATACATACGTCCTACCTCAATTTTTACCTGGAGAAATACGGTCGTCCAGACGATATCGATTTGCCGCGCCCGTTAGTCAAAGCACTTTTATTCTATAAAATACAATATTATCGCTCCAAAATGGCTTTTGTGGATGTACTAACTCATGCAACCAGGCTCAGTGAGCTGGCGCTTCCTGGCAGTGAATTCTGGCTGTCTGTGCAAAATATCAAGATGGAAGCCTATATCCAGGTCAAACAGTATGAAGAGGCAAAACAGGTATTCGAGCTTACGATGCGTCATGTCTATGATCAGCGGATGTTCCATCGGTTGTCTGGATTATATGTGGCATATAGTGGTTATTGCTTCGCAATGGGGCTGGTTCAGGAAGCACTTTCGGCATTAACCATGGCGGAGGCAAACCTCGTGTATGCGGGCAATCAGGGAGATCTGGTGACGGCGATTGCCAACAATCGGATTGTCATGCTGACGATGACAGGTGAACTGGATCAGGCACAGACAGAGATTGAACGATTTGAATCGCTATTGCAGCAGGAAACGGAAGAAACTCAGCTCGCGATGCAGCCACTCGTCAGTGTGTATCGATGCGAAGTGGCTCTGGCACGGAAGAACTGGGGCGTGCTCGCGCAGAGTGTAGATCAACTCTTGAAATGTGCAACAACACAGGACCAGCAGATGAGCGCAACCTTCTACCAGAGCCATCTGGCTCTTGCACATGGAGATCGCGAAGTTTTCATGGAGCGGGCGCTTGCGTGTCTGCCTTATTTTGAATCCGCGCAGCATGTCATGCGGCTTGAACCGTTATATGAAGGGATGGCAGTAGTGTCTGAGGATCAACGTAAATACAAAGAAGCGGCGATGTATTATCGGAAGCTGGTCTATCTGTTACGCAAAAAATAGAGTGGAAATCGGCTTGAAAGAGCCTGATTATGGCATGATTTTGTGCATTGCCAAAGCACTTGGCACAAAATATGGCCGCCAATCGTGAAATGAAGATTGGATTAGCAGATCTTTTTTTGCGAAATTAGCATCATTCCTTACCCAAGAAACGATTATCCCGTAATTCAATTGCTGGATTTTTCGTTTTTTTTGTATGCCACCAGAAGGGTATTCAAGGACAAGCCGCGGTGTTTATAATTTAACTATAAATACGTGTTCAAAAAGTCTGGTTTTCAGTACCGAGAAGATGGAATGAAGGTAGAAATGGAGTAGCGGAGCGTAGGAAAACTACGTGAGCAACTAAAATGTTTCCGAAGGAAACATACTTCATAAGCATATGCTTATTCGGCTGAATTTCATATTCGATGCTGATGATGCCGCTAGGCATGATTCGTAATCAAAAGTGGACTTTTTGAACAACTTCTAAAAACAAATAAAACAAATGAGGTGCTGGATATGGGATGGTTCGGTAAAAAGAACAAACAGGAAGATACGATTGCTAAAGCGGATAAAATGATGAATAAAGGACTCACTGGCATGATGATGAAAGGTTTTGTATCAAAGGAACATCGTGAGGCCATCAACCAAAGTCTGGATTCGGCAAAGCAGGCACAGTTGGCGGCGAGTGGTTCTCTGCCTTTAACAGCTACGGCTACGGTGGTGACAATCACCGATACAGGCAAACTGATCAACTTTGATCCGATTGTTGTGCTTGTGTTGGATGTGACAGAAACGAATGGCAACCAGTATCAGCGAACATTAGAGACACTGGTGTCCAAAATGCAGATTCCACGAGTAGGTGATCGGGTGGGATTAGGTCAAAATCCAGCAAATCCCTCCGAACTGATCTACATGGGGCTTATGTCCATCTAGAAGGTATTTGGTTATAAGACAGTCATAATCTATTTATATAATGCTTATAACAACGCTAAATAGATATATTGATAGAGATATTAAGAGAAGGATTAAGAAAGGGTGGATCATATGGTAGGTTTCCTGAGATTCATTGGCGTATTAACTGTGTTCGGAGTGGGGTTCTCCCCATTTCTGGCACAGAAGATGTGGAATGATCCATTTATGATTATGCAGGCATGGTGGTACACTCCTGCGATTTTTGCCGGGTTTGCACTGATCTTTGTTCCTGTGATTTTGAGCAATATTTTTGGCGTAGGTCGAGTGAAGACAGGTTTACCAGCAGTTGGGGTCATTAAGACTATACAACAGACGGGGACGTATATTAATGAACAGCCTGAGGTTCGATTGGGTCTGACGGTGTCGCGTAAGGGGCGCGAGAAATACGATACCGAGATGAAAGCCGTCATTCCGCTGACCTCCATGGCACAGTTTCAGCCGGGCAGTTTCATTCCGTTAGTGGTCTCCGTGAAGGATGAGCGCAAGGTAGGGCTTGATCTGAAGGGGCAATTATCACAGGAGGATATGCAGCAATTGTTGGATGAAAAGATGGTACAGCAAGGGGTATCACCTGAAATGATGGATATTGCAAGAACAGGGGAAAAAGCGATGGCTAAGATCCTTGATGTCACTCCACTTGGAAGTGGAGGCAGCAACAAGATCAAGCTTCAGCTCAAACTCAGCATAACAAAGACGAACGGTGAAACCTTCAATGTGACAACGCAAAAAGAAATTTTGTCATCTGCGCTGACCCAGGTGCAGCAAGGTCATATCATTAATATCATCTATTCAAGACAAGACCCAACAAAATTGGTGTTGGCATTGAATGTACAGGAGCGACAATTAAGTGACTTATTCTCTTCCTGAGGATGTAGACAAAAGGAGGTCCTACAGATCATGTTTATGACGTGTAGGACCTCCTTTTTCATTTGGTATGTACGAGAGATGCAAGCAACGGGCGGTTTTCAAACAATACCAAGGCGCATGCGATAAGAAAAGAGTACTTTTCTGGATTCTCCGTCAAATACACGATTAGCCAGCGCTCTGAACTCGTCAGCAGCTGTTAATAGATCATCCGCTCCGAGTTTCAACGCCGTTTGCAGGCCGCCTTTGCTCAGGGCGAGATTGACATATCGATCGGCTGTGAATGTCTCGTGGTGATGAAATACGATTTCCCGGACATATCGGAACAACCCGGACTGCTGAATCTGCTGCAAATGCCCATCCTTGCTCCATTTGTGTGCCTGACTACCCTGGGGAGCCAGACTGGCTGCTCGTTGATCTGCTTCCTTATTCAGCTGCAGATAGGCTTGTTCTAACTGCCAGTCTAACATTGGCGGCCAGTCGCAATCGTAGGCTGCAAATATGCCCCCTGTACGAAGTACACGTGCAAACTCGCGTAGTGTGGGTTGCGGCTCCATCCAGTGAAACGATTGCGAGCAGGTCAGCACATCCACACTGCCATCTGGTAGTCCGAGGTCGTGAGACAAGCCGGATACAAACCGCAGGTTATCCGGCTTCCCGGCAGATTCCCACTTGGATTCAGCTACAGACCTCATGTCATCGCTGGGTTCAAAGCCGATGATACGTTCAGCTTGATTAAGCCAGATCCACGAGGATAAGCCGGTGCCACAACCAATATCTGCGACCATACGTGGAGTGCTGCCAAGATATGTCGTTAGAATATCCACCACTTCAGTGGGAGCAGCTGGTCGGTTCTGATCGTATAACGTACCAAAACCTTTGAAACGTTCCACATTGTTGCGTCTAATGTCTTGCATGGATAAACCTCCTTCGGTCAGATGGATGACGGAGAGACAGCTGTGATCAAAAGTTGTATAGGCCTATATTATATCATTCATTGTTGGGAAGTTTGTTCATGACGTTCTGCAAATGTTCAACGGCTTTGATATGACGTCTGAGCAATTCCTGTCCAACATGAACAGGCTCGATTACGGTCAGCTCGGAACCAAACGACAGCAGGAAGGAGTAGAGCCATTCCCCTACATTCAGTTCGAGAGAAACACGGAGCCTGCCATCAGGCTCTTTTTTAATGAGGGAGGGTTCGAAAAAATCATACACTCGGTATGCAATATTGCTGGAGAACGAGAGTGTAAGAGGAGTCAGGATAGGAGCTGTTTCTGATTTAGGGTCGTTTGATCCGGCAGTAACAGAGTGATCGTGTTTTCTCGCCAGAAAAGTCAACTGGGTGATCCGTTTCATCTTAAATGTCTCGAATTCTTTACGATCAGGATCATCATGAATGTAGCCTTTGAAGTACCATGTACTGTTTTTGAAAATAAGCTTCTGTGGCTCCACGGTCGGAATGCTCTTCTCACCATCCGAATTAACATAATGAAACGTAATCAGTTGATTCGTTAATATAGCCTGCTTCACCTGATTGAACAGTTCTCTCTCCTGCAGAGGGATGCTGCCCCATGGTGAGAAATTGAATTCGATCCAATCCAGCTTGTGATCAAAAAGGGCGGTTAACCGTTGCAGCATATGGGCACTGTTAAGATGGGGGATCGCACTGATGCTGTATAGTCCCATCAAAATTTCGTTCTGGTCTTCTTCCGACAACAGGGACTTGTCCATGACATAGTTGTCCATAAGATGAATACCGCCATGCTTGCCGGTCGTTGTATAGACGGGAATACCCGCAGCGCTCAGCCGGTCGATATCGCGATACACTGTGCGTACAGAAATCTCGAACATACGGGCGAGCTCTGGTGCAGTGGCTTTCTTTTTCTCCAATAACAAAAGCAACATTCGAAATAGTCGGTTATTTTCCATGCTCTGATTATACCATGACAACAGGTGTCAGGGTATGGGTGGTACACTGGTTACATAGTCTTGTTGAGATATGAAGGAGGAACTGGTCATGACAATGAAAGAAGGATTTTACTGGGGTGGCGCTACGGCTGCCAATCAATTCGAGGGTGGATGGAACCAGGGTGGTAAGGGGCCAAGCACGTCTGACATGATGACAGGGGGAACCCACACGATTCCACGCCGGATTACGCCTGTATTGGAAGAGGGCACGTATTATCCGAGCCATGAAGCGGTTGATTTTTACGGACATTACAAAGAAGATATTGCCATGATGGCAGAGATGGGCTTCAAAATGTTCCGCATGTCCATCAACTGGTCCCGGATCTATCCAAACGGTTATGATCTGGAGCCAAACGAAGAGGGATTGCAGTTCTACGACAATGTTTTTGCCGAGTTGAAAAAGTACAATATTGAGCCGCTCGTAACAATCTCCCATTATGAAACGCCATTCGGTCTGACACAGAAGTATAACGGCTGGGCTTCACGTGAAGTCATCGATTGTTATATCCGTTATTGTACAACCCTGTTCAACCGTTACAAGGATCAGGTCAAATACTGGCTGACGTTCAACGAAATCAACTGTCTGACGATGCCGATGGGTGCTTATATGGCTGCAGGTATTCTGTTTGAAGGTAAAGAAACACTGGTGGACGGAGTGGATGATCCTCAGACTCGTTTCCAGGCATTACATCACCAATTCGTTGCGAGTGCCAAAGCAGTGAAGCTGGGGCATGAGATTAACCCTGATTTCCAGATCGGCTGTATGGTCGCTTTCATGACAACCTATCCAAACACATGTAACCCGGACGACATGTTGCTTGCACAGAAGAAAGACCAAATCTCTAATATGATCTGCGGTGATGTACAGGTTCGTGGAGCGTATCCTGGATTCGCCAAACGTTTCTTCGCCGAAGAAGGTATCCAGATCGAGATGCAACCGGGAGACGAGCAGACTTTGCGTGAAGGCTGCGTAGACTTCTATTCCTTCAGTTATTATATGTCTTTGGTTGAAAGTGCGGACGAGTCCCTCGAGAGAGCAGAAGGTAATCTGCTGGGCGGTATCAAAAATCCATATCTCGAAGCTTCCGACTGGGGTTGGCAGATCGATCCAAAAGGACTGCGTTACACGTTGAATCATCTGTATGATCGTTATCAGATTCCACTGATGGTGGTTGAGAACGGTCTGGGTGCTGTTGATGTGGTAGAGGAAGACGGCTCCATTCAAGATGACTATCGCATTGATTATTTGAAAGGTCACATTGAACAGATGAAAGAAGCGGTAGCTGACGGGGTAGATCTGATTGCCTACACCATGTGGGGATGTATCGACCTGGTTAGCGCATCCACTGGAGAGATGAAGAAGCGTTATGGCTTCATTCATGTCAACAAGGACAACGACGGTAACGGAGACTTGAGCAGAACACCGAAGAAGAGTTTCCACTGGTACAAAAAAGTCATCGAATCCAATGGTGAAGAGTTATAATTTGGTGTAAAAAAAACAGATCCGTCTGTTCCCTTAAATGGGACAAGCGGTCCATGTGGTCCTGAACGAATTCAGGACTACTATATATGAATATAAAAAATACCCGGCTATCCTTCAGTTAAGGAAGGCCGGGTATTTCTTTGTGTAGTTCCATAGCGGGCCGCCTAGGCCAACCTTCTGCTTTGCAGATGGGACATGCGCTCCAAATGCCGCCGATAAAACCATATGCATGTGGAGAGCCAGCAACCACTCAAGAAGTATCCGCCTACGATATCACTTGGATAATGCACCCCCAAGTAGATACGACTTATACCAATGGTCAGTATAAATACGGCGCTGGCAACAATCATCAGCACACGTCCTGTGACGGTGGGTACATGTTTCCAGATTAGAAAGGCCAGTCCACCATACAGGCTAAATGCTGCCATAGAATGCCCACTGGGGAAGCTATAGCCGCTCACTTCAATGATCCGGTTAATGGTAGGTCTGGCACGCTGGAATACCAGCTTGAGCAATGCATTTAACAGGGTTGAACCTGCGAGCACACAAGCCAGGAAGAGCAGTTCGCGTTTGTGTCGCAGGCAAACGTACAACACAATCATGGCGATGATGGTAATGAAGACCACTGGCATTTCGCTGCCGATCCAGGTGAAAAGGTGCATGAATTGTGTCATACCAGGGGATTCCAACCCCTGAATCCAGCCGATTAAGGTATCATCAAATCGATGAATCTGGTTGTCGCTGATGGACAGGGCGATGCTTATAAAAGCGATCATGCATAACGCTGCAACGAGCAGCGAGAATGAGATATTCTTTCTCCAGTTGTGTATCAAATGTTGAGTTCCTCCGTGATGGTTGATTTCGTATGTTGTGTCCTTGCGTATGTCGGACATAACGATATTTGTATTGTGCTATAATTTTACAATAAATATAGTAGCAATAAAAATATGTAACCTTAACAACGCTTATTCAAGCAGAGAATGTAGGAGGGGAGCGGTCGGAATGAAACGACGTTTGGTGATGTGCATGTTGATCTTACTGTTGGTTACGTCTGGGTTAGCTCTATTTCCCGGAGAGAAAGTGTATGCTTGCAGTTGTCTCGAGAGTGATGCTCAAAAGAGATTGAAGACCTACGCAGCAGTATTTACGGGAGAAGTGGTGAATAAAGGCAATTCTCAACAGTCGAAGCATGATGGTTTATTAAGAGAGTATACCTTTGATGTAGGTACTGCATGGAAGGGGGTTAATGCCAAAAAGATGAAAATCCTCGCGAGTGACGGAGGGTCTGACTCCTGTGGCATTCAATTTGAAAAGAATCAATCCTACCTGATCTATGCTTATCAATATGAAGTGGATCATAAGCTTCATACGAATCTGTGCAGTCGCAATGTTCCAATTGAACAAGCCGGAGACGATCTGAAATTGCTGGGTGCGGGCAAGCTTGTAAGTAAAGAAGATTTTGGAGAAACCACCGATGGGAGAAGTGAATATATCCAACTCATATTATATGGTGGAGTCATTTTATTGGCAGCGTTGGCAATCGTGTGGATATGGAAACGAAAGAAAAGAATCTGATTGCAGGTCTGATGAAAATTGAAAGTTGGATTGTATAACAAAAGGTTTGTATGATTGAAAAACAAGTCAATCCCCGTAAGAACGTCGAGGTACATCCGCGTTCCATACGGGGATTTTCAGGAGTGGCGTCAAAATTTCACCCATTTGGAGTCGAGATTATCGATCCGATGCAGCTAGTTCAGCTGCAACATGTATTCATAAGCTGTGACACCAAATACCCGTTTGAAATGTCGATTCAGATGGGTCAGATCGACGAATCCGCAATCGGCAACAGCAGCATAGACGTCCTTCTGCATTTCGATGGATTGACGGGCACGCTCTACTTTGCAGTTTAAGAAAAACTGGTAGGGGGATATGCCTGCTTGTGCTTTGAATTCACGGATAAATTGAAACTTGGACATGCCAAATTCGGAGCTCAGGTTGTCCAGCTTGAGCACATCTTCAGTGCTGCAAAACATGATTTCCTTGGCTTTGCGGACCAGGTTGTCCTGAGGCAACCAGAGCTTGGTGTCCATTTCCTTCTGAGCCAGCAGGTGAACCAGATCGAAGACCCGTTCGCTGCACTCGGCTTCGTTCTGTCTGAGTTGAACGGCATCGTTCAGCATCAGGATCTTACGTGCAAGCTCGGGATCATAGACGATGGGACTTCCAAAACGCAATTCCTTTTTGCCGATAATCTCCTCTACCAATTCCGGCTTCAAATACAGCATCACATAGTCAATGCCAGCCTTATCATAGGAGCTTCCATCATGGGACTGTTCACGGTTAAACAACATGACACCATTTTGGTGAGACGCCTGATATTGTCCGTCCAGGTTATATTGTTGAATGCCACGCAGGGTTACGCCAACCGCATACTCTTCATGGCAATGTTTTTTGTATGCAAAATCAGTAAAGCTGGCGGATAGTGCCAGCACGTCTTGCGACTTTTTATAGTTAAACCGTTCCATGCAGCACACCTCCCAAGCTTTAGATCAATCCGGATACTATAATGGCTGAGTATAACAAAAAAAGTGCCATGAGAATACTCAGTAATTTTTGGTGGCGATTCAGCAACGTTCTGAAAACCGTGCCAAAAACAACCCAACTGGAATAGGCCAGAAATCCAATGAATGTAATGAGCACCACGAACAGAAACGATGAGAATGAACTTTGATAAAAGGGCAATACATAACTTGGAATGACAGTGAAAGTAAACAAGACCACCTTTGGGTTCACAAATTGCATGATGAAACCGTTCCAGAATCCGGTAACTTGTTTCGGTGCATCCTCGGTGGTACCCATCTTGTAGATCTGGTACGCCAGATACACCATGTACAGGCCGCCGACAATCTGCATCACCTTCAGAATTCCGGGTAACACTCCCGCAAGAAGCTGATTAAGAAAAGCTGAAGCGGTAAGCAGCAGACCAAATGCCAACGTAGCTCCCCAGACATAACGCATTGTTTTTCGTGCGCCAACGATCTGTGTAGAAGAAAGAATTACGATATTGCTGGGGCCGGGGGTAAATGTTACGACGATGCAGTAGATTAAAAAAGATGCAAGATTCATAAGGATGATGCTCTCCTCTGGTTGTAGTTTAGTTTCATGATCATACGTCCAAAGGGAGAAACCATATAGTACATTATTGCAGCAGGTACACGGTTAGCAACAGGAGCTTGCTTTTAAAAGATAAGGGGTGGTTTTCTTTTTGAATGATTGCGTTTACAATTTAGACGATGTACAAGGTGATCAGACGACTTGAGGAAGTGAACGGAATGAAAAAAATGCTACTTGTTTACATTTTGCTAATCTCAGCATTTGCGTTGTATGTATTGAGATTCGAATACACCAGTCAGGTAAACAGTTCTTGGGAGGACCGGGGGCTGCGCGGTGATATCGGAGAGACGTATATCATGATTACATTCCAGTCCGGGCTGGAGTATTGGAAGAGCCCGCTCAAAGGTTTCGAGGATGCCGCGGATGCACTTGGCGTGACCGTAGAATATCGTGGGGCTACCCGGTATGATGCGAAGGAGCAGACCATGGTGATCGAGCAGGCTATCGCTCGTAAACCTGCGGGCATTGCCATATCTGCAATCGATCCTCAATCGTTAGTTCCAGCGATTAACAAGGCAATCGACGCAGATATCCCTGTTGTATTATTTGACGCGGATGCACCTGGTAGCCAGGCCTATTCTTTTCTTGGGACAGATAATTACAAGTCGGGTGTAATGGCTGCCGATAAAATGGCTGAACTGCTGGGTCGTGAGGGAGAGGTCGCGGTATTAACCTTGCCCGGACAACAAAATCATGAAGAGCGGACGAAGGGCTTCCGCGATACGATCAAGGAGAGATACCCTTCCATGCAGATTGTTGAAGTTGCAGACGGACACGGTGATGCGATGGTATCCAGAGACGAAACACTGAGAATGATGAAGGAACATCCGGAGCTAGCGGGTATTTTTGTGACTGAAGCTACCGGAGGAGCAGGAGCGGGTGAAGCCGTTCAAACTGCGGGGGACAGACATCCATTGCAGATTATTTCGTTTGATACAAATAAGGCTACATTGGATATGATCAAGAATGGTACGATCTCAGCTACAATTGCACAGGGAACCTGGAATATGGGATATTGGTCACTCCAATATCTGTTCCATCTGCATCACCAGTTAACGGTCCCTGCCCCATCCTCATCCGGTGAAAATGCACCGCTTCCCGTGATGGTGGACACAGGGATATCTGTGGTGACACGCTTGGATGTGGATGATTACTATGCCAAATAACAAAGGAGATTTCAAGAGTCCAAGGCCTTGGAGCAGGAGAGCGATTCTCTCCACTTTCAGGAACGGGATTCGGCGTTTACGCTTGCGTAATATGCCCCTTCGGTACCAGCTGATGCTGCTTTTTCTGTTATTCGCCATTGTGCCTTCCGTAGGGCTTGGGTTGCTTGTGAACTGGACGGTGGAGCGGGTTGTTGAACGACAGGTTGAAGGGCATACCATGCAACTGATTGGCAAAGTGAATGAAGCTCTGAACAGCAAAATGGAGAATTTGCAAAACATGACCTATCTGATTGCATTTGACCCGGATATTGATGCTTTTATGAACGACAAAATGCCACTGAATGATGAAGCAGGTATCGAACCGATGAACATGGACACCAATGCCGAAACGGAGCAAAATCGGTTATATGGCATCAAACAAACCTTGCAGGGGTTCACAACATTGTATCCTGAAATCGCCGGGATTGTTCTCGTCAATGCAAATGGTGACTATATTAGCAACGAGATGTATCCCCGAGCGGAACAGAGCCTGATCCAGGAAAATTGGTACCAAAAAGCTTCGGCCAATCCGGGCATCTTCATGGTGTTGGGTCAGCCGAAAGAGCGTAATCTCACGACACATGTACGCTACAAGGATGATGAGATTGTATCGGTTGCACGTTCCATAACAGATGAAGCGTCAGGACGTGTGCGGGGTGTTATTATGATTGATCTTAAACTAAGGTCCGTCTCTCAGGCTGCCCGTAATGTAACCTTGGGGAAATCCGGTTATGTGATGGTGACGGATGCAGAAGGTCAAAGTGTATACAAGCCGGAGCACCCGCTAATAGAACACATTCCCACAGACTGGTTCCCCTCCGGTGAGAGTGGAACATTTACCGCCGATACAGAAGGTGGAACGTTATTATTCATGTATCAGTCGTCTACCTTTACGGGTTGGAGAACGGTAGGGGTATTTCCCACAAGAGACTCGATATCCGAAGTACGCCAAATCCAGTTTTACGTGGTTAGCTTTGTATTTGTGGTGTGTTTGTTTGGCCTGAGTGCCTCTTTATGGTTCTCCCGTTCCATTGCTCAGCCTATTTTCCGGCTCATGTCCTATATGCGCAGGGCGGAGACTGGCAATCTCAGACCAGGTCGCTGGAGCGATCGCGCTGACGAGATTGGCATGCTTGGCAACAGTTATAACCGAATGCTGGCACAGATTAGACAACTGATATCACTAAATGAATTGAGGGAGCGGCAGAAGCGCGACGCTGAAATGCGAAGTTTGCAGGAGCATATCAAACCACACTTTTTATACAATACCTTGGATACGATTCATTGGATGGCACGCAAAGAAGGTGCAGAAGATGTGTCCGGCATGGTTGGCGCGTTATCTCGATTATTTCGCATAGGGCTCAGTAAAGGACAGGATTACATTCCACTGCACTCCGAGCTTGAGCATATGACCAGCTATCTGCAAATTCAGCAGACACGATACCGCGATCGTCTTCAGTATACATTGAATATTCCAGAGGAACTGCGGGACCTTTTTGTGTTAAAGCTGCTGCTTCAGCCCCTGATAGAGAATGCAATCTATCATGGAATCAAGGGCAGGCGTGGGCCGGGACACATTCGGGTGGAGGCCAGATTGGAACATAACAGACTGCTGCTGACCGTTCAGGATAATGGAGCAGGCATGTCCAACGAACGACTGGCCGAGATGCAGCAGCTGCTCGAAGCTCCTCTAGCAAGTTTGGAAGCGTCTTCGCCTGGGATGACAGGCAAAAGTTATGGAATGTTGAATGTGCAGGCCCGTCTCCGGCTGTCCTTTGGCGATGAGTACGGTATTGAACTGGAGAGCCAGGAAGGTGAAGGAACGAGTGTGACCATCATTCATCCGTTGATGCGAGAGCTCCCACCAATCTAGCAAATCAATAATGAAGAGAGGCAGGAGAATGAATGGGAAAATTCATAAAATCGACCGTGACAAATTCCACTGAAACAGATGAGACATCCGCATCGACCACAGTAATGGAGATTACGCCGGATAGCCATGTGGCGAAGAAATACCGCGTGCTCATCGCTGATGATGAACCGATCATTCGTGAGGGAATTCGGGATGCCATTGACTGGACAACTCTCGGGATGGAGGTTGTTGGTGAAGCGGAAGATGGCGAGGAAGCGCTGGAACGGGCGGCTGATTTGGGTGTGGATATTGTTCTCGTTGATATGAATATGCCATTTCTGAACGGAATCGAACTAATCCGTGCCCTTCAGCAGAAGTGTCCAGGCTGTCGTTACCTGATCATCTCGGGACATGATGAATTTGCATATGCGCAGGAGGCGGTTCGTCTTGGCGTAGAGGATTACATTCTAAAACCTGTGCAAGCAGAACAATTATATGCTGCACTTGAGCGATTGCATCAGCGACTTACTGAAGAGCACCAGAGGACGGCATATGTACAACAGGCAGCTCATCAGATTGAACGTAATATCCCGTTGCTTCGCCAGCGATTTATGCTGGAGTGGCTGGAGGGGCAGGCTGAAGGGAGGAATCTGACGGAGCAGCTTGTGTTTTTGCGGCTGCCCCCCGTCCCACCTGTGCAGATCGGGGTCGTACGCTGGCCTGCCGCTGAAGCTCGTCAGACGATACTGAGAGAGAATGATCGTCAGTTGTTTCTGTTTGCAGTGGAAAATATAATTAGTGAACTGCTGGGGGACGTGCCACATGTCCTGTTTCGGGACGTAAGCGGGTTGATCGGCATGTGTCTGTGGCAGGAAGCCCCTGAAGAAATAGAGTCCCTTCTGGAACAACAGATCAGTTCTTGCCTGAATATTGCCATTCATGCTCATGTGGAGACACATGCAGGGACACTGGAAGAAACGCCGGATACGTACCGTCATTGCCGTGAACGGGTATTCGGGGAAGTACAGTTGTCGCCTCTGGTTCGCCGGGCAAGACAACTTATTCACGAAGAATATGCCGAGCGGGAACTGACCCTGGAATCGCTTGCTTCCCGTCTACAAGTATCTGCCGTATATCTTAGTCGTGTGCTGAAGAAAGAGCTGAATGATTCCTTTGTCACGCTTGTCACGCATGCTCGCATTCGCAAGGCTATACAGTTATTAGATTCAACAACACTGCCGATCCACACCATAGCTGATCGTGTAGGTTATGATACCCAACATTATTTCAGCACTGCATTTAAGAAAACAATGGGCATTTCACCAGTGCAATATCGAAAGAACGGGGGGACAGCCTATCATCCTTCTGCGAATTAAATATCGTATTACAGTTATTCACTTAGACATGTGATAAATGAGATGGATGTGTTCTACTTCGTGTGAAGCGAAGTGGAGCATGTCCTTTTTTTTGACTCTGGAATGGTATCTCGTGGATCAAACTTATACTTTAAGCGTTTCCATCAAAAGTTAAATTTTTATAAAAAAGGTTCAAAACGTGCAAAGACCTTGCAGTATCTCCAATGCTACTATTGGTCTCAGATAGGAACACCAAGCAACAGAATGTACCACATGCATTGTAAGCGTTATCTTATAACTCAATCAGAACCGTATGATGTGAGGAAAGGGGAACTTCATATGAAAAAAGGAGCAATGCTCATCTGGCTTCTGGTGATGACCTTGATGCTCTCGGCCTGCAATCTGGCAGAGAGTGGGCCAGGCAGCAAAGAAAAGGGATATGTCGGTATATCGATGCCAACCAAATCATCAGAACGATGGGTGGGAGACGGGGAGAACATGGTCCGTCTGTTTCAGGAGCAGGGGTACAAAACCGATCTTCAGTATGCTGAGGACGTGGTTGAAAATCAGATTTCACAGATTGAAAACATGATCACCAAAGGTGTGGATGTGATGGTCATCGCGTCCGTGGATGGCAACACATTAACGGATGTGATCAAGAAGGCACATGACGAAGGGATACAAGTGATCTCGTATGATCGGCTCATTCGTAATACGCCATATTTAACCTATTATGCCACGTTCGACAATTTTAAGGTGGGTGTGCTTCAAGCCTCCTACATCGAACAAAAGCTTGGGCTCAAGGATGGAAAAGGACCGTATAACATTGAGCTGTTTGGTGGCTCTCCTGATGATAATAACGCCTATTTCTTCTTCGACGGTGCGATGTCTGTCCTGAAGCCGTACATCGATTCCGGCAAGCTGGTCGTGCGCAGCAAGCAGATGACGATGGCCCAGATTGCAACCTTGCGCTGGGACGGTGCACTGGCCCAGTCACGGATGGATAACCTGCTGAGTGCGTATTACTCGGGTGATAATCTGGATGCAGTATTATCTCCTTATGATGGAATCAGTATTGGTATCATTTCATCCTTGAAAGGGATTGGTTACGGTACTTCGAACAAGCCGCTACCCGTTATTACAGGACAGGATGCCGAACTTGCCTCAATTAAGTCAATTGTGGCCGGGGAACAGACGCAGACGGTGTTCAAGGATACACGGAAGCTAGCGGAGAAGACGGTAGAGATGGCCAATAGTATTTTGCAAGGAAAACAGGCAGAAGTTAATGACGAAACATCATATAACAACGGAATTGAGGTTGTTCCGGCGTATCTCTTGGATCCAATCTCAGTGGACCGTACAAATGTGGAGCAGGATATCGTTGGTACACAGTATTACACGAAGGAAGAAATCGGACTGAAATAATAAATGAAAGGAGCACATCCCATGGCCGGAATCATTCTGGAAATGAAAAACATCACCAAAACCTTTCCTGGCGTCAAAGCACTGGAAAATGTCAATCTGAAAGTCCGTGAAGGCGAGATTCATTCCATATGTGGTGAAAATGGCGCAGGTAAATCTACGTTGATGAAGGTACTGAGTGGTGTATATCCACATGGCACGTATGAAGGCGACATTTTATTTCAGGGCAAAAATTGTGAGTTCAAGGATATTAAGCAGAGCGAGGATCTGGGAATTGTCATTATCCATCAGGAGTTGGCCCTGATTCCCTACCTTTCAATCGCGGAAAATATATATTTGGGCAATGAGCGTGCCAGCAGAGGAATTGTCAACTGGAAGGAAACTTATGTAGGTACACGAGAACTGCTCTCGAAGGTGGGACTGAGCGAAAATCCAAACACGCTGGTATCCAGCATCGGTGTAGGCAAGCAGCAACTGGTCGAAATTACGAAAGCGCTCTCCAAAAAGGTGCGGCTGCTTATTCTGGATGAGCCAACCGCTGCGCTGAACGAGGACGACAGTGAAAATCTGCTGCAATTGATGCTGGAATTCAAGAAACAGGGCATCGCCTGTATCCTGATCTCACACAAGCTGAATGAGGTATCCAAGGTATCCGATTCCGTAACTATTTTACGGGATGGCAAGACAATTGAGACGTTGGATATGAAGAAGGAAAAAGTGACGGAGGACCGGATTATTAGCGGAATGGTAGGACGTGATCTCACCAGCCGTTATCCGGAGCGTCATGCCACCATTGGTGAAGTTATCCTTGAGGTAAAGGACTGGACGGTATATCACGAACATCATGCCGAGCGAAAAGTACTGGATCAGATCGATATGAATATCAGACGTGGTGAGATTGTAGGTATTGCCGGGCTGATGGGCGCTGGGCGTACCGAGCTTGCCATGAGTATCTTTGGCAAATCCTATGGCCGGAATATTTCGGGGCAACTCATTAAGAATGGTAAACCGATCCACAACAATACCGTCACGGAGGCCATTCAGAACGGCTTTGCTTATGTGACAGAAGACCGCAAGGAATACGGACTCATTCTAATGGATGACATCAAGCGCAATATTTCTTTAACGGGTCTGAGCAAGCTGACGCGAAACGCAGTAGTGAATGAGCGTGAAGAAGTACTGGTGGCGGAAAAGATGAAGAAAAGCATGAACATCAAAGCACCGAGCATTTTGCAGAAGACTGGTAATCTGAGTGGAGGCAACCAGCAAAAAGTGGTGCTCAGCAAATGGATTTTTGCCGGACCAGATATTCTTATCCTGGATGAACCTACCCGCGGTATTGATGTGGGAGCAAAATTCGAAATCTATACGATCATTCATCGGCTTGCTGCTGAAGGCAAGGGCGTACTGGTAATCTCATCCGAGCTTCCGGAGGTTCTTGGCCTGTGTGACCGGATTTATGTGATGAATGCCGGACGAATCACCGGTGAAGTCAGCCGGGAGCAAGCATCGCAGGAAACGTTGATGAGATATATGACCAAGTCTGGAGGCGGCAAGCATGGAAATGATAACAAAGCTGTTCAAAAATAATATCCGTCAATACGGCATGATTATTGCCTTGGTAGTGATTATGCTCTTGTTCGAGGTACTGACAGGCGGGCTGTTGCTCAAGCCGATTAATATTACCAATTTGATTTTGCAGAACAGTTACATTTTGGTGCTGGCGATCGGAATGGTGCTGGTCATCATTACCGGGCATATTGACCTGTCTGTTGGTTCCATTGCAGCCTTTGTTGGTGCCGTTGCCGCGATTATGATGGTTGATTGGCAGCTTCCGGCTTGGCTTGCAGTCATCGCTTCCTTGCTGGTTGGGGCTTTGATCGGTGCATGGCAAGGCTTCTGGATCGCCTATGTGCGAATTCCGGCATTTATCGTGACGCTTGCAGGGATGCTGCTTTTCCGCGGCTTAACGATGATCGTGCTGGAGGGGCAATCGATCTCTCCTTTCCCGGGTGGATTCCAGAAAATAAGTTCGGGCTTTCTGGCGGACATTCAATTCTCAGGTTTTGGTCTGGTATCTATCATTGTGGGTCTTGTGCTCACCGTTTGGTACATTGTCAATGAACTGCGGGAACGCCGTTCCCAGCGAAAATATGGATTCGAGGTCGTGTCAAAGGGACTATTTTTGCTCAAGTTGATTGTGGTGGCTGTTGTGACAAATCTGTTTACGTTTGTACTCGCAAGTTATGCAGGTATTCCAAATATCCTGGTCCTGCTGTTTGTCCTGATCGTTGTGTACTCCTTCGTTATGAATCGTACTGTCATGGGACGGCATGTGTATGCGCTTGGAGGTAATGAGAAGGCCGCAGGTCTGTCTGGGGTCAAAACAAAAAAGGTAACCTTCTGGGTTTTCGTGAACATGGGTACACTTGCCGCGGTATCCGGGTTGATCTTCGCCGCACGTCTGAATGCGGCTACGCCAAGAGCGGGTACCAACTTCGAGCTGGATGCCATTGCGGCCTGTTTCATCGGTGGTGCTTCCGCTTCAGGGGGCATAGGTACGGTATTTGGTGCCATCATCGGTGGTTTGGTTATGGGTGTGCTGAATAACGGGATGTCCCTGATTGGTCTCGGTATTGACTGGCAACAGGGGATTAAGGGATTGGTACTGCTGCTCGCTGTAGCGTTTGATATCTATAATAAAAATAAAAGATCGGCGTAACACTTGGTAAAATGAAAAAACAGACCTTGATCTCAGGATCAGGTCTGTTTTGCTGTATGCACAACTTATTTACATCAAGGCATCGAGGAAACGTGTGGCGATGCCAAAATAGATAAACAGGGACAAGATATCATTCAATGTGGTGATTAACGGGCCTGAGGCAACAGCCGGGTCGACTTTGAAACGACTAAGTAGAAGCGGGATGCATGTACCGGTCAGTGTACCAATGACCAGAGTGAGGAACAGAGATACCCCAATAATGGCGCCCAGCAACCAGTCTCCTTGCCAGAAATAAGCGATGACAGTGATCAGTAATCCACATACCAAGCCGATCATTATGCCTACCTTGATCTCCCGACCAATCAGTGCGAGTACGGTGGCTTTGTCGAGCTTGCGTCCGATCAGTCCGCGTACCACAACAGCCAGAGACTGCGTTCCTGTGTTACCGGTCATACCTGCAATCATCGGCATGAAAAATGCCAGTGCCACAACCTGATTGAGTGTATCCTCGAAGAAATCCACAATACTTCCCGAGATTAGACCAATCAATAGAAGCAAGATGAGCCAGGGAAGCCTGCGTCTGACGGCCACGAGTGGTTTGGTATCAAAGTCGATATCCTTGCTACCGCCCCCCATCTTGGCCAAATCTTCACTGGCTTCATCCATAATAATATCGATGACATCATCCATCTGAATGATACCGCATAACCTGTGATTTTCATCCACGACCGGAAGTGCAATAAACTCATAACGCTGTAGAAGCTGTGCTGCTTCTTCCTGGTCCATATCTACCGTTGCATGGATCACCCGCCGGGTCATCAGTTCTTCAACCTGGGTCTTATCGTCAGCCAGGGCAAGGGATCGATAACTCACGACACCGACCAGTTTGCCTTCATTATCGGTTACATAGAGATAACTGGAGGCTGAGATATGCATGGTACCTTGCGATTGTCGTAAGGCTTCCTTGGCTGTCTCATGAGCGAGCAGGGTCCGATATTGATCTGTCATGATGCGTCCTGCCGTTTCCGGCGGATAATTAAGCACGGATCGGATAATGGCAGAGTGATCCAGGTTCATGTTGGAAAGCAATTCTTCTCTGCGTTTGGCAGGCAAATCGTGCATGAATCGGATCAGATCACTTTTGTCCATCTGCTGCATGACTTCAAGCGTTCGTTCCGGCCCAAGTCGTTCAAACAGTTGAATCTGTTCGTGCAGCTTCAAGGTCTCGGCGAGATCCGCCAGAGCATCGGGTTTGAACAGGAGCAAAAACCGATTGGTTTCTTCTTCAGGGAACTTTTTATATACAAGTGAGAGGTCGTAGGGATGCAGTTCTTTCACCAATTTATAGAAATCGGGAAGGTTCCGGGATTGTACATGTTGCACGAGTTGTTCGGTGATCTCCTCCACGGAGAAATCTTTCTTGGTATGAGGTCCGTTCATATCGACACTCCTTTCTATTCGGTCAGCTTCATATTTTTAAACGAAATGGGTTGGGAATTAAACAAATGGAGAAAAAATGAGAGTCCCAAAATGATATTGTAATCTTGCTCAAACATTCGATATGGGCTTACAAACAGCCACTTCAAGGATATACTTGTTGTACAGCAACAGACAAGGAGGACATGCGCTAGTGGAAGTAGATATCAGAACACAATTGCTCAGCATGGTTGAGCCGGAGTATCAAAAATTCTCGGCCGCACTTATTCCCAACATCACGAATGTACTTGGTGTAAGGTTGCCAGCCTTACGAAAAATTGCCAAGCAACTTGCCGCCGGGGACTGGCGCACGTATCTGGAAACGGCAGAGGATGAATATTTTGAAGAAGTGATGTTGCAAGCGATGGTCATTGGGCATGTACAGGCTGATCTGGACGAACTGTTAAAGGCTATTGAAACATTTGTACCGAAGATTGACAACTGGTCGGTGTGTGACAGCTTCTGTGCGGGACTGAAATATACGAAGGTCCATTCGGAGCCCATGTGGGAGTTCTTGCAGCCCTATCTGAGATCTGATCAGGAATATGAAATCCGGTTTGGTGTGGTAATGCTGTTGAATTTTTATCTGAATGAGAGATATATCGATCAGGTTCTATCCGCATTGGATCAGATTAGGCACGAGGCGTATTATGTGAAAATGGCAGTGGCTTGGGCCATCTCAATGGCTTATGTGAAACAACCTGAGGTGACTATGCGTTATCTGCACCATAATAGCCTGGACGATTTTACGTATAATAAGGCACTTCAGAAAATCACGGAATCTTATCGCGTTGATCCAGAGAGCAAGCAAATGATCCGCAGTATGAAACGTAAGGTGAAGAAGCAGATTACCTCCTAGTTCTAGCATTAAGCATTCCACCAGGGAGAGGGCGGTAAACGAATGAGAAAAAAGTTGATGTACACCACGATGCAGTTGGACGGTCGTCCATGGGTACTGCTCGCTACGGAACAGGGATTGTGCCGAGTGGTCATGCCCAACGAAACACTGGAGGACTGGAACGGCTGGATACAGAAAGTTGCACCTGGCGTGGAACTGGAAGAGAACGAGGATGCTCTGAAACAAACAGGTATGATGGACTGGTTGCAGTCCTATTTTGCAGGGGAACCCATGGCTTATACAGATGCGATCCCCCTGGACTTGATCGGAACGAACTTCCAGCAGGAGGTATGGAGAGAGCTAGGGCGTGTGCCTTATGGTGAAATTCGGACCTATGGTGACATTGCCGCTGCGATTGGAAGACCTTCAGCTGTGCGAGCGGTTGGTGCTGCCAATGGGGCCAATCCAATTCCGGTTCTGCTACCATGCCACCGCATTATTGGGGCTAATCGCAAGCTGACCGGGTTCCGTGGTGGTTTGGAAATGAAACGCAGATTGCTGGATATCGAACAGATTGAAGGCGTGACCGATGGAGGGCATGCGCGGTTTCATTTTTAATAGACTCGACGTAACCAAGAAGATTAAGGTGATTGGACGGGGCAGGCACGTATTGTGCCTGTTTTTTTGCATGTATTAAGGTAGAGTAATACAAACGTTCCGCATATGGAACACCAACGTTTTACGTATTTTTGCCCTGTGAAACCGTATGGTACCATGGATCATAGATCAATCGGTATCCGGGGGACGTAATGCCGGGTAAGAAAAGAGGGATGACATGATGAAGCAGGCTTATTGGTTAACAAACGTGACTGTGGAGCGGAGTTATATTCGGGAGGGGGAACAGGTGACGGGGACACGGACAAGCCCCGCTCATCTGCGGATTAAAGATGGAGTGATCGCGGAGATTGTGGAAGGAAACAACCCGTTGTCTAGCGATCTACCACAAGTAGATGGCAAGGGACTTCTGCTGTTGCCTTCGTTCGAGGAGGCACATATTCATCTGGATAAAACCTACTACGATGGGCCGTGGACAGCCGTTAAGCGTATCTCCAGTATTTTCGAACGTATTGAAGAAGAGAAGGTTCTGTTGCCCAAGTTGCTACCAGATGCCAAGCGTCAAGCGGAGAGTATTCTGACCTTGATCCAGGGGTACGGCTCCACTCATGTACGTAGTCATTGCAATATTGAACCCGTCAGTGGCTTGAAAAGACTGGAAGCGACGCGACAGGCTCTGGAATCATTTTCGGGTAAAATCTCTTCGGAGATCGTGGCTTTCCCGCAGCATGGACTGCTTCGCTCCCATTCAGTGGAGCTTATGGGCCAAGCGATGAAGGAAGGTGCAACGCATGTGGGTGGACTTGATCCTCATACGGTGGACGAACAGATCGAGAAATCACTGAACGCCATGGTTGAACTGGCTGTTCAGCACCAGGCGGGCATCGATATTCATTTGCATGATGGCGGGCAGGCTGGCAAACAAACGCTGTTGGAACTCGCAAATCTGACCGAAGCAGCAGGGCTTCAGGGTAAAGTTACGGTAAGTCATGCGTTCTGGTTCGCCCGCGCAGAACACCAGGAAGCAGAAGATATGGCGCAGCGAATGGCCTCGCTTGGGATGAGCATTGCTTCCACGGTGCCCATTGGCAGAACGATGATGCCTCTTCCCATGCTCCACCGTATGGGCGTGAACGTGAAGCTGGCCACAGACAGCCTGACGGATCATTGGTCTCCCTTTGGCAATGGGGATATGCTTGAGAAAGCGGGACGATTCGCAGAACTGTACGGATATAGCGACGAACTGTCCTTGTCTCAATCTTTGGCATGGGTAACAGGCGGGATTACACCGCTGGATTCACAAGGGGGACAAGTCTGGCCGAAGGTAGGCGACACCGCGAGTTTTGTATTGGTACATGCGAGTTGTTCGGCGGAAGCTGTTGCACGGCGATCTGCGCGGCAGGCCGTATGGTACAAGGGGCAATTGGTCAGCGGATCAACAGCGGATTGAGAAAATAGAGCGGGTGCAGCCACGGGAAACCGTGGTTTCTTGGCATGGGAGAAAAGGAGGAAAGAACTGTTCGCATATACCACATTTTGGGTTATGATGGACGTAGTTAATGAAGGGAGTAATACAAATGAAGATTGAGTATGCAACGGAAGCTGACTACGACTATATCATTGAAAGAGATCGGCATATCCATCAGCCACTTGTGAAAACGAAGATTAGTGAGAAAGAAATATTCATCCTGTGGGACGAGGACGAGGGATCAAGAGTTGGATGGATGAGGTACGGTTACTTTTGGGACAACCTTCCCTTCATGAATATGATCTGGATTGATGAACCCTATCGAAACGGCGGATATGGCAAAAAAGTGGTGCATCACTGGGAAAAATTAATGAAGCAACAAGGCTTTGATACGGTGATGACTTCAACACAATCAGACGAACATGCCCAACATTTCTATCGAAAGCTGGGGTATGTTGATGCAGGAGCTCTGTTGCTGGATACACAACCTCTGGAGATTATATTGATCAAGAAAATTTAGTAAATAAGCTGCAAGGAGAGAGGATTGTGGGTATGGAGCAAGTGACGTTACAACCTATAACCAAAGAAAATGAACTTGAGTGCATCCATCTTAAACCACGGGAAGATCAGCTAGATTTGGTAGCTAGCAATGCGGATTCATTGATTCATGCGACGAAGGAAATTACGTCCAAACCATACGGCATTTTGGCAGAGGATCAGATGGTCGGTTTTATTTTATTTGATAACGAGATCTACAATGACGGGTATTACTGGATTCTGCGCTTCATGATTGATGAGAAGTACCAGGGGAAGGGTTACGGCAAACTTGCTATTCAAGAAGTGGTTCGTATGTTGCAAGAGAGAAAAGACTGCCAGCAAATCAGGGTATCCCATGTTCCACATAACATTGCGGCAAATGCGCTGTATAAAAGTTGCGGATTTCAGGACACAGGTGAATTCGAGGACAACGGTGATATCATTTTAAGTTATCAAGTGAGGTAACAGGGAGGGGAAGCTTGATGATAAGAGAGGCAGAAGCTAGGGATGCAGCGGTTATTGAAAGGCTGTATAAAGAATTATTGCCGAACAACTTAAACACGAAGGTACTGGCAGAACGGATTGAAGAGGTTCGGAATAACCCAAACAGTTTCTTGTTTGTGTATGAAATGGATGATCAGGTGATCGGTACGGCTCATTTACATATTTGTCTGGATGCTTTGGTGGAAAATAGACCATTTGGCGTAGTTGAACGGGTTATCATTACGGAACATGTGCAGAGCAAGGGATATGGATCTGAATTGATGAAACATATAGAGCATGTATGTGAGCAGAAAAATTGTGTGAAGGTGTTTCTTACGAGCGGATCATCCAGAAACGAAGCACATCACTTTTATACGAAATTGGGGTACAACGGAGAATCCAGCAAGGCATTTAAAAAGTATTTATAACTTATAACATTCATCAAGGAAAAGGAAGTAGAAGCAAAGAAATGAAAGATAACAAACATCCGGTTCAAGATCTCCGACTCATCGTTACCTTGCTCGTGGCTACTTTATGTTGTCTAGGTGTTGTGATGTATTTACGTGCCCAAACAGATACGAATATGTATCGATTTTTAAGTTGGGATATGTTACTGGCATGGGTACCATTTATCATCTCATCCTGCATTAGATACATATTCAATAAGAAATTAACCACAACGAGCATGATATGTATGGGGCTGATGTGTGGAGTATGGCTCTTTTTTCTGCCCAATGCGGCCTACCTTTTTACGGAGATTCTGCATTCATTCAGATATTTTGATGCTCAAGGGGAGGTTAGATTTTGGGTTAATATTGATTTTTGGTATGGACTCACCCTGACGTTTGCCGTAGCGATCATCGGATTGCTGCTCTCGACTTGTTCGATCATTCAGCTCCACGGCATGTTAAACAAATTAGTAAATAAGTACATTAGTATGATGGTTGTCGGTGTTATTTTGCTATTGAGCAGTATAGGGGTTTACATTGGTAGATTTAATCGGTGGAATTCGTGGGATGTATTATCCCGACCTGGGAAGATCTTTGTGGATCTTGTGAATGATTTTAATGCAGCGAACAGCATAATGGTTGAGTTTGTTGTCATTGTATTTGCGGTTCAACTTTTTGGATACGTTATTATATCCTTGCTAACCGCAAGGTCGGGCAACTAATTATTCCATTTGAAAGGGTAAAGGAGGCAGTATCACACGATGGGTAATCTTAATTTTATCGATAAACTTCCTCACATTAGTGAATGCAAACAGATTCTAAAGGCAGCAGCTATGTTGGATGCCATTTTGATGCCGGAATGGGAGTACAGGTATTACTCGTATAATTCCCAGTGGGACACGAATGAGCAAATGGCATCCATGAGAGATGGGCAAGGAGATCATTATTTTGCAATATTCAGTCCGAATGGGCTGATTATTAAAGGCTTTGATAAAGAGTATACACTTCAGCATAAGGTTGATAGGAGTGAGGTGGTAAAAAGCGTTCCAGAAGCATTTAATACTTTTGTGGTAGAGCCGGCATTTGTAATGGATCAGACAACGTTCTGTATCTGGAGTGTGGCGGATCAGGAAGGGTGGTCTGCGGGTACGGAGCTTGGGGATCATGAATACGAACTGTTAGAGATTTTGGTAGGCGGCGCGAAATATTATCATGCTTGGGCACAGGATTACTACGAGATAGCGTTGGATATCAAACTGGTTGAACAGGTATTTGATATGAAGCCGATCGATGAGGTCTTACTACAGCAATTAAATGATGAACTGAAATTAAGTGATATCGAAGGTGAAATTGAAGAAATTGGATACCGGATAAGGATATGAAGGTATGAAGGCTATAACCCAGGAAATTACGGAGGAATTGTTGGCTGTGATGGATATGTACCAAAGAATCGCGCGGCAATTGATCGACCAACTGATATTGGAAACCGATCAGCCTGATCGTATGGAAATTCTCGCAGGTGCGTACCATCTGCTGACCAATGCGGATGTAATCCACGGAGAAGAAGAATTAACTGGAAATTGGTATTTTGATGTTCACGGCGAGCACTGTATGTTCAAGAATACAAAAACAGGGCAGACATTAGAGGTTTTCCTTGATAGTCTTCGTATTTCGAGAATCCGTTTAAGGACATGTTGGATTTCTTTGAACGTATGGAAACACAGCATGTGTTAATTCATGTTCACGGGGTGGCGTATAGAAAAATGATTTGATTGCTTGCCATTTAATTAAAACTGAGGAGGAATGACGTATGGGTTTAACTGAGTGGTCTACAGATATTCTTCAATATGATCTGTCGGATGAATATTCGATTCGCAAAGCTGATTTTGCCGAATGGGGATTATATTGCACGGTTTATTATGATATGCGTTATGTCGGATTTTTCAGGGAAGAAGAGTTCAGTTCTTCCAAGATCAGTGCGTACTGGATTTACAAGGGGGAAAGCAAAATAGGTGGCGTGAGAATGGAGCCTAACCGGATGTATCATTTGTTTTTTATCCCTCCATTCCAGCAGTGCTTTGAGGTATTGAAACTTCTGAAGCATAAATTATTACAGTGGTCGGATCGCACCAAACGCATTCTGACCTTTGAGATTCTTCCAGACCAAGTTGATCTATACGCACGAGCTGGATTCTGGCCAGTGGAGTTCAGATGTCGCTGGATGCAGCGGCCGACAGATCATTTTGAAATCGAATGGGACAGCAGGGTAACCGTGAAGAGTCCAGAGATTATTGAAAGTGAAACCGGCACCAAAAAATATGTGAATGAAGATGAAATTGCTCAATGTGACATGGAGAGTTTTGCAGGAAGTCTTGAAGCTACACGAAGAAAACATACCACGCTTGCAGATTTTATACCAAGCGATGACCCTAATTATACCAATGAGATTCTAACTCAAGCTTCCACCCTAGTATACGACAAGGAAACGGGACAGCTTATTGCAAATTGTCGCTTGTGCTTGCAAGATAATCAGGCTGCTGTATATAGCATAGGTGTTCGTCCGACATATAGAGGAAGAGGGCTTGCTACACTGATGTTACAGAGAGCATTAAATGAACTTAAGGGTAAGTATCCCGTTCTACGATTGTATGTGATGCAAGGAAATGATGCGGAGTCCGTGTATCTGAATCTGGGCTTTATTCCGGGTGTGCAGGAGATTCAGACGATGTATATTCCTGAGGAGGAATCACAATGAAGGTTGCCATCTTAACCGATATTCATGGGAATTTTCCTGCACTTCAGGCGGTACTGGCTGATATCGATTCCAGAGGGGATGTTGAGCATACATTTTGTTTGGGGGATATGATCGGTATTGGCCCGTACTCCAATGAAGTGATAGAGATGTTGTACAGACGTAAAAATATGACAGCAATTTCAGGGAATCACGAAGAGGCCGTATTGAGTTTGCTCCAAAATAAGGGGCCGTTAGAAGGGCATAAAGGCATAGCCGAACATCACGAATGGATTGGTCAACATTTGAGTGCAGAATCGATCAAGAGAATACAAGCTCTGCCGAAATTTGTTGAAAAAGAGGTCGAAGGACATCGGTTCCTTTTGACTCACTATCATATGAACAAGGACAAGTTGGATGTCATCGATAAAGAACCATCCGGGACCAAATTGGACGCGAAGTATCAGGGGACGGCCCATGATTTGGTTTGTTTTGGTCATTATCATATTCTTCATTATTATAAGACAGATCAAAGAGTATATATGAATCCGGGCGCTCTAGGCTGTAACGATCTTGCCATAGCTAGATATGGCATTGTGGATCTCCAAGAGGGCAAAGTGGACGTGAAATTCATTGGAGTACCATATGACAATAGGGAATATCTGCAATCGTATGAACGGTTGAATGTTCCTGATCGGGCTTTTCTTTTGAAGGCATTCCATGGGAATCAGTTGGAGAGAGAGGGGGGATAATCTCCCAATAGAGATTCTGAGAAGATGCTTTAGGCATCGGTTGCTGCAAAAACCTAACCTACATGCTGCGGGTGGCGGACAATTTATGACAAATGGAGAGTAGACTTTCAGTTAATATTAAGTACCTGAAGGAGTCCAAACCGTCGTGATTAAGCCATCCGATATGCAGTCCTTGTGATGTATTGATTCTAGAAAGATTGATTCAATAGGAAGACGTATTTACTCTAAAAGTTATATCTGAGATAATGTGAAAGCTGTTAGATTTATCCTGCTGGAGAGGTTGGTGGTAGTATAAGAATGTTATAGAATTTCAATGATCTAAAGAGACATACATACTAGGAGGAATACCAAGTGCATCATCAACAGCATAATCTTTTTAAAAGGACTTTTGTTATTTTTAACGTGTTTATTCTATTGTTTGTGGTAGCGGTACAAGTAAAAGCGGAGGCTGCAAGTAGAGACTTTGCTTCTGGTGAACTGGAAGCGGGTGCTATCATGCAGTGGGGTGGAACAGCACTCCTTGCAGCAGCGGGGAACGCAACCGGTATTGAACCCGCTATTATGGAGCAAGTGCATGACTTTGGAAAACAGGCTTGGCAAGATGCGGATACGGCTACAAAAGCCGCTATTACATCTTCAATCAAGGGTTTAGATGATCTTTGGGGGACAAATAGAAAATATAGTCTTCAATGGGACTCAGATGCACAAATTTATCTTGTGAAAAAATTCGATGAATATTTCGGTGCGGGAGCCCTGATCAATGCTTCGACCAATAAAATAGATAAAGTGGCTACGATTAATTCGGTTATTACGAATTCATATGTGGATGCATCTAAAGAAACAGTAGGATTTGGTGAACTTGGATTTATGAAGAATTCGTACGGCAAAGATATTTACCTTAGGGAGGTACAGGTAGATGAAATTGGAGCTATATATAGGGTAGGCTTTAATGAAACATACTCGTTACCTAGTTCTAGCCCCTTAAAAAATAATAAATACCCTAATGCATTAGCCGCTTATTATGCAGTAGTAAAGGAGTTAGGTATAAAGCCTACTTTAAAAAGTGTTAAGCCAACGTTTTTTGTGCAGTATCCTTTTGCTCATTATAAACCTTTGTCTTTCTCTGAAAATTTCCCAACACGCTTGACGATCCCCGCTTTAAAGGGAATTGTGAATAGCCGCGGAGAAATAACGACTCTTGAAAAACCCAACATCGGTCGAGTAGGGAATAGCCTAACAGGAGAAATTGCGATTAGTTATCCTACCTATATTGGAGATACGGGTACGTTTACTTCAGCAGACGCTGTGACTGTTGCCCCTCCTGAAGTACCGGTCGGTGGAGGAAATGGTAATGGAGATGGCGGAGCAACGGATTCCCCAACGTACTCTCCACTAGATCTAATTGTTTATAAAGCAATGTTGCAATTTATACAGGATTATCGAGTTAACCATTCAAACAACCTGGACCAATTACTTGAATACATGAAATTAAATGATTCTGGTAAGCCGTCAAATAAAGAAGCTTGGAACACCTGGTTGGGAAGCTTTTGAAATTGAGCGTATGCCTTGCTAGTCAGTTTGACTAGTGAGGCTTTTTCTTGCTTGAACCCAATCACAATCATGTCTGGATGTCTGGTACACCAAACATTAGCATAAATTACCGAAGCAATATCAAAGGAGAATACATATGAAGTATTTAAGAATGTTTATGTTATCAAGTGCACTACTAATGATCCTTGCAGGATGTTCATCAGATAAGTCTGAACAAGTGGAGCTTGAAGAGATAAAAACGGAGCAACAGCAGCCCATCCAGGTGGAGATATCTGTGAATGCAGAATTCGATAGAGATGATCGACTCGCGATTAGTGGTAATACGAATCTGCCGGCAGATATGGAACTGATGTTATCCGTGAAGAGTGAAGGGGGATACAGCGCTCAGTCGAAGGCCTATGTTTATAACAGTATGTTTCAAAGTGAGCCGTTTACTTCAGGTGGGAAGGGGCTTCCAGATGGCAAGTATATTGTCTCAATCACTACACCTACAGCCAATGTACAACCTCAAAATGTGAAAGAGATTATAGGTGAACAAGGCATCAATCTGTCCGGAGAGTATGTGAAGGATGACGAGATATGGGGAAGAATGGTTGAGTACTCTTATGAGTTTAGTAAAGGAGAATCTTCAGCTCAACTCATGCCTGAAGATGATCAAGTTTGGTCCACCATTAATGGATATCTAGCAACTGGCCAATACCTAGAGGTAGCAAAATTGGTGGATCAACTTTCGAATCCAAGCAAGGATATTCAGATGATGTACAAATATGCCATGTACCATGTATATGGGCAGGGCGGAGAAGATGAGAAAGCACTTGAATCACTATATGCTATACCTAGAGGGTATACCGGTCATAACGCTGACTTGGTTTCATATTACAAATATACCCACGAATCATATGAAGAAGGACGCAGTGATCCAATGATAAGCTTCGATGATTACATAAAACTGTACAAAAATGGAGAGATGGTAAAGGACTCATATGCATCTTATCGCTCTGAACAAAAACAATCATCAACTCGAGAAAGCGACTCCTATAGTGGAAACACGCAAAGTACAGATACTTACATGGAGAATACGCCAGTGTATGATGATAGCGGAGACTACAATAGGTATGGCGAGTACAAGCCGGTTGAAACAATGACACCCGATGAAATACGAGCTGAGCTAGAAGGGATTCTAAGTGATGCGATTTCTGGTTATTAGTCTGCGTACAGCAAATTTTAGAATGTTATGGAGTAATGATAGTATAAGCTAACCAATTATTATGCAGGGGATCACTTAATGATAATAGTTCATTTGTAAGTGCAGTTCGTCATTTTTAATAAGTTAAAGGACTCTAAAGACTAAAAGCGCTTTTTGGGCGCTTTTTTTGTTGATGGGAGCAGGTCGAAAAAAGTGAGGATCGGTATTTCCCTACCTGGAGAACAATTATCATTCGACATAACCAAAATTTTATATTAACACCCTGACAATCTACGATATGCCTTCTTTAGGTATATGGTAGATTGTCAAGCTCATCATATTCAATTGAAAAGGTGGTTATAGACACCAAATGATTAGGCTAAGACCACAAAAGTTAACCCAATACACGAATAACAATATCCTGGTCATGGTTACCGAAACCGGCACCATAGATCGTTAAACCACCTACGTTGGGGCTTTCCTCGTCAACCGTAAAACGAAGCGTCCAGAACGGTTCGCTAAGCTTAACATCCGCAAGAGTAATATCCGACATCCGCTCACCATCCATATACGTACCGGAGGCATCAATTCGGATGGTCTTCAATAATCCATATTGATTCACATTGCGATGCCACCATTCTGGTGTATATTTGCCGCGCGCTGCTCTGCCAAAGTCGGCAGGGCTTGTCCACGTTCCAAGAGAAACGCCATTGAAGGTGAAGCGAATATCGGAAGGCCAATGATCCCGTAATCCCGGAGCTTCAGACGCCAGTTCCATGGAAATCTCAATAGCATCGGTTGTCTGGTCGGGAAGTACAAAGTTAGGTGTTTTATATTCTACATAACCTTTCCCAAACCACAGGATAGCGGCGTGTACCCGCTCAGGATCAAGGAAGTAACGTGGATCGTCCCATACGCCGATTTCTTTCTCGAGTGTTCCTAGCCCACAGGTGGGGTGGATATCAAAAGCAGTATAGTGTCCTACGGATATTGTCTGCTCTCTGGTTCGTGAAGTTTGGCTTGGGGATGGCAGCTCGATCTCAATCTGATTTTGCTTGAGGTAACATAATTTGTGCGTTCCTCCGTTAATCCGCACTCGTCTGCTCCCAATTAGACCCGCATCCTCCAGTTTGCGAATATGCATCGTGACAATGGAGGGGCTAAGCTCTAAAGCTGCCGCAATATCCTTCACATTCTTCTCGCGATCTGCAATCATATCCATGATTCTCCATCTGACTTCGCTTGCCAGCGCCTCATATAAAGGAAGGAACTGGGGCTCCCCATTTGCTTTGATCATCTGCACAACTCCCTACCCTCAATCTTCTAAAATCACATATATATTAATTTAATAAAATTAGTTCCAAGATACAATCCAGATTCATTGCAAGTTTATAACCAATGGTGTTTAATTTTTTTAGTTGCTACAAAGTTGGATTCTTATATTTATGAATTTTAGCATAAGAGGTGGAGTATAGTGAAATACAATAATCCTGTTGTTAGAGGTTTCTATCCAGATCCTAGTGTAATCAAAGTCAACGATACGTACTATATGGTGTGTAGTTCTTTTCAGTACTTTCCGGGCGTACCGCTCTTTGAGAGCAAGGATTTGCTGAATTGGAAGCAGATTGGTCACTGCCTCACTCGTAAAAGTCAGATTGAGCTGGAGACCGTGAGCAGTTCCGGGGGCGTATTTGCCCCAACCATTAGGCACAATAACGGACGTTTTTACATGGTGACAACGAATGATACGACACATCAGAATTTCTATGTATGGACGGACGATATCTACGGAGAATGGTCAGAGCCTATTAACGTGGATCAAGGCGGTATTGATCCAGATTTGTATTTTGAAGATGGAAAGACCTTGTTCATGAGTAATGGGGTGGATGATGAAGGCGTTGGCGGAATTGTCCAGTGTGAGATTGAGATTGAAACTGGGCGCAAACTGACCCCGAGTCGTTCGATATGGAATGGTACTGGCGGAAGATATCTGGAAAGCCCGCATCTGTATAAAATAAACGGACATTACTACCTGCTTGCAGCTGAGGGCGGTACGGAGTATGGTCATATGGTTACGTATGCTCGGGGAACTTCGTCTTCGGGTCCGTTCGAAGCTTATGCACACAATCCAGTTCTGACCAATCGTAATTTGGGCGGTTATGAGTTGCAGGGGGTTGGACATGGTGACCTGGTTCAGGATGATTTGGGAAACTGGTGGCTCTTTCACCTAGGGTTCCGTCAGATTGGCAGATGGGCTACGTACCATCATCTGGGCCGGGAAGTGTTCCTGACTCCTATCACTTTTGGTGAAGACGGATGGTTTACAGCCGGGCATGAAGGCACAACGCTGACGAGTTTTGAGACCAATCGCATTCCCGACAAGGTGATCCAGCAGGATAAGAAGCATTATACGTTTGAAAATACAGATTGGAACCTCGACTGGTGTTACCTTCGTCATCCGAATGCAGAGCATTATCAGCTTGAATCAGACAAGCTTACGCTAATAGGAACCGATGTAACGCTGGACGTTCCAGCATCCCCGACGTTCATCGGGTTACGTCAAAAAGACTTTAATGCTACGATTTCTGTCGATGTCAGTCTGACGAATGGCGAGGCCGGTATTACGATCTACATGGATGAGAATCATCATTATGAAATGGCTATTCGTCAGGAACAGGACGGCTATAAGGTGATCGAGCGTCTAAATATCGGTGATATCAAATCGAGAGAACATGAAGTGGATCTGGGAAATAAACAGCATGCAACGCTGGTGATCCGCTCAAGCCAGGAACGCTACAGTTTCCTGTTTAAAGCAGATGGTGAAGAGATTCTGCTGGGCACGGCACAGACGAGATACCTATCCTCGGAGGTGGCAGGAGGTTTTACAGGCGTACTTATTGGGTTATACGCGAGCGGGCAAGATACTTCAGCTGAGTTTACAAATTTCAAGTGTGATTATCATTAAGAAGTTAAGGGAAGGGCCTAAGGGTCCTTCTCTTTTTTTTAATTTGTGTCAAAATATAGATATATTAATAAATGCCAATAGAAGAGAGTAATTTAAACTTGCAAGTACATTATAAAATGCCAGAATCCTTAGTAGACATCGTTCGAATAGATAAGAAATTACGTGAACAACATGTTGGAACCATCGACGATTATATGGGTTTTTATATTAGTTTTAACAATGATGATGATAGATACTATTGTACGCCAGATGATGCCATCATATTTGGAAGAACAGGGGCAGACGGTGACCATTTTGCTTTTTTTACGTTCAACAGATCCATTAGTGATTTGGAAGAAGCTCCGGTTATCTTTATCCAACCTACTGCGTTTGGTAATCAAGTAACTTTAGTGGCCAGAAACTTTAAGGATTTTGTAGCATTATTTATTAATCTTAAGGAAGTATATGTTTTGGAGAGATTTCGATTTTATAAGAACAAATTAGATTTTATGAATGACTATAACGATAACTATATGGAAGATATAAAGATGCGAGAGAGTGATTATAATTTAATTATTGAACTGTTAAAAGAGAATATTAAAGGTATAACAGAAATTGATGATGTGTACGAATATATGATCGAATCCCAAAAACAAATAGAACTAGGGATAAATAATGATGATTTTGCATGATATCTATATGGCATCACTAAATAATCTACATGTAACAAAAGGTTAAAAGAACGTGTTATTTAATTATATAGCTTGATTGGATAACCAAGGAGGAGTTGTATGGAGGATCAATGGAGAATTGCAAAGTATGACCCGGCATGGCGTGATTTGTTTCTCGAAACGGGTTCGAAACTAAGAGACGCGTTAGGAGAAAGGGCCGTGCGGATTGACCATGTTGGGTCCACTTCAATTGTTGGAATAGATGCCAAACCCATCATAGATATACAAATATCTGTTTCCCAGTATGAAAATTTGTTGGACTACAAACATGAGATCGAAACAGTCGGATTTGTATTTAGAGCAGAAAATCCAGATAAGACTAAACGTTACTTTCGTGAAGAACCCGGAAACAGAAGGATACATATACACGTTAGACAGGCAGGCAGTTTCTCCGAGCAGATGACCTTGCTGTTCAGAGACTATTTAAGGGAGCATCCAGAAGATTGTTTGAAATATGCAGAAGAAAAGCACAGACTCATGTCATTGTATAAAGATCAGCGTCCCAAATATGTTGAAGGAAAAGGACCAATGGTGTGGAGTATATTACAGAGAGCACATCGTTGGTCTCAAGAAATCGGATGGCAGCCGGCAAAATCTGACGCATGAGCACATCCAATGAATAGAGATAACTGTATTGGAGTGATGAGATGAACATGGGAAGAAAGCTGATAACAACCGTTCTAACCATCATTTGTTTTACTTTGGCTGCAAGTCTCATATCGATGAATGAATCCTACAGTTTTGATTTTTACATTCTTATTTATCTGGTATACGCGACTCCCTTGATCCTGTTGATCGGTCTACCTTTATCGATATTGCTAGACTATCTGCTCAGCCGAATACAATTCCCTAATCATGTGTTGTATCTAAGTACGAGGATATTAGGCTATGCATGTGCTGGAGTTTTAGGCATGTACATCTATTATCTGGTCATGGGCGCAGGAGAAGCAATCTTGGATTTCAAAGAGACGTTAGTTCTGACCTTATTTGGCGTTCTTGCCGCTATTCTATTTGTACTGATCGATATGGGATTGGAAGTTTTGTTAAAGGTACGAAGAAGAAAGAGTTGAATTAAATTGATTTGTCAGGAGGAAAGCAAAATGGCAACGCATTGTGCACTTCTAATCATTGACGTACAGGTAGCGATGTTTGATGAAGCAGATCCCGTCTATCAAGGGGAACAATTGCTTCAGAAGATCCAGATGTTAATTGCCAAGGCCCGTGAAGCAGGGCATTCCATCATATATATACAGCACTGCGAAGGGGCAGGCAGTCCGCTGGAACGAGGAACTCCGGGGTGGGTCATTCATCCGTCCATTGCACCGATTGCTGGTGACCTCGTCATCGAAAAAGAGACACCGGATTCGTTTCACAAAACCGATCTGCATCTGAAATTGCAAGAAGATGGCGTGACGGAGTTGATTCTCGCGGGTATGCAGACTGAGGTATGTGTAGACACGACTTGCCGCAGAGCGTACAGTCTGGGTTACACGGTCAATCTGCTTCAAGATGCGCACAGCACATGGAATTCAAAGACGCTTCAAGCAGAGCAGATTATTGCACATCACAATACGGTACTGAGACTGTTTGCCAACGTGGTGGATATGGAGAATGCGCTGTAATGCTAGGAAAACGTAGGCGATTCTGGTTTTTCATAGGTGCGGCAATCATGTTTTTGTATTTTCTAATCACGAGTAACCCTGATCCAAATAAGCCGATTTCAAGAAATCAAGTGATAAGCACAGAGATGAGCATAGTCATGTACACCAGGACAGGTGACGGTGGAGCACACGTTAGCATTGACAATGTTACGTTAAGTAAAGAAGACATTAGCCGTATAGTCGGCTGGCTGAATGCAGCCCCGTAATCAGCCAAAATACCAGTAGATGATGTCACAGGAAGCATTAGTGCGGGAATTGCCCTGAGATTAAAGCATAACGCTGAAATTAAAATTCAATACAATCGGAAACAGATTATTGTATCCACAAAAAGCAGATTTAATAGAGATTCGAAATATATACTTGATCAAAAGGACTTAAGAGACTTTTTGGATCAAAAGTTGGAAGGGACATATTTTGGTGAAGATACCGTTAGTGTTGCATAAGGGGGAGATGTATTGACGATAAACAAAAGAATAATGAATCTATCAGCCTGGCTTGCTGTATTAGCCATCCTATGTATTCCTGGAACTTTACATACTGAAGATGGACCGCTCCGAACAGAGTATGGTTTCCCGCTCCGATTCTTTACGGATTATCATTATGCTAATTCTGAGGGAACTATCTGGTTTATATCTGGCATCTATTTAAATGTACTTCTATATTTGTTCAATGTCCTGTTTATTTATGCAGGAATTCATGTGATCTTATATATAAAAAAGAAATTAACTAAATAAATTGAACTGAATATTTACACGAAATGGAGAGGACAGAAAAAACCTGAAGAAGCGAAGTGTTCGCCTAATAGCTTTCTGAAAGAAAGCTGCATCGGAAGCATAGGCTTATCCCCTGAGTTTCCCATTATAAAATGAATCAAAAAAATTTGGGGATAACAACGATCGTAAGGTTGTTCTGTCATCGGAATGGTAAGTGTAAATATTCAATAGTTTAATTTATATAGATATAAAGATGGAGTGATTACGATGAAGCAACTTCCAGTAGAATGGAAGTCAGACCGACTTATTGTCTCGAATGTGGAAGAATCCGATATTCCTGAACTCGAGTCCATATATGAGACCAGTCGGTACTTGCATCAATGGGATGGACAAGAATTAATTCAGGCATTGACGCGTCACTTTTCCGAACTTGGTTACAAGGAAATTCGAATTAACGTGGCGCTCAAAAATTGGCCTGCATTACGCTTCTGGATCAAATCCGGATTCAATCAGATTAGTAGAATTTATGGTGATCTTCAACATTCGGAGGATACCTTTGCCAATACAGAATTGATCAAATCTCTCTGAAAAATATAGCCGATAAAGGGGAATATACCAATGGAAACATTCTTCCGTTATAACTGGATGGTGCGTGAGCAATGGTATGTGTGGTGTGAAGATGTACCGCTTGAAGAATTGCTTCGGCCTCGCACGGGCGGAGTAGGCAACATATTACAAACGTTATTTCATATCATTGATGTAGAGTGGAGCTGGCTTCAGTTGCTTCAGGGCAAACCGGATGATGCAGAAGATTTTGCAAACTACCAGAATCTTGAGGCGGTAAGGCGACTCGATCGCAAGTTACGTCCTGATGTGGAGGCATTGGTTACAGCATGGGATTCGAGTATGGAAAAAAGAGCTTTTATTGATTATCGCTCAGCTGGCAAGACGAGTACATATTCATGGGGAGAAGTTATGCGACATGTGATCGCCCATGAGATCCACCATATGGGACAGCTGTCGGTATGGGCCAGAGAATTGGGCAAACAGCCAGTATCCGCCAATGTCATTGGCAAAGGCCTGATTATACCTGACTAACAGGGAGAGAGCGGCATGACATGAATGAACGGAGGAGAAGTGATGATTCATTGCAGGAGAGCTACGATTCAGGATGGTGAAGTGATGAGCCAATTATCCCATCAACTGGGTTATGTCAGTACAACTGAAGAAATCAAGGAGAGATTAACTCGTCTCTCTTCCTTACCAGACCATTATGTATGTGTGGCTGAGATTGATTCGAGGGTCGTAGGCTGGGGCCATGTACAGGGAAGACATTCCATTGAGAGTCCATCTTTTGCCGAGATTGGTGGACTAGTTGTGGATGGGATTCATCAAGGGATGGGGATTGGTAAGATAATCATGAGCGAATGCGAGGAATGGGCTCGGGTTAACGGCTTTGATAACATTCGGGTACGTTGTAACGGAAAAAGGGAATCTGCACATCGGTTTTATATAGCTATCGGATATGAAGAGAAGAAATGGCAGAAGGTATTTGATAAACGATTATAATCTAATCTTGTGTATCATGGAAGGAGGAGAACGATGACGATTCAACTTAGCCAGATGAATTGGATTGAACTGGATGAACGTATCCAGCAGGTGATGGAACAGGAGTATCAGATCATTCCCTTGCCACCTGGACTGGAAGCGAGTGTGATGAGAATCGAAATGGAAGATCAGTCGTACGTATTGAAAGTCTGGGACAAGGATTCCAAACCGGATATCGCCAAACAATATCGATTATTGTCCAAGCTTTATCAAAGTGGAATTCGTGTTTCCAAACCCTACGGTTGGGGATTAGACGAGCAAGAGAATCAAGTGCTGTTAACGAGCTATGATGGAAAGCCGATTACCCAATTAACACCAACCAAAATGACACATTTGGCTGAGCGATTAATGGAGGTCCATCGTTATCCGGTGAATAAAGTGGGTACTGGAGAAGATGAAGAATACATATTCAGGTACGATTTTGTTCAATACTTTTTTCCTCAAATTGAGTTACATGACGATATAAATGATCTTCTGGCAAACTTGATCCAGCAGGTCCAGATCAGACAGGATCGCTTGATTCATGGCGATTATAATCTGGGAAACATTCTTGAGATGGACGACCAGTACACCATCATCGATTGGACTAATGGGCAGGATGGTGATCCAAGGTACGATATGGCATGGTCTGTGTTTCTGATCACCGTCTATAATGGGGAAAGTTATGGCGAGATGTATCGCGCTCAATTTGCACGTTCTGCAAGTTATACGTACACGCTGGAAGAGGAGCAGGTTTTTGAAGCTGTAGCTTGTCTTCGCTGGATTCTGTTAAAGCGCGTTGGGAATGTACCCATGGGGCCAAATGTAATGGAACGGGTTCACAGCATGACTGTCCATAATCCATATTTGAATGAAAATCTGCTGTAATCGTAATACGAGGATATACAATGACGACAGTATACGACTAAGTAATAGAAAGACCACTATTTTAAATAAAATAAACAGTCAGTCCTAAACTAGCGATCCTCGCATACCTATGATAGTAGAGGAGCGTGATCGATATGGAGCAGAAAGTGCAAACCTACTTTGAACTGAAACAGCAGCAAAAAGATATTGAGCAGCAGTTGTCTGTACTACGAGATGAGATTGTCGCGTATTGTGCAGAACAAGGGGTCTATGAGACGCAGGTTGGTGGTTACACCGTGAAAACAGTGCTTCAGAACCGGAAGGAATACGATGATCAGAAGCTGTATGCTTCTCTTCCAGACCCGGACATCTGGCGATTGTTGTCCAAGGTAGACAGCCATAAGCTGAAAAGCCTCATCAAGCTGAACATTCTGTCCGAGGAGCAAATTAACCCGGCATGCACCGTGAAACAGGTGACTTTGTTACAGGTGGACAAGCTGTAAGGCTTCATATCTTCTTTGTATATGAGTTGAATTTAATTGAACAGCCCGATCACAAAACACCTTCCGAGAAATATTCTGTTTAGATGAGCAGTCGGACATACGTGGAGGTGTTTTTGTTGTGCAAATAGGGCCGAGGATCATAAATAGTTAAATATGAGGGGGAAGAAGTATAATTTGTTCATTGTAAGCGCATTCAACAAACGATATGATGGATAAAAACTGGCAGGGAGGAATTGTAAATGCCAACTGAAATTCCATCATTACATGCTGCGTACGCTAATACGTTCAAAATAGGTGCTGCTGTACATACCAGAATGTTGCAGTCCGAAGGGGATTTCATCGCCAAACACTTCAATAGTATCACGGCTGAAAATCAGATGAAATTCGAAGAAATTCACCCGGAAGAGGATCGTTATTCATTTGAGGCGGCGGATAAAATTGTTGATTTTGCTGTTGCCCAAGGGATTGGGGTTCGCGGACATACTTTGGTCTGGCATAATCAAACATCGAAATGGGTCTTTGAGGATACCTCAGGTGCTCCCGCTTCCAGAGAGCTGTTATTATCTCGCTTGAAGCAACATATTGATACGGTAGTAGGTCGGTATAAGGGGCAAATATATGCGTGGGATGTCGTCAATGAAGCTGTTGAAGATAAGACCGACCTGTTCATGCGGGACACGAAGTGGTTAGAGCTGGTGGGGGAAGATTATTTGCTGCAAGCGTTCAGTATGGCTCATGAAGCTGATCCAAATGCGCTTCTTTTCTATAATGACTACAATGAGACGGATCCGGTCAAACGGGAGAAGATCTACAATCTGGTTCGGTCTTTGCTTGACAAGGGAGCGCCTGTACACGGGATTGGGTTGCAGGGGCATTGGAATATTCATGGTCCTTCGATTGAGGAGATCCGAATGGCTATTGAGCGTTATGCTTCACTGGATGTGCAGTTGCATGTTACGGAGCTGGATATGTCCGTGTTTCGTCATGAGGATCGTCGAACGGACCTCACCGCGCCAACTTCAGAGATGGCTGAGCTACAGGAGCGTCGATATGAAGAAATCTTTAATTTGTTCCGTGAGTATAAATCATCCATTACCTCTGTGACGTTCTGGGGAGTAGCGGACAATTATACCTGGCTCGACCATTTCCCGGTTCGTGGGCGAAAAAATTGGCCCTTTGTTTTTGATCAGCAGTTGCAGCCTAAGGAATCATTTTGGCGTATCATTAACCCTATGTCCTGAACATCAGGGAAGTGGAGAGAATCGGTCACGATGTGGCCGATTTTTTGCTGTAGTCAATATAGATTATACAGTACGGTTATCTCGTTCGTGATTGAACACCACGCTTGTATGTGTGTAAGTATATGGATTTTTATGGAATTTTATGATAGGGTAAAAGAAAGGCAATCTCGAACAATATTCTTTTCAGAAATGAGTTGAGAAGATGGATCGCACCCGCAATTACCTGTTAATATTTGCAGGAAACTTGGTCGCTGCGTATTATATCTTTGAAGAAGGTGCTTTTGCCAAACCACTGATGTTTGCAACATTGATGCTGTTACTGATTATGACAATCGATTACATGAAAAGTAGAAACAAATATACATTGGATTAGGGTATGTCCATGTTTTTAAACGATTCTGGAGCATAGGGTCGTTTTTTTTATTGTATATAGAATAGCTTCCATTTACATCATGACCATTGTTCATTACACTTGATGAGTAACACCTCATTAACTCAGTTTTCGTTAACTCAATTCAGATCATCAGGAGGATATCATTATGCATCAATCCGCACATATTCAGGAAGCAAGAGATTACATATTAAACCGAATCCATACCAAACCTGCCGTAGGCATGATTCTGGGTTCTGGACTGGGAGCGCTCGCGGACGAGATTGAAAATGCGACCGTTATCCCGTATACAGATATTCCGTATTTCGCTCAATCTGAGGCTATCGGCCATGCCAATGAATTGGTTATTGGTGAACTGATGGGCAAAACGGTTGTAGCGATGAAAGGCCGCCTTCATTATTATGAAGGTTTTACATTGGACGAAGTGACTTTCCCCGTTCGGATCATGAAGGCGCTGGGTGTCGAGCAATTGCTTATCACCAATGCATGCGGAGCCATCAACACAAGCTTTGAGCCGGGTCAACTGATGCTCATTACAGATCATATTAACCTAGTAGGTAATAACCCTTTGATGGGGCCTAATAATGCTGAACTGGGTGTGCGCTTCCCAGACGTATCACAGGTATACAATCGCGAACTGCGCAGTATTGCTCTTAAGGTTGCAGAAGAGCAGAATGTTGGCCTGCAGCAAGGTGTCTATGCATGGTGGAGTGGCCCGGCATATGAGACACCAGCGGAGATTCGCATGATTCGTACGATGGGTGCGGATGCAGTGGGTATGTCCACGGTACCTGAAGCCATTGTTGCCATTCATGGCGGTATGAAGGTACTAGGCATTTCCTGTCTGACCAACATGGCCTGTGGTATTCTGGATCAGCCGTTAAGTCATGATGAAGTTATTGAAGTGGCTGCGCAAGTGAAAACAACCTTTATCGGACTTGTAAAAGGCATCTTGAAAGAGATTTAATCGCGAGATGATTTTTTATCTAGGCCACGATGGATAGGATAGAGTTTTCATCCAACCCAATCGAAACCACAAAAAAACGTATGTTTCACGAGTTATTACTCGTGAGACATACGTTTTTTTATTTTGCAGAACTATGAACCATCTGAGAATGATCGGCCATGATTGCTGGTGTGGACTCCCTGATGATGGGTTTGGTCACAATGTGAGAGACCTGATACGGCTGTGCCGGGCTATTTATCCGGGATAACAGCATCTCCGCAGTCTTAATGCCCATCTCATTGCTATAAATATGAACCGTTGTTAATGCTGGCTCAATAATTCGAGATTGGGGTGCATTATCGAATCCGCATATCGCAATATCCTGTGGCACAGCGACATTTCTGTCTTTTAACGCCCTGATCAGATCAACTGCTATAAAGTCATTAGCGCATACGTAAGCGGAAGGTAGGGATGCCAGCTCTGCCACTCGCTGGTTCAACCATCCTGGCTTGGAGAAACACAGGCGATCATTATCTACGATGCAATGGGACAGGTCGACCTGCAACCCCGCCTCCAGCATAGCACGCTGATATCCAACCCATCGTTCATTAAAGCTCTTGCAGTGATTGTAATCTCCGACGAATCCAATACTTGTGTAGCCGCTCTCAATTAATTTTGTGGTTAACTGATAGATGCTATGTTCATTCTCCATGAGTAGCAGATCTGCTTTGAATTCGGGATAACATATGTTGGAAGCGCAATCGATAAAGATGGTGGGAATGCCCAGATCGGTAATCAGCTGTGTATATTCCAGATCAAATAATTCAATGCAAATGATGCCGTCCACTTTGGCTATATCAAAATTGTTGGGAAGTGTAAGTGTATCTTGATCGTCTTCACGCACGATATGAATCGAGAGATTGTATCCCTCTGCACTGATTCTTTTCTCCAGACCACTGATTAACAACGAACCAAAGTGAGATGTATTAGGCAGGTTTTCAGTTAACAGGGCGATATTGCCCGGAGCCTTGGTTAGAACATGCTCATTGTCCATATAGGCAAACTGTTTATATTTAAGTTCAATTGCTTTTTTAATTACACGATTTCGGGTTTCATCCGGGATGTTTCCGCTATCATTTAATGCTTTGGAAGCCGTATTCCTGGAGATCCCCAAAGCATCAGCGATGTCTTGTATCGTGACTTTTTCCTTTGCCATCTAATGCTTCACCTCTAATCATCAATAGTCATCCATATTCTTCTCTAAGTCAAATGTATAATAGAACGGGACAAATAGCAATCTCTGTTTTACAAATGCACAATTACATTTACATTTAGATAGTCGAATTCTATTTTCATAATTGTTCCAGAAGTTTTGTTAATTAGTGTAACAATAATAATCTATTCCAGTCATGATATAGAAAAATCTATGCGGGTATTAACGATTCAGTGCTGTATATATGCAAATTTAGTCCTCTTTAGTTACATTAATGCAAAGATGAAATGATCAAATGCACAAATATTTTTTTACAAAACGTATTGACTAAATCCGTTGAAACCTGATAAATTGTAAATTATCAAATAGGCAATTGTAAATATTGAAAGCCCTTACTGAAAACAATTGTCAACTTCTAGAATGAACGGGGGTATCGTGTTGGATAACATAGCCGACAGCAAAAAGGGCGAAGGAAGGGTACTGAAAGTGAGGACGACAAGCGGTCATAGGTTACAGCAGCTCAAAAAAAATTACTTTTTATATATGTTGCTTGCACCAGCCTTAATTTTGACTCTTATCTTCAAGTACATTCCGATGTACGGAGCCATCATTGCGTTTAAGGATTTCAGTCCGATCAAAGGCATCATGGGTAGTGATTGGGTAGGACTGAAGCATTTTGAGAAATTTATAGCTTCACCCAATTTCGATATCATTTTAATGAATACGCTTAAACTCAGCTTTTTGGGATTGATATTCAGTTTCCCGGTGCCCATTTTACTGGCACTCATGCTGAATCAGGTACGCAAAGCTGGCATCAAGAAAAATATTCAATTGTTTCTGTACGCACCCAATTTCATCTCGGTTGTTGTGGTTGTGGGTATGCTGTTCATCTTCCTCTCACCGACAGGGCCAATTAATCAATTAGCCACATGGATTACAGGTCAGCCGATCATGTTCATGTCTGAACCGGAATATTTCCGCTGGATCTACATTTTGTCCGATATCTGGACCGGAGCGGGCTGGGCTTCCATCATATACGTCGCGGCTTTGGCCAATGTTGATCCGGAGCTTCACAATGCGGCTAATCTGGATGGAGCCAATCTCCTTCAGCGTATTCGCCACATTGACCTTCCAACGATTCGTCCAATTATGGCCATCGTCTTTATTCTTGCAGCTGGCGGGATTATGTCCATTGGATTTGAGAAGGCCTATCTGATGCAGACGTCCATGAACCTGCCGTCCTCCGAGATTATTGCCACGTATGTCTACAAGGTGGGGTTACAGTCTGGAGATTACGCTTATTCTGCGGCAGTTGGATTGTTCAACTCGGTTATCAATGTGATTTTGCTGGTGACGGTGAATCTGATTGTGAAGAAATTGAATGAAGGCGAAGGCCTCTATTAGGAAAGGAGTATTATCCATGGTTGTTAAACACACGGGAATGGATCGGTTGATCCTCACACTCAATGCTATCTTTCTCACCTGTGCTGTACTGGTTGTGGTTGTTCCCCTGATTTATATTGTTATCGCCTCATTCATGGACCCCACGGTGTTACTGAATCGTGGACTGTCCTTTAATGTATCGGACTGGAGTCTGGACGGATATCAGATGATTTTGTCCAATCCAGCCATGATCCGGGGGTTTGCAAATGCTGTATTGTATTCGGTTTCCTTTGCACTGATCACCGTGACTGTATCCATATTTGCAGGTTATGCATTGTCGGATGATAGGCTCGCGGGACGTGGGTTTTTCATGATTATCTTTATCATTACCATGTTCTTCGGCGGGGGATTAATCCCTACTTATCTACTCATACGTAATCTCGGCATGCTGGATACGGTGTGGGCGATCATCATCCCTGGAGCCGTTAACGTCTGGAACATCATTCTCTCCAGAACCTTTTTCAAAGGAGTCCCTCGAGAACTGAAAGAAGCTGCAAACGTGGATGGCGCCTCTGAGATGAAGATTTTCTTCCAGATCGTCATTCCGTTGTCGAAACCGATCATTTTTGTACTCGCACTTTATGCGTTCGTTGGGCAATGGAATTCCTATTTTGATGCAATGATCTATCTCGATAATCCGAACCTGCATCCGTTACAGCTCGTTCTGCGTTCCATTCTGATTCAGAATCAGGCTGCACCGGGCATGATCAGTGATCAGCTCGCGATGGCAGAACTGAAACGGCTCTCCGAGATGATTAAATACTCAGCGATTGTCATTTCGAGTCTGCCACTCATCATCATGTATCCGTTCTTCCAGAAGTATTTCGAAAAAGGTGTCATGGTCGGTTCCCTCAAATAGTGAACAGCCTGCGATACAGTAAGTTGATCCAATCCAACTCATGGAGGTCATTATTATGAAAAAAGTGAACAAATCCAGAAAAGCCGTTACAACGGCATCCATTTCCATGTTATCTGCAATGCTCTTTTTAACCGCCTGTGGCGGAGGTGGAGGCGGCGGCGCGGCAAGTGAGGCGCAATCCCCTGATGGCAAGGTGACATTGAATTTTATAACACAGAGCTCTCCGCTGGCTCCCGCTGATCCAAACGACAAGCTGATTAACAAGCGACTCGAAGAGAAAACCAATGTGCATATCAACTGGAAGAACTATACGAGTGATGTGTTTGCAGAAAAAAGAAATCTGGCGGTCGCCAGCGGTGATTTGCCGGATGCCATTTTTGATGCAGGTTACGGGGACTATGATCTCCTGAAACTGGCGAAGGACGGGGCGATCATTCCACTAGAGGACATGATTGAACAACACATGCCCAATCTGAAAAAGGTGCTGGAGGAAGCTCCCGAATACAAGAGCATGATCACGGCTCCAGACGGACATATTTACTCATTCCCATGGATTGAAGAACTCGGAAGTGGCAAACAACGAATTCAGGCAGTGGATAACTTGCCTTGGATTAATGTGGAATGGTTGAACAAGCTTGGACTGAAGATGCCAACGACAACCGAAGAACTGAAAGAAGTATTGATCGCGTTCAAAACTCAAGATCCAAACGGCAACGGTAAGGCCGACGAAATTCCGTTATCTTTCATTAACAAACCGGGCGGAGAAGATCTGACATTTCTCTTTGCGGCATTTGGACTCGGAGAGAACTGGGATCATACCGTGGTAACCAATGATGGGAAAGTGGTCTTCACGGCAGCTGATGAAGGCTACAAGGAAGCGGTTAAATACATTCATGAGTTGGTTAAGGAAGGCCTCGTGGATGTCGAATCGTACCAACAGGATTGGAACACGTACCTGGCGAAAGGCAAGGATAATAAGTACGGCATGTACTTCACATGGGATAAGGCTAACATTACAGGCATGAATGATACGTATGATGTTCTGCCTCCGGTTGCCGGGCCTAACGGAGAGGTCAATGTCACAAGAACAAACGGAATAGGACTTGATCGTGGTCGCATGGTCATTACCAGCAGCAATAAAAACCTGGAATCTACAGCGAAGTGGGTAGACCAACTGTACGATCCGCTCCAATCTGTGCAGAACAACTGGGGTACTTATGGAGACGAGAGTCAGCAAAATATTTTTGAATTCGATGAAGCCAAAGGGATGCTGAAACATCTTCCGCTGGAGGGCTCTGCACCAGTTGAACTCAGACAAAAAACCAGTATCGCCGGACCATTGGCCATACTCGACAGTTATTATGACAAATACACAACCAAACCGGAAGATGCGGCTTGGCGGATGGAACTTCTCGACAAGGTTATGGTTCCGCATATGAAAGCGGAGAACGTATATCCAAGTGTGTTCTTCTCCATTGATGAACTGGATCGCTTGTCCACGATTGAGACCGATCTCTTCGCCTACGTGTTACGTCTGCGTACAGAATGGTATCAGAACGGGAAAATAGATCAGGAATGGGATGCTTACTTGAAAGAGTTGGATCGCCTTGGATTGCAAGAATGGCTACAGATTAAACAAGCGGGATATGACCGTAATAACAAATAAAGAAAAGTACGGAGGAGAAACCATAATGTCGACAATTCTTAAACAAGATTACAGAAATGAATACCATTTTTCACCAAAAGAGAAGTGGATGAACGACCCGAACGGCATGGTGTTTTTCAATGGGGAGTATCACTTGTTCTATCAGCATCACCCACATGGAACCACATGGGGCCCCATGCATTGGGGCCATGCAGTGAGCAGGGACCTGATCTCCTGGGAGGAACTTCCGATAGCTTTACTCCCCGATGAGAATGGCACTATATTCTCGGGAAGCGCCGTAGTGGATTGGAATAATACGAGCGGATTCTTTGAGGGTGAGCCAGGATTGGTTGCTATTTTCACCCATCATCTTGAAGTTAAAAACCAAGATGCCATACAAACCCAGAGTCTGGCGTATAGCAAAGACAACGGCAGAACCTGGACCAAGTACGAGGGTAATCCGGTATTAAAGCATGAGTCCTTTGTTGATTTCCGTGATCCCAAAGTGTTCTGGCATGAGCAGACCAAGGAGTGGGTTATGATTATCGCTTGTGGTCAAACGGTATGTCTGTATCGTTCTCCCAATCTGAAGGATTGGACGTTAGGAAGTGAATTTGGCGAAGGGATCGGTTCACACGATGGCGTGTGGGAATGCCCGGACCTGTTCCCGCTTGCAGTGGATGGAGATTCAGGGCAGGTGAAATGGGTGATGCTTGTTAGCATCGGTGCAGATCCTGCATTCATAGAAGGGTCCAGAACGCAATATTTTACCGGAGATTTTGATGGAAGTACATTTGTTCCAGATGAGGCCTCCCATACGGTTCGCTGGATTGATTATGGTCGGGATAACTACGCAGGAGTTAGTTGGTCTGACGTTCCTGAGGAAGATGGAAGACGCCTCATTATCGGCTGGATGAGCAACTGGATGTATGCCAACCAGACGCCAACCAATGATTACCGTGGAGCAATGACCATTGCCCGTGAGTTGACACTGGAGACAAGAGCGGGAGAAGTTATATTGATTCAACGTCCTGCACGTGAACTTGAGCAAGCCCGTACGCCAGTATTGTCCCTACAGGATGCTTCGATTCGGGAAGTGAGTGAGCAGTTGGACGCTTTGCAACTAGTGAACTATGAGATCCATGCAGAGTGGACTCAGGATCAGACGTTCCATTTTGCACTAAGAAGCGGCGCAGATCACGAGACGGTCGTTGGTGTAGACTTGATCCGAAGTGAAGTGTACGTTGATCGTAGTCGATCGGGCATAGGCAATTTTCATGAACTTTTCCTGAGCCGTCATACAGCTGAGTTAAAAGAAGTGAACGGAAATCAAAGTTTGCGTATCTTTGTAGATCATTCATCTGTGGAGGTATTTGCAAATGATGGTCAGGCGGTTATTACGGATCTGATCTATCCGGATGCGGATTGCCAAGGCATCTCTGCTCATGCCGAAAATACAGATCTGGTCTTCTCTTCACTTCATATCTATGAGATATCATCAACCAAGGCTAAAGGTTAATTGTAATGAAGGAAAGGAGCCCAGAATGATGCGCATTGGAGCCATAGAAGCGGGCGGAACAAAGTTTGTATGTGGTGTAGGTAATGAACATGGACAGATTGAAGATCGGATCAGCTTTCCAACAGAACATCCGGAGACCACTCTTGCCAAGGTGATCGACTATTTCAGGGATAAAGATGTGGAAGCCATAGGGGGCGGCTCCTTTGGTCCGATTGATCTGCAACCGGATAGTCCCACCTATGGTTATATTACGACCACACCTAAGCCTGGGTGGGAAAACTGTAATGTGATTGGAACCTTGAAGCATGAATTTTCGGTTCCTTTTGGATGGGATACGGATGTGAATGCTGCCGCGCTCGGTGAAGTGACGTGGGGTGCGGCGCAAGGACTGGACAACTGTGTATATTACACGATTGGTACAGGAGTTGGTGTCGGACTTGTGGCAGGGGGCCAACGAGTACACGGATTGTTACATCCCGAGGGTGGACATATTCGGACAAGACGCCATCCAGACGATCACTTTGCCGGATTATGCCCATATCATGGCGATTGTCTGGAGGGTATGGCAGCAGGTCCAGCCATTGAAGCCCGTTGGCAGATCCCTGGCAGTGAACTGCCGGCGGATCATCCGGCGTGGGAGATTGAGTCCTTTTACATTGCGGAGTCGATTACAACGGCCATCTTGCTTCATTCGCCGCAGAAGATCATCCTGGGCGGTGGTGTGATGCAGCAAGATCATCTGTTTCCTATGATCCGGGAGCAGGTAGTGCGGAATCTCAATGGTTATGTAAATGCAGCCCCAATCACGCAACATATCGACCAATATATTGTGCAGCCCGGATTGGGCCAGCATGCAGGCTTGTGTGGTGCGCTAGCATTGGGTCTGGAAGCATTGCAACATGCAGCACAAGCTTCACATGTTTCATAGTTCTCTAAAATAATCTACATCCCAGAAGGGATGGCTGCGGGTTCGCTTATTGGTATAAGCAAGACTGCACCGTCCTTTTTGGGCTTTTTTATTTTTTTGAGGAGTTCAATAGGTTTGAAAAATATAGTGCGTTCTAAAATCTGATGTTGCTCAAGTGAGTTGTGAAAGGTATGATTTTTAGTGTCCTATCCCTATCGTGGGATAAGACATTCAAAAACTAACGTTTCTCCACTGGAAAGGAATTCAACAAATGAACCCAATAACAATGCGTCAAGCTGTACAGGCAGACCAAGAGCAACTCGCTGATTTGCGAGCCTTGGTATTATACGATGATCTAACCAGACTGGGAAGGTACGATGATGTGAAGGTGCGTGAACGTTTCCGGAATACATTCAATCCTGCCCAGACACAGATTATTGAAGTGGAGGGTTCAATGGTAGGTTGTGTAGCGTTGAAGCCCAAGTCTGAGGCATATCTATTGGAACATTTCTACATACATCCCGATTATCAAGGCCAGAGAATAGGAACTCATGTACTGAACATGCTGCTGGAACAGGATGAAGTTCAGGGGAAACGTGTTATTTTAAATGTTTTGCAGGGAAGCCCTGCTCGGCGATTGTATGAACGATTTGGATTTATATTGGACAGTGAAGATGAGGTCGATGTATTTATGTCGGTCCAATTGAAGGAATAGTACGATTACCATACGTAGTAGACCCATTCATTTAATTCTTGAATGGGTCTATTGAACTTTTCTATTATACTTTCCGATGACGTTACCCTAATATGGATAATAACCTACTTTTTATATAGGAATTATATAGTATGGAGAATGCCAAGATGCCACAATGGAAGAGAAATCTGTATATTCTGTGGTTCGGCCTGTTTTTCAATCATATGGCCTACTCGCTGTCCGTCCCGTTCTTTCCTATATTCCTGCAAAATGATCTAGGTATCCAGAGTGGCCTGGAAGCTTGGTCCGGGATTTCGATCTCCATCAGCTTTCTGATCAGTGGATTATGCGCACCTTTCTGGGGATCGCTGGCTGATAAATATGGCAGCAAACTGATGCTCGTCCGTTCAGGAGTGGGGCTAGGTATTGCACATCTGGCTAACTTCTTTGTTTACGATCCATATACGTTTATCGCGGTGAGGATCTTTCAGGGACTCATGGCTGGTTTTCATCCCGCCTCGATTACACTGATCGGTACCAATACCCCAGAGAAACAGGTGGGTTATGCACTTGGTGTGATCTCCACGGCCAGCGCTGCGGGCGGGATTCTTGGTCCTCTGGCCGGTGGTGTGTTGAGTCACTGGATCGGACTGCGGGGATGTTTCATTGCATCGGCTATTATTACATTACTCGCGGCTATGATGGTCCTCGGTGTTAAGGAGTCACGACAAGCTCGTACGATCGTTCCAACGAAGATCATAGGGGATTTGAAAAGAGCGGCTTCCACGCCGGGTTTGATGCGAATCTACGGTTTGATTCTCTTAGTCTCGACCTCTGTGCTCATCATCGAACCGGTGCTGACGCTCTATGTGGTCCAGATTGGCGGAGATGTTGGCAGTGCAACACTTAGTGCAGGGATTGTCTTCTCGGCGATTGGTGTGGCAACCGTCATTATGGGGCCGCGCTGGGGGAAGATTGGTGGAAGAATCGGATACGAGAAAACACTGTTTATTGGTCTGATTGGCGGCGGAATTGGCAGTCTGCTGCAAATGACAGCAAATAATCTGATTTATTTTGGCAGCCTGCGATTTGTTTATGGTTTGTTCTTTGCCGCAGTCTATCCGGCGTTTAATGCGCTGATCATCAAGTATGCTGATCACGATTTTCGTGGGAGGGCTGTCAGTCTGAGTCAAACGGCGAGTCAGTTCGGTATTGTGCTCGGTCCGTTAATCGGTGGTTTGCTCGGTGGATGGATCGGCATTTCGTTTATTTTTCTCTTCACAGGAGTTGTATTGCTTGGAGCGGCTTGGGCAGTGTCATCACCACAACATAGGGAGGAATATATATGTCGCAACGACAATTGAAGTTGGGAGCTAATCTGAACGGAGTGGGTAACAGCATTTCCTTTTGGCGTCACCCGGATATTCCCATTAACGCGAGCGTTAGTCTGGAGTTCTACAAGAAGCAGGTGCGTATCGCGGAAAAAGGGAAGTTTGATCTGCTCTTTATTGCAGATGGCCTCTTCATCAACGAGAAGTCCAATCCTCATTTTCTCAATCGCTTCGAACCTCTCACGCTTCTGTCCGCACTCGCCGGGGCAACTTCCCACATCGGGCTGGTTGCTACATTGTCTACTTCCTATAGTGAACCCTTCACGGTTGCGCGGCAATTTGCCTCGTTGGATCAATTAAGCGGTGGGAGAGCCGGATGGAATGTGGTTACTTCGCCTCTGGAAGGTTCGGCACTGAACTTTGGCAAAGGCGAACATCCGAACCATGCGCTACGCTACGAAATTGCGGAAGAACATCTGAATGTGGTCAAAGGCCTTTGGGATTCCTGGGAAGACGATGCCTTTGTTGGAGACAAGGAACAGGGCGTATTTTTCGATCCTGCCAAGTTACATACGTTGAATCACAAGGGAACACACTTCTCGGTGCAGGGTCCGCTTAATGTGGGGCGTTCGAAGCAGGGTCATCCGGTCATTTTCCAAGCGGGCTCATCTGAATCTGGTAAAGATCTGGCCGCCCGATCGGCAGATGCCGTCTACACGGGACATGAGACACTGGAGGAAGCTAAGGAGTTCTACCGCGATGTGAAAGCAAGTGCGGTGGCTTATGGACGCAAGGCAGAGGATATCCTGATCTTCCCGGGCATCGGCCCCATTGTGGGTAGAACAGCGGAAGAGGCGGAGCAGAAATATCAGGAAATTGCCGAACTGGTGAATATTGATCAGGCGTTGAATTACCTGGGACGTTACTTCGATCATTATGACTTCTCCCAGCACGCGCTGGACGAACCTTTTCCCGAGATTGGGGAGATTGGCAGCAACAGCTTCCGCAGTACAACGGACAAGATCAAGCAGCAGGCAAGAGAACAGGGGCTGACCTTGCGCCAAGTGGCATTGCTGGCATCTACCCCGCGTACATCGTTCATTGGTACACCGGATCAGATCGCAGATCAGATTCAGGAATGGTTTGAAGGCGAAGCGGCAGACGGATTCAATGTTCGTACCGTGGTACCCAATGGCTTGGAAGATTTCGTGGAGCTAGTTGTTCCGGTTCTGCAAGAACGAGGGCTGTTCCGTACGGAGTATGAACATGAGATGCTAAGGGAGAATCTGGGTCTTGAGATTCCGCGTAACCGGTATACGTTAGAGAGTGTAAGATAAAAAAGATAGAGCGGTAAGGACGTCAATATAACGTTGTTGCGGCTCTTTTTTGATGGTTTCTTTTTCGGAGAGTACTGCTATTATAAAATGATAAAGAAAATGATACACAAGCAGCAATTCCAGACGAGTCACAGGAGGAAATTGGGATGATTAGAGGGTTAACGAATGCGGGACTGGGCAATCTCGAGTCTGATGAACAATATATCATAGATGCGGCCAAGCACGGATTCGGATCTGTAGATTTGAATCCGCTCTCATTGATTGAAACGTATGGCAAGGAACAGGCACAACATCTGCTAGAGAGTAATCAGGTGATCATCGGTTCATCGGGTCTGACGGTAGAGTGGCGGACGACAGATGAGCAATTCCGTGAGGGATTGCAATCGTTGGTCGCTATGGCAGAAGCTTCTGCTTCGTTGGACTGTTACAGCTGTTGCACGTATATTTTACCCTCAACGGATCAACCGGCAGCGCAATTTATGGCAGCGGCTACGAAACGCTTGAGACTTTGCGCAGATATCTTGGACGCTTACGGCATTCGATTAGGGCTGGAGTTTGTTGGCTGCCACCATTTGCGGACGCAATGGAAGAATCCGTTTATCTGGCGTGTGGAAGATACGCTGGACTGGATCGAGACGATCCATGCGCCTAACGTAGGTTTACTGGTAGATTCCTATCACTGGCAAACAAATGGTTTACCGATGGAAGATCTGTTGAAGTTGAAGAAAGAGCAGATTGTTCATGTGCATATCAACGATGCTTATGATCTGCCTGTGGAAGAATTATTGGATTATGAGCGTTTGTATCCCGGCGAAGGGGTCATTGATCTGAGTGGGTTTCTGAGAAACCTGCAGGCGATTGGCTACAATGGTGTGGTGGCTCAGGAAGTACTGGCACCGGCATCGAATCTAAGTTCAAGTGAACTGTTCGCTAAGACGAAAGCAGGTTTTGACAAGGTATTTGCAGCAATCTAATTACTGAAAAAAGGAGGGGGTGTTCCTAGCTGTGTTTATGGCTTATGGAACACCCCTGTTCTTGTTCAATTAATCCAGCACGCCGTGATCTTTCATCAGTTGTTTCGTAACGATCCACAGTCTGTTTTGCATGCCCTCATCTCCGCCAGGATGTATAGGAACAATAGATGCTCCAGTTCCCACATTAAAATATCCTCCTGATACCTCGCCATACTTCGAATCCACAGCCAACCTAGTAATGATATCCGCACCCCGGCGCGGGTCGCCGATGTGCAAAAAGGTTAACATGCGTTCAAGCACACTTGCAAACCATAGCTCTCGTCCAAGACCCGTAACATTAAAGCCAGGATTCAAGGCATTTACGCGAATTCTGGTTCCACGCCATTGTCTGGCTAGTTCCCCAGTAAACATAATATTGAGCAGTTTGGTTTTGCCATAGATTGGAGAGGAACCGCGTGCAGTAAAAGGAGTGATATCCGTTAAGTCATCTGGCAACACCAGTGTGCCATGATTCCGCGAAGCTTCAGATGCAACATTGACGACTCGGGCATGGCCGGATTGAATCAGGGAAGATTGCAAGGTGTGCGTTAATAGCCAAGGCGCCAAATAGTTGACGGCTATCATCTCGGCATATCCTTCGGACGTGACTCGCTGTTCAAAAGCATGAAGTCCGGCATTATTCAAAAGTACGTCTATACGCGGATAAGCGGCTGCAATCTCAAGCCCAATACGTTTTACTTCACTCAGTAAGGACAAGTCTCCATAGAAAAATTCGATTTTGGCAGAAGGCATGATTTCCTTAATTTTGTACCTGGTAGCCTCGGCACGTTCCTTGCTTCGGGCTGTAAGTATAAGATGTGTCCCGCGTTTGGCGAGTTCCATGGCAGCAAGCTGCCCTAAACCGCTTGTTGCTCCGGTAATTACAATAATGGGATGTTTAGTTTTCATAAGAAGATCTCCTTTTGACACGAATAGATTCGGAATTATATAATGGATATAAATCAACTATAAATATTAATTGATATTTGTCAACTATATTTCAAGAGTCTACTTTCATGTTTCAGGGAGAGGGAGTTAACAATAATGAGTGAAAATCCAGTCAAAACCAAAGATAGAGCAACCCTGGAGCTAGCGCTGGGTGAGCAGATTCATGCACTGATCAGTGCATCGCATGCGCTTAACGTTCGGTCTGCCGAGCGTTTTGATGCGAACCTGCAACCTGCCGCTTTTCAACTGGTACGGTGGCTCTACTCCTATGGCCCAACAAGCGCCGCGGCTTTGGCAGAAGCAAATGCAATGGACCGCAGCTCGGTCAGCCGATTAATCAAACAACTTGAAAAGTCGGGATATGTTAGCAAAGAGCAAGACCCCAAGGATCGGCGCGGGGTGTTACTATCTCTTACGGAACTTGGTCAACAATCGACGGTTGGTGCGCTCAAGGAGAAGGAGTCAGCTTTTTATAACCGTATATCCAGATGGGATGATAAGGAACTGGAGCGTTTCACCGCCATGCTCAGGCAGTTTAATGGATTGGAAGAAAAGTGAGAGGAACAATAGTGTGGATTGTATTTGATACCTGAACCATAGGAGATGTCACCATTGAGCGAGGTAGACTACAAATTCATAGCACAAGCGGACATCTGATGATGCCCGCTCGTGAAGTTCTCAGATCATTTTATAGTTTCCAGGGAAGCTGCGGGATTTTATATCGGAAACCCTGATGGTTTCCTTTTCTCACATATATCCAAGGTGGTGGGACAGGGGTGCCTAGTGCTTTATACAAGACCGTTCCTTCATCGCTTACGGAATATTCTTCGATACTACTTTGGATATCCTCCCAATGAACCTTACCTTGGTAAGACAGTGTCTGCCCTTCAACGATAACATGAGGTGCACCTGAAATGACTCTCTGCGTTATGTTGAGAACGCCAACCTTTCCTGAGGACAAAATCATCAATTCGCTCATGAAAAGTATGATAATTAAAATGACTATACTAACAATCCATCGCTTTTTTCTCATTTTGTGACCTCCACTACCTAGGGAATCATTTGCTCATAGTTAATGTCTTTTAATGACATAATCTCGTCAGAGATGGTATTGATTTTGACTGAATAGGGCTTAATAGCTTGCAGGAATTCATTAATGGTCTTCTTGCGATCTTTATGAAAGGCTGTAGATGTTATGTGATTCTCTTTTAATACGTTATCGTTCATTATGACTTGCTTAGAATAACTAACTGAATCACTATAATCGATTAGATGCGTAACCCCCGTGAATTTGCCACTAGTTAATGTGCCTTTGGAGAATTCGGATGGTTTAATCCCGATATATTTTTCTGAAGAACCGTGTTTCTTGTTATAATTGATAATCGTGTCAAAAAAGTCCTTATCCCCGGTTAACTTTTCGTTGAAATAATCATTTTTGAGAGTAATCGTAGTTGTATGATCAGTATATCCTAGTGAGACAGTATCTGAAGAGTGGATTGCGTAATATCCCTGAGACATCTTGCCCTGATTGAATGTTCCATCGTTAATGGTGTTGTTGTAACGGTCATGTACAGGGTAAACCTTGCCATCAGAAGTAAGATACTGTACTTCTAACCATTGCGTAATTTCTTTTCCTTTACCATGATATGTATCATTAATCCATGATCCGGTGTAGGTTTTTGTAGTGAATTCACCTGTTCCATGGCCCATATTAGATTCATTGTAATCCTCAAAGGGGACACCTCCACCTTCAACTAATGTATATGTATACTTGCCTTTTCCTTGCCGTGTACCACTCACCCAATCTCCAGAGTAAACTTCGGTTTTTCCCCATCTCGCGGTTCCTTTACCATGAGGTTTCCCGTTTAAAACTTCACCATAGTACGTCGCTCCATCTGACAATTTTAAGGTTACTTTCTTCGATGCTGCTTCTGTTGGAGTAGAGCTTGATAATAGTACAATGATAATGGTGATCGTTAATCCAAAACCTAGATAGAATCTTTTCAAAAATGTGCAACTCCTTCAATGAATAATGATCTTTGCGTTGTTAGCTATCTTCAACATTATCGGTTTATATATCGTATTTTTCCAGTTTAATTATAAAGTGGAGATAGGTCGGATTTCACAAACAACTCGTCCCCAGTTCACAAAAGTAAAGATGTAAAGGCTGATACAAAATCCTGCTCAATCCAAAGTACCTGCGGCTTCAGGGCATATTATGCCTGTAGTTCGTGGGTGCTTTTTTTCTATGCTCAGCGTATACGTAACCCTGATTTTTTTTACAAAACCCACTATCTTCTCCACTTCATCATTTCGCCTACACCAATTCTCCTCCTAATGATCCACAGCAGTGGTGGAACTTTCCTGAATCGTGAACAATCTCTGAATTTTGTATCACCTCCTATTTGCAGCGTTATCCCTAGATTCACTCCCCCAATATGGAGCAGTATAGAGTATAACTTCGTTAGGATAAGTTAGAAAAACCTTTAAGGGAATATGAAAGAATGCAGGTATATGTAAAATTTTAAATACATGCTTCCAGGCCGTTGACCCTGCCCCCAAAAGTCTCTTATATTTACTCCCGACACAACAACTCAGAACGGGTGGTGGGATGATTTTGTTCATTAATAAAGGCAAGAAAATGCTCGCTATGCTTACACTTATACCCTTGGCTACAGGGATGGTCATGGGGGCTTTCCCTACTGCGATAACGTATGCAGATGCGGGGGATAACACATCAATCAACAGCTCGGCAACAGGTTCTTGGCAAACGGGAGATTTGCATGTACATACGTTTGAGTCTGATGATGCACAGGTTTCACTGGAGGACGTACTCGATGCGGGTCTAACAAAATATGGACTGGACTGGATCGCGCTTACGGATCATTTGCGGTTATCCAAGCGAGATCACAACGGGAACGACATTTCGGGTGGACCAATACCCATGTCCCAAGGGATGAATGAATATCAGGTACCACAGATCAAGGCCCTTCAGGATGCGGGCAAATACGCAGGGAAAACGATCTTCTCCGGTTTCGAATGGGACATGCCAACACATGAACACGTTGGGGTGGGGATTCTTACGGATGAGCCGAACTCAACCGAAGCGCTGAACGCTGCCAAGGAATTCGAGTACCGCTTCACGAATCGCGCAGCGAATCTGTTTAATGCAGCTGACGTAGCGAAATGGGATCAGAACGGAGGGCGTGCTTACACGTCTCATCAGGATGCCTTAACCGCTATCAATTGGCTCGCAACGAACTATCCAATGACAAGTTATGCGATGATCAACCATCCTTCACGCGGCAAAAACAAATATACCATCGCGGACTTCCGTGAGTTCAACGATCTGGCTCCACAAGTGGTATTTGGTATCGAAGGCATGTTGGGTAACCAGATGGAACCGGATCGTGGAGGGTACAACACAAGCTACAATGTAGCTAATCCGACCGCAGATGATGGATACAAATACCGTACATACGGCGGTGTAGACTATATGGTTGCCAAGGTTGGCGGGCTATGGGATGCATTGCTGGGAGAAGGACGTCACTTCTGGAACTATGGCAATTCGGATTACCACTTCAAGACGATTGGCACGAATTCCAGTGGTTATTTTCCTGGCGAATATGCTAAGACCTATTCGTGGGTTGAGGGTACAGGTATGCAGGCTGTTCTGAATGGACTGCGTTCGGGAAAATCATTTTCCGTATTCGGCGACCTGATCAACGCACTGGACTTTACAGCTTCCGGAGCGGGTGCTCAGGTTGAGATGGGCGGAGACCTTAATGTGACTCAAGGCGATGAAGTAGAGCTGAAGATTCGCTTCAAGAGTCCAACGACGAGCAACAACTATGAAAATCCAATCAACAGTGGTACGTCCGCTGGACAAGTACCCGTGGTGGATCACGTTGATCTCATCGCTGGGGATGTGACAGCCAAGGCCCAGAAGGGTACAGCCGCATATAATAAAGACACCAACGACTCTACCAAAGTACTGGCTACCTTCACATCCAACGATTGGACGACAGATGCCGAAGGCTATAATGTCATCACAACCAAGATCAAAGCCACAGACCAGGACAAGTATTTCCGCCTGCGCGGTACGAATCTGGGGATGAACGTGACAGGTGAGACTGTAAATGGTGAACCACAACTTGATCCGAAAAATACGACAGCTGATGCAACGACCCGTTTTAATCAAATTAACGATAGCAACTATCGCGATCTGTGGTTCTACTCCAACCCAATCTTCATGAGTGCCACACCTTACAGTGATGCACAGGCGGTAACCGATACACTTCAAGCAATCGATCTGGGCGATCTGAACGCGGTCCATTCCGATCTTACCCTTCCTGTTGAAGGGAAGCATGGTGCAACGATTAGCTGGTCCAGCTCCAACCCGGAACTAATGAATAACGAGGGCAAGCTGCTAACGCAACCGGACAATAATGAGCGATTGGAACTGACGGCAACCGTGCAACGTGGCACGGAGTCACAACCCAAAACGTTCACTGTCATTGTGGAAGGCAAGAATAATCAGGCGCTGGTATTAAAAAGCAACATGACTACCGCTGACGGCCAGCCGTATCACACGGATACATGGACGAACCAGTCCGTAACGGTTAGTGTAACCAGCGCAGTATACGCGCCTGCTACTTCCGCAATTATCGAGTTGTCCCGTGATGGAGGGCAGACGTATGAACTTTATACAGAGAATACACCTTTGGAGGTAACGGAGCCGGGAGAGCACAACCTTTTATTCCGAGCAACAGACGATCTGGAACAAACGTATACTTTACCTCTGGTCATTAAAATAGACCGTGAGATTCCCGTCATCACCCTGCAAGGTAGCAGCCAGATGACGCTGAACGTAGGAGATACGTACAACGAGCCTGGAGCACAGGCTTCTGATAATGTCGGCATCCGTGGTTCCGTGCAGGTGGATGGCACGGTGAACACACAAGCAGCAGGGATCTACACCCTTCGGTATAACGTGAAGGATATCGCTGGTAATGCGGCACAGGAAGTTATCCGTACCGTGACTGTACAAGCCCGCTCAGGCAATGGCGGCGGGGGTTCAGGTGGAGGTAATGGAGGCAACTCTGGTGGGAATTCTGGAGGAAGTACACCAAGTGTACCAACAACGCCTACCGTTCCAACCACACCAACGAACCCGGAAACGGGGTCAGATTCATCCACTGAAGTGAAGGTAGAGGTGGAAGTGAATCAGCCGGTCCAAACGGGTTTGAAAGACATCGTGCAATTCAATGTTCCATCGGGAGCCATTGGTTCCAAGGATACGCTGCAAGTGTCTGTGGTTACCAAGGACAAGTTGCAGAATACAGCTTCCCTGAATGTACTTGGACAAGCTGTACAGATTAGCCGCAGTGGCGGAAGAACGTTGAATGATCAGGCGGCATTGAGCCTGAATGTGGATTCGGCAGTGCTGCCTAATGGCACCCAACCTGCAATCTATTACTATAATGAAGCTCGTCAGAGCTGGGTATTTATCGGTGGCAAGATGAATGCAGCAGGAAGCATAACGGCCAATGTTAATCATCTGGGTACATTCGTTGTGTCCAGTTACACACCGGTGAATCTGTCTGACCTGAATGGACACTGGGCTTCCGACTACGCAGATCGTTTGTTGGGCATGAACGTGATTCAAGGCTACACAGATGGTACGTTCCAACCATCGAAGAAGATCACACGGGCAGAGTTTGTTACGTTGCTCAGTAAGGCGCTGGCATTGAAGTCCGTGGAGTCGGATCTGACATTTGCAGATCAAGGTAGTCTGCCAGACTGGGCAAAAGGTGATATTGCCGCAGCCGTGCAAGCCGGAATTGTGAACGGCTACGGTGATAACACATTTAAGCCTGATCGGACCATTACCCGTGCCGAGATGGCTGTTATGATGGCGAATGCGCTGAAAGTAAGTTCAGATGCACAAGCCGGAATGTCCGGTAATACCTCCGTTAAACCAAGTTTCACCGATGCATCGCAGACGCCATCTTGGGCACAAGAAGCACTGGATGCAGCGGTGCAGGCCAAGATTGTGAGTGGATATACGGACCATACGGTTCGTGCAGGAAGTGAAACGACCCGAGCGGAAGCTGCGACGATGATCTATAACTTGTTGCTGGCCATGTACGTGTAAGAAATAACAAAGAGAATTAACCGTATATAGAGCAGATATAAAGTAAACAAAAAACTGATATCCTTTTGGGGTATCAGTTTTTTTGGGGATTAAGAATATCTCATCTTGGATGATATTTGAGACGTGCCATTGCTTTAATTCACGAAACGAAAAGACAAGTTACTGTGTTAGAATAAGTTAGGTTTGGATGATGAAACGGTGGGGGCTAGAAAATGAACAAAACGGAGCGGCAACTTGCGATTACGCTTGAATTGCAGCGAAGAAAGATGCTACGAGCAGAAGATTTAGCTGCTCAATTTGAGACAAGTGTACGTACGATATATCGAGATATACAGGCGTTAAGCGAAGCTGGTGTTCCGATTATGGGTGCTCCGGGTCATGGGTATTCCCTCATGGAAGGATATTTTCTGCCCCCGGTAAGCTTCACCGCAGAGGAAGCCGTATCCCTGCTCATGGGAGCTGATTTTATCGAACAGAGATTGGATACAGAATACGCGATGGAGGCTAAGTCGGCTCAACGAAAAATTGAAGCGATTTTACCAGAAGCCGTTCGAAACGAATCAATACGTGTTCGGGAAACGATGCGACTGCTTCATACGGTTGAACCTTTAACCCGAGCACGGGTGAAAACATACCTTAACCAGATTCGTAATGCCATTTTGGAGCAACGTAAAATCAGTTTTATGTACCTGAAAAAAATGCCAGGAACGGATGGCAATCGGTATAATATGCGTGAGGTTTCACCCTACGGACTCTCACTGGTTCAGGAGAATTGGATGTTAATTGCACGTTGTGATATGCGACAAGACATCCGTCATTTTCGTTTGTCACGGATGACTGAACTTTCCGTGCTGGAGGATCAATTCCTTTTGCCACCGGATTTTGATCTAAACAGTTATCGACCTCCTGACGACCGTAACGAACAAGTATTAATCAGAGCAAAACCTGAAATTGCTGACAAAGTTATGGAGGCCCTACATTTTTATATGGATGCATTTGAGGAGCAAGAGGAAGGTGTCATTTTTCATTTTCGTGTCCGCTACCCGGAAGAAATCTTGCATTATTTACTTGGCTGGGGTGGAGATATCGAGGTCTTGGAGCCGGAGTCTTTGCGCTTCCGAATGCAGGAAGTAGCCAAAAACATCTTAAAACACTACTGACATACACCTGTCAGTAGTGTTTTTTTATACTTTGATATATCACAGATCAAGAGGAGTGGGTTGAAGGATGAGAAGTACAACGGAAGTATTGAAATCATTTGAAACGGCAGTAGAACGATATTTGGCAGAACTGAACAAATTGGATATGGGTAGCTTACTTAAAAAACAAAGTGAAGAGGAATGGTCTATTGGACAGATGTATGTACATTTGATTCAATCAGCGCTTTTCTTGCATCTGCATAATATTGAGCAGTGTTTGAGCAGCGAGGATTCGACGTTAAATTCAGGTGAGGAAAAAACAGAACTGGGTAGGAGAGTGTTCGAATTAGGACAATTCCCTCCCGTTCCAATTAAGGTTCCTGCTTCCCCGCAGTATACCCCGCAACCATCCGAGAGCATGGAGTCCTTGATTGATGGGCTTCACATGGTCGTGAAACGAATGAGGAGTACAGAATCCCTTTTATACCAAGCGTCCGTAAACAACAAAATACGTCATCCAAGGCTTGGCGCTCTAAATGCTCAGGAGTGGTTTTTGTTGATAGAGATGCACTACAGACATCATTTTTTACAATTGGATCGATTGAAATCGAATCTGGAAATGTAAACGAGAGAGGGGAATGGGATGTATCCATGAAACCAAATCAGGACAGCAAATATTGGATTGGCGTTGTATCTGCTTCTCATGTGAATGTAGCGGTAGAGGGAGGGTTTGCGCAGTTGTGCCATGGCAAGTCAGCGCTGTTGCGACAAATGTCTGCGGGTGATTGGCTGATATACTATTCTCCACGCACAGACATATCAACTGGCAAGCCACTTCAGGCTTTTACTGCTATTGGTCAAATTACCGACGACAGGATCTACCAATATCAGATGTCGGAATCATTTGTACCCTTTCGCCGAGATCTTCGTTATCTTCCGTGTCGAGAAGTAAAGATCGCAACGTTGTTAGACCAACTCAGTTTTACACGCGGGAATCGCAATTGGGGGTTTCCATTTCGTAAAGGTCATTTTGAAATTGGGGCTGAAGACTTCATGATGATAGCTTCCTCCATGTTGGAAAATGAGACATTATCACTACTGGATATTAGCTTAAGCCAGAAATGTTAACCAAAGCAAAAGGCCCATAGATTGTCTATGGACCTTTTGCTGTTACGGATAATCATATCCTCCACCGTTGATATTACATTTGCGAAGACGATGAATGCCCAAGGAAAGACCTTTAATCGCCCCGTATTTCTCAATAGCTTGAATCATATACACAGAACAGCTTGGTTCAAAACGACATTTGTTCCTCACTTCAATGGGGGCAAAACGTTGATAAATTCTAATACTCCATATCAGGATTGCTCTAACACGTCGTAGAACTATGAATAACATACTTGCTATGAAAACAATCTGGGCACTCAGCAAAGCATATACTGGAATGAATGGATTCAAGAGATAGAAACATATCATAGAGATGATTAGACCTGCGAATAATGCAAGTGTAACGTTAAGCAAAGACTTCAACCAATCGATTTCTGGAATAACATGAGTTCTTATATAGAAACTGCTTCGAGGGTCGTTTTTTTCATGATGTGTATGTAAGAGTCTAATAAGTTCTTCTTCGGATGGCATGTTATTATATATCAGTTCCTCAGATTCTGAGTTTCTCATGATTGTTGTACTATTATTAAATCTCTCTGTAGAAAATCAGCATATAATGATGCGTTGTAACAGGTTGCTGGAGACAACCGGGTTTCTCAGTGACGGATAGCGACTCCATGGATTGATAGGTCCATCCAGATTGTGCTTTGTGATTGATGATATCCGCAAATAAATTAACAGCAGCCTGAGTATCACCTCGGTTTACTTGAACATTTTTCGGACCTGGAACAACTGTGTACTCTCTCATTTAAATCATCCTTTCGTATGTTGGAATTATGGCAATAGACATTCCATTATTTTACTATGGGTATGGTAAACTGTCGATTGAAACTTATTAGATGGGATTGGATTAAATGATAGGCCATCTAACAAGATGGTCTTTGTTGCTATTAAGGTTTAAATTCAAGTAGAAAAGTCAATAAAAGCTCTGTAAGCAACGCTGTACAATCCACTGAAAACCAGTACAATTGATCCTATAAGAACATGAGATAAAGAGAGGTATTTCTCCATGACGGATACAAGTGGGAATCGCAAAGTTGACGGCTATCTAAAGAAACTCAAAACGTGGCAGGAAGAGTCCACAAAGCTGAGAGAGTTTATTCGGGATTTTGAACTGACAGAAGATATGAAATGGATGCACCCTTGTTACATGCTGGATGGGAAAAACATCGTTTTAATCCATGGATTCAAAGAATACGTGGCTATTTTGTTCTTCAAAGGTGCTCTGCTGAAGGACTCGCACGGCATTTTGGTCCAGCAAACGGAGAATGTACAGGCAGAACGCCAGCTTCGCTTCACCAGTCTGGAGCAGATTGTGGAGCAGGAGGCTATGATCAAAGCCTATATCCAGCAAGCGATTGAAGTGGAACAGGCCGGATTGCAAGTGGAAATGAAAAAAACTGCCGAATATAGCGTTCCTGAGGAACTTCAACAGCAATTCGATGAGAATCCTGCTTTCCGAGATGCATTTGAAGCACTGACACCCGGACGTCAGCGGGCATATCTCTATTATTTCTCACAACCAAAGCAATCCAAGACAAAAGTGTCACGAATCGAGAAGTACATGCAGCCGATCCTGGAGGGCAAAGGATTGAATGATTAATTTGAGTTATAAAGGTTTTCTCCAATTGACAAATATAACGTCTTCCACTAAGATAATCGTACAAGTAAATAATGAATATAATCAGGATTGTTACTGATCAGCAGGCAAGACCGATTGATATGCAAACATGTATAGGCTATATACGATGTGGGCATTATTAATGGTCTTTTTTTTGTTGCTAAATCTTGTTAACGTTTCATTATAAAAGGAGATTCGTATGAAAATCACGCGAATTATTAATAATAATGTCGTCTCTGCGGTCAATGAACGACAACAGGAGATGATGCTTCTGGGAAGTGGCATTGGCTTTCAGAAGAAAAAGGGAGATCTCGTGGAGACAGGTAAGATTGAGAAGGAATTTTTCCTGAAATCCAAAAATGTAACAGGTAAATTATATGCCTTGCTCGCCCAGATTCCCATGGAGTATATTCGGGTGTCCGACAGCATTATTCAACATGCCAAGCAGTCCTTAAACAAGGAACTCAATGAAAATATATATCTAACGTTAACGGACCATATTAATTTTGCTGTGGCACGTTACAAGCAGGGTATGAATTTCAATAATGCTTTGTTGTCTGAAATTAAAGCGTTTTATTCCAATGAATTTCGCGTGGCTATGAAAGCCCGGGATATGATTAATGAGGAATTTAACATTACACTGCCTGAAGATGAGGCAGGCTTTATTGCCCTTCATATCGTCAATGCAGAACTTGGATCTGAAATGGAAGAGACCATGAAGATTACACAGTTGATTCATAAAGTCTTGAATATTATTCGATATCAGTTTAATATACATTTTAATGAAAGCTCACTCCATTATTCCAGACTAGTCACACATTTGAAGTTTTTCGCCTATCGCTTGTTTAATCATACGGTTGTGAAAAGCAGTGACAGCGACTTTCTCCATATCATTAAAGAAAAGTATGCGAATGAATATCAATGCAGTCTCCGGATTGCACAGCTGATTCGAGTCGATTATGGAAAAGAATTAACGGAAGATGAATTGGTGTATTTAACGGTTCATATCAAAAGGGTCATTGATGAAGAGAAGGACTGATTCATCAGCCACTATAATGAGTAAACTAGGATTGTTACTGGTGAGGCAGGCAAGACCTAGAGTTCCATCGTGTATAGAGCTTATCTATATTCGATAGAATTCTAGGTCTTTTTTTATACCTAAAAACGGTTGAGGGGGAGCAGCACATGAAACATGAAAGCACAGCCGCCGATATTTTGAAACTAGTGGGTGGCGAAAAAAATGTAGATAGTGTAACACACTGTGCTACAAGATTGAGATTTAATCTGAAAGATGAGAAAGTTGCGAACAATGAAGCATTGAAAAATGTACAAGGTGTTGTGGGTGTTGCCAGCAGTGGTGGGCAATATCAGGTTATTATTGGTAATGAGGTAAACAATGTGTATAAAGCTTTGACGAAGCTGGGGAACTTTGCAACCAATGACGATGCTCCTACTGTGAAAAAGGGAAAACTGACTACGCTTCTGGACACGATCTCCGGAATATTCACACCGATTCTGCCAGCCATGATTGGTTGTGCGATGATCAAAGCCGTTCTTCTTATTTTGAAAACATTTGATCTCGTTGATCTGGATGGGCAATTCAATACAATTATGACCTTTATCGGTGATGCAGCGTATTACTTCTTGCCGATGCTGCTTGCCTGGAGTGCGGCTGTTAAGCTTAAAGCTAATGTGGGCTTTGCATTAACTATTGCTGGTGTTCTGTTGCATCCTTCATTAGGGGCGTTGATGTCTGCAGGTGAGCCTGTTGCGTTTTTAGGACTGCCTGTCACTCCGGCGACGTACACTTCGTCAGTTATTCCAATTATTTTAGCGGTATGGGTCTTGTCGTATGTTGAACGCTTTGCCGAGAAGTATTCTCCATCGGTTATCAAATCCATTCTTAAACCATTGATCGTGATTCTTATTATGGCTCCACTAACGCTGATTGTACTGGGTCCAATCGGTGCCATCGCGGGTAACTACCTGGCGTCAGGCGTTTCTTTTGTTAATACACATGCAGGTTGGTTAGTATCTGGTATTATCGGCGGGGCATTCCCGTTCTTGATTATGACAGGTATGCATTATAGTTTGGGACCTGTTGTGCTCACTGCTTATGCTCAGACGAAAACCGATAGTATTGTTGGTCCAGGTATGCTTGTACACAATATTTCTCAAGGTGCAGCTGCGCTTGCGGTCGCTCTCCGAACTAAAAATAAAGCATTTAAACAAGTTGCATATTCTACAAGTGTAACTGCCCTGCTCGGAATTACCGAACCCGCTTTGTTTGGTGTAAATCTACGCTTGAAAAGACCGCTGATCGCTGTAATCGTTGGTGGCGCTGTAGCGGGTATATATGTTGGATTGTTCGGTGTAGCTCGATCGGCTCTAGGTATTGCAGGTATAGCTACGCTGCCCGCATTTATCACGGATCATCCATGGAACCTGGTTCATGCCGCAATTGGTTGTGTGATTGCATTTGTAGTGACATTCATTATGACTCTGATCTTAGGATTTGAAGATGTACCTGAGGATGGAAAGAATCAAGCAACACAAGAAAAATCTGCTACGAACGATCGTACGCCAGTTGCCGGTGTTTCTGAACATGTCCTCACTGCTCCGTTGACTGGTAAAGTTCTGGAGTTATCCACGATTAAGGACGAAGCTTTTGCAACGGGTGCTATGGGAAAAGGGATCGCTATTGAACCTACGGTTGGAAAACTTGTAGCACCGGCAGATGGTGTGGTATCTGCGGTTTTCCCTACGTCCCATGCCATCGGTATTAGTTCAAATGATGGTGCGGAGCTTCTCATTCACATCGGGATGAATACCGTGAAACTGAAAGGTGAGCATTTCAAGGTTCACGTCAAAGAAGGCGATAGTGTAAAAGCTGGAGATTTGCTCATTGAGTTTGATACAGATGCCATAGCGGCTAAAGGTTATGATCTGACTACACCGATCATTGTTACGAATTCGGATGATTTTGTAGATGTCATCACAACGGACAAAGCATCCATTACAATCGGTGAAAATCTCATCAAGATTATTTAAGGAGGACTTGTTTATGTCTAACAAAAATGGTTTCCCTGAATCTTTCATGTGGGGCGGTGCAACAGCGGCGAATCAATACGAAGGTGCCTGGAACCTTGATGGTAAAAAAGCGAGTACAGCCGATATGATGACGGGCGGAACCCATACGGTTCCCCGTCGGATAACGATAACGACTGAAGAGGGGGTTCATTACCCTTCTCATGAAGCAGTAGATTTTTATCGTCATTACAAGGAAGACATTCGTTTGTTTGCAGAGATGGGTTTCCGTTGTTACAGAATGTCCATTGCATGGTCCAGAATTTTCCCTAACGGAGACGATGCAGCGCCGAATGAAGCAGGACTTCAATTTTACGACAATGTGTTCAATGAATTGAAAAAGTATAATATCGAACCCATCGTTACAATTTCCCATTATGAAGCACCGTTTGCTTTAACTAAGAAATTCAATGCTTGGGCTTCCAGAGAAATGATCGATTGTTATGTGAAATATTGCGACACAATCTTTAATCGTTACAAAGACGTGGTGAAGTACTGGATCACCTTTAACGAGATTAATAGCCTGATTGTTCCGGCAGGTGCTTACCTGGCAGGAGGACTTCTGGTTGATAAAAAAGGCGGCGTATTTAACAATACAGCAGTGGATAGCACGCAGATGAGATTTCAAGCGTTGCACCATCAATTCGTCGCGAGTGCCAAAGCTGTCAAGCTTGCACATGAGATTAATCCAGACTTCAAACTTGGTTGTATGATTAATTATAGTCATGGTTATGGAAGCACATGTAAACCGGAAGATATGTTAAAGGCTCTGAGAATGGATCAGATCAACAATATGATGAGCAGTGACGTACAAGTTAGAGGGGAATACCCTGACTTTGCGAAGAGATATTTTGAAGAGAACAATATTCAGATTGAGATGGCAGCAGAAGACGAAGCGGTGTTAAAACAAGGCTGTGTTGATTTCTATAGCTTTAGCTACTATAAATCTCACGTGGTGGGTACCCGTCCAGAGGGTGATGAGACCCAAGGTAACGTCTTTGGTGGATACAAAAATCCATATCTGAAAGCTACGGACTGGGGATGGCAGATTGATCCGGTTGGACTTCGATACGTGCTGAACCACGTCTATGATCGATATCGCATCCCGATGATGATTGTAGAGAATGGTCTGGGTGCAGTGGATGTCGTTGAAGAGGACGGCACCATTAACGATACGTAGCGAATTGAGTTTTTGCGCGCTCACATTGAACAAATGAGAGAGGCTGTCCGTGATGGCGTTAATCTTATCGGCTACACAGCTTGGGGGTGCATCGACATCGTTAGTGCATCCACTGGTGAGATGGGAAAACGCTACGGATTCATCTATGTAGATAAGGATAACGAGGGCAAAGGCACCCTGAAAAGAAGCAAAAAGAACAGTTTCCACTGGTATAAAAAGGTGATCGCATCCAACGGGGCAAGCTTGGAGTTGTAAGTTAAGAAAAAGTAGAACATATCAGAAGCTTACCATTGAATCGATAAGCTAACGGTAAAGATTACAAGATAAAAAGATAATTTCATAAACTTAGGAGGCAGTCGAAGTGTCATCGACTGCCTTTATTTATTGGATAGGGCGAAGTAGTTCAAAGTAGTTCAACCAACAAGGTTGAGTATTATGCCTAGCATGAATTCACAACTAATTTGGATCTCGATCTCGGACTCACCAAACTGAGTTTAGAACATCGTCGACTTCTTTGATTCTTGTGACAGATGGTGTTTGAATTAGATTTCCTTTGACCATGACCATAGAGATGTCTGACAAGGCCTCGATATGTTCCAGCGGATTTTGCTCCATCATAATCAGATCAGCATGTTTCCCAATCTCCACCGTCCCTGTGACATCATCAACACCTAGAATCTTCGCATTAGTTCGAGTCACCATGTCGATGACCTGTTTGTTATTCAGGTTGGCCTGTCTCATGTAGTGATCCATTTCTCTCCACATATCATAGTGAGTCACGTAAGGCATGGCGGCATCGGTACCGATCCCGATGGTGATGTCGTTTTCGATCGCTTGTTTCACACCTTTGAGCATGGAATCGTAGACGAGTCTTGAATTCTCTTTTACCGTTGCACTGACCTTCGTTACGCTGGTATCTAGTGAAGCGGATGGATAGGCGGCTTGCAAGGTGGGGATGAGTGCGGTGTAGCCATTCAGGGCATTGGGATTATTTTTGTACAAACGAATGATTTCGTCGTCCATCTCCGAACCGTGCTCGATGGTATCGACGCCCCCCTGTAACGCAATGCGTACACCTTCCGTGCTTTCCACATGCGCTGCCACCCGCAGGCCAATCTTATGCGCTTCATCACAGATCGCCGCAACTTCGTCCACCGTCATCTGTAAACGACCAGCTTCGCCCACCATTTTCGCATCCGTCACGCCACCCGTCACACAGATTTTGATCAGATCCACACCGTGTTTCACATTGATGCGCACATTTTTTCTGGCTTCCCATGGGGAGTCACCAACCAGAGCCAGAAATGGAGCGCCATGTCCGCCCGTGACACTTAGGAAAAACCCGGAGACAAGCAGATTAGGACCGACAAAGTCACCATGATTAATCTCATCCCGCAACTGTACGTCCGTGTAAAAGAATTCCCCCACACTGCGCATCGTGGTTACACCCGCATGGAGTGCGGTCAGCGCGTTGCGTTTCATTCGTTTTTTCAAAACGCTTCTGCCGAATTTCGTGTTCAATATCCGATCATATGCGAACTGCAACAATTCTTCACTGACCGAGAGACTGAACGGTTTACCATCTGCAAAGAGGTGTACGTGGGCATTAATTAATCCAGGCATCACGTATTTCCCTGAGAGGTCGATCGTTGTGTAGTGACCTGGGATAAGTAGTTCGTTATCTTGACCGATATCCGTAATAAGTCCTTGCTCATTGACGAGAATGGTCATGTTATTTTGCAGATTGCGGCTTGAGTCGCCGTGGATCAGATTGACGTTTTTTAATGCGTGAGCGGTTTTCATGTTGTGTTCCTCCTTAGAATGTGGGTGAAGTGAGTGGTTAGAGGGTAACGATGATGCCTTTTTCAATAATGAATAATTAATTCATTTTTAGGTCAAAAAAATAGGCTGATCTATGATGAGTTTTTTGTGCGTGCAAACCATGTGAAGTTGATCTGATTTGCACGCTTTGTCTATCCGGCATAAATGATGAGATGGAGCGTTATTCGTTGAGACTCTTCATACCGTATAGTCTGTATACATACAACGCTTCGAATATTTGTTTCCGACTGTCCTCACTCATATCCCGCTTCAATAGATCCAGGTTCATGTCGATCACATTGTGTGCGAGGATGTTCAGTAAGATCAAATTCTCTTCGGTTCCAATCTCATACCGTTTATATTGATTTTTGAGATAGGCCTTCTTGGTTTCGATCATCAGCTCAACAAGCTCATTTTTGGCGTTGGTGTAGATGGTTCCTTTATTCTTTTCGAAGATGATGACAATCTGATTCCGGTATTTCCGTAATACGTCCACCTGTTCCTGCAACAGCGCCGACTTTCGTTCGCTATCCGTTTCCTCGAACAAGGTCTGGTTATCGAAGTGAATCGTCTCCACCAGTACATTTTTCAGATAATCCACCAAATCCGGCGGCACGACGGCGTAAAAAAGTTCTTTCTTGTTCTTAAAATAAGTATAGATATTGCCCACGGAAATATTGATCTCATCCGCGATATCGCTCATCTTGGCATCCATATAACCCTTTTCAAAAAAGACCTTGAGCGCCGCATATTCAATCTCTTTCCTGACTTCGTCTTTCTTGGCTTGCACCATCGGGAACGACTCCTTAATAGTGAATGAATGATTCGTTATTAGGGTAGATCTTTTTGAGGGGGTTGTCAAATAGGGGGTTATAGTTGCTTTTAACAACATGAAATCAATCTTTTTCATCACTTTCACATTAGTAGTAGGCTTGGCTGAGCTTAACAAAACTCCATGCTGAATTTAATAGTTTTATTTGCAATGACAATTTCTTTAAAGAACAAATCTATATACACTGACATAATAAATGATTTGTTAAACAAGTTGAGCCTGGATGATAATTTTTTGAACAGATGATAGGTTAAAAGCTTCAATAAGTAATCCATTAATCGAACTTGATAAGGAAACGTATGTTTGGAAGGTACTAGGTACATTGGAGTAGAATAATAATTATGTAGGAATTTAGTAGTGAATTAGTCTGTATTGGAAGGGAATATAGAGAATATTGTCGTTTTAGCAGGAGGTTTGACATGATAAAGACTCGTTTTGGTCAATATAATGGAGATAGTTGGGAAGAAGCATGTCAGCTTTTTCTAAAGAAAAAGTATGAGTCTGAAGGCTATCAAGAGATGATTGCTCATACTCAAGGAGATTTGGGAATTGAAGGATTTACAAGAACGGGGGTTGTATTTCAATGCTATTGTCCAGACGAAGAGTACGAAAGCAAAAAATTATACGAGGCACAGCGAAATAAAGTAACAGCTGATTTAGGGAAATTAATCAAAAATAAAAAAGAATTAATCAAATATATGGGGAGAGTAAAAATCAAAAAATGGATTTTCTTGACTCCTATTATTAGAAATAAGGAGCTAATATCTCACTGTCAAGAAAAGGCATCTGAGTACAAGGGTAAAGCTGATTTAAAAGAGCTCCTAGATGATGAATTTGATGTCTTAGTTCAAGATGAAGGTTTTTTTGTCGAAGAGATGTTGTATGTCAAAGCTGTTTTGAACGAGAAAATAGATGTGAATGTATCGGTTCCTAGTGCAGAAGAGATAATCAACTGGAAGCAATGTGAAGCTGAATCTGTACAAGTCTTATTTACAAAGATATCCAAACTTTTTAAGGGCAGTAACAATGCAGAAGTTAATACTAATAAATACGTTGATATCATTATCAGAAACTTGATAAAGGGTCAGAATGTTATGGATGAGTTAAGAGATAGTCATCCAATCTTATTAGAAAAACTGGTTCGTATAAAGAATGGAATTGAAACACACATAGAGCAGGAATTACTTTTAAGTGATCTTCAACCTAAAGAATTTAATAGAGTGATTCAAACTAAGTACAAATCCGCTTTAGAAAGCGAAGCTTTTGGCAACATGATTTCATTTGTTCTACAAGAAGATGTTATCAGAGAAGCTGAAGCAGACTGGTTAGTACGTTGCCCACTTGACTTTGAGGAGGGGGGCTAATATGGACTTACCATATGAACACGCTAAAAGGATTACATTTACCCGCAGAAAGGTACCTGTCTCTCCGGAATATAGGCCATTAACAAAAATTGCGCAAATTGTTTTGGTGCTATCGATGGCTTCTAGGGGAAACAGTGCTAATCTGTTGAAATTTCAACTGTTAAACTGGGCATTTAAATCAAAAGAAAGAGATACAGTCTTGTTAATGCTTATTCAAGATCCATTAGTAACTCCTCCGCTAATTAATATGGACCCCAGCGTTAACAGAGCTTTACAATTTGCCGTTGCAGATAAACTAATCTCATTTAGTGAATCTACAGGAAAGTTCACTCTGTCTACTAAGGGGACAGAGTTTGCAAAAGCTATAATTAAAGAATCCAGTATACTTATTTCAGAGAAAGCACTTCTATCGAAGATTGGATTGAAAGTAACAGATAAGGTTATTTCTACTCTATTTAAAGAGAGGCTAGTTTAAAATGGTAAAACTTAAAATAGAAGCATTGAAATTAAATGTTGTCACTGATCATGGGCAATTTGAAACGTTCACTGCATTTTCCGATGGCCTAAATATAGTGAGGGCAAAAAACTCTACGGGTAAAAGTTCATACGTTAACTCTATTCTATATGCTTTGGGTGTTGAAGAATTATTAGGTGGCACAAACGGGAAAACAATGAAACCAGTATTACGAGAAGAGTTGACATATCAAGGGAATATCTGCAAAGTACTAGAATCAAATGTTGAATTGCAGATATCAAACATGCACAAAAAAAGGATTACAATTCGGAGATGGATCACAAGTACATCAAGAGACGAAAGATTAGTAGAAGTAGAATTCGGCCCTTTTTTAACAGAGATAAAAAAGTTTGAAAAACAAGATTTTTATGTTCATCTTCCAGGCTCAGCACAAAACGATGCCGGTTTTCATTCATTTTTAGCAGACTTTGTAGGGTGGGAGCTGCCGCTAGTGCCTTCATTCGAGGGCAAAGAGAGATTGCTATATATTCAAACCTTATTTCCTTTATTCTTTATTGAACAGATCAAAGGATGGAGCTCGTTTTATGCTCAACCAACAACCAATTACGGAATCAGAGAGCTATCAATTAGAGCCATTGAATTCATTCTTGGACTTGATGTTTTAAACAATAGTAAGCAGAAAGAAGAACTACGTATAGAAAGAGCGTTAATTTCACAAGAGTGGATTAATCTTGTAAATACTATTAGAGACAAAGCCTATACGATTGGAGCAACCGTTGAAGGATTGTCTGAAAAGCCAGAGCTGTTATCCAATTTTGAAATTTTTGTATATGATGACACTCAAAAACTAGTCCGTCTAACAGAAAGTATCTCTGAAAAGATTTATGAATTAAATGAGAAATCTACATTAGTAAGAAGTATCAAGGATGTCGAGAAAGAACACGAAGCAAGAATTAATAATACTGAGGATAGGGTTTTAGCTTTTCAAAATGAAGCAAATTCAGTCCGGCAAGATATTAACTCCGATGTTATTACTCGAAAAACATTGGAAGAAAACCTCACTCAGTTACAACAAGATTTAAAAAGTAATCAAGATGCAAAGAGGTTACTTGACCTTGGTTCAAACAAAGATTTATATGTTGCTCAAGGTATTTGTCCTACTTGCAATCAAAAAATACATGAAACCTTACTTCCTCAAGATATAGAATTTCAACCCATGACTCTTGATGAAAACATAAAATATATAAAAGATCAGCTTGCTACTTTGAAATTCGCTTTAAATCAGTCAGACAATTTTGTGAACGACAAGAACAAAAGATTAAAGGCAATTACTGAAGCATTAGAAGAGGAGAGAAGAAGACTTAGAAGTCTGAAATTAGAACTGAGAGAAGATCCTAGAATGTTATCAAATTTAGACATTGAAGAGACACTCAATCTAAAATGGAAGATAAAAGAACTTCAAGAAGCTGATAGTAGCTTCGAAAAGTACGAGCTTTTGCTAAACTCTCTAAAAAAACAGTGGGAGGAATATTTAAAGAAAGTCAAGAAAATACCAGAGGAATTTTTCTCGAAGCTAGATAAAAAAAAGCTCGAGTCGTTTGAGAAAAAATTCCGACAGTATTTGGATCAATTTGGTTATAGTAGTACTCCGCTAAATGAAATATCAATCTCGCTTGATAAATACACTCCTATGGTACGTGGATTTGATATCAAATTTGATTCTTCTGCTAGTGATTTCATAAGGTTACGTTGGGCTTTCACTCTAGCTTTGAATTATGTTTCAAACCATCATGGTGGGAATCATCCATACATAATAATTATGGATGAACCAGGGCAACAACAAATGAATATAAATAGTACTGGAAAATTATTTAATTCACTATCTGAATTAAGCACTCAGAGTATTATTGCTTCTTCTTTGACTTTGGCAGAAATCAATAGTATTACACAGGAAATGAAGGTCAACATTGTTGATTTAGGTGACGAATATATTATTAAGCCACAGTCAATTTAGCTTAGGATGCCCGAAGTTTTTTATAAATTCCTTGTAGTAATTTATGCTTACTGTCACACCTAGTTAGTTTTTTGTAGCAATAAGAAAAGCAGGAACTTAATTTAATCATGACGTTATAATAGAGAGGTTGAGAGAAAATGACATTAAAATCTACTGCGGATAAATATCTGGAGAAAATGTTCAATAAAGGTGCTTCTTTTAAAGTGGGGCAATGGGAAGCGATCAATTCAGTATTACAAGGAGGACGAACTTTAGTTGTACAAAAAACAGGTTGGGGCAAAAGTTTAGTATATTTTTTGTCTACAAGGATGATGCGGGATGCTGGAGCAGGACCAACAATTGTGATCAGTCCACTTTTATCTCTAATGCGTAATCAAATGCAGTCAGCTGCAAGGTTGGGATTACGTGCAGCTACGATTAGTTCGCTTAATAGACAGGATTTAACAGGAATAGAAAAAGACCTGTCTCAAAATAATATTGATATTTTATTTGTTTCACCTGAACGTCTAGCAAATGAACACTTTATGGAAAGAACAATACCCTTGATTCGTGGGGGCATTGGTATGTTGGTTATTGACGAAGCCCATTGCGTATCCGATTGGGGACATGATTTTCGTCCAGATTATCGACGTATTTCTAGGATTGTCCGCGCTTTGCCTTCTAAAGTGCCGGTTTTAGCAACTACAGCAACAGCTAATAATCGAGTTATTGAAGATATTCAGGAACAGTTAGGCTCAATGGAAGTTATTCGTGGACCGTTAGCTAGAGAATCACTTCATATTCAGACAATAGTAATGCCCAAAAAAGCAAATAGGCTAGCATGGTTAGCAAGTAATATTAACAACTTGCCAGGTAGTGGAATAGTTTATTGTGCTACAATCGGCGATTGTGAACTTGTAGCTCGCTGGTTGAGAAGTCGAGGAATATCATCAGAGCACTACACAGGGCGATTGTCGAAAGAAGAAAGAATCAGTCGTGAAGAGAGTCTACTTCAAAATGAAGTAAAAGTTCTTGTGGCAAATATAGCCTTAGGTATGGGGTTCGATAAAGAGGATGTTGGTTTTGTTATTCACTTCCAAATACCTAATTCCCTTTTAACGTATTATCAGCAAATTGGTCGTGCAGGACGCAACTTGGATGATGCTTACATAGTTTTATTGCATGGAGAGGAAGATGAGTCTATTCAACAATACTTCATTCGTCATGCCTTCCCTGCATCAGAAGATATATTAGAGATTGTAGGCTTGTTAGAATCGGAAGATAGCCTTACTGTTAATGAAATATGCTCTAGGTTAAATCTTGCTGAGACAACAATAAAAGATTGTTTAAAGTTATTAGAAATTGATAATTTGGTACTAAAAAGTGGAAGTGAATATTCAAGAACAATTAATACTTTTCAGTTAGAGCATGCACGTATCTCTAATGTGATAGCTAATAAAGAGCGTGAACTTGAGCGTATGAAGGATTTTGTATACACTAAAGATTGTTTGATGAAATTTGTTATACATGAGTTAGATGATCCAGATACTAATAACTGTGGGACATGTTCAAACTGTAATGGTGAATTTATAAGTGCAGACAGCGAAGAAGATGTAGTGGTAGATGCTGAGATTTTTCTCCAGCGCAACTTTTTTAATATTGAACCACGTAAGCGATGGGCTGTTAAAACGAAAATTCCAGAAAATCGCCAGTGTGATCCTGGATTTGCTTTAAGCCGTTATAGTGATAGTGGCTGGGGACGCTTAGTACGCAGAGGAAAATATAAAGATAATTACTTTGATGAACAATTGGCAATTGCTGCAGCAGATGCTCTAAGAAATTGGATAACTGATAATTATGAAGAAGAGTTTATTGTTACTTCAATTCCATCGTTAAGACGGCCGAATTTAGTAAGCGAGTTTGCGAATAGAGTTGCAAGTCATTTGAAATTACCCTATGTTGATTTATTAACTAAAACATCAACATGTCCAGAGCAGAAACTAATGAATAATAGTCAAATGCAAGAACAAAACGTACGAGACTCTATTGAAGTGAATAAAAGCAATTATGTTGGATATAGTGTAATATTAATAGATGATATGGTTGATTCAAGATGGACTTTTACCGTAGCAGGCTATTTACTTCGAGAATCAGGTTATAGAAATATTTTACCTTTTGCATTGACCTCAACGTCAGAAAGCGGGTGACTTTAATTGGAGAGGATTTCGGATGAGAGTTTAGCTATTCTATTGTTGACCTCTGATCTATTGTATAGAAAAACCAAAGATAAAGACCAAAAGCCGTTCACACATGGCGAATGGAATAAGTTTGCGACATTACTCAGAAAATCTGAGTACTCCACACCAGCAGCATTGTATGATAAAAATGAAAATCATCTGATGCAAGATTTATTGCTTTCAAGAACGATGGCAAACAAGGTTTGCAACCTGATGAAATATGCTGGTAGCATGGCTATTGAAATAGAAAAATTAGCAGGAATGGGAATATGGATTGCAACTCGTGGTGATAAAAATTTCCCTCAAAGAGTGAAGAAGTTATTAAAAGAACAATCGCCGCCCTTTTTTTATGGAACAGGAAATGGAGGTTTGTTGCATTCAAGTGCCATAGGGTTTGTTGGTTCTAGGGATGCTGATGAAAGTAGTGTGGAGTTTACAAAACGAATTGTTCGTAGAGTTGTAGAAGATAGAGCTTTAATAGTATCTGGTGGTGCCAAAGGAATTGATCTTACTTCACAGAATGAGGCTTTAGAGTATGGAGGTCAAGTAGTATCGTTTGTCCATTCAGAGCTAGGAATGTTACTTAGGAAAAGAGATTTCCGAAATGCAATTTCAGACGGTAATCTAGTCGTTTTATCTGCTGTACATCCTTCTGCTCGATTTACTGGATTTAATGCTATGGGACGTAATAAATATATTTACACCCAATCTAAAGGCACTGTTGTAGTTTCCTCAAATACTAAAGGTGGAACTTGGGAGGGAGCTAATGAGAATTTAAAAAATTCTTGGGTGCCCCTCATAGTAAGGGCTAGTCAAGATGCACCTGAAGGAAACATAAAATTGCTTCAAATGAGAGAGAAGAATTCAATGATTATTCAATATACAAATGATAGCACTCAATCAATTGTTGAACTTCTAAAAAATATCAAAAGTGACAGTAAGGTGAAGAAAAATAATACAGATTTATTTTATTTAGTATGGCCTGTAATCAAAGATTATATAAAGCAAGATTATAAATTTTCGGAGATGTGTGAAATCCTAAATATACTTCCGGAGCAGTTAGATAACTGGATTAAGAGAGGTACAGAAATAGAATCAAACACTATTAGAAATTCTTTTGTAGAACAAACTACCTTATTTTAGTTGGTACAATAATAAAACTTGATCTGGCCGGTTTTATGAAAAATTTGTGAGCGGGCTCCTCAAGTGCAACTGAAAAAGTCAAATAGAGGAGGAGTTAATCTAATTGGATATTGTTGAATTATCAATCTTATTTCAAAGTTTCGATAGAATCTTGTAATAGTTCTTTGAAATTATTCTAGAAGTTATCTCGGATCTCAATAATTTCTCTTATATCATCAATATCTAAAGCTTCTGCAATCCGCTCAATATGAGCAAAATTGATATTCTCTCGCTTCCCAGACTGCAACTCACTTAACGCAGCGTGACGGATATCAGATAATCGTGCTAGTTCGCGCAGCGAGATATTATGTTTTTCCGTGAGTTTATGAATATTGACGACGACTTTCTTAGCCATGAGTATCACTCCTAAATTTTCCATATGGTCTTGACGTTACGCATGAGCGTACCATATACTTTTTGTATATCTGGTACTCTTATGCGTACCAATTTTAGGAGTGGTGACATGACAAGTACCAACAGCGAAGACCTGTCTTCGAAGTACGCACAACTCATCCAACAAGAAGACGATTACGTCGATCAACTGGTCACATGCAACAAACTCATATTGGACGCCATGGACATCATCGCGAAGCGGGCAGGGGCGCTACACATGGACACGGTGAAACAGGCTGCGTATCACCTACATGCCATGGAACAGGATCTAAACCGAAAATTATTTGAAGTGCGACTGGAGAAGAGCATCTTGGCAAATCAAATGAGTCAGTCTACATAAAACTACCTTAACTAAAGGACAGTGCAGGATCATGAAAGATGATCTTGAACTGTCTTTTTGCCTTCCCGTCCAAACGTTTTTCGCTTCCAATTAAGCATTGACTTTCCTGCCAAATCCACCTAAACTTCAATTATTAAAACACTTTTAAAAACATTCATTGAATGGTTCGAAATGAACGAAAGGAGGCATATAACTAACCATGTTACCTACATCACACAACACCCAACAGGTGAAGCGGATTAACGTTGAACTGGTGAAGAACACGCTCAGATCCATGGGCATAGGCACGAAGGCTTCCATTGCAAACCTGACGAAACTCAGCGTAGCGACATGCGGCACGATTCTGAACGAGTTGCTTCAGACTGGTGAGATTATCGATCTGGGTCCAGACGAATCAAGCGGGGGGAGACCGGCGAGTCGGTATCAATTTAATGCAGACTACGCGAGTGTACTGTGTCTGATTATTCGAACAGAGGGCGGCATTCACTCGATCACACATACATACGCCAATCTGAACGGAGAGATGGCGGACGAACTGACACTCTTTTTGGATGAGATCAATGTAACGGTGGTAGAGGGGCTGATTGCAAATCTGATCGAAAAACACCACAATGTTCAGGCGATTGGGATCGGCATACCTGGGGTGGCGCACAACGGCGTTATTGGGATTTGCGACGTACCGAAGCTGATGTATCAGCCACTCGGGCCAAGGCTTAAGGAGCAGTATGAAGACGTGGAAGTGGTCATTGGCAACGACATGAACCTGACGGTCTATGGACTGTATAACCAGCAGCAATTTGAGGAAGAGAAGAACTTTGCGGTGGTGACTTTCCCAGAGAACCATTTTCCGGGTGCAGGCTTTATCATTGATGGTCGTCCGCTGACCGGGAATACGCAATTTGGGGGCGAGGTGTCCTTCTTACCTTTTGGCGTGTCACGAGAAGAGCAGTTGCGAATGTTGAAAACGGTGGAAGGGTTGCAGGAACTGGTCGTACAGACGCTGGTATCCATCATCGCGATCATTAACCCGGCTACGATTGTGGTTACAGGGGATACGATGGACCCGGCTATGAGGGATGGACTGACGAACGGTTGTCTGGATCGAATGATTCCATTGGAGCATATGCCGGAGTTGATCATCCAAAGAGACACGCGCCGCGAATATGTCACGGGGCTGGTCGCGGTGACTCTGGAGAGCCTGACCTACCGCATTCAGGTGGTTGAGAAGCAGTGGTAAAGCTTAGCCATGTTTCCTATTTCAAATGTACAAATCATTGACACGATAACGTAGAGGGCAGAACCAATCTGAAGAACGCCTTTATCACTGTATTTTCACCTTTAGGAACAAATCAAAAAAATACAGGGATAACAGCGGTCGGAAGATGGTACTGCAATCGTAGTTATAGAGTGTAACAATCCTTTCTGAACACAATGGAGGAACTTATTTTGAATCAGCAAGCAGGTACGCAAGGGAACAAACGAAAGTTCAACAAGCTGTACGCCATGCAACTGGCAACGATCTTTCTAGGATTTATCGTATTTGGTATATCGGAAAATATTAAGGGGCCGGCCATTCCGCGCATTCAATTCGACTTCAATCTGGATGAGAAACAGCTCGGGACGTTATTGTCCCTAAATGCACTGGGTTACCTAATCGCGTGCTCCTTCACGGCTATTCTGGTTCGCAAATGGGGCATCAAGGCGGTTAGCATCATATCGTTTGCATCAATGATCCTCTCGGGTGTGTTCATTTATGTGTCTCATACCTATCCACTCTTTGCTTCATCGTACTTCTTCATGTACATCGGTAACGGCATGCTGGAGATTGCCTTGGCGATTCTGGGTGCGCGGATTTTTGTGAAAAACACAGGTACGATGATGAACCTGTCCCATTTCTTCTATGGGCTGAGTTCAACGGTAGCACCTTTGCTGGCGACTGGGGTGATGTCGTTGAGTGTGTTCGGACACGTACTGGACTGGCGCGGCATGTATCTCGTGATGTTGTCACTCTGTCTGCTGCCGATCATTGCGGCGCTGCGCAGCAAATTCCCGGGGGACGATCTTCCCCATGAAGATCGGACTTCACTGAAGACGTTAACACGTGATCCTGCCCTTTGGCTGATGGTGCTCATTCTTTCTTTTGGCGTGGTATCGGAGCTGGCGGTTGGGGGTTGGCTGGTTAATTTCCTGGAAAAAGCCTACACGTGGGACACGGTCAAAGCCTCCGGGTTATTATCTGCGTTCTTCCTCACGTTCTCGCTGGGACGACTGCTGCTTGGACCATTGACGGACCGGATCGGATTTGTATTGTCACTTATTCTGTTCTCGGCTTTCTCGGGAGTATGTACGTTCGTGGCACTTGCAGGGGGAGAGCGTCTTGCAATTTTCTTTGCGATATCTGGCGCAGGAATAGCGATGATCTATCCAACAGTAATGGCGTTTATTGCACGCAGATATCCGAATGGCAGTGACACCGCGATTACATTCACGGTTACCTTGATGGGGGTTGGTAGTGTCATCGGTAACTATGTGATTGGCTGGGTGATTGAGGGCGTGAAGAATTTGTACGGTTCAACGACTCAGTTGGGACTGCTACGCGGACTTCAGGCGGGATATGGATTCATTGGTTTATGTGCTGTGATCTGTGCGGCATCTGGCGTAGTGTTGTATGTGTATTTGAAAAGAAGGCAGGAACTGATTTAAATACTTATAAACCAAAGCAATAAATAATTTTTAATGGCTCTTTTCTCACTTAAACATTAGAGTGGGAAAAGAGTTTTTTTATGAACAAGGAAGGAAATGCAAAATGAAAAGGATAGTATTATTGTTTTTAATTTGTTTATGTCTCCTTATCATTGTAGCTTGTAATCAAAAAAACAATGACGATGTTGTGGCAGAGATAGAATATCATAAGGAAGGAAATGTAATCAAAATCACTCAAAGAGACACTGTTAATCAAATTCTAAATATTTTAGAATCTGCTCAAAAGAACAAGAAGGTTATTGATGTAGGGAAAACAGACGAAAAAATAGTTGTTAATCACAGTAGCAATGATATCAAAATTTTTGATCTGTACATCAATTTTGATAAGAGTGTCGGTATGGTCGTAATGGAATCTGACAGTAATTATGCTTATGAGCTATCTAGTCAGTCTATAAAAGACTTAAAAACAATTCTAAAAGGGACTTAAAATAGAAATAATTAATTTTTCTATCAGTATTTTATTAGTTAGATACTCATTAAACCGATAAGACCCCACTGATCCTTAGGATCGAGTGGGGTCTTACATATAATCAGATGAATTTTAGCATACGACTTATTTCAAAAAAAACATCAATCTGCGCATCTCTTTTCCTTACTTAACAAACCTATGACTTGTTCAAAGCCGTTCTTCTTTTCCAACGTTTCAAAAGCACGTAAAATCCAAAAGCACCTAAGAAAATAACCGCTGCCGGAACGATATAAGGCTTAACAATCTCGTCCACGTGCTCCCATTGAGAGCCTAATTTGAAGCCTAAGTAAATGTACAATGAGGTGATCGGGAGCATGGCCAAGAATGTAAAGATACTGAACTTAAACACATTCATCTTCGCCATACCGCAAGGGATGGAGATCACAGTCCGAATGCCGGGCACAAAACGTCCATAGAAAGCTACCCCGCTGCCATACTTCTCGAAGAACTTATCGGAAGCGTCTAGATGGTGGGGGCGAATCAAGAAATACTTGCCGAATTTTTCGACCATCGGTCTGCCGCCGTATCGTCCCAAGGCATATAACGTCAGAGGTCCAAACGTACCTCCTACGGTACCAGCGAGTATAGCCAGCCAAAGTTTCATATCCCCAAGATACACCCAATATCCCGCCATGGGCAGTACAAGTTCAGCAGGTACGAATTCAAACGACAAGGCAATAACCAGACCTGCGTATGACAAATCTTTAAAAAAGAGTATAAATTGCGTGATCCATTCTGTCATGCTTTCCCTCCATGAATCTATCTTTTTTATATATAAAAGAAACACTCCTGTACAAAGAGTAACAATAGCGAATAGAGCTTGTCAAAGTTCACATGGATGTCCTTTTCAGGACACACTGCGGCAATATGTTTACCCGTACATAAGGCCTGGATTCATTGACACTTCATACAGAAGTGGATACCAGCTGTTTTTCATTGTTGGGGATGATCTGACTGGGAAACCTCGTTTCGACCAAATAAGGTTTTTTTATATGCTTATTTTGCTTTGTACCAATGGTATATCTATTCATAACCATAGGCTGTACAATCATTATTTTATGGTTGAATACAATGTATCCTTTTACTGTTTCATGTATATCATATAGATATACAACTGTAGGGAGGTGAGGTATAATTGGAGCATCAATCAAACGAAAGGCGTGGGATTGCCATGACTACAGCCACACTTAGCAAATGGGGAAATAGCAGTGCAATTCGCATTCCTAACCAATTGCTTAAGCGTCTTAATCTGGAAGAAGGCTCGGAAATCGAGATTTTGGTGACAGAAGATAATGAATTGTTGTTGCGTCCAAAAACCAAGCCTGTAGAGTCCAATGAGGAACTACGTAACCATCTAAAGACTTTGCTCTCTAAAGTGAAACAGGATACAAGACATGAAGAAATAGACTTTGGTACTGAAGGGAACGAGTTACTTTGATTATTCCCAAACGAGGCGATCTGATATGGCTTGACTTTGATCCTCAAGCGGGTCACGAGCAAGCCGGGAGACGACCGGCTATTGTTCTATCGGAACTTGAATTCAATGAAATAACGGGTTTTGCCGTTGTATGTCCCATAACGAGCCAAGCCAAGGATTATCCTTTTGAAGTTACACTACCAGAAGAGCTGCCATTTTCAGGTGTTGTTTTGACGGATCAGTTGAAGAGTCTTGATGTGCGGCAACGACGTATCCAAATTGCGGGGCATGCCGAACCAACCTCTGAATTTATGAAATCAGTTCTACGCAATGTCCGTTCTATATTGGCATAATTGAAAATTAGTAGCTGATCATATTCCTAAATCCACGTCTAACTAAAGACGTGGATTTTTTCTTTCATGCCTAAATAGATTCGTCCATCTTTGACGCTTCTAACAAGAGCTTCCGAAAGGCACATATAAGTTGGAAAGAAAGATTTTTAATTCTCTGAAAATGCTTCCATTTATAGTATGATAAGACTATCGCTAGCTTCTTCAAACATGGCCTGTATTATCTCTGCGGCTATCGGGCAAAGGCCATATTGAAAGTTCACAAAGACCATCTTATAGATAAAGATAAGGAGATCCAAATATGACCGTAACTTCGATTATCGACCAGATCCATATTATTGAATACGATCCCTCTTACGCTGCCGCACTCGCGGATATGTGGAACCGCAGTAATGAAAGCTGGGGAGGTGGCACCAACCTTAGAACTGAGGAAACAGTTCGCCGTGAGATGGAGAGTTCGTCCAATCTTTATGTGTTTCTAGCCGTTCATGAGAAAGAGGTTGTTGGCTTCTGCAGTTTTGCTCATTACCGCTATGACGAGAGAGCGCTATATGTACCGCTGCTTAACGTACGCCCCGACTATCACGGTTATAAAGTTGGACGTAATCTGATCCTGAATGCTGTGCGCAAGACCGTGGAGGCCGGATGGCCTCGCCTGGATCTGTTCACATGGGCAGGTAACACAAAGGCTGTACCGATGTACAAGAAATGCGGATTCTTCTGGGAGAAAAAAGATGACAATGTGCATCTGATGAATTTCATCCCTACCATTTTGCAGACCGAAGCAATCGCACCTTATTTTGAGGAGTTGGATTGGTATGCAGACAGCACGCGTGAACTCGTAATCGAGCCGGATGGCCGACGGGAGCGCGGTTTTGATTTCTTTGACTACACGTGGAAAAAGGGAGATGTCTCCCTGCGGGCTGTATTTGAAAAGTCGGGTCGCGGGCTGACTGCCCTCGAAACACCGGATTACGAGATCTCAACAGAGGTCGACGATCATGATCTGGTATTCGGTTCCAGCTATAAGGTTCGCTATCGCATTAAAAACACTTCTGCGTCCGAACTGGCGGTTGAGATCAAGGGTGAGGATAACAAAAACATTCGATTTACGCTGGACGTTGCACGAGCAGTGGCTCCGGGAGAAACCATCATGGTGGAAGGTGAGTTCCACCTTGATCCAATTACAGAGGAACAGAATAACAATAAGACTCATCCAGTGGTTGCCAGCACATGGTTAATCGGCGGTAAGAAAGCGGAGTTCAGGTTAGGTATTGCCCCGAAATTCCCGGCCAAGATCAAGACCATCTTGCCTGTGAAGGAACTCTATCCAGGTATCCCGGCGGAGTTGGTTCTGAACGTGGAAAATAATGTGGGTGCCGAAACGGAGTTCAGCTTGGACCTGCCAGAGGATGAATTCCTTGAATGGGCGGAGCGTTCGGTGCGCTTTACGGTGCCAGCCAAAGGTAAAATGTCTGTGCCTGTGCCTTTCACCTTGCGTTCATATGGTCTCTATTCCCAAGAAGTAGAAGTGACGGCTGTCCCAGTGGGGAACCATGCGATCTCTTTTACAAGCAAAATTTCTGTCCTGATGAAGGGAATCGAAGGGAAATATGGCGGACAGATTGAGGATCAATGGGTGGCTGTGAATGGTGCATTCTCTATTCATATGAGCAAGCAAGATAATAACATTTGGATTGAATACCCGGGTTCCCGTCATTCGTTCTGGTGGACTTATCCGAAGCTGGGTAAGCCGTTTGCCGAAGAGTTATCCAAGAAACAAGCAAAAGAAGTGAATATTTATCCCGAAGGGGAACGTCAGGTTCTTGAAGCACTGTATGACTCGGAGGATTTCCCTGGCTTGCAGATCAAGTCGGTGGTCAAGCTGTCTGCGAATGGAATCGCCGAATTCCACCATGAAGTTGAAAATACACGAGATACCGCCTGGGAAGAGGACCTGTATCTAATGAACAACTTTGGGTTCTATGGTAGCAGGTTAATCCTTCCTTATCAGGGGCGCTTCGTGGATATGGGGGATTCTTACGCTGGCGATCCGAACCATTGGAACAGTTCACAGATTACGGAAAACTGGCTGTTCTGTAAGGAGGAGTATGGTGCCAGCGGTATCTATTGGGACCCTTCTCTGAAGTTGCTTCGTCCGGAATACACGATGGGGTTTCAGCATGAGCTTGGCCGTATTCCAGCAGGAGCCGTTGTGCGGACAAAAGCAACTGTATATGCTTTGAACACGTTTGCCAAATGGTCGGATTTCCGTGCGTTTGCACGGAAGCAGCGTAACCCGGTCATTCCGTTGCTGGACAGTCATCTGGATCTGACACTGAGTGAGGGGAATCCATTTGCCCCGGACGTGCTGCAAGCAACGTTGACTGAACACAAACTGGTTCCGCTTGCGGGCAAGCTGGAGCTATATGTGCAGCGGGGTGGCAAACCGGAGGTTATGGCCAATGCTAAGGAATTCAATCCGGAGCAGAATCTAAACTCAGCCAAGCTGACATTCTCACCAGACGAAGCGGACCGAGACCAGCACGTGAGTGGTTGGAAAGTTCGTGGGCTATACCGGGGCGAAGATCGGATTCAGGAGCGAACTGCCCTTTGGTTCCCGCAGAGCGGAACAGAGGTGAAGCAGAAGATTGAAGAAGGTTCATCTGGAGCTTTGTACATCGTAGACAATGGGGTGTTGTCAATCGCTGTTGCTCCTGAATTCGGGAGTGTAGTACACTCCCTGAAATATGCAGGAGAAGAATGGCTGGATAGCTCGTACCCTGAACCGGCTCCACGCTCGTGGTGGAATCCGTGGTATGGCGGGCTGGGTGTCGGGGTTCCAGGCATGAATGGTTTCAGCCGCCAGTTGGAACAAAGAGCCGCTTCCTGGACAGAGCAGAAGGATCAATACGGCAACGTCTGGAAGGGTATAAAGCTGACCACCCGGATTGAGAAGCATGAAGCGAATCGTGGAATCACGATCCACCAGCATTATCTGATGCTGCCCGGTGTTCCTGTGCTATGCACGCTGCTTGCCGTGACAAACGAAAGTGGCCTGACGCTGACGGATTACTCGCTTGCGGAGGAACGTTTCCTCCAGCCTTCATCTGTATTTGCGGAAGGTTGGATAGAGCAACCGGGTAAAGATCGATTCCCGCTGGGCAAGGTGGATGTGGGCCTGCCACTTGAAGATCTTTTGCGAGTAGGATCGGTTTCGCGTGAAAACATGCTACATGCGGTCCATCGTTACCCGAATCAGAGTGCGTGGGGGTTTGCCAATAATCAGGTGACGGGTCTGAACGTACATCATCATCTGACACTCCAGCAGGGGGAGACGGTCTGGACGGAGCCGACATATCTGGTTCTGGGACAGATCCCGCTGAGTTCAGCGGATGTGCATGACCTTCTCAAACTGAATTTTGTAACTTCTACCGATGAAAAGGAGGCTTCACATGTCGATCATTGATATTCACATTCATCTGTCGGACATCGACAGCTTTCACCGAACAGCGATCGATCTGTCTAAAGTGGATTACTCTGCCGCTGGTCTTAAAGCGGAGTTTGATAAAAACGACGTCATTATGGGTATCGGAATGGGGGTTACGGAGCAGACGAAGGGAGCGTTCCCGGATTCCAGTTCCCCTAACCCGATGGGGTTAGATCTGGAAGAGAAGGTTCCGTCATTCCTCATGGAATGTGTGGGGATCAATCCCAATGCGTTAGACGGTAAAAACGCTCAGGACGAGCTTGACCGGATTGAAGCTAGACTGCAATCCCCGGAGGTAGCCGGAATCAAACTCTATGCCGGATACTATCATCACTATGTGTATGACAAAATCTATACCCCGGTCTATGAACTCGCAGCCAAGTACAACTTGCCTGTCGTGATTCATACGGGTGACACGTACTCCATGAATGGATTACTCAAATATTCGCATCCGTTGACGGTGGATGAATTAGCCTTACAGCAGCGCGGTGTGAACTTCATGATCTGTCATTTGGGTGATCCATGGGTGATGGATGCAGCTGAAGTGGTGGCGAAGAATCCTAACGTGTACGCGGATTTGTCTGGTCTTGTGGTGGGGGATCGGCCCCATTTTGAACGGTTCATGAACGAGCCTTTGTTCATGGATCATTTCCGCCGGGCCTTGGTCTATTCGGATCATTACGAGAAAATGCTGTTTGGCACCGACTGGCCGCTTGCGCCCATCGATCTGTATGCCGAATTTGTCCGCCGACTTGTACCGGAGCAGCATCATGATAAAGTCTTTTACGAGAATGCCTTTGGGCTGTTTCCACGTATTGGACAGCGGATTGCCGATCTGGGGTAGAACCTAAGTACCGAATTGTTAATATCTGAGGGGATGTAGACCATGCATGTCATGGAAGCATGCGATGTTTATGCTGAATCCCCGTGATGTAAGCTCCTGCCACTTTGCTGGCAGGAGCTTTTTTGTCCAGGAAAACAGTGTTTAGCCATGACAGACTCCATACTCATCTGTTGTCTCCTTCTTGCCTGTATTTGTTTTTACGAATAAAGAGAACTATAATGGTGGATGCACAAAATTTCAGACTTCTTTGGAGGAACATACGTTATGAGATCTTTTCAGTTTTATAATCCGACCCGGCTGATTTTTGGCAAAGGGCAACTTCAAGCACTACAAATCGAAGTTCCAAAATACGGAAAGCGTATTTTGCTTGTATATGGTGGTGGAAGCATCAAACGTAGCGGGCTGTACGATCAGGTAATCAGCCAGTTGAATGAGATCGGAGCAGAGGTTACGGAACTGGCTGGTGTGGAACCGAACCCTCGTCTGTCTACGGTTCATAAGGGTGTAGAACTATGCAGAACACATAACATTGATCTGGTTCTTGCGGTTGGCGGCGGCAGTGTGCTTGACTGCGGGAAAGCCATCGCAGTAGGAGCCAAATACGATGGAGACATGTGGGATGTTGTTGTGCGCGAAGCAACCCCAGAAGGCGGCCTTCCACTGGGGACAATTCTAACGATGGCAGCGACAGGCTCCGAGATGAACAACGGTTCAGTAATAACCAATCAGGACACACAGGAAAAATGGGCATGGTTCAGCGAGTATTCTTTCCCAGCGTTCTCCATTCTTGATCCGGAGTACACATACACCGTACCACTGGATCAGACAGTATACGGCATGGTAGACATGATGTCTCATGTGTTTGAACACTATTTCCATCTGGATACGAATACACCGGTTCAGCTTGGATTCTGTGAGACGATTCTTCGTACCGTCATCGATACAGCCCCTCGTCTGATCAAAGATCCGGAAAACTATGAACTGCGCGAAACCATTCTCTACTGCGGAACAATGGCGCTTAACGATGTCCTGAATATGGGTCTTGCCGGAGATTGGGCTTCTCACAATATAGAACATGCTGTATCGGCTGTGTATGACATTCCTCATGGGGGAGGTCTTGCAATCCTCTTCCCACACTGGATGAAGCATAATCTGGATGTGGATGTAGATCGATTCAAACGTATGGCCATTAATGTATTTGATATTAATCCTACTGGAAAGTCGGACAAACAAGTTGCTGAAGAAGGCATTGAAGTGCTGCGTACATTCTGGACTTCGATTGGTGCCCCTAGCCGTCTGGCGGACTATGACATCGACGACAGTCAGATTGATGTAATGGCTGATAAAGCGATGCGATTCGGTCCGTTCGGATTCTTCAAAAAATTGCAGCGTGAAGATGTAGTACAAATTTATCAAGCTGCACTGTAATTGTAAATGTTACAATCACTGTGTATAGTGAGTCACCTTAAACAAGGACCTTCCTGTAATACATAGGAACGTCCTTGTTTTTTTATTATGACATCATATCTTATGCGCTCCACCGTGTATCTGGACTTCAATATCATGTGATCCCCTTTTCGAATTAATTCTTCGGTTCAACTACGGCTTCATTGACAGGGGTATCCTTTCGTTTCAGATACATCTTGCTTGGACGATGCAAGAGTACGATGAGCAGGGCAAAGAGATGAATCAGGGTGAACAGGTTACTCTCATTCGGAATGGCAACGAATAGTGCCAGACTCAGAAACGTCACAGTGAGCTTGAACTTTCTCTTCGTGATGAATATAACAGCGAGCAGGCTGGGACCGATGATAAACAACATTCTGGCTAAGATTACGCCAGAGGCGTAAGCCAGATCATCTCCTTTGCGTAAGAAACCCAGATAGGCCTCCATGTTCTGGTTGAAGTCAATGAGGAACGCGATAAAAGACACAATCACGTAGATCAGTTTCACACTCAATAAAATGCGCACGACATTTAATAGCGTAGGTAATGCTGTTTTTGCCATATCACTTCTCCTATTCGGCATTTAATAAAGTAGGCATTTTCGGATTCAATGCGTTGTCCCTCTTCCTGCACGATATGTATTTCATATATTATACGATGTTGATGTCATATTTTGTATTAACCCAAAGTCTTCATTTTCCAATCGTTTGCAGTGGCCTTTGACCTAGTATAACTGGGGAAACAGCTTACAGATTATTTGATATCGACCGATATAAAGTAGATACATAGAATTTGGACTTCATAATGATGAAAATGGATGGTGAATGTAATCATGGTATTTAGCAAGGCAAGAGAACGCATGCGCAACATGTCGTTCAGAGTCAAACTGCCACTTATGATCAGTCTGCTGGTGTGTATCGTACTGGCGGTAACTGCAGTAGTATCCTACACTGTAGCGGCTGTCATCACACTCGACAAAAGCAAAGATGAGATTAAAGCAACCTCGGACCGGGTGGGGGCAGGTTTGTATGCTTCACTAAGTTTGGAAGAACAATCCACCTTTTTGATCACAACACATCGGACCTTCCAGGATCTGCTGGAGATTCGAAATACGGATGGACAGGAAGGGGAGAATTTTTTCTCGGAAAACAATGAACTGCTGGATAAGGCGAGTGGTATTCTCGCGGACAGTCTGGCAGGTATGGAAGGTAACAACAGTCTGATTTTGTTGGATCGGAATGGCATTATTATTGCAGCGAATGATCCGGCAGTTATCAAGGCGGAACGCGGAGATCGGGCATATTTCCAAGAAGCGATTCAGGGTAAAAACGTGATTAGTGAAGGGATTGTAGCCAAGTCCTCAGGACAATTAGGTACGGCTTTTGCCATGCCAATCTACAATGAGAATCAAGAAGTACAGGGAGTGCTCGTATCTGCAGCATCCACCTCGTTCTTCGTTAATCAGCTACAAAATATCAATATTAATGATGAGGGAAAAGTGATCATTCTGGACCGTGTAGGTACGGTCATCTACGATTCAGCGGATGAGAAGTTGGCAGGCCAGAAGATGGAGTCCGGCGAATACCAATCATTGATAGATCTTGCTCCTGGCGCTGAACTACAGCAAGGGGATATTAGCACAGATGAGAAAGTGGCGTATTACTCCAAAATACCAAGATCAGACTGGACCGTCGTTGTTGAAGATAAACTGAGTGATGTGCAGAAGCCTTTGCGTGCGATGGCAAAACAGATGTATATTGTTCTGTTTAGTGCTATTGCGGTCTCCGTCGTAGCGGGTATTCTGATCTCTTTGCTGGTAACCAGACCAATTACAAGACTAACTGTGTTGTTCAGACAGCTTGCTGACGGCGATCTGACGGTGCAGGCTCAAGGTAAATATAGCGGAGAATTCAAACAATTGGTGGACAGCTTCAATACCATGGCAGCAGGCAATAAACAGCTGATCTCCAGCATGAACCATTCCATCGGCATCCTGAAAACAAGTACATCCGAGCTGGAACAGTCCACTCAGCAAACTTCGACCACGATTGCCGAAACAACGACAACAGCATTTGAGATTTCACGAGCGATGGAGTCCCAGGCGAACGATACGGAAGCCATTGTGGACAAATTCATGAATGTGGGTAACAAGATTGCCAATGTGAATGGAATGTCGCAGGCAGTGAAGTTCAAGGCAGATGAAATTACGGATGCATTCAAAAATAATCATGAAGTTATTGATGCACTCATTGCGGTGAACGGCGAGAACGAGATTGAAGTTGGCAACATCTCCAAAATTACAGTGCAACTCGCCGAAAGCTCCTCGGGCATTCACCAGATTACAGGTACGATTGCCGAAATCGCAAATCAGACGAAATTACTTGCGTTGAATGCTTCGATCGAGGCGGCGAGAGCTGGTGATCAGGGACGTGGCTTCGCAGTCGTTGCATCTGAGATCCGCAAGCTGGCAGAGCAGACGACAGCTCAATCGGAGGATATCAACCGAATTGTAATGCAGACCATTGATCACGTGGAGCAGAATAACCGAAGTGTTCAGGCTATTGAAGCGATTGCGGAACAGCATAAGAGCAGTGTTAGCCAGACCAAGGAGACATTCAATTTTGTCACCGAGAATATGAATGAGATGATGAGCCAGGTTCAGGCTATTGCCACGGAGATCGAATCCATTGAACGTGATAAGGATGACGTCATTGGGGCTGCACAGAATTTGTCTGCTTCCGGTGAAGAGGTGTCGGCTTCTGTTGAGGAAGTCACAGCAACAATGCAGGAACAGTCCGGCATGACGGAACATTTGACAGATATGGTGCAGAGAATCGATGGACTGACCAAACAACTTGCCGAAGAAGCATCTCGCTTCAAAACAAAATAGGAATACGAAAAGAAACCCGTTTTTCAAAAGAGAACCGGGTTTCTAGAACAAAAAGAGCACCTGTACCCATCTATGGCTACAGGTGCTCTTTGGTGATGTGTTATTCTCCTCGAATGGAAGGCGCATACGCCAGCACTTCCATTTCAATTAAATAAGGGCCTAAACCGCTGAATACGGTAATACGGGCGGGATAGGGTTGTTTAATCATTCGCGCATACACTTCGTTGTATTCGGGTTGATCCTCGACTCGGGCCAGATGAGTGGTTACCTTCACAATATGATCGAGTGTAAGTCCGGCTTCTTGCAGGATCACCTCAATATTACGAATGCACCGCTCCGTCTGCTCCTTAATGCCGCCAATGGGCTCAAGCGTCTGTGGATCGACACCTACCTGACCTGCGACGTAGAGGAAATCTCCTGCGCGGACAGCATGGGAGAAAGGAAGTGGGAACTTGGGTGCTGCACTTGCATGTATGATGGTAGACATCGTAGCGGTCATTCCTTTCCTAATGAATGTGTATGATTGGTGTTAACTGATGCCAGTTCGTAGCCTGCTGATAATGATGAGCGATGGACAACAGGCGGTCTTCTCGCATGAGTGGACCAGCAAGCTGCATGCCGATAGGTAATTGCTTCCCTGAGGTGGTATCAAACCCGATGGGTACGGTGATGGACGGTAGACCCGTATTGGTGAACGGTCCGTTAAAAATCGGGCTCCCCGTCTTGTAGCCGTATGGGGCCACATAGGGTGTTGATGGAGTCAATAACACATCCACTTCATCGAAAAGCATCATCATCTCGCTCCGGAATATCGTTCGGATGCGTTGTGCCTGCAAATAATCAACGGCACTCGTCTGGTAACCGAGTTCAAGCTGCTCCCGCATCGTGTGGCCGTAACGATCAGAGGCTTCCGCGAAGCGTTCCTGATGGAAGGCGGCAGCTTCTGCCCGCATAACCGTACGATGAGCAGCAATGGTCTCTTCCATATAAGAGGGCAGGTCAACTTTCTTCCATTGCATGCCCAGCTTCTCAAGCACAGCGATTGCCGACTCTACCGCTATCAAGATCGCTGGTTCATCGGTTTGGAAGAAGTTGCTCGGGAGACCGATCACCATTTCTGAAATAGGATGCTCAAGAGCATTTTTTAAGTCTGGCTTGCCATAAGGAAGCGTGAAGGAGTCCAGCTCATCTTGCCCGGCCATTGCTTCCAGAACGATTGCGTTATCTTGTGCGGACCGAGTGAATGCGCCAATATGATCCAGGCTCCAACTGGCTGTGATGACACCATTACGGCTAACTCTGCCGTAAGTGGGTTTCATACAGGTTAATCCGTTGTAAGCTGCGGGTCTAAGCAGAGATCCAAAGGTCTGTGTCCCGAGTGTGAAAGAAGCCATGCCAGCCGCTACTGCAGCGGCAGAGCCGGAGCTGGAACCGCCCGGGGTATGTTCTATATTCCATGGGTTGCGGGTTGGTGGTTCTCCTCCCTGAAAGGCGTATTCCGTCGTTGTTGTCTTGCCGAGCAGGATAGCTCCTGCAGCTTGCAACTTATCAATCACTGTTGCATTCGTTCCGGGTACGAAGTCTGGAAAGGTACTTGATCCAGCGGAGGTGCGTATGCCAGCGGTATGGATAATGTCTTTGGCTCCATAGGGAATACCATGCAGAGGACCGAGATATTCGCCATTCATCAGTTTTTGTTCAGACTCTCTTGCGGCCTGCAAAGCCTGTTCGGCGGTGACCGTAACGAAGGCTTGCACAGAAGGCTCTACTTTCTCAATGCGATTCAAATAGGATTTTGTAAGCTCGACAGGAGATATCAACTTATTTTTAATCAGTGTTGCGGCTTCAGCAATCGTCAGCTCGTTAAGTGGTTTCGTAATCATCGCAGAGGCACGCTCCTATGCGGGGGATTGGGCCCTACTTCTTCTGGCAACTTGAAGTTTCGAATCAGCTCCAAGTCTGCTGTAAATAGGGCAAGCTCCTCGCTTGTAATAACTCCGTCCGCATATCTGGCGCTTTCTGTACGGCGGTGTGTGAGATAGTCGTCCTGGTTCAGAGTAATCACCCTTTCTCTCTCTATTTGGTGGTGAAGCTTGAATCGATAATCTCCTCGTAAGCGAGGTCTTCCTTCAGATTGCCGATGAAGCGTTGCATGTCGATTGCGGTCTCGAAGGCTGATTCATTGATGAGCCCCTCCGCAGGATATACCTTGCTGTCGATCATGCGTTGTACCGCTTGCTCCACGACGTTTTTGTCCAGATTCGGAAATTCCTTCACGGCAACTGCTTTTGCGCCTTCAGGATTCGATTGAATGTAGTCCAGGGCTTGCTCAATAGAGGTGACAAAGCGCTGGGTGAGATCAGGATTCTTTTCAATGAAGCTTGCAGTTGTATTCATGGTTGCAAAGGCAAAGTCAGGATAATCCTTCGTAAAATCATGGACAATATGCAGTCCCTCAGCAATGCCTTGATCCAGCTGCGGCTCGTAAACGATGGCAATGTCGGCTTTGCCGGCTAATACAGCACCAAGCTCGGAGCCATTCTGAACCTCAGTAATCGTCACATCCTTGTCGATATCGATGTTATTGTCAGCGAATAGTTTCCGCAGTAAGCTGTTCGAGCTTGTAGGTGCCAAGCCCACAACGATGGTTTTACCTTTGAAATCCGCTGTCGAGTTCACGGTTACTCCTTCTCGCGCAACTGCCCATACTGGAGCACTGCCGGATAGAAGGACCAGTGAGCGAGCATCTCCGCCCTTTGCATTAGCAAATGCGACATGCTCAGGACCGTGGAAGGAGAATGCAGACTCGCCTGAGATCACCGAAGACAATGCTGTTGGGCCACTTCCGGCAGCACGGATGGAAGATAGCTCAATGCGATTCTCCTCTAGAAAACCTTGGTTGTTCGCTACATACAAGGGAAGGTAGAGCAGGTTGTGATACACCTCGGAGACCATAATTTTGTCTACCTGCGTATTTGCTTGCCCCCCGCTATCAGATGCACCTGCGCCACTCGCAGGAGTTGTGGCATTGCTGCCGCATGCACTGAGCAGTGAAGTCAATATAACCGTCATGGTTGCTAGAAAAGCTATCTTTTTGAATGTACGCATTAGTCATCAGTCCCCTTTAATCGTTGTAGGTCAGCTATACAGATGTGGATTTGCTGCTGGTCTTGTTGTCATTCCATGGAAGGAGACGGGATTCAATATAACCGACACAGGTGTAGAGGAGCATGGCGACCAGCATAAGCATGAACACGCCGACCCATACGGCCGGAAGGTTGAACAGGTTACCTTCGACGAATACCATGTGTCCAAGTCCTTTATCTGAAGAGATGAATTCTCCACCTACGACAGACACCAATGCCAAACCGATATTGATCCGGAAGGCTGAGATGATCCATGGCAGAGAGGAAGGAACGATAATTTTGCGGAAAATTTGTGATTTCTTTGCACCGAAGGATTTCATCAGATTAATCTGGGATTCGTCGATTTGATGAGTCGCTTGGTAGGCGGATAATAGCGCTACGATAAATGTTGCTACGGAGGCCAGAGCAATCTTGGAGAAGATGCCTGAACCAAACCAGATGATAATCATAGGAGCTAGGGCAATCTTCGGGATGCCGTTCATGGCTACAATGAATGGATCGAGCACACGGGCAACGGACTTGGAATACCACATGAGCAGTCCTGCCAATGAGCCGATTAAGCTTCCGGCTACGAATCCGATAACGGTGGCATTCACCGTCGCGAACGCGTCTGTAAGCAGTTGCCCTGAGCTAGCCATGGTGATGGCGGCATCAAGAATGGCGCTTGGCGATCCCATGAGGAATCCGTTAACCAGCTCCAAACGAACAGCGGATTCCCAGATCACCAGGATGACCGCTACAATAATGAACCGCCACAGCATCGTCATCAGCCATTCTTTGGAGAAGGTGGACTGTCTGCGTTTGCTCTTGCTCTTCGTAACTCCAGCAGGCTTTCCGGCAAGGGTAACTTCAGGTGATGTGATCTTCATTAGCTGATCCTCCCCATTTGGATATCAAGCTCTGACCAGATTGATTCAAAATACTGTTTGAACTTCTGGTCGGAGCGGGCTTTCAGTGCTGAACCATATTGCGAGGCGAGACCAATGTCATACACCTGTTTCACGGTTGTTGGTCGTTTACTCATAACGGCAATACGGTCGGAGATGGCGATGGCTTCCTCAATGTCATGCGTGATCAGGACGCCTGTCTTGCCCTCGGATTTCAGGATAGACAAGATCTCATCCTCCAGAATGAGTCTGGTCTGATAATCAAGTGCGGAGAAGGGTTCATCCAGTAATATAATATCGGGCTGGGTAACGAGGGTACGAATGAGGGCTACACGTTGGCGCATGCCGCCTGATAGTGTGGAGGGATAGGCTTCTGCGAATGAGGCCAGGCCATAGCGATCCAGATAATCCATGGCAATATCGCCGCGATCCTTTTTGGACATGCCCTTCACTTCCAAGCCTAGCGTGACATTGTCCAGGATGCTTCTCCAAGGAAGTAACAGGTCCTTCTGCATCATATAACCGACATGCCCGGTGGTCTGATCGATCTCTTCGCCACAGACGATAACCTTGCCATTTGTTGGCTTAAGCAGACCTGCGATAATATTGAAAATCGTACTTTTGCCGCAACCGCTCGGTCCCACGATACTGAAGAACTCCTGTTTCTTGATTTGCATCGAAACCTCAGCCAGGACCTGAATATCTTCTCCGGTTGCACTGACAAATGATTTGGATACGCCTTGTATTTGTATAGCCATGATAGGTAGCCCCTTTCCTACAGCCTGATGTTTTTTCGTTTCTTGATGTAATTTGATGTTAATTAACATGACATTAATGAATATATTCCTAATCATATAGACTGTTTGCATCATTGTCATTAGTTACTCTGAACATAAAAATAGAATTAAATCAGTTAAAATGCCCAAATGAGGATTGAACGTGAATTGAATATGAAAAGAAAACAAAAGAACGTGTCATTATACATGACACGTTCTCGATTTAAGACGTATGATTAGCTTCACTAGGGGCTGGATTAACATTCAAAAGGGACTCAAGTGCGAAGGCAAGTCGGAAGCGAAGGCTCTCCATTGGGTCCTTAATGTTCCTGCCGGTTAGTTTCTCGCATTTTTCCAACCTATAGATCACTGTATTGCGATGTACGAACAGCTCTTTGGCTGTATCAACGATCTGGCAATGATTCTCATAGAAGGAGGACAAGGTTTTCATCAGCTCGTTACGCTCGTTTGGATCTCGGTCGTTGAAGGGCTTAAAGGTTTCTTGATGGAACTGCAGCATCTCATCGTGGGGGATCATGCGCAGCAGACGGCTTATATCCATGGTTTGATAGGAATGAGCGAAGCGTGTCTTTCGCATCTGATAACCGGATTGGAGCGCCTTGACTGCTTCTTTATAGGAGAGTCCAATATCCAATACATTGGTGTAGGAATTACCTATGCCGAAGGATAGGCTGAGCTGCGACTCTGTATACAGATTGCTCGCTATCCGCTCAAGCTGCTGAACAACGGTGTGTTCGTCCCAAGACGATTCAGCCAAAAAAACGAGTATGCCGAACTGGTCGTTCTTAGTGAACATGACAAAGGAGAGATCCAATCTGGCGAATTCCTGTTTAATCAGCTCATAATTAGCGTCTCGTTCCGAGATGAACCGCTCTTCCCCGGAGGAAGTAGAGTTCTGTTTAGGTATGCCCGCTAAGGGTTCATCCTTTTTGGCGATGATTAGAACGGAACTTCCTTTGGCTTGCAGCCCATATTTCTTGCCGCGATGCAGCGCTTCTTGTTCCGAACGAATGAAACCCTGAATGAGATCGGAGAAATATTCATTTTTGTAACGGCGGGAGCGCTCCTTGACGGCTTGCTTCTTGGTTAACTCCAGACCAATCACATTGACCGCTTGCTCCAGTGCCAGAGTGGAGAGCTTAGAGGTTGTGGAACTGTCGTATAGTGCGATCAAATAGCCCTCGTGCCGATCCGTGAAGATGGGATGAAGCTCGGCGTGTCGATATTTATCAGCAGTAAGTAGACAGATCGAGATTGCGGTGTGGAAGGAAGGGTACTCATCTATAAAAGTCAGTAAGGGCGCGGCGAGAGACTGGTGATCCATCTGTTGTGCATAATGGGAGCTTGCCGTAATCTGCTTCTTCGAACCAAGCAGAAGTACAGGTGAGGATAGCAACTGAGACAACGTATCTACGATGGATGGTATGCCTTTTCCCTGCATCACCATCGTGGAAAATTGCTTGTGAATAGACAAGGCGTAGTGGAGCTCATGGGTTTTGTTCTGAAGGATGGCACTGATCGAATGTTGAAATATCTCACCGAGTGTATTGTCTATCTCAGACAGCTCGATGATCGGGAAGCCCAACCTGTCGGCTGTTTCAAGCAGTTGCGGAGATAATTCAAGAGAGAAACGCTGTGTCTTGACAGCAAGCGCTGCACAACCAATTGCATGCATGTCTGTAATGAATCCAAGATGAGCATCAGGGCGGTCTTTCAGGATATAACCGTTTGTCAGCAGCATATCTCCCGACTTCAGGAATTGTACAATATCTGGTGCGTCCATAATATTAATCGATTGCACCAAGCGATCAAGGCCACGATGTCCGGCAATAACCTTTGCTTTGGAGAGAATGGGGATAGTCAATAACTGTTGCAGATCCATCTTCAACCCACTCGCTTTCATAATGATATGTTATAAAATCTAACATTAAGTGAGGTGGGCGTAAAGAAGAGTTTGGATAAAGAGGCTGAAAGATAGATGTAAACAAATTTCTCATAAATATAAAAACTTTCCAATAATTCAATGCGTTATACTAAGTAGGTCTAAAGAAAATTTGATCGCTATTACCAACTCTATCACTAAAAAGGAGTCCTCAATCCATGAAAGGAAAAAGAATAGTATCGCTTTTACTTGCTGGTGTTGTTGCTGGTTCTATTTTAGTAGCATCGACTACTACTGCGGAAAGAGTCGTAGCCCAAACTCCGATGGAAGCAGCAACGGAGTACTTTCAGGCTTACATTGCTAGGGATGTAGAAGGAATGATGTTCTATTCTAAAGATACAAATTATTTGGATGAGAAAAGTCGTGAAGAAGGATATATGAAGGATTTTAAAACCAATCCAACTACAGGGTATGAAATTGTGGAAACCAGACAAATCAACACGGATGAAGTTCAACTTTATGTAGTTCAAAAGTATGCAGGACAAGGCTACGAACAGTCACCACCACTTCCATATAAAATTTTCAAAAGTGAAAATGGATGGAAGGTTTTAGTAGAGCCACTCGAAATCAATACGGTGACAGGTGAAGTCACTAAAGGTACACCGATTCACGCTTGGCAGTATACAGATCAGTAGTTGTTTTATCTGGTTTCTACTAAAACACAGGTCCCATTCTATAGAAACGATTGAGGAGTGACCACCAATGAAAAAATTCTTTATCAGTACGGCATTAATAATGACTGTTTCTGCAGTGACTGCTTTGAGTATTTATGCGAGTAATTATTATGATGATGCTAAAGCGGATAATCCAAACTATCCGGATTTTGGTCCTGCAGTAAAATTATCAGAAGAGGAAATTAATAGAGCTCTAGAAAATGTCAGTAGTATAACGACATCTTTTGGAACATTTAATAGGGTAACCGAGAAAGATGCCTTCATTTCCGAGAAGGAAACGGTGGATAACTTAGATCATTTAACTGCTGATACCAAACAGATTTTTTCTCACGGTAATTACTTTGTAAAAAGCGATTCCGAGGAATAAATTTATCGGAAATTAAGATCGGAAAGGCGGTGTGGGAATGCCAGCGACCTGGACATTTAGTGCAAACAAGAATAGACGTGCTCCCTTTTGAGAAATAATCTTAGACAAGGGGGATATTTATATAATGAAAATTTCAGACCGACTATTAAGAGAATATCTAGATCACGTTTATTGGATATGTGGAGGCCCTTGCGGCGGAAAGAGCACGATGACTAATTTACTTTCTTCAAAATGGGAACTGAATTATTATTCCTCCGATGACCACACTTTCGATTATCAAAAAAAGGCTAATCCGCAGGATCATCCAGCAATTTTGCGACACTTCATTGATTGGGAATGGTTCTTTTTAGGGCGTGGGAACGATAGAAGTCACTGGTTAAATTCAGTGTTTGATGAAAGCGTTGAGTTTATTATTTTGGATTTGTTACAGATGGGGAAAGAGAAGCCAATCGTAGTAGATACTTTTATGGAACCTGCTTATCTAAGGGAGATTGTTAACCCTAACCGAGTTGTTTATATGTTTGCAGAAGATGACCTAATTCGAGCGGAGTATCTGGATCGAGATCATCTGAGAGGCATGGAGGATGTGTTCCCTAGTTTATCAGATCCACAACGTGCACGGGACGAAACATTAAACACGGTGGTTAGAGCATCGAATCATTACCTGCAACAAGCAGAGCAGTATCAATTAAAATGGTTTATGAGAACATCTCAGTCCAATAAAGATCAGATGTTATTGGAAGTTGAAAAGCATTTCGGTTTTCGATGATACTGAAGTGTCAAATTATATTAGTCGTCATTAGTTACACTATACGGTAACTCAATAAATCTCAGACAGCAGTCGATCAACCTGATCGGCTGTTTTTGTTCAGCAACGGGCAGGTAACTCAATGCCATCTTGTGAATTACAGGTGTAACTTTTATTGATTGATAGCGTTGTTCATAACGAGGAATTTTTATAGGTTTTTAGAATAACTAATAAAAGAATACGAGGAATGAAGTAATGAAAAAAAAGAGACTGTTTTTTACTGTTGTAGCATTAGTTTTAGCAACAGCGACCGTAACTGCCTGTGATTCAACAAGTCCAACTCATGAGAATATGTCTACTCCAAAATCTGGTGTATTATCAAGCAAGTCCGAAAGTGCAACCCTTTCTAATTCTTTAAGCGAACAAGAGAGCAAGCCCTCCCACTATATTGCTTCTGGAGGCGCAACGGTACAGCAACCCTTTTCCGTAAATCCGGAATTTGTACACATAAAACTGCTTATGAAGAACAATAGTAGCCATGAAGTCACAGTTAGTTTAACGCACTTAGATACTAGTAAAGTGTATTTCGCTAGAACGATTGCTGCCGGGGAATCTTTTGATTGGATAAATTTTAAAGAAGGTTTCACCCAAGGTATGAATACTGGAGGTTACTTGCTTCAATGGAGTGGTGGCGGTTATAGCGTTAATGGGGAAGTATGGGGATCAGCTGGTTCAGACCCGGACGATACTGTTCATCTAACTTATTGAGCTAACGGGCAGGTTAGTGTAAGGACAATGGAATAACATACTATCTTATATAGAATACTTTATCTTTAAAAGGGAGGGGAACACATTGCATAATATGATGAATAAGAGACAATTTATTGAGATGACAGTTAAAGAACAACATTCTGTAGTATTTAAAGTTAATAATCGAGATGAATTTTTCCGTGGTGTTGCTAAAGGATTAAAGGAAGGCTACCTAGTTGTTGAAACAGAAGAAGGTAAAAACTTTGAATTTAAAATGGATGACATCATTGAGATTTATGCTATCAAGTCTTCATCTCCAAAGCATAGTGCTATCCAATCCCACAGTTTTATGAAAGATAGCAAGGATGACCTTGAAAACCTTGTACTCCAGTTTGAAAGTTTAAATGACGATATAAAGAAACAAATTATCTCTTCTTTATCAAAAGTGCTTAGTAAGCAAGTGATCATTTCGAAAATGGATATAACTTCATACAATGTATCTGAAATTGAAATGATTACTAACACGATAAATGGATATCTACTCACTATTAAAACACTGGATATTCATTCCGAATTTTTCGAATCATACAACCAAAAGACTTGTTTTGGGAAAGGGCTAGATCACAATCGAGAATAGCCTAAGGGAGGAAAAATTATAAACGCTAAAATAGCAGGTCGGGAACTGTCAAAAATCCCTGGGAGGTGAGTATGTGAAAGAAGGAATTAAAAATGTTCTGTTAGGTACTGTAATTTTTGTTGTTGGCTTTTCCATTATTCTGCTTCTTACAAGCTCCGATATTGAAGCTGAACTTACATATTATGCTGCCATAGCATATGCTCTTTTATACTTAGCCAGTGTTATATCTGTTTGCACCGCGGTACTCCTGAAAAAGATGACTCAATTAAAAAAGTGAAATTACTCTTAAGCTAGCGGGAAACGTTAGCTCAATAAAACAAAGAAAGCAGCCGATCATTTTGATTGGCTGCTTTTATTCAACTAACGGGCAGGATAGCTCAATAAGTGCCATTAATTCCCCATAGAGCTACAAGAAGTAATTTATCCTAATGTCCGTATTACAATAAGCACTTTATTGCTCTTTTTAAAGCAGTATTCCAAGGTCTTGATTCAATCAATTCAATTCCATTCCTCTTACAGGTATCTGCTATCCAATCTCCATAATAAATACTTACTTCAGCTCTATCATGTTGTAATTTGCCACCTTCTCTTGCTAAATAATTCTGCACTATTTGATTTTTATCTGATTCATGTACAAATATTGATTTCACCTGTGGGTTATCGAGAGATAAGGTTAATTCGGGATAGATAAAATCGCCTTCAATAATGATAGGTAATTTATCTTCAATATGCCGGTTTGCAAGCTCTTTTAATACTGGAACCATTTCTTTGCTGACATCAATCAGCCAGTTTACCGTGCCGTCAACTCCAAAGTATTTCCCATCTATATCAGAATCCCAATAATGAATTACAGGAAAATGCTCCTTTGTTGTAACTGTTTTTACGGATAGGTGAACATCATCTACTTCCAAGACATTCACACCATAATATCGAGCAATCTCAAAAGCAATACTTGATTTACCTATTCCTGATGCTCCACCAATAAATAAAACTGTCCAGTTTCTATCATTCTTCATTTTGCCAACCTCATTTATATGTTCATCGATTATTTTAATGATTATGTAGTTGTTCAATATTATTCTACTTATTTCCTTTTTCTCTCACATCAAATTTCAAAACGGCGCACTGAGAGACCATGAATCAAAGGTGAATACTTTATTAGACGGAAGTTGGTAAATGAGCGAAATTATATATTTTACTCTAAAGTACTGTGATGGGTATTATTTCCATATGTTGATGATTAGGGGAATGGCCGATGTTGATTTTAGAATTAAAACAATCTCACCATCATGAATAGCGTTAATCCATTCCTGAAAAAATTGGGATGGGTTAACGCTATTCGCGCTTCCCATCCTGTGATATATGACGCGCAGGACTTAGGTCTAGTGCGTTTTTTTTATTTTGGTGACAGAGTATGGAGCTCTGTTCATGGGTGAATTGTGCCAACTTGATGATTTTGTTGAAAACGATGAAGCTTCTTCAATTATCCTTTGGGATGGTACATCGGAGATTGGTGATATCGCAGAAATAGATAAGAAGTTAATTGAATTCGTGTGATATATGATTGAACTAACAGTAAACGATAGTTCAGGAGAATCAAGGAACAAATTGAGCAACCCTTTCTATGTATCATTCGTTTGAGTATGTGAGAGGTGATATAAAGTTAATAAAATGAGTAATAGCATCTTAATGTTGGTATTAGCGGTATCCATGACAATAGCTGGGTGTTCATCAACCGATAAAAATGAGGATAATGTTACTGAACGTGTAGTAGCAACTGATTTTATTCTCGAAGTCACAACACCAACAGTTTTAAGTACTGGTGAGACAATGAAAGTAAAAGGAAATCTGAAATATAGAGGTATGAAACCCGTTGAAGTTTCCCATGGAAAACCTATAATTCGTTTCTCCTTCTCCGGTAGTGGCGAGGAGCGTAATTATACGGATGTGGGATATGTAACTGAATTTAAATCAGGTCAAGTGGTTGAGGTTGAAGATGAATTTATGGTAACCAAGAAAGGGAAACAAAATCTCATTGTGGATATGACCGCGGATATCTCTTTAACCATGAATCCAATTGAAATTCTTGTGAAGTAATCTGAGTGATATTGAATTGGCGGGCTTAGAAGCAGGCTTAATGGGATTGTGTGCAAAGAAACCAAAGCAAAAGAGAGCCAGACGTTTAAGTCAGGCTCTTCTTGGCGATGTATTGTGTCTCTACGTCATTTGAATCCTGGCGCTTTAAAAATATCTTACTTGGTCGATGTAAGAGCACAACTAACAAGGCGAATAGTTGAATAATTCCAGTCAATAGTCCTTCATTCAGTAGTCCGATAAATAAAGCGATACTCAGGAACGTAACAGTAGATCTGAATTGTCTTTTGGTGATGCAAATGATAGCAAGCAAACTAGGAATGATCAAAAATATGATTCTTCCAGTAATTTCATTAGAGAAATTAATCAAATCATTGCCGTTCACTTGATAACCGGCAAAGGCTTCAGGATTCTGACTGAAAATATAGAGAAATACACTGAAAGAAACAATAAGGTATATAACTTTAATACTCAACAAGATGCGGACTACGTTCAGGATTGTGGGTAACTTCATAAGTTTCAATTTTCCTCCTCGACACTTCTAAACTGTTACAATGTTCTAACCGTGTTCTTGGTATAACTGGTCTTACATCTCTAAATAGTTATTCCATTTTGTGTATCTCCCAAATTCATATGTAGTTATCTAAGTATACGGTTTACTTGTAATTATTTGTATTAAACTAAAGTCCATATTAATTAATCAAATTTTCACCTCTTTTGTCCCGAAAAATATTCGGAAATAGAGCAGCAGAGGTACAGAGGCACTGCACGAATATGAAATGTTTACAAGAATAATGCCTAATGAACTCATTAAAATTGATAAAAAACCTCCCGTCCCGCATGACATCTGGGCTTGGGAGGTTTTGATTATAGTACAAATTCAACGTTTATCGTACAAACCATCCAGTGGGCTGAGGGGCTACGTCTGCGGTATCTCGTAAATCATGGACTTTGACATTACTGCCATAGATCATGGAATCGCTACTCAGTCGGAATGAAGGGAAACTGTGCTCGGATTGCAGACGCAGAGAGGGTTCAAAGTAAATCTGCTGCTGTTTGTTGATTACAAAGGGAAGCGACCCCGCTTCTACGGTAACATCATCGCTATCCGGTTCGTTCAAGATCAGAAGTACCGCAATTCCGTCACAACCGCATCCATCGGTATCATAAAACAATTTGAAATAGCCTGGTCGATCTCCCAGTTTTTCAGTAAGTCTTGCTTCTGCCAGCGGACTGACTTGAATGATCATGACGTCGTTCACACTCCTCTAATCTCCAATGAATTCGCTTACAATTTAATATATGGACCATAAACGCAGATTAGAAGGTGAAATAAAGAAAAGCAAACATGTCCTGTAAAAATATTGACGCTAATGCGTAATGCAACGAACAATTCACGTATGAATGTTATACCTGGAACTTCTATGGGTTCAGTGTGAAATCATTCGCCCGTCAATGAAACCCATTTCATCGCCATTCCTTATCTGGTATGATAAGCAGGGAAAATAGGGAAAATTAGAGAAAAAGGAAGGTTCCGCTATGACACCGATCACCATATACGACATCGCCAAAGAAGCAAATGTATCTGTAGCGACGGTCTCCCGGGTACTGAATGATACGGCACCTGTGCGTGCAAGCACCCGAGAGAAGATTATGTCCATCATTGAAAAACACCAGTTTCAGCCGAATGCGCAGGCGCGCAGTCTGATCAAAAAAGAGACGGGCACCATTGCCATCATCCTGCCGGACATTACAAACCCGTTTTTCCCGGAAGTGTTCTGGGGGGCGGAGAATGAGGCTCGCGGATTGGGGTATACCTTCTTTCTGTGTAATACCGCAGGCGACTACAACAGGGAATCTGAATATTTGTCCATCCTGCGAGAGAAGCGGGTAGACGGGATTATTTTTCTCGGCGGGCGTATTAACATGCAGGTCTGTCCGGATGACATGGCTCAGGAATTGATTGATATGGGTAAGCGTATGCCGATTGTGCTGGTTAATGGCAATATTGCCAAAGGCGGGTTCCACCGGGTGTACACGGATGAAGGGGCAGGGGCAGCTCTTGCAGCTGAGCATTTGCTTGAACTGGGACATCGCGATATCGCCTTTGTTGGCGGTCTGAAAGAGTTGTCCACCACCATGGTCAAGGTCAGAGCTGTGCAGAAGAAACTTCGGGAACATGGGCTCGAAATACCCAAAGAACGGCAACTGCTCGGCAGTTTCTCCATCGACGACGGCAAACGGGAGATGTCCAAACTGCTGGATCGTGACAATCCACCTACCGCAGTTATCTGTGTCAATGACAATACAGCGATTGGTGCGATCAAGTCGACGATTGAGCATGGGCTCTCGATTCCGAAAGATATATCCATTGTAGGTTTTGATGATACGCCGCTCGCCAGTGCCGTTATACCGGAACTGACAACCGTATCCCAGAACACGTATCAGCTTGGCAAACAGGCTGTAGATGTGCTGCATGAGTTGATTAACCAAGGCAAACCGAAGAAGCAGATCATTCTGCAACCGGAGCTGATTGTGCGTCAAAGTACAGGACCTGCTGCAAGATAAAGGGGCCTGTAATTGGAAAAGAAAGCGTTGACATTTCCTCGAAGGGTGAAATATAATGAGTGCGTGAATGAAACCCCTTTCATAAAGTGGAACGGGTTTTATGTTTCAGCTTAATGAAACCCATTTCATGAAACGGGTTTCAGTGTGGTCATCCATTCATTATATCAAGGGGGCGTAACGTATGAGAAGAAGTCTAAAGGTCATTTCGTTATTGATGCTGGTCATGGTAATGGGTCTGACAGCCTGTAGCAGCGGGAGTAAAAACGGTTCTTCCGGCGAGTCCGGTGGCAAGGTTGATTTGAGCATGACAATCTGGGGCTCGGAGGATGAGAAGAAGATTTATCAGGAACGACTCGACATTGTGAAACAGACGTATCCCGATATTAACGTGAAGCTGAACGTGGTTGCAGGGGATTATGACCAGAAGGTACAGACCATGATCGCCGGGGGAACGGCGCCGGACATCATGATGATTGCCGAGAACTATCAGGCTTACGCCTCCAAGAATCAGATTATACCGCTGGATGACATGATTCAGGCGAACAATGTGAACATGTCCGAGCGTTATTCCGATGATATCGCAAACCTGATGAAGTATGATGGCAAACAATTTGGTTTGCCGGATCGGGCAGGCGCGATGGTCCTCTTTTATAACAAAGATCTGTTCGATAAGGCTGGAGTGGAATACCCAACCAAAGATTGGACGCAGGATGATCTGATGGCGGCAGCTCAGAAGCTGACGGTGAAGGAGAATGGCAAAACGGTTCAATGGGGTTACTATCCGGGTAGCTGGTGGCCGCAATGGATGCAGCTGATCTACCAGAACGGTGGCTCACTGTTCGATGATAGCGGTAAACCAACCTTCAATACAGAGCCTGTGCGTAAAGCATTGCAATTCATGAATGACCTGACCTTCACACACGGTGCGGGACCAACGCCAACCGAGATTGCCGACATGGGGAATATCGGAGCTGATCCGCTGTTCGCTCAAGGCAAGATCGCCATGGAAACGACAGGGTTCTGGAACATCGGTTCACTTGCCAAGGTGGAAGGCATTAATTGGGATATCTCTCCGGTATGGGGCGAAACAAACGCATTCTTTAACGGGTTAACGATTACCAACGCTTCCAAACACAAGGAAGAAGCATTCAAAGTAATTGAAGCACTGACCACACCAGAAGCACAGATGCCAATGGTCAAAGCCGGTCAGGATGCTCCTGCAACCAAAGCAGGTCTGTCCAGTGATGAATTCCTGAATGCTGAATACGGTGGCAAAAAAATCAACATGGCTGCGTTCAGTGAATCAACGATCTATGCAGAACCATTCAACCCGCAATGGAACGAAATGATGAAGCTCATTAACGATAAGCTGGGTGTATACTTCAACAACAAAGCCTCGCTTGATGATACCGTAACCGAAATTCAGAGTGGACTGGAAAGACTCTACAAATAGAGGTTTTTTCTGAACATGCACAAATAGCAGCGACAGCAGGACAGGTGGAATCGGCGTGAATGCGGGTTCCATCTGCTCTCTGCGTCATGGGAGGGCTTAACGTGAGAAAAAAGGACGGGAAATGGTTCTACATCTTCATCTCGCCTTGGCTGATCGGGTTTCTGGGGCTGACTCTGGGTCCGATCCTGTTTTCCATCTATATGAGCTTCACGAATTGGGATCTGTTCCAGTCCCCTGAATTCATCGGTATCGACAATTACAAAACGTTACTGACCGATGATCCGATCTTCTGGAAATCTGTCGGCAATACATTCTTCTATGCGCTAATATCCATTCCGCTGGGCATGTCGATCTCGCTCTGGATTGCATATTACCTCAACAAAAAAATCAAAGGGATCACCTTCTTCCGTATTCTGTTCTATCTGCCGTCGGTTGTTCCGGTGGTTGCGAGTTCATTGCTCTTCATCCACTTGCTTGCGCCGACGGAAGGTTTGATCAACCAGGCACTTGCGATCTTCGGTATTCAGGGTCCCGCCTGGCTTCTTGATCCGAACTGGGTTAAGCCTGCATTGATTCTCATGTCCTTATGGGGTGTAGGTGGTGGCGTGGTATTGCTGCTTGCAGGGATGAAAGGCATTCCGCAGGAGCTGTACGAGGCCGCTGCCATTGATGGAGCGAAGAGTACACAATCGTTCTTCCATATTACATTCCCAATGCTAACTCCCGTCATTTTCTTCAATCTCGTGACTGGCATGATTGGAGCGCTCCAGACCTTCGCACAGGTATTCATCGTCACTGCCGGTGGACCTGATAATTCAAGTCAGATGGTCGTTCCCTACCTATTCCAGAATGCGTTCCAATTCTACAAAATGGGATATGCATCGGCGATTGCCTGGGTACTATTCATCATCATCATGGCGTTGACACTGGTTGTATTCCGTTCATCGTCGCTGTGGGTGCACTACGAGGAGGGAAAAGCCAATGAGTAATCCATCGACTGTGGAGAAGACGATATCCTATATTTTTCTGATTCTGGTCGGGGTGCTGCTTGCTTCGCCTTTCCTGTACATGATCTCCATTGCACTGGCAAGTGACGCAACAACCGTCAAATCAGCCTTTACCTTTGTTCCAATGGAGTTCCAATGGTCGAACTTTTATACCATCTTCACGAATAACAATCTTGGAACATATCTCAAAAACTCGGTTATCATTACCATCTTTACGATTGTCGGATCGGTATTATCAGCTTCGATCGTATCCTACGGCTTTGCCCGAATCAAAGCAAAAGGAAGCCGTTTCCTGTTTATTGTGTTGCTCAGTACGATGATGATTCCGGGTGAGGTTACGATGGTACCGCAGTTCATCATCTTCCGTCATCTGGACTGGATTAATACATTCTACCCGCTGATCGTGCCGAGTTTCTTCGCCGGAGCGTTCAACGTATTTCTGATTCGGCAGTTTGTCATGAGTATTCCAAAATCACTGGATGAAGCCGCCATGATCGATGGTATGGGACACCCGGGAATCTACTGGAAGATCATCATGCCACTGACTTATCCGATACTTGCGGCTATTGCGATCTTCTCGTTCTCCTATAACTGGGGCAACTTCATGGGACCGCTCATCTATATCAATGATCCGGAAAAAATGCCGCTGGCACTTGGAGTGCAGCTGTTGACTACGGTAGGTGGCGGGCAGATGCCGCCATGGAACCTCGTGATGATTGCTTCCCTGTTTCTCACCATTCCGATGGTGCTGGTATATCTGTTCGGACAACGTTATGTCTATGAAGCGAACATTAGCGGCGGAAGTAGCGGAATCAAGTAACCGAGGTGTCTGTAGTGGTTGTATGTATTGAACCTGATGTTCAAGGTCAATGGAGTAATCAACGTACATGGAGAAAGGATTGTATAGCCCATGGCGCATAAAGAACAACGCAGCAGAGGCAAACGGAGTTATATCCTCATGGGTGTCGCTCTGATTGCGCTGCTGGCAGGAGGAGGAATTGTTATCAATCATTTTGCCAATGAATCATCCAAAACACTTGAGTTCCAAGGGGAACCAGTACGTCTGAAGCTGGATCAATCCTATGATCATTTTGAAGGTTGGGGTACGTCACTTGCTTGGTGGGCCAATAATCTTGGTGGATGGAAGGATCAGGCGAAGGTGAGTGAAGTGATGGATTTGGTCTTTGATCCGGAGAAAGGATTAGGTCTGAACATCGTTCGTTACAATATTGGCGGTGAGGAAAATCCAGACATGAAAGCTCTTCGTCCCGGCGGGGATGTACCTGGCTTCCAGCCTGAACCTGGAGAGTGGGACTGGGATGCTGATGCAGGTCAGCGTGCTGTATTACAAGGTTCGATGGAGCGTGGTGTGAACATTGCCGAAGCATTCTCCAATTCACCACCTTACTGGATGACGATCAGTGGATCCGTTACCGGAGCTGTGGATGGCAGCAATAATCTGCGTGACGACCAGTATGATGCGTTTGCCGATTATTTGACTGAAGTCGTGAAGCATTATCGGGACGAGTGGGGGATCACCTTCCGCACACTGAATCCACTCAATGAACCTTCCTCCGACTGGTGGAAGAAGGGCAATATGCAGGAAGGTAGTCATTTTACCAATGAGAAACAGGCCGAGATTATCAAGAAAGTTGCTGCATCGTTGAAGAGCAAAGGACTGGATGGAACCGTCATTAGTGCCGCGGACGATAACAGCATTGATGAGACGGTGTTTAATTTCAACCTCTATGATCAGGACACGCTGGACGTAATCCAGCAGATCAATACTCACTCCTATAATGGTAGCAAAATGGAAGAGCTGCGCACGCTGGCAGAACGCCAGGGTAAAAAGTTGTGGATGTCCGAGTACGGAACCGGCGGCAGCGAGCCGCACAGTCATGAGGATATGACCTCGGTGCAAGAATTGGCGGAGCGGATCATGTTTGATCTGAAAATCATGCAGCCATCCGCCTGGGTATACTGGCAGGCCGTTGAAGATGAAGGCGCCAATAATAACTGGGGCTTCATTCATGCCAATTTCAACGGAGAAGAGCAGTATGAGATGACCAAACAGTATTATGGCATGGCCCAGTTCACAAAGTTCATTCGTCCCGGCGCGACAATTATTCCAACCGATGGTGGACGCACGCTGGCTGCCTACGACGGGGAACACCAGAGATTGGTGCTAGTGATTCGTAACGAATTGTCAGCGGGTACAACAGCGTTTGAACTGGCAGGGTATACGTATGGAAAATCAGCCACCGCGCAGGTGTATCAAACTTCACCGGAACGGAACATGGAACAGCAGAAAGACATCCCGGTGTATGCCAACGGACTGGAGGTACCTACGGCAGACAATTCCATCACAACCGTTGTACTGGAAGGCGTGACGTTGCAGGCGAACTGATAGCAGCACTCGGAAGGTTGTTCGGTCATCTGAGTGCTGGTATGAATATGAACAATATCATTTTGAACTAATCATTTACACAGAAATGGAGAGGACAGAAAAAACCTGAAAAAGCGAAGCGTTCGCCTTTATCACCGGATTTTCCCTTTGAGAAAAGGGAATCAAAAAAATCTGGGGATAACAGCGATTGGAAGGTTATTCTGTCATCGGAGTGCCAGTGTAAACATTCATTAGTTGAACTTATATTTTAAATGAATCACAGGACATATGAACCTAAATAAAGAGAAGGAGGGGATAACTTTGACAGAGAAAGCATCCCTTTTGCTGCAGGAACAGGAGAAGAACATCGCCAGGGCTGAGAATGGTGTTCAATCTGAATTAACATACGATGCACGCAGCTTTTTCCTAAACGGAGAGCGTGTATTTCTGAACAGTGCCACGATCCATTATTTCCGTATGCCGCAGGAGGAATGGCGTGAGGTTCTGCTGAAGGCGAAGCTGGCAGGCATGAATTGCATAGACACCTACTTTGCGTGGAATGTGCATGAACCGGAAGAAGGACAGTGGTCCTTTGAAGGGGACAACGATTGCGGAGCATTTCTGGATTTGTGCGCAGAACTCGGCATGTGGGTTATCGCGCGTCCGGGTCCGTTTATCTGTGCAGAATGGGATTTTGGCGGTTTTCCATACTGGCTTGTTACGAAGGACGGCGTGAAATTCCGGGAAAACAATGAGACGTATCTGCACTATGTGAATTTGTATTTTGACCGGCTTGTGCCGATTATTCGGGAGCGCCAGTTATCGGCCGGGGGTACGGTTATTCTCGTGCAGGTGGAGAATGAATACGGGTATCTGATGGATGACGCTGCTGCAAGTGACCATATGAATACGCTGAGGGATGGATTGTTGCAACGTGGCATTGACGCTACGCTGATCACTTGCGTTGGCGGGGCGGAAGGCACGATTGAAGGGGCTAATTTCTGGTCAGGTGCTGACGGGCATTATGAGAAACTTCGAGTCAAACAGCCGGACACCCCGAAGATGGTCACTGAATTTTGGACCGGATGGTTCGAGAATTGGGGAGGGCCTTCAGCCATTCAGAAGACGGCGCCTTTGCTGGAGAGACGTATCATGGAGATTTTGCGTGCCGGGTATACCGGAATCAGTCATTATATGTTCTATGGTGGCACGAACTTTGGTGGATATGGCGGCAGAACGATGGGTAGCAGTGACATCTTCATGATTACGTCCTATGACTATGATGCACCGCTGAACGAATATGGACGGGTGACACCGAAATATGCAGTAACCAAGAATTTATCCTATTTCGTCCATGCTTTCGGGGCCCTTCTGATGGAAACAGAGGAGATTCCAGAAGCACAGATCGTTGTACGTCATCCTGAAGGCATATCTGTACGAGGCAGACAGGCTGACAACCAGAAGATTTGGTTTCTGGAGAGTCACAAGGATGAACGCGAGACCCTGCACATTACGCTGGAGGAAGGCCGGACTCTTCCCGTATCGCTGAATCCGGGTCAGATTGTTCCGTTGCTGGATCGAGTACAGATTGCTGAACACGTATACCTGACTACGGGTACGATGATTACGGGCAATGAAATGATAAACGGAGAATTGAACCTGTTCATCGTGGCAGCTGCCGGGCAACGTTCTGTTGTTGAACTGGAAGCAAGGGCATTAAACGTCACGGGCAGCACAGTGCAAGTGCTGGTCGAACATGATTCAGCCAGGAACGTATACCGCTTCGATCTGTTCCATTTCCAAGAGCCGGGAACGATCCAGCTGGAAGCAAACGGCACACCGATCCGATTCGTCATTCTGGATCAAGAGACGATGAATCGAACATGGCGATTGGAAGCAACAGATCAGAAGGGAATACGTTATGTGATCGGCTTCGATGACGTAGACGTATTACCATCGGGTCAGGTCAAGGGCATGATTACTGACCCAGATCGCACAATTACGCTGCTTGGTGACTGGACCGATGGAGAACGGACGTTAACAGGTCACGAGTTCTATGCCAGCGAGAAGCCTATTGCAGGCAAACAGCAGCAGCTTCCATGGACATCGCCGAGTGCGCCGACATTGTCTGATTCTCCTGAGCTGTCACGTGTTACGTTAACTGCGAAGCAGCGTCCGGCGAGTGGACAACCAGAAGACTTTTCCCGATACGGACAAGATTTTGGTTATCTATTGTACGAATGCGATTTCGAAAGTCCAACCGAAGGAATTACGGGTCTCATTCTGCCGGATATCCAGGATACCGCCAGAATCATCGTTAATGGTGTTCAGCAGGCATTAGTGCGTCAGGTAGGTGCCGCTGGAGTGCAGTTGCAGGTGGCCAAAGGGAAGAATACACTTCAGATTCTGGTGCAGCATATGGGCAGATTGAACTTCTCCCCGTATTTGGGTGAGAGCAAAGGTCTGGCTGGTGCTGTGTATCTGGATGGCAAGGTTCAGGATATTCGTCGGGATTGGCGTATGGAGCGTGGACTTGTGCATCTCGATGAGGTGAACTCTCTCCAAGAATCTCCACTTCTGAGCAGAAGTTTTACGCTGGATGGCATGGATCGGGCGATTCTTGTGGGTGCTTTGAGTAAAGGTCTTCGTATCAATGGTATCGAAGTTCCGATGGAAGGATATCAGGATTGGTTTGCCTTCCAGACGTTAGACATATCCTTGTATATCAAGACCGGAGAGACAAATACACTGGAAATGCCGTATAGCCGCTCTTCGCTGAATCGACTGGAACTGATCACATATCCGAGTCAGGGAGAACTGAAGGATTGGCGTATGGCAGGGACGGATGCATTGCTTCCGCAACAATGGGAGAGCTACGAGGTAGGACAGGAATCGATCCATCCTGGAGCACAGGGGTCAATCCAGCGTGCAGGACAGCCTGGTATCGCCGCAGGTGGCAATTGTACTGCCAATCTGGTGCTTGACACCACGAATGAATCGGTTAATCGTGCTACATTGAGTGAGAAGTCTCACCCTGTATCCAATCATACTCTAGTCAGAGGATCGTATGGTCAGCCGGTCTGGTACCGCTGGCGTTTCGCGAAACCTACTATTTCCGAGCACCATAAGGTGAACCTGATGCTTCGCCTGACCGGAATGAGCAAAGGAACGATTCACCTGAACGGACATCATCTGGGCCGTTACTGGCAGATTGGTCCGCAAGAGGATTACAAAATTCCAGTAGCATGGCTACAGGAAGAGAATGAATTACTTTTGTTCGATGAAGAAGGCAGAACACCAGAACGTGTACGTTTCCTGTTGGATGCGTTATCCCGTTATCCGTGGGTTGTGGTGGAATAGTTCATGTATGGATCGTTAGCTGTCTTACTGATCCAACTATGGTTGAGAACAAGAACTTGATCGAGATAGTTCGAATTGGACGCAACATTTCACCTTTTACCACAGTCACACTACCTCATTTTCTTAGTCAAATAACCCGAGCTTGTGAATCTTTCGGATTCAGTCTTGCGGAGTGAATTAGCTAAGGGAATGGGGGAACTGTGGTGATCAGGTTGGTACAACGAACTAAGGTAACACTTATAGTTTAATTAATTGTAACCGTTTACATATATAAAGAATGTTCATCCATGATCTGTGAAGGGAGTGATGCTTCATGTAATTGGAATTTGAACAGGTGGTCGTGAGGTGTTGCTCATCAGTGGCAGTCCCAGCTACGCTTTGTCTTTGGTAATACAGTAAGGTATTCCTCTGTTCATCACTCATGGATAAGGAGATGACCCAATGTTGACGAAGAAGGAAGAGGGAATAGGAGGAGTAGGAAAGTCCAATGGTTTCAAGGCCGGAATGATCCTGCTGCTTGGAACATTACTTCTATTAACGATGTTATTCCCCAATACAGCCAGAGCAGCGACAAGTGTATATACGATATCCGCCTTTACGAACACAAGTGAGTCCAATATGTATATCTACGAATCCTATAATGCGACCCACTATGGTTTGCTAAAAGGGCCAGCCTATACACCTCCGACCGAGCTGATCCGCGATCCCAGCATCATGAAGCATACAGATGGTCTATATTACGTTGTCTACACCACGAACTGGTCGGGTAACACCATCGGCATCGCCTCCAGCCCGGATAAGGTAAACTGGACATTTGTCCGTAATATTACTTTATCCACACCTACCACAATTGCACACACCTGGGCACCAGAATGGTTCAAAGACAGCAACGGCAGTCTGAACATTATCGTGTCCCTCTCACCAGGCAACTATCAGAATTTCAAACCTTATGTGCTCACAGCTTCAGGTAGCAGTCTAACATCTACCTCATGGTCTGCACCTACTGAACTGGCAGGCATTGCTCCCAATTATATCGACACTTTTATCGTGAAGACAGGCTCAACCTATCATGCTTTTAGCAAGAACGAGACCACCAAATACATTGAATATGCGACATCCACCTCGCTAACGGGTCCTTATACCTTTAAAGGTACATGGGATTGGGCAGGTTGGGGTTCTTGGGTGGAAGGCCCGGCGCTTGTTCAGCTGGATAATGGTTCATGGCGAATCTACTTTGACGGCTATGCAACACAAAAATATTATTACAGCGACTCTGCTGACAACTTCCAGACTTGGGGGGCCAAACAAGAGATTGCAGGTCTTACCGGACTCGTCCGGCATATGACCGTATTGAAAGAATCCGGACAACCGGGTGATATCCGCAAGTTGGAGTCATTCAATGTGCCGGGCAGCTTCATTCGTCACTACAACTATCAGGCACGGATTGATGCGAGTGTCAGTCCGGCGGAGGATGCACAATTCCGTATCGTTCCTGGGCTGTCAAATGCAACAGGCATTTCATTCGAGTCCATGAATTATCCGGGGTATTTCCTGCGCAATAATAATGGCAACATCACACTCGTGAAAAATGACGGCAGCGCTACGTTCCGAAATGACGCCACGTTCAAACGTGTAAGTGGACTTGCTAACGCTAGTTGGACATCGTATGCCTCGTTTAGTAACCCGAACCTGTATCTGAGACATTATAATAATGTGCTGAAACTGGAAGCTGTTGTTACCGCAATCGATAAGTCAGACGCGACCTTCCGAGAGATCGGGCAATGATTGGTGTTCGTGTTTCGGAAAATACAAACAAGTTAAACTATACATTTACACGATAACGGAGAGGTCAGAAATAACTTGAAGAAGCGAAGCGTGCGCCTAAAAGCTTTCTGAAAGAAAGCTGCATCGGAAGCATACACTATCCCCGGATTTTCCCCTTTTTAAGAATAATTAAAAATCTGGGGATAACAGCGATCGGAAAGTTGTTCTGACATCGGAGTGCAAGTGTAAATTCATAAGGAGTGAAGCGGATGAAGTGGTTAAAACGAATGAGCTCGCTGCTCTTGGCAGGAAGTCTGCTAACAGGCAGTTTAGGTGTGGGGACAGAGGTATCTGCTGCGGGAGCCTACACGGCTGTTGCCGATCCATCGAAGCAATATCAGACGATGGAAGGATGGGGGACATCCCTCGCGTGGTGGGGAAAAGTGGTTGGAGAATATTCCAATCGGGATGAGTATGTGGAGAAAATGTTCAACGCGAATACCGGACTGGGTCTGAATATCCTGCGTTACAACATTGGAGGCGGGGATAATCCATCATCCAATATCCTTGAATATCGCAAAGCCGTTCCTGGTTACCAGCCTTCTCCCGGCGTGTATGACTGGAATGCAGATGCAAACCAACGATATATGCTGCAAGCTGCCAAAGCGCAAGGCGTGAATATCATCGAAGCTTTTGCGAATTCCGCACCTTACTGGATGACCATCAGTGGTAATGTGTCCGGTTCGGCCAATGGTGGTAACAACCTCAAGCCTGATTACTACGATGATTTTGCCGATTACTTAACCGAGGTTGTAAAGCATTTTCGGGATAACTGGGGGATCACATTTGATAGCGTAACCCCACTGAATGAACCAATCTCGACATGGTGGAAGCAGGGCAATGACCAGGAGGGCATGCACTTTGACCGTGCGGATCAGAACACAATTCTGAGTCAGGTACAAGCTTCGTTGAATGCAAAGGGCCTGTCCACAAAGCTGAGCGCACCTGAAGAATACAGTATCGATGATACCGATGTGTCGTTCAACAGCTACAGCAATGCGGTTAAATCAGCGATCACTCAGATCAACACCCATACGTATGGCGGAAGCAATCGTACTGCTTTGCGCAACACAGCGACGTCTGCGGGCAAACATCTGTGGACCTCGGAATATGGAGATGGGGATGCAAGCGGACTTACGATGTCACGGACCATCCTCAAGGATATTCGCAATATGGGCGCAAGTGGATGGGTGTATTGGCAAGCCGTCGATAGTGCAGAAGGATGGGGATTCTTCAAGAACGTGTTGAACAATACACAAACGACCAGTTACACCGTGAACCAAAAATATTATGTCATGGGCAATTACAGCAAATTTATTCGTCCTGGATACAAGATTATCGGCATGAGTGATGCCAATACCCTTGCAGCCTATGATGCAGCTTCCGGCAAAGTTGTGCTGGTTACAACCAATTCGGAATCGACGGATACAACGGTAACCTATGATCTCAGTCGTTTTACGAACACAGGCACGTCTGCTCAAGTATATCGGACCTCTTCAACGGAGAAGTTGCAGCAACTGACCAATATTTCGGTGCAAAACAAAACCTTTACGGCTACGGCCAAGGCCAATTCGGTCACAACCTACGTCATTTCTGGTGCAACTTACAATGGCGGTACAGGATATGAATCCGAATCCGGGGCCATCTATAAATTGATCAACCGCAATAGTGGACTTGCACTCGATGTTAACGGTGCTTCTTCTACGGGTGGGGCAACAATCATTCAGTGGAATGATAATGGAGCAGCCAACCAGCAGTGGAAGCTAGAGTCCGCAGGTAACGGATATTACAACATCCGCAATGTGGGCAGTGGGCTTTTGCTGGATGTGAATTCGGGTTCTACACAAGGCGGAGCCGCTCTGATTCAGTGGCAGGATAACGGGGGCAACAATCAGCAATGGCTGCCAATTGATGTGGGAGGATATGTTGTACTTGCGAATCGAAACAGTGGCCTGACGGTTGACATCAATCAAGGTTCTCTGACCGCAGGTGCCTCCACGATTCAGTGGGCCGACAATGGCGGAGCCAATCAGCAATGGAGCCTCGTCAAAGTTAATTAGTGTGAGTACGCATGAATTAAACGTTATCACGTGTCCTTTTTTCTTGGAGGTGCAGTGCTCTAAGCAACACTGCACCCTCAAGGAAATTAGCTATTTTAGACATACATATATTCATCCACCCGGCTGGTACTTAACAAAAACGGGATAGGGCGAACCTGCTAATATCCTGATCCGTGTACCCCGTTTGCACCAAGTCGGATAGAATCTGCCCAATGGCACTTGCAAACTTGAAGCCATGACCGGAGAAACCGCCTGCGAGCCACACACGTTCATGGGCAGGGTGTCGGTCGATGATAAAATCTTCATCCGAAGTGAATTCATACTTGCACACACTACCACGTTTCAATTCTCCAGCTGCCTGAGGCATATGAAGTTCGAGCAGCCTGCGCAGATCCCCCTCGTCCGTTTCTTCCGTACCAAAAGGAGCCATTGTACTTCCTGGTGTCCACACCTGACCCGTATCATGACGACCCATCTTCAGACCTGATCCGCCAATGCTTGGAAATCCATAATATGTACCTTCTTTTCCTGCCAGTGTAAAACCGGGGAAGTGTTCCTCGCCGTACAAAGCTTCTGGTGCAACAAACCATCCAACCGTTTTACGCACTGCCTGAATGGGGAGATCCACGAAAGGTTTTAATGTCTGAAACCAGGCGCCAGCGCTCAGGATGATTTGATTTGCATGGTATGTCTCACCACCTGAAGTCTGAACTGCGACGGAATGTGGTCCGTATTCGATATGCTCCACAAGCGTGTGCGTTAACAAGGTGGCACCGTGAGTTTCGGCTGCCTTGCGGAAGGCACGAATACAAGGTTCACTATACAAATAACCCGCATCCGGTTCATACATGCCCTCGTAATGTTCAGGTATTGTAATACCTGGCCAGCGTTTCATCACCTCGGCTGCGTGCAACGTTTCATACCGAATACCTGCATCATCTGCATGGCTCAATCGGTTGTGGAAGGAATGAATCTCCGGATCAACCACATTTATTACACCGGAAGGAACAAAAAGTTGGTCTCCGGTCGTTTCCTCCAGCTCGTGCCATAACTTCTGTGCAAGTAATGCCATGGCAATATAGTCAGGCCCACCACTGTACACATGGCGCATCAGTCTGCTATCCCCGTGATGACTTCCTTCCGTATGCGGAGGATCAAAGGCATCGATTAATAAAGTTTTGCATCCACTGCGCGATAGATAATAACCTGCACTCATACCCATGGAGCCGGCTCCAACGATAATAACGTCATATGATTGTGTGATAATAGCACGTCCTCTCCTATGTATCCTTTTCTACAGTAATGCCTTAATAGAACATATTAATAGTAAAAGCTTGATGAAGGCAAGTGTAGTAAAATGGACTTCTACAATGAATGTTACAAAGGAGACCTCGCATGAGTGAGCAATTTAGGTTTGATCTATTTCCATTAATTCAGACAGAACGATTCATCCTCCGGTCAGCTGAGGCTGGAGACAGCCATGATCTGCTCGCGTTATATTCCGATGAAGCTGTGGTTCAATATATGCCATTCACTCCCTTTGAATCCGTGGAGGATGCACAGGGCGAGATGAATTGGTATACGAAGATTTTCAAGGAACACACGGGTTTACGCTGGATGATCGAAGACCGTGAAACTCGTAAAGTGATCGGAACCTGTGGGTTCCTGAACTATGAAGATGTACATAACCGTGCAGAGATTGGATACGATTTGCGTTCCTCTTTCTGGGGCCGCGGTGTTATGACTGAAGTGGCCCGTGCTGTGTTACATTTTGGATTCACATGCATGCAGCTCAACAAGATCGAAGCAAAGGTTGAACCGGAGAACGAGGCGTCAATTCAGCTGTTACATAAACTTGATTTTCAACAGGAAGGTGTACTGCGGCAGCATGAGTTTGAGAAAGGCAGATATATTGACCTTGCGGTGTTCTCTAAGTTACGAAGCGAAATATAGGCAAGCTAGCCCACAAGGATTCCAATGACTCCATCTCATTCCAGAGCCGTAAGGCTTGTCCCTCTGAATGAGCCCATGCTATATTGGAGAGATGTGAGGAGATGAGGATATGAAGCTGGTGTCCTGGAATGTGAATGGCTTAAGGGCATGTGTGACCAAAGGATTCATGGATTATTATCAGGAGAGTCAGGCGGACATTTTCTGCCTTCAGGAGACCAAATTGCAAGCCGGACAGATTGAGATGGACCTGGGGGAAGATGTTTATCAATATTGGAATTATGCGATCAAAAAAGGATATTCCGGTACGGCTGTATTTAGCCGAATCAAACCTTTATCCGTTCGTTACGGGATGGAGGAGGACAGCGAGCCGGAAGGACGGATGATTACACTGGAGTATGATGAGTTTTATCTGGTGAACGTCTATACCCCTAACGCGAAGCGGGATCTGACCCGGCTGCCTTATCGTCTGGAATGGGAGGATCGATTCCGGGGGTACATTCTGCAATTGGAGCAGACTAAGCCGGTTATCGTCTGTGGAGACCTGAATGTGGCTCATCAGGAGATTGACCTGAAGAATCCGAAGCCCAATCTGGGTAATTCCGGATTTACCCTTGAAGAGCGTGGCAAGATGACCGATTTGCTTGCTTCCGGTTATGTAGACAGCTTCCGTCATCTGTATCCGGATCGTACGGATGTATACAGCTGGTGGTCTTATATGCCGAAGGTTAGAGAACGGAACGTGGGCTGGCGCATTGATTATTTTCTGGTATCCAATCAATTGGCACCTAAGGTAGCAGATGCGCATATCGACTGCCACGTGATGGGCAGTGATCATTGCCCGGTGGGTCTTACTTTGCAACTATAGGTAAAAGGATCATCGTGAGATAGATTGAGGTAAGAGTTTTAGAATACAAGTATAGATGAACTGCAAGTTTCCTGAATGGGAGATTTGCAGTTTTTTTTGCGTTACAGGTAGGGGAGGGACACTGGACTTTGGTTGGGGAAAGAACTGGACTCGGGATTGTTTCAATCGCGCTATTTCTTGGGTACGATTGAAGCATACATATATAGATGAACCTTTGGGGTAAGGGGTAGAGAAGATGAAGAAGGGGTTACGGAGAGGGTTAAAAGTGCTGGGAGGCATCATGCTTGCCACAGGACTTTTGCTGCTGGCAGGTACAGCGTATGAAGCGTATCAATCCACGCAGGATATGAAGTCCTATCCCCCGCCAGGCAAGTATTATGAAGTGAGTGGTCGCAACATGCACCTCTACACCGCTGGCAAAGGAGAGGTAACCGTGGTGTTTGCCTCAGGCTGGGGTACACCCAATCCGTATGTGGATTTCAGTCCGCTATATGACAAATTGAAATCACAGGTGAAAATTGCGGTATATGACCGGTTCGGGTACGGATACAGTGACTATACGGATGACCCTCGTGATGTTGATACCATCTCGGAAGAGATCCACCAATTGCTGCGAACATCCGGTCAACGTCCACCTTACATCATGGTCGGTCACTCCCTGGGTGCGCTGGAGACACTGCGGTTTGCGCAAAGGTATCCTGATGAGGTGGCTGGCATGGTCATGATCGATGGCGGAAGCCCGGAGTATTACAGTCGTACGGACTTGAATACACCAGAATGGATGATGGATTGGTCCCGTTTTCTGGTGAAAACAGGCATCGCACGAACATTGCTGCAATCGGATCGCATGATGGCATCTCTGGTCATTGACCCAAGTTTGGTAACGGAACCGATGAAAAAGGCCGTCATGATATCCACGTTAAGACATGCGTACAATTACAATGTTATGGAAGAGGTTCGGAACTCCAGAACAAATGCTGCGTGTGTGCTTGAGAACAAAACGAAGTTTGATTTTCCACTGACGATCCTGACAGCGGGTTCGGCGGAATCGGATGAGGACAGTCAGGCATGGCAGGCCGATCAAGCGAATTTTGCTTCATGGTCAAGACACGGAACACAGCTGACGGTTCCACAAGCGACACACAGTATCCACAACAGTCAACCGGATATTGTCGCCGCCGAGATCATGAAATTAGTGACACCGCCAGTGACCTATGAGTAACATGATTCCACAAACACATGATGAACAGGAGGAGGAGGGATGGATGAAAAAGTTTAAAGTGATCACCCGCTTCCTGTCCATTCTTGTAGCCAGTTGTCTATTGTCTCTAAGTGTACTATCTGTATCTGTGATATGGGTTAAGAATAACGTTCATGCGGTGCCTGTGATCCAGCCGTTTGAACGTGATTAGCACATGAAACGAAGAAGAAGGAGTGGTAACAGATGGTGAAGAGAAGGAAATATGTATTGGCCTGTGCGGCACTGGCGATGATGGTGGCCTTGAGTGCTTGCAGCAGCGCGGCAGATGAACCGAGTGATACGGAGAAGATGGACACTGAAGTTTCCTCCGGAACCGGTGAACAAGCGACTGATGAAGGTGCAAGCGAAGCAACAACAAATACAGTGACCGAAACGGAAGGTACGACTGCACCAGCAGACTCCGATTCAGAAATCGGTGAGGAAGCAACTGCTGGAACCAATGAGTTGCCGGAGAACTTGCCAAGTGATTTCCCATTGCCGGAAGATGCTACGATTCGTTTAGCCAATTCTGGTGAGAATGAAGGCAAGCAATCGGCCATGGTGATTTTCTCCACTGAACAAGATATGAAAACCGTATCCCAGCTGTATAAAGATTACTTTAACGCCAAAAAGTTGACGGATGCAGGTCAGACGATCGATGACAAAAATATTATTATTCAGGGAACCGACCCGGAGACGCAGGATGTCTGGTCCCTGATCGGTGGAACATTGGCGGGACAGGAAGGCGTCATTGAACTGACGTTGACCTGGACAGAATCATAAGCAGAAGATAAGGGCTATTTTTCTTTCCTGCTTTTTCCTTCCTAAAATAACGAATGAACGCCATAATACCTTGCATACGGAGCCGCATTATTGCTGCACCGCTGCAAGGTATTTTTATTTCGAACTGGAAACCTGACAGGTTACATGGTATGTTATATCATTATAAACAGAGTAATAGACAACTATAGAAGAAGACAGGAGAGGATTGAACATGATTAGAGTGGGTATTGTTGGTTACGGTAACTTGGGTAAAGGTGTAGAGAAAGCCATTTCCCAGAACGAGGATATGGAACTGATTGCTGTGTTTACACGTCGTAATCCGGAGCAGATGGTCGCTGAAAGCACAGAAGTACGTTTTGAGCATATCTCTGCAGCGGAGCAATACATAGGCAAGGTTGATGTTATGATCCTCTGTGGTGGTTCTGCAACCGACCTTCCAGAGCAGACACCAGCCATCGCCAAGTTGTTCAATACGGTAGATAGCTTCGATACACATGCGAAGATTCCTGAATTCTACAAGGAAGTTAATGCTGCGGCAGAGCAAGGCGGTCACGTAAGTGTCATTTCCACAGGTTGGGACCCAGGCTTGTTCTCCATGAACCGTCTGCTTGCACAGTCCATCTTGCCAGAAGGAAAAGAGTACACGTTCTGGGGCAAAGGTGTGAGCCAAGGCCACTCGGATGCTATTCGTCGTGTTCCAGGTGTTAAGGCGGGTGTACAGTATACTGTACCTGTTGAAGAGGTAATCAACCGCATTCGTGCAGGGGAGACACCAGAGCTGTCTACACGCGAGAAACATCTGCGTCAATGTTATGTGGTAGCAGAAGATGGTGCTAATCAGGATGAGATCCGTGAGACGATTGTGTCGATGCCAAACTATTTTGCAGATTACGATACAACGGTAACGTTCATTAGCGAAGAAGAATTGAAATCCGAGCATGAAGGTATGCCGCATGGTGGATTTGTAATTCGCAGTGGGGTTACAGGTGCTGGTCAAAAGCAAATTATTGAATTTGGTCTGAAACTCGACAGCAATCCTGAATTTACAGCAAGCGTACTTGTAGCGTATGCAAGAGCCGCACAACGTTTGAGCGTGGAAGGACATAAGGGAGCGAAAACGGTATTTGATATTCCGCTCGGTCACTTGTCTCCAAAATCGGCTGAAGATCTCCGCCGCGACTTGTTATAATTCTGATTCGTTCCAGTGATTTTATAGAAACAGCTCGTCCTTGGATGTATAGGACGAGCTGTTTTTTTGCTGTTGCTGTATACGATTCATACATTCATATGAATTGGCAGGTACTATATTGCCTGTATCCCTGCTTATGCTCTTGCGGAAATGGCATCCTACACCCAGTGTGAGGGAATGTTAAGATGGTCCGGCAACTTGGTATTCACATTACCTTTGGCTGCATTAATCTGGGATTGCGTCAGGAAGATGCCACCTCTCAGGTCTGCATCGCCCAGATCCGTATCCCGCAAGTCCGCGCCAATCCAATCCGCATTTCGTGTATCTGCATTTCGGAGATCGGCTGCGATCATTAAAGCCCCTCGGAAGCTTGCGCCCCGCAGGTCAGCTCCCTTTAAGTTGGCACCAAAAAAGTCACTTCCCGTACGTTTCTTACTCTTCTTCGACTTCCCTTGTCCATGAGCGCTGGGGGGCACATTCGCACGTACCATCTCACTTGCCTGGATCAAGAGTTGATTCACACTGGACCGATAATTGGCGATGTCCAGACGGAGAAGGGCTGCAGGCTCCAGATTGCTCAAGCGCTCAATCTCCTCATATAACTCACCAAATACCGAGTGAAGGGATGACGTCTCCGGTCTCATCATCATTTCCTTCATATAACTGAGCAACTCGTGAAGTTGTCGCAAGGCAGGCAGACAATCGAACATCTCATTTGCAGACTCTGGATGATCACGCCAATCTTTGCCCGCGTAGGTCACTTGGGACAGCTTCTGTCCAGCTCCGAAACAGTCGTATACCGTGCAACCTTTGAACCCTTTCTGCCGAAGCTCGGTATGGATACCGCAGCGATTGTCCGTGCGCAGATTGGGACAGGGTGTGCCGCTGGCTTTATCAAAAGCAAAGTCCGATGACTTGCCATAGGGCAAGGCAACACAGCACAGGCCAAAACACTGCTCGCAATCTGCGCTTAGATGCGGACTCGCAGTGCTGGCAAATGGTTGGTTAGACAATGTAAACACTTCCTTATAATAGTACAAATAGATGGAATTACGTCAGTACCACTTTACCATTGCCTTGCGATTAGAGCAATTGAAGACAAGGAAAAAAGGGCAGTTACCCAAATAGATGGGAACGCCCTTTGATCGTGGAGAATCACGTATTTAAATTAAACTACACCTTGAGCGATCATGGAATCGGCTACCTTGAGGAAACCGGCGATATTCGCTCCGGCTACGAGATTACCTTCACAGCCATACTCTTCAGCAGCTTCTACACAGCTGGTGTAGATGTTCTTCATGATGTCATGCAGCTTGGCGTCTACTTCTTCAAATGACCAGGACAACCGCATGCTGTTCTGTGACATTTCAAGAGCAGACACGGCTACACCTCCGGCATTAGCCGCTTTGGCTGGACCGAACAGCACGCCTGCACCGTGGAAGACGTCAATGGCAGCCAGGGTGGAAGGCATATTCGCGCCTTCGCCAATGGCCTTCACGCCACCTTTGATTAGAAGGGCCGCAGCTTCTTCATCGATCTCATTTTGCGTTGCACATGGAAGAGCAATATCACAAGGGATAGACCAGATGCCTTCACAACCTTCGGTATATGTAGCATGCGGGTGTTCTTTGATGTATTCGCTGATGCGAAGACGATCAACCTCTTTCAGACGTTTCACAGTATCCAGGTTGATGCCTTGTGGATCGTGTATATAGCCACCTGAGTCACTACACGCCACGACTGTAGCTCCAAGCTCCTGTGCCTTCTGAATGGCATAGATGGACACATTACCAGAGCCAGAGACAACGACTGTGCTGTCTTGGAAGCTGAGCCCCTTGGATTGCAGCATCTCCTTCACGAAATACACACAGCCGAAGCCAGTCGCTTCCTTACGTGCCAAGCTTCCTCCGTACAGCAGTCCTTTACCTGTCAAAACGCCTGCCTCATGCCCGCCATGGATACGTTTGTATTGGCCGAACATGTAACCGATTTCCCTTGCGCCTACACCAATGTCACCTGCCGGTACATCCGTATCGGAACCGATATATTTGTACAGCTCTGTCATGAAGCTTTGCGTGAAACGCATGACTTCCAGATCCGATTTTCCTTTGGGATCGAAGTCAGAACCGCCTTTACCACCGCCAATGGGCAGACCGGTCAAAGCATTTTTGAAGATCTGTTCGAAGCCAAGGAACTTGATGATGCCCGAGTATACAGAAGGATGGAAGCGAAGTCCGCCTTTGTAAGGGCCAATGGCACTGTTGAATTGCACCCGGAATCCACGGTTAACCTGAACTTTGCCCTGATCATCTACCCATGGGACACGGAATGTGATTACACGTTCGGGTTCAACAAGCTGTTCCAACAGACTATGGTTCTTATACTTGGGGTGTGCTTCAATAACAGGAATAAGGGAATCCAGAATTTCTTTGACAGCCTGATGGAACTCGTCTTCGTGCGGATTTCTGGCGACAACCGACTCATAAACGGAATGAACATATTCTGCGGCAGTAACTTGAACGGACTCTGTAGTTTCTTTTGTTATCGTGGACACTTTTTCGATGCACTCCTTTATTGTGTTAAAGTCTGTAGAGGCTTATTTGCATAAATTGAATAAAAGTTTGTAGTTAAATATACAGGAAAGCAAATAAAAATACGAGATGAAAATTCATAAAATGTTTTTTATGCAGTAATTAAAATGTTCTATGGATCTACCATATGATGTGAAGAATTAAGTTATTAAATGGAAGATATGACCACAAATGATAATAAAAAAGCAAGTTAGACGAATATACTGGATTAAAATATTAGTTTTGGTAAGATGGTAAGAAGGTCTCGTATCCCGGGGTCTTTTTAAAATATAAAGGAGGAAAACAAGATGATGAAGAGAAACATGCCAATCAACATGGAGAACAAGGCTTGTATAGGGGGTGAAATTTATTATGAACCATAGGACCTCCCGTCATAATTGCAGAGAGAAGCTGGTGAGCCAGCTATTTACATTCGGTGAAGAGAAAAGAACATTTCTCGACGCCTATTTCGACGCGCGTGATCCAGAGCGGATACAATTGGAAAAACAATTGTCCGCATATACAGAGTATGTGGAAAAACTGCTCCTGGGTCCTGATGAAGATCTGGACTCAGCTGTATTGATCGGCAGTCATATTGATTTTGAATATCTCGATTTTCATACGTCAGATTCTTTCATGATTGTCATGCCAGAGGATACTAATCCTGATGAGGGTCGTATTTCCTTCCTCTCTCCAGTAGGGAGTCAATTACTGCTTGGCAGTAAAGGGGAAGTTAAGTCTGTTCATACACCATCAGGTTCCATGAGAATCCGCATTACGGGGATCGAGCTGAAAAGCGAAACCTTGAACGAGCCGGCGCTAGGGGGTGCAGATCATGCACTTTAAAGAGACGGACTTACCAGGGATTGGACGTAAATACTGGCTGCATACCCGTAGTGGTGAGCATTTGGTCATAGTGATTCATAACGACGAGCGACGTGACCTGTTCCATATGGAGTCAGGAGATACACCTGAAGAGGTGGGTGATATGGTATCTCTTGTCACCCTGGACGATGATGAAGCCCGGGCGGTAGCCGCTATTGTTGGTGGTATGACCTATAAACCGAAGTTTCAGGATGAGCGTGAAGTGATGCTTGAAGGGCTGTTAATCGAATGGCTACGGATTGAGCCTCACGCCGCAAGCGTAGGCATGACGATTGGTGAACTGGATATCCGTCAGGCCACGGGCGCCGTAATTCTCGCTGTTGTGACCAAGGATAAGGAGAAGCATTTTAATCCAGGCCCGGATTATGCTTTTACCGCTGGAGCTACAATTGTAGTTGCCGGTGAACGGAATCAGATCAAACATCTCAAACAATTGTTAACTGATGGACGGACTTAGCCTATGGATATGCTCATATTCGAAGTGGGAATTGCCGTTGCGCTGATTACACTTACTGGGCTGATATCTTCACGATTACGATTTTCGGTCATTCCTTTCTATATCCTGATTGGTATGGCTGTTGGACCACATGCACCACAAATTGGCATAGTGGATTTACGTTTTATCGAAAGTTCGACCTTTATTGAATTTATGGGCAGGCTTGGCATTTTGTTTCTGCTATTTTATCTGGGTTTGGAGTTCTCGGTCTCCCGGTTATTAAAGTCTGGCAAAGCCATTCTGACCGGGGGCATGTTCTATGTGGGCCTGAATTTTGTCTCTGGATTGCTGTTGGGGTGGTTCATGGATCTGCCCCTTCAGGAGACACTTGTTGTCTGCGGGATCATGACCAGCTCTTCTACAGCCATTGTAGCTAAAGTGCTCGTTGATCTGAAACGCACGGCAAACCCTGAAACAGAGATTATTATGGGCATGATCATGTTCGATGACTTGTTCATCGCGATTCATATCTCTATCCTGACCGGGCTTGTGCTCAGCGGGGCAACTTCATTCCTAAGTGTTCTGTTAGTATCGCTGTCTGCCCTGCTGTTTATTGTGCTGTTCCTGATTATTGGCAGGAAAAGCATCAAATATATTGATAAGGCACTGAATATCAAGTCATCAGAGTTGTTTCTGCTTACCGTCATGACACTGCTCTTCCTGGTAGCCGGTTTCTCGGAGACGCTGCACGTAGCGGAAGCTATTGGAGCGTTGATGATGGGGCTTGTGTTGGGCGAATCAAGACATGTGAGTCGGATTGAACATCAGATCATGCCTTTCAAAGATTTTTTTGGTGCAATTTTCTTCTTCAGTTTTGGCCTGACCATCGAGCCGGCTTCACTTGGCGGAGCTGTTGGGATGACGATTATTGCCGTTATTCTGACGATTGCCAGTAACTATGGTGCAGGTATGATCGCTGGCAGACTGGCTGGAATGAGCCCTAAGGCCTCATTGAATGTGGGCTTTACCCTGGTCTCGCGGGGCGAATTCTCCATTATCATGGCGAACATCGGCAAGGCCGGAGGGCTGATGGCATCCATCCAATCGTTTGCCGTGTTGTATGTGTTAATTCTGGCTGTGCTGGGGCCTATCCTGACCAAAGAATCTCCACGGATCTATGCTCAGTATGCGCGGCTAAGGAAGCGGATGAAACGAAGGGAAACGGGTTGAGTCAAACGCTGTCTGTCCTAGGACAGACAGGTTATTCTGACCGTAGTGTTTAATAGGCGCCACACCATTTGGAGAGCGAAATTACTCCGGGGTGTGGCGTTTTTTTATTACTGGGAACCCATCCAATACAGCCTTGTTATTATACCTACTTCACCAAATTATGGTATGTATCCATATCTTGTGCGTGGTCGTGAATGTTCAAATCCACGTGCAGGACTAAAGATGTGATTTAGTTGAGAGGGATTGAAAATAAGAAGTTATTATGTAAAATAATGTTATATTCAAATCTAGCAGTTGAATGGATCATTTACACCAGAACGTAGAGGACAGAAGAAACCTGAAGAAGCGGAGCGTTCGCCTTTATCAACAGATTTTCACCTTTGTAAAATTGAATCAAAAAATCTGGGGATAACAGTGATCGGAAGGTTATTCTGTCATCGGAGTGGCAAGTGTAAATATTCTTTAGTTCAACTTATGTTTCAATGTAACAGAAGGTAGAACGAACGAGGAGGAATAGCTCATGAACAAGAAAAGTAGATTTCAACGGTTAAAATGGGCCGGTACAGGGGTGTTGCTCAGTCTCGTATTATTTGCTCTGCCTGCATCTGCTGCATGGAACGATACATATCAGGGTTACGCGACGTATACAGGCTCAGGTTACTCGGGAGGTGCAGTGTTGCTTGATCCCATCCCGGCGGACATGAAGATTACTGCACTTAATCCGTTCCAACTCAATTATAACGGTGTCAAAGCCGCTTTAGCGGGAGCCTATCTCGAGGTGCAGGGTCCTAAAGGCAAAACAACAGTCTATGTAACAGACCTCTATCCAGAGGGTGCCAGTGGAGCGTTGGATCTCTCACCGAATGCCTTTAACCTGATCGGTGACCCAAAGGCAGGCAAAATCGATATTAGTTGGAAAGTGGTCAAAGCTCCAATTCAAGGCAACGTCTCTTATCGGATCAAGGAAGGCAGCAGTCAGTGGTGGGCAGCCATTCAGGTTCGTAATCACAAATATCCGGTGCTGAAGTTCGAAGTGAAACAGAAGGATGGCACGTGGCTCAATCTTGAAAAGCAAGACTATAATCATTTCCTCGGAACTGGACTGGGCAAAGAAAAATTAAACGTTCGTATTACCGATATTCGCGGTCAGGTATTAAATGACACGATCCCGGCTCTGCCTAATGATGGGTCAGGTGGTGCATATATCGTACCGGGCAATGTACAGTTTCCCGATTGACAGATATACGGAGTTGTTATAAAAAGAAGTATGGTCATAGACGTATTCTTAACGAAAAGTCGTACACTGTACGGCTTTTTTTTTGTATACAAAAAGAGGAGAATGTAACGTATGAAAAAAAGTTTGCCTTCATATCAGACAACACATCCCTATTGGAAACAGTATCAGGGCTTTTTCCCGGAAGAAGTGAGGTTAGGGGAGCATACAGCTCCTGAGGAAGAATGGTGGGAGTCAAATGGGGTTCATCTGCATATCGATCGCTTGCCTGCGCCGGAGTCTTCAATCAAAATTCTGTTCATTCATGGTGCGGGAGGCAATGGCAGGTTGCTCGCTCCGTATGCCCGCATGTTGCAGCGACATGGATACGAGGTGGTATCGCCAGATCTTCCGCCATATGGTTTAAGTTACGCAATGTCTGGTACACGTATTAACTACGAACTATGGATAGAGTTGCTTGTGTCACTCATCGAACGGGAATACAAGAATGATGGCAAGCCAATCGTTGTATTGGGAAGTAGCATCGGAGGTATGCTTGCCTATCACACCAGTGCACGCAGCAAGCGTGTTAAGGGTTTGATCGCAACTACATTTGTAGACACGAGTAATCAGGAAATGCGAGATCAGCTTGCACCGAATCGTCTGGTAAGCCGGGCGGGAAAACGGATGATGGATCTGTTCCCTAGTCTGCTGGATCATGTACGTATTTCGGTCAAACAGGTATCCCGAATGCAACTGATTACTAATAACCAGGACTTAACCGGGCTTATTATGAATGATCCACAAGCGGCAGCTACACGTATTCCGTTGGAATTATTAAGAACATTCCTTAATAAAAAACCGGAGGTAAGCCCGGAACAGTTCAGCCAGTGTCCGGTCCTGTTGGTTCACCCTGAACTGGACCCCATGACACCGATCAGGTTCAGCCAATCTTTTTTTGATCGTCTGGTGGTGGAGAAGGAATGTGTGATCTTGGAAGGGGCAGGTCATTTTCCTATAGAGCAGCCAGGGCTGAACCAGTTGGAGGTAGCGGTACTACGATTTTTACAACAAATTCAATGATGACCACAGGCTACTACTCTGCTTCGCATAAGATAGTTTACATATCCTAAGTACGTAATACACCTCCCACTAAGGGAGGTGTATTTGAATGTTTTTGATATGAATTGCACTACCGCCAACCTGAATCTGTGTGATTTCATTAGAGCTGTCCAGTGTTAATCTGGCTCGGATCTCAGAGGGGCGGTTCATGGTATACCCTTGTCTGATCGTGTACGTGTGAAGATGAGGATCTGTAAGCTGGTTGTATTGGGATAAATAACAGAGCATGGCACCATTGGATGTGCCTGTCGCGCTCTCTTCCGGTATATCATAAAGCGGTGCAAAATTACGGCATTCTGCCAGAACGTCCTCAGTATCTGATTCGAGTGTAAACACATGATAACCTACGGCATGATGAGTCTTGCTTATTTCAGTGATACGCTGGAAGTCAGGGTCGATTTTGGTCAGAACATCAACATCTCTAACAGCTATCATGATATCGGGTAGCCCGGTAGACACAATCTGCACAGGTAGCTCGGAATGCAAATCCTCCATAGAAATACGTAACGAATCGGCAATCTGCTGTCGATCCACGATCTCCCCAAACTCCGGCAAAGTCTGAGACAGATAGACTTCTCCATTGACTTCGATATCGACTTTAAGAATTCCGGCCAGTGTCTCCAGTGTATATGTACCAACATTAACGAGCTGCTGTGTCTTCATTAGATAAAATAAAGCAATTGTGGCATGTCCACATAGATCGACTTCATCACTTGGGGTGAAATAACGCACTTTGAAATCAGCCTGATCCGATGGCATAACAAATGCAGTCTCTGAAAAACCGACTTGTCTGGCAATCTCCTGCATCTGGGTTTCAGACAAATGCGCTGCTTGTAAAACAACACCTGCGGGGTTTCCGCCTTGAGCCTTGTCCGAAAATGCATGTAATGTATTTACTTCTACTTCCATCGTGTTACCTCGCTTGTTCAGTTATTGGGTTAAGATTTAACGTAATCGATAATCGACATTATATCACGATTGTTGAACGGGCTTGTGAATCCCAGATTGCTGTGAATTTTGAATGATTAGGTCAAGTGATCGCTGGGAAAGGGTAATGAAGGGAGAGAGAGTATAACGATAATCAATGGAAAGGCTGGGATTTCTAATGAAAGCAATTGTGATTGAGGAATTTGGTGGAGCGGAACAATTGAAGGAACAAGAAGTAGCCAAGCCAACATGTGGAGTGAATCAGGTATTAATTCGAACACATGCCACGTCGGTGAATCCGGTAGACTTCAAAATCAGACAAGGTTATATGAAAGAAGCAGCGGAGAATTTTCCGTTGATTCTGGGCGGCGATGTTGCCGGTATTGTGGCTGAAGCAGGCTCAAATGTCACGAGGTTCAGAGAAGGTGATCGGGTATTTGCACGTCCGCGTCAATTCGGGACCTATGCAGAATATGTTGCTGTTGATGCAGACATTATTGCCCGTATACCGGAGCAACTGAGTTTCGAGGAAGCAGCAGCGATCCCGCTGGCTGCGATGACGGCATGGCAGGCACTTGTGGATCACGGACGTTTAGGCAAAGGGCAGAAGGTACTCATTCATGCTGGTGCAGGTGGTGTGGGAACGTATGCCATTCAGATCGCCAAGTCCCTCGGCGCTGAAGTGGCTTCCACGGCGAGTGAATCAAACGAAGCGTTGCTTCGTTCGTTGGGTGTAGATCATTTTATCAACTATAAAAAAGAAGATTTCTCGGAGATTCTCTCCGGTTATGATGTTGTGCTGGACACCATGGGCGGTGATATTCAGCGCGATAGCTTCAAGGTGTTAAAGTCTGGCGGGCATTTGGTATCCTTGGTGGAACAACCGGATGAGAAGCTTGCCAAGGAAGCCGGAGTAACGGCCAACGTCTTCATGATGGAGCCCAAAGGGGATCAACTGGATCAGCTGGCTGAACTGGCTGCGGAAGGCAAGCTCAAATCGATTATTGATGGAACGTACCCGCTAACTCAACAGGGAGTAAGGGAAGCACATGAGAAGAGTGAAACCCATCATACCCGCGGGAAACTGGTTATTCAGGTGCAATAGAATTCATTAACTCGTAGAAGTATTTGGACTCATGAGTCTGATATAGATTGTACCAGGCCTGTAAGGTTTCTGGTGTATAGACATTCAACAGCTTCAACACATGCATCGTAAATTCTAACGGAGCTATTCCAGATGCAGTAACTAGATTTTCAGCGGTTACTGCAGGCTCCGTTACATAATAGGTTTCTCCAGTATAATCTGGGCATATCATCTTCAGGTATTCTAAATCATTGCTTGTATGCTGTCTGGAATCCAGTATTCCTATTTTTGCAAGTGCAACTGTCGCACCGCAAATCGCCGCAATAACCGTACCCTCTTCTATAGAGGCAGCAACTTTTTTCAATAGGGGATCATGGATGGTGTCCATCCAGGTGTTTCCTCCTGGAAGAATGATGAGGTCGTCACCTTTCAATGTACATTCATCAATAGAAATATGAGGAAGGATGTTCAATCCTCCCATGGTAGTTACCGGATGTTTATCCACGCCTACGGTTACGACCTGTAAAGGCTGGATCTCTTTCCTGAAATACCTTCCCGAGTTCAATTCAGCAGTTAGATATCCTACCTCCCAATCTGCCATCGTATCAAATACATATAGATATACGTTCTTCGTTTGCATCATACATGCTCCTTTTGTTTTCATGATTGAATGGATTACTCTTGTATTATAAATTAACTTCACTGACATCTACGGTCAGTGAAGTTTTTAAATTTGAAAATTAACAGCCCCAAGAACCAATATAGGGACTGCTCCCCAATTGTAGTGGAATAAGATATAATAGGAGAAATTTATTCCATTTTGTGCATGAGGTGATTAGGATGTCCAACGAACTCATTCAAGCCATTCAATTGTTAAAAGAAAAGAAATGGGTGGATCTGACCCATACGTTTGGTCCAGGCTCTCCACATTTTTCAGCTTTTGAGGCAGCACAATTCGATACACTGTTTGATCACGATCAAGGTTTCTTTGCCCAGAGCTTCAAGTTCCCGGGTCAATACGGGACACATCTTGATGCGCCGATCCACTTCGTTCGGGATACCCGGTATCTGGATGAACTAGGTTTGAAGGAGCTTGTATTGCCACTTGTGGTCATTGACCAATCCGCCGAAGTAAAGAACAATCCGGATTTCACACTGGATGTGGAACATATTCTTGAATTTGAAAGAGAGCATGGCGTGATTGAAGCTGGAAGCTTTGTAGCCTTACGTACCGATTGGAGCAAACGCTGGCCTAATCATGAAACATTTGATAACAAGGATGCGGAGGGCAACAGTCATGCACCTGGATGGTCGGTTAGTGCGCTCATGTTTTTATTTGAGGAAAGAAAAGTACAAGCCATTGGGCATGAAACCTTTGACACGGATTCAGCGGTGGATTATCAGAAGAATGGGGCACTTCTGGCAGAATATTATGTACTTGCCCAGGATACATACCAGGTCGAGCTGTTAACAAACCTGGATCAGGTGCCGGCTAAAGGCGCGGTAATCTTCAACATTGTACCCAAAGCGGAGAGAGCTTCTGGTTTTCCAGTCCGGTCCTTTGCCATTCTGCCGTAATACGGGGTAGATCAAAAGCTGAAATAGTTAAATCAGGTACAGAACTCAGAATGATACTCAAGTAGAAAGCCGGCTAAATAGTCGGCTGTTTTTCAGCTAAGGGGCAGGATAGTGGCAAGGTAGCTCTTTGATACGGCTCATCGTAAATCATTCTATAACTTATTGAAATTGCTTGCAGATTTAATATTGACGGTAATTGCAATTTAGCCTCACGTAATGTAAAATTACTTAACGGAAAAACATGGAAGGGGTGGGGGTATGAGGTGGAAAAGTAAGACTTATATTCAGTCGACTTGTGTAATTTCATATTTCCATTCCTGTAGGACACTAAAGCATTTATTGCTTTAGTGTTTTTATTTTATGGGGGTGTATTAATTGTCAAGGTATAAAAGAGTTCTCGTTAAGCTAAGTGGCGGAGCAGTAGCCGGAAACTCTGAATTTGGTTTTGAACCGGAAAGATTGGACCAAATCGCTGATGAAATTATGTCAATAGTAAACTTAGGAGTTGAAGTATCATTAGTTATTGGTGGGGGTAATATTTTTCGAGGTAATATGGCGGAAAGCTGGGGGATAGAAAGGGCAGAAGCTGACAACATTGGAACACTTGCGACTGTAGTAAATAGTTTAATGCTTCGTGGAGTTCTTAAAGCCAAGACCAAAAAGGAAGTACGGGTAATGACCGCTATACCTATTACTTCAGTTGCAGAACCATACATCCGTCTAAAAGCAATTCACCACCTAGAAAAAGGCTATATTGTAATTTTTGCAGGAGGAAACGGTCAACCTTACGTTACAACAGACTATCCTTCAGTACAAAGAGCCATCGAGGTTAATTGTGACGCTTTATTAGTTGCAAAGCAAGGTGTTGATGGTGTTCTTAATGCAGACCCTAAATTTGATAAAAATGCAAAGAAATTTCGTTCGCTTCATTACAACGACGTTTTAGAACACAACTTAAAGGTAATGGACCAATCAGCTTTCATTTTGGCAAGAGACTACAATTTGCCAATGCATGTGTTTAACTTCGATAAACCAGGTTCGATGAAAGAAATCTGTGAGGGTAAGAATAATGGTACGATAATTAGTGGCGAATCAATTTTAGAGTTGGAATGAAGTATGTTACAAATACTACTATTCCTTGATTTAGCGGAACGATAGTTCCACAAAAGAGAAGTTCTATTCAAAATCCTACTCGGCCATGGAGTGGGATTTTGTTTATGTTGATATGTATATCTTGTGATCAAAAGATACTTTATGTTTTGATTCATTACGGTGATCCGTATCATAGGTAGAAGTACAGAACGTTACACTAACGGGAAACGATAGCTCAATAAATCCAACAAAGCATCTGACCAACGTGATCGGCTGCTTTTGTTCAACTAACGGGCAGAATAGTTGAAAAAGGTATTTTAATTTAAACCTCGAATATTTAATGTAATCGGATAGCTAAAAATTTGATGATAAACAGGACTTAGATACGATGATAAAGGTTTAGGAGGAGTATTTTGGAGAACTAAGAATCTTGAAGTTATAAAAAAAGGTACAGTCTTTATCGAGAATGACAGTTATTTTCCAACAGAACAACAAGTGATGTTAAATTTCCAAGTACATAATCTAAACGAGACTATGAAGCATCTTGAACAGATTAGTGTACTTCTTGCAAAGAAAAAAGAGATTAGTGAATTTGGAAAGTTTATTTTGAATGAAGTTCCTGAAGGTCGACTGGTCGAGCTTTGGGAGAAATAACGGCATTAATTTTAAGATTAGAACAGGTATTCCATAATTTATATTATATATAAGGGGTAAGTGTATGCAGATTAGAGCTTTTCAAGAGTCCGATAAAGATTTCATTGTAAGTCTGGCTTTACGATTTATGGACTTTGAGCTGATGAGCTGGCGTGATCCAGACAAAATGGAAGAATCACAGCTCAGCCTAGCCCAAGAATCAGTAGACAATCTTTCTCCTGGTACGGAGATTTTTGTGGCGGAAGATGAAACAGGAGAGCTACTGGGTTTCCTTGAAGTACAGCCGCATAAAGATAAATTGAACGATATAGAACAAGGTTATATTGTGGCGATTGCGGTTTCTCCACAAGGAGAAGGAAAAGGGGTCGGCAAGGGACTCATGACCAAAGCAGAAGAGTGGTCAAGGCAAAAAGGCTATCGACAGCTTATACTGAATGTCTTTAACAATAACCTTCGTGCCGTAAATTTCTATAAGCATTTAAAATATGAAATTGAAGTTGTGAAGATGGTAAAAGAGCTATAGAGACCCTTACTTATAAGCTAACGGGAAACGTTAGTTCATAAAGCACGGGGCAGACTGCAGGATGGCAGGCTGCTCTTTTTTCATTTAGCTAACTGGCAAGAGGCAAGTAAGCTTATGAGGAACCAAGTTCAGCTAGGATTTGATTTATTTAGAAGTATAAATGTGTGCTTTGGCAAACTTATGGGTTAAGTCACAACTAATGAATTCTAAATAATTCAAATATGTAAATAGCAAGGGAGGCGTATTCCGCCTCCTTTTTATGTTGTTACTTTTGATCGGAGTGAGGATCTTGATTAAATCTTTGAGAGATTTTTTTCTCTGTTTTCTTACGCCGTATCCAGCGCTTAAGTATGCCTTCTTCTTTGCGTTCTTGCAGTGTTTCCTTCAAACCTTGAATCATAAATTCCGATCTTCGTCTGTCATCCCGACTAATCTCGCGTAATTCCTTAATAAATTTGTCGTCCATATCTGCCTCTCGCTTATTCAGGATAATCCCATTATACCGAACGTACGTTCTTTTATCAAGTTTTTCCATTATGAATGATTTTCGAGATCTATATAGTGAAAAGAAGCACAGGAACAATACGAGGCATGTGTGAGAATGGTACTAAAGGGTTTGAGCATAATCCTCTTGCCAGTTTTTTGTTCCCGGGGATCATCCTATTGCTGGTTCTTGGCGTGATGCCTTCAACGATTGCTATTTCGCTCATCCGCTACGTTCATTGGGGGATGGGTGAGAGAATGAATCTCTATCCTGACCGCTATTGGGCTTGGACTTTTTCGTTGTATACGGGGTTTGCTCTCATCATCTGGATTATGGCGCAGGTGTACTGGATTCAGGATGTCTCTATCATTCACTTGGTCTATTTTGCATGGGGAGTGGGTATTCAAGTTGTGACCTTATTGCCCGGGGTACAGCGAATATATTCAAAATAAACTGCTTGTATATTGAACAAACGGCTGCCGAAAGAATCGTTGAATGATTCTTTCGGCAGTTATTTTTTTATGGGCATCGAGATAATACGCGTTGTTGTAGTCATGTTGTCCACATCTTCCTTGGACTGAAAAGGGCTCGGATAAATCTAAATCATATTGACAAAGAACTATTATCCTCGCATACTTACGTAATATACTTTATAAAGTTTGTTTATTAACTAGAGGAATAGTCACATGTGGTAAGTATCGCAAAATCATAATCCGCATGAAACAGGGAGGTAAGTATGGATGGTCTACGTTATTATGGCAGTTATAATATGGGCAGGTACCTATGCAAGTATGGTCTTGTCAAAGCAACCGATTGAAGTGAAGCCTGTGAAATCGATGGATGATTTGTTTGAGTGAACAAAGTAGCTCTGCCGATTTCGATCCATTGCCAGCACGATGGAACTCATGTGTTCAAGTAAGGCATTATGTTATGATATGGTGTGAATGACATCCATACCATTGCTTTGGCTCAATTGAACCAGAGTAGAAACGAGAGGGTTATGAAAAAAGCCAACGCTACAATGATGAAATACATCAATTTGAATAATGTGCGTGAAGTCATGCAGCAGATTGAGACGGCGACCAAACCGCAATTAGCTTTATTAACTAATCTTAGTGTTGTTACCATTAATGCGCTGATTCAGGAATTATGTGATGGCGGAGAGTTGTTCCAGGATAAAGTGGTTCCCTCTAACGGCGGTCGTCCTGCTCAGGCATATCGATATAATTATAACTTCAAGCTTGCTTTGGTTCTTTACATCAAAGAGATGAAAGGCCAGGAGTTGATTTCGGCGACGGTCATGAATCTGGAGAATAAGGTTGTGTTGAAGGAAGAGCGCATCTTGCCTGCTTTTGATAAACAGCATATGCTGCAACTTATCGCGCGTTTCATTAAGGAATATCCCTCCATTGATATGATCGGCATCGGTATTCCGGGGCAAGCCGTGGATGGGGACATCACGGTGAGCAGTCATGAAGAGCTTATCCATTCACATCTGATACGGGAGATCGAGAGCGAGTTCCAACTGAACGTTCTCGTGGAGAATGATGTTAATGCAGCGATTAGCGGATACTGTACACAGCATGCGGATATGAAGGAACGGAGTGTAGCGGGAATTTATTTTCCGAACCGATACCCGCCGGGTATGGGCATGATGTTGAATGGACAGATGATCCGTGGGAAAAACGGGATGTTTGGTGAGATCAAGTATCTTCCTTATTCACCTGATTGGAAACGTGACATGAGCAAAGATGATTTTGTAGTGCAGGTATGTCATATCTTGCAAACGATTAATGCCGTCGTTGCCCCGCACCAGATTGTCATTTATCAGGAACGGGTGGAGAGAGAAGAGCTGGATATGGCGTGGAAACAGTACGGGAAGGATCACCCCATGCCGTCGTTGCCCGAGATTGTACATCAGGACTCGTTCCAACATGATTTTGATGCTGGGTTACGAGGAATGGTGCTTCAGGCGTTGAAGTCAGGCATTCTATCAGAAGCCTTATAACCCACAGGCCATATCTGTGGCTTTTATTTTATAAGCTAACCCTTGTAGAGGAGGATTCATGATGCGTGAAGAAGAGAGAATCATGAAAGGCGTGTTGTTCAGTCCAAGTGATCCCGAATTAAAGATCATCAAAAGGCGGGCCCATAATCTCAGTCAGCGTTACAGTCAGACCTTTGAAGAACAGACTGAGGAAAGGAATCAGATATTACAACAGTTACTGGGGCAGTTCGGTGAAGGTGGATTCATGCAAGGTCCCATCTTTTTTCATTATGGTGTGCATACCCGGATAGGCGAGCATTTCTTCGGTAATTACAATCTGACGATACAAGATGACGCGCAAGTGACGATCGGGGACTATACCAGTTTTGGACCCAACGTTACGATTGTTACCCCCATTCATCCCATGATTGCCAGCGAGCGGAGACAGATGGTGGACCAGAACGGTGATGTGAAGTCGCTATGTTATGCCAAACCGGTCACGATTGGTAACGATGTATGGATCTCGGCAAACGTCACAGTGTGCGGAGGCGTAACGATTGGAGACGGCTGTGTGATCGGAGCAGGTAGTGTGGTGACTCGTGATATTCCACCGCATTCTTTTGCAGCAGGCGTACCGTGCAAAGTTATTCGTAAAATTACTGATGCGGACAGCATGCGAAACTACCCCGATGTTCTGGCAGATTGCCGTGTGCTGGAAGAATAAAAAAAGGCTGCCATCAGGATCAAATAGATGATCCTGGTGACAACCTTTTTTTTGTTATGCGTTTACTTGGAGGCGTTGTAGTTACTCAAGAATTCTTTTACTTTTGCAGGATCAGCTTTCAATTCATTCCCGGTCTGAACGAGCGGGCTTACTGTAGAGTATGCTTTGAGTTTGTTGTTCTTGTAGAAACTCAAAATCTCATCCTGATTAATGGAGTACAGCACGGCTTTTCTCAGGTCACTGCTCTTGGCAACTTCACGATTGGCCGTGTTGAACAACAGATAGGAGACAGCGTTACTTGGCAGACTTTGCAGTTTCAGTTTGCTGTCATTTTCGATGATGTCATACTTGGTTTCAGGTACACCGTAGTATAAGTGAATTTCACTGCTGCGAAGAGCAGAGAGGGCGCTGTCTGCATCCGCGATGAATCGGACGTTAACCTGAGCAATTTTTGGCTCATCTTCCGTGCCTTTACGGTAAGCCGGATTTTTTAAGAATACACCTTCATAGTCATTTTTATAAGACAAAATATAAGGTCCGCTAGTATAAAGGGTGTTATTGTATGCTGCGCCTTCAGTCACGGTGTTCTGATCACCGTAAGGAATATCTTTGTTGACGTCAAAGGAAGCTACATCATATGTGTTGATGCTCTCCACCTGTTTTTTGGACACGATACCCGCAGATTGGTGAGCTAGGTAGTTCAGAACTTGCGGGAAAGGTTCAGTTGTGGTCAGTTTAACGACCTGATATTTACCTGCGCTATTATCTGCTTTGGTTTTGTCCGTCACGAGTTCTGTAATTTTGCTGCCCAATCCTTGTTCCAATGCTTCGAGGATTGTGCCGTTACCGCTGGATTGTTTGATGGATTGCAATGCACTCAGATCCGTTACAACTTCAGCTTCTTTGATGTGTTCATGCAGACTGTACGTCCGGTGATCCGGAACGGAATCTTTATTTTTAGCACGATCCAGGGAGAAGATCACATCATCTGCACCGACACGTTCTCCTGTATCTACAGCTTTTTTGTTATCAATCTTCGCAAAGTTGATATCGTCTCTGAGAATGAAGTAGTAGTCCGAATTACCTTCAGCAATACTAAAGTTATGGGACAGTGATCCATCTGCTGTCAGCTGATCGTCATCCGTCAAGTTAACGAGACGTACATACATATTGGTGTTCAACTGGTTGATGGAGCCGTCGTTTCCTTTGATTGGATCAAGGGAAGTCAGTACGGATGCACTTTGCGTCAGAATCAACGGATCTTTGGCATTTTTGGAGCTGTCCTTGAACTCAATCGGTTCCCAAGCCATGGCGCGGGATTTGGAGAGACGAACGGTGTCGACATTCAGAATGTCTTGGTTCACAGCCTGACTTTTCAGGGAAATGTACAAAGGAGCGATATACGCCTGATCCGTTACCAAGCGATCTTCCAATTGTTTGTACGTGTCTTTGTACTCATCCGGAGTTTGAGTAGCTGCCTGATCGATGAGTTTATCAAGTTCCCCATCCGCAAGGATACTGTAATCTCCACCTGTTTTGAAAAGGGAACGCACCGCATAATCGGGATTTCCCGTTACCGTTGTCCAGCTGGACAAGGCAATGTCATAATTCCCTGCATCCTGCTGGGATTTGAAACTACCGTAATCCGGCTGCAGGTTCAGCTTCACATTGAAGCCGTTTTTAGTCAGTTGGTCGCGGACAATGTTTACATCATTTTCGGAAGAACTCATGGCGAGCAGTTCAATGTCTGCCGGTTTTTGTGCAGTTTCTGTTGCGTCCGCTGGTGCGGTCTCCGCCTGGGATTCAGTTTTCGTTTTTACGCTGCAGCCGGAAATCACAATGACGAGAATTAATAGTAATGAGATCAGTGTACGTTTTTTCATGGGATTACCCTCCATATCTTGAATGTGTGATGTGTGAATTTTTTTTCTATATCATTCATTTCAATGACGAATCAGTTATGCCTTTTCCAGCTTGGGATCAAGCGCATCACGCAGACCGTCACCGAGAAAGTTAAACGAAAGAACCAGCAGAATAATAGCCAAGCCTGGATAAATCGCCAGATAAGAGTGGGTCTCCAGGTATGTACTGCCGAGCTTCAGAATGTTACCCCATTCCGGAATATGCGGCTCCACGCCGAGTCCCAGATAACTCAAACTGCTGGTAGCGATAACCGCTCCACCAATCGTGAGTGTGGACTTGATAATCATGGGCGCAAGGGAGTTGGGAATAATGTGTTTGAAAATAATCGTACGATTGTTGTACCCCAGTGCACGTGCAGCTTCCACAAATTCAAAAGTAGATACATAGAGCACACTGGCTCTCATGGTACGGGCGTAAGTTGGGATCGAACCCAGACTCAGCGCCAGAATGAGATTGATCGTATTGGCTCCAAACGCTGCAATAATGGCAATGGCAAGCAGAATTCCCGGAATCGCATAGAGAATATCGAGCAGCCGCATAATGATGTTATCCGTATGCCTTCCGTAGAAGCCGGAGAATGCTCCGAGGACTCCACCGATCAACACAGGAATGATGGTCGACATGCAACCTACGATCAAGGAGATCCGGGCACCAAATACAATCCGGGAAAATAAACATCGTCCGAAGTCGTCCGTTCCCAAGGGATACGCAAGGGAAGGGGGTTGAAGCAGAGCGGAGTAGTTGTTTTCCACAGCCATGCTGTAATCAAAAGTAAAGAAGCTGCAAATCGATATCGAGAAGAGAAAAATGATAAAAAACAAACCGGACATGGCAGTCATATTCGGAGCAAGTCGCTCCCACAGATCATTCCAGAAGTTTGATTTTTGTTTCCCCTGTCTGCGAATGCGCCCAATAATGGAGATGCCGAGCAATAGGGCAAATACATTACCTGTGATTGAGGTCAGAATCAGCACTACACTGACACCGATCATCCAGCGAGGGAGGATAGAGGTCGCGTTATATCGGGATACGATAATCAGTACGACCAGGTCGATGACCAGAATAAATATGAGCACCGCCATAGCTGGCAGAAAGTTGTCAGCCACATAAGGTTTGAAAACATTTAACGCAGATACACCGATGACGAACAGCTGGGTTAACAGCATATATACCGCAAAGGTGTACTCCACATTCCTGGCTTTTCGAATCAGATGAAAGGCTGCCGTTACGATAAATATGTTGCCAGAAATGATGGCAAGTAGCTGAACCCAGGCGATCCTGCGAGTCAGAGCAGTGACTGTACCCGTACGAATCAAGTCTTTTCGAATCCGAAGGGTGATGACACTTTGGACCAGTGTGAAGAATACATAGATCCCAAGTATCGTTAGCAGAAATGGTTTGAACGTCTGCCCACTCCAGTCATAACTGTTGAATAGCAGCAAGGCAGTCAAGAGAAGGGACGTGATCCAGGCGAAGCTGGCCTGACTGTATTCTCGAGAAGACTTAAGCCGGAAACGCATTTCTTGTGTTAAGGACGAATTTGTCATAATACACCTGCTTTAAGAGGTAGTTCAACACACACTTTAATATTGTTTCATCTTGGAGCGCACTCTTGGATCAATAAAAGCGTACAGCAGATCAACCGCTACATTGATAATGGAGATCGTAATTGCTGTGTAGATTACTCCGCCCATGATACTCGGAATATCGGGGATGAATTGTTTATCCACAATATAGCTGCCGAGACCGCTGATATTAAACACTTTCTCCGTCACTGCTGCCCCGCCAAGCATGGCTCCGAATTGAAGTCCAACCACAGTTACGATTGGAATCAATGCATTACGTACAGCGTGTTTCAGCATGACCTGACGTTCGCTTAACCCCTTGGCGCGGGCGGTCATCACATAATCCTCATGAATGACTTCCAGTGTAGAAGACCGGGTCATCCGTGCCACCGCAGCCGTAAGTCCTGTGCCCAGCACAATGATTGGCATAATGATCGACAGCCAGTTCTGCGGGTTGAAGGTGGCGGGAAGCCACTGTAATTTGATCGAAAAGTTCAGAATGAAAATAAGTCCTTGCCAGAAATTCGGGATCGATAATCCAATCAGAGCGATGAACATAAACGTATAATCGAACCATGAATTAGGCTTAATCGCTGAGATGATACCGATGGGCAATGCGATGACGAGTGCTAGCAGCAGGGAGATGACCGCCAGCGTCAATGTAATTGGAAACTTTCTTGCAATCGTTGCTGTTACGTCTTCATTTCCTGCAAAAGACTTGCCAAGATCGAAGAGAGCAACTCCCTTAATATTGTTCCAGAGCTGTGTAAGATAAGGCTGATCCAAGCCATACACCTGATTGAATGCTGCAATCTGTTCCTGCGTTGCTGTCTCTCCGAGAATGTTAGCTGCCGGGTTGAACGGAGACAGATACAAAATCGTAAATACGAGTGTGGCTACGCCCAGAATGACAAATACCGTCATCAGTATTCTTTCAAATATGTACTTTAGATAAGGATTTCCATACAAAAAGAGGATGCCATACATCAGACAGCCAGGAATAATGGATATCGCTAAAAACCACGGTTTGTCGATAAGGGTGTGGAATGTATCGGCCATCGTAAGACGTTGACTTCCCTGTTCCTGAAGTATGCGAGAAGTCCGCTCCTTCAACTCTTTCTGAACCGTTTCTTCCAACCATTCCTCGGTCTGACGTCTGAATTCTTCCTCACTGACCTGCTGCTGGAAAAAACGATGTTTGCGTCGTAGCTGTTCTTCGACTTCCAACTTCATCTTGTTCCGATAGGAAGAAGCGAGCAGTTCTTGCTCAGCCGTCTGCCTGGCGGCTACCCAGCCGTCATTTTTTCGATTCGAACGCCATATCAGAAACACGACCAGATTGATCGGTAATCCAAGAATGAACAGAACATATCGGTAGGAAGGATGAAGCAGCATTTTGCCATAAATAAAACTTAAATTGTGCACCAACCGCGAGAGTCTGCTACTTTCTGCAAGATTCAAACCAAGCGTGCCTCCTTTCATTCAGGTTTAAATTGCATTATTCCGATTGATATAGTATATATTATTTAGGGTCTAAACAATTGTCAAGGAATTAAATGGTATACATATGAGATGAGTAAATGGGAAAAACGGATGAGAGCTGGTGATGATATGGAACCTTTATTGAAAGTTAATGATCTATCGGTCTCTTTTCATTCTGGAGAGAGTGAGTTTCATGCAGTACGAGAGGTAAGTTTTGAAGTGCGTAAAGGAGAGACACTAGGCATTGTAGGCGAATCGGGCAGCGGAAAAAGTGTAACAGCACGTTCCATTATGAGGCTGCTTGCATCGCCGCCTTCGCAGATGAAAAAAGGAGAGATTCTATTTAAAGGGGTCGATCTGGCGAATAAAACGCAGAAAGAGATGGAGAGCATCCGTGGGCGTGATATTGGTATGATCTTTCAGGACCCGATGAGTTCTCTTAATCCGACCATTAAAGTAGGGAAACAGATCTCCGAGAGTCTGATCAAACACCAGAAGGTATCCAAAAGGGAAGCCAAGAAACAGGCGATCGCGATGATGGAGCGGGTGGGGATAACTCACAGCGAAATCCGCTACAACCAGTATCCGCACGAATTCTCCGGAGGCATGCGCCAGCGGGTCATGATCGGTATTGCACTTGCTTGTCGTCCTGAATTGCTCATTGCTGATGAGCCGACAACCGCACTGGACGTTACAATTCAAGCTCAGATTCTGAATTTGATGAAAGATATGCAAGATCAACTGGGCACATCGATTATCCTGATCACGCATGATCTGGGCGTAGTGGCAGGCATGTGTGATCGGGTTGTTGTTATGAAAGAAGGGCAGATCGTGGAAACCGGGACTACAACAGAGATTTTTGCTAATCCCAAACACCCGTATACGATCAGACTTCTGAATGCATTACCACGTCTGGATCAGAAGAAAAAGCCAAAACCGGTATCGTTGGTCCCGAGAGATCTCGAGGATGATCAGCCGTTGCTTGAGGTGAAATCGCTCAGACAACATTTTAATCTGGGGAAAGGCAACACCTTAAAGGCTGTGAATGATATCAGTTTCCATATTCGTCAAGGAGAGACACTCGGCGTTGTAGGGGAATCCGGCAGCGGAAAATCAACCACGGGGCGTGCGATTTTGCGATTGCATGAGCCAACAGGTGGAGATGTACTCTTTAAAGGAGTCCCGCTCAATCGCTTGTCAGCTTCGGAGATGAAAACGATGCGCAGACATATGCAGATCATCTTCCAGGACCCATATGCATCTCTGAATCCCAAAATGAGGATTATGGATATCATTGGAGAAGCCCTTGATATTCATCAACTTGCAGGTACAGCATCTCAGCGGGAGAAGCGGGTAGAGGAACTACTGGAGATGGTGGGTCTTGATCCTACCCATGCGCAGCGTTATCCACATGAATTCTCGGGTGGACAGAGACAGCGGATCGGTATTGCACGAGCTCTGGCTGTGGAACCTGAATTCATCGTATGTGATGAGCCGTTGTCTGCACTGGATGTGTCGATACAGGCTCAAATCATACAATTGCTTGAAGAGTTGCAGCAGCGACTCGGATTGACGTATCTCTTCATCGCGCATGACTTGTCCATGGTTAAACATATCAGTGATCGAGTGGCTGTCATGTACAACGGGAAAATTGTGGAGCTGGCCGAGAGTGAAGAACTCTATTCCAACCCGCAACATGCTTACACCAAGGCTTTGCTATCTGCTATTCCCGTGCCTGATCCGGCGGTAGAAGCGAAGAAAAAGAGACATGTTGTGAAAGAAACAACAAGAGAGAATGTTGAAGTAGAGGACCGTTATAATCTCGAACATTCCAAGTGGGTAGAAGTCACGGAAGGGCACTGGGTAGCCATATCTAGTTAGATAGTGAAATATATAGTCTGTTTCAACGACAAAAGAACCCCGACGATGATCTCCACAGATCGTTATCGGGGTTGAGTTATATGTTCTTCGTATAATGGCAGTAATCAAAAGCGATTATTTGAATTGAACCGATTTCTTGATGGTATCAATCTCGGCTTTGGTCTTATCATCCACGTAAGTGAATATGAAGTTGAAAGCATATCCTTCAATAATTGTACTATAGTAATCTTGAGTAACGGTTGAACCGTCACCTGGATCCATCGTGATTTGCATCAGATCCATCTCTTTACCACCGATGGTTTCCGTTGTCATTTCCTTATAATCGTAAGGGAACTGGCTATCCACCATGAATTTTTTGGTTGCTTCCAGGTAGTCTTTACCTGTACGAATGCCTTGCAACAAGCTTACTTTCTCAGCAATGGCCATAGCGGAAGGGCCAACTTGACCTCCGTCCAATGGGTACTTTGAAGCCATAAGCAGATTCAATGTTTTGGTCTGAGACAGTTCAATTTGTTTTTTCTTCGTTTCATCATCACCAGCAATCGCTTCGGATGAAGCACTTGTCAGCTCATTCATGCCTGCAGCATCCTGGAACTCCCATGCTTCCGGGAATTTCAGAGATACGCCAAAATAGTCATTGGTGTAAGAACCTTTTTCCGTAGTCCCCAGCTCAACGTCTTGGGAATTATCAGTTTCTTTGGACTCTTCGCTTGCTGGTTCTGTGTTCTCTGTTTCTTCTGTAGTCGCTGTATCAGAATCAGTACCAGTCGTTGTTTCTGTCGGGGTAGTCTCTTCTGTTTCGGCTGTGTTATCTGCTTTGTCACCGCAAGCGGCTGCAACCAGCATAATCATAATGAGCATGGCGAATAAAGAAGCTTTTTTTGGAATTGTCATATTACCCTCCTGAAATGTGTGTGTGTTTGTTTCTCTCTCTCTACATGTTGCCTGCTTCCTAAATTGTAGCACAAACGTTCTCATATACTACCTATAGGAATCTATAGGGGTCTTCTATACATAAGACATTCGGCTGGCAATTGAAACAGCTTCTGTGCTGGATTGCACACCTAATTTGTTAAAAATCACTTTTTTGTGATGATTCACGGTGCATTCCTTGATCTTTAATTTCAAAGCAATGGCTTTTACCGTGAGGCCTCCGGCTATCATCTCCAGAATGGTTAACTGACGCTCGGTGAACTCCACCGCCGGTTTGTCGCACACTTCAGCAGTCTGTTGACTCTGATAACAGTTCTGCATGTACGCTGGAATTAGCTTGGCAATGGCGATCAGTTCACCTTGCATATCTGCATTAATGGTGGACACATCCAGATAACCTACATGTTGCGATCCCATGAACAGAGGTGCGGCGTAACAATGCCAGCTTTGAAAATAAGGACTTTCATGCTGCTCGGGCAGCAGCACTACAGGCTCGTTGCTGTCCATCGTTACAGATATGGCGTTAACTCCACAGCTCTGTGCAGTGAAGAACATGCCCGGACGAATGGGGGAATCTTCTACTACAGCTTTAAGATCTGAACTGTAATTCATCGAGAGGAGCACACCGTTGCTATCTGTGAGTAGAAACAGATAAGTGCCCGTTAAATTCTCTTGGATAACCGAGATACTGTTCTGGAATGCATGAATCAGGAAATGATTGATTTTACGAAGCCTGTCCAGACTGGGTTTTGGTAAATAGTCGAACGGAGCCGTTCCTGCTGCATGCGAGCAAGTCGGAGACTCTTCGTGTCGTGAGGCAAATGTAATGGCAGGCATGTTGTTTCCTCCTTGCTGCACAGTTCTCATCCAATCGTTTGAATGACGTGTCCTTCTTGGTCCTTGATTTCTGTTCTAACAATTTGAACGAGAATATGATCCAATGAAGTTATCTCGAATGTTCCTTCAAACGGGCGAAGGTTCTCTGCCAGCTTATCAACAATTTGTTTGTTCACCGTCAGGGTAACTTGTCTGTCCGATTCCAATACAGCTGGATGTTCTCCTGCTTCGAACAGAATATTAGTATCCGGTCCGATCAAGGATAGAGAGGCACCTTTCGAAATTCGGCTACGAAGGATGGTGCCAACTAATACGGCTTGTTTGGCTCCAAGCTGGAGTTTGGCCGGAACCGATTTTTGCAGCAATTTTTTGCGAGGAGATTCCCAAGCCAGTTGTTGTATGAATAAAAATGCTGTGCTGGACCCGTCCTGTTCCATTCCATCCTCAACCGCTTGTATAATCGAAGGAATATCTGCGTACGAATTTCTCATCAGATCCGTCACATATTTGGGCATGAACATGGAGGAGGCAGACAGGAAGCCACGAGCATTCCAGCTTTGAATCATTTCCAGTTCCCGACCTGTAATGCCAACCATCTGAATAAATTGCACTGAACCATTAGGCGTTGAGACCGCGGGTAGGTCCGGATCTTCAATAAACGAGAGAGCAGTCAGCAAAGTATCGGATTCCAGACAGATGGGGCCATTGGCGTCCATGTAATCCCCTGGCTGAAAGATATTTCCGCTGTTGAACACGTATCGTCCTACATTCTGTAACAGATTCAGCGCCCAGGCTGGCGGATCAGTCTCTGCTTCACTGCGTGTAAGACGAAAGGTGATTTCAAATCCATACCCGCTTTTGGATGCATCCTGCATCTCTTTTTCATATAATTCTGAGAAACCGTAGGTAACAAAATGCCAGTGAGGCATAGGTGTGTTCACCTCATAAACGCTAATGCCATCGAGTGGATCGGGACCTCCAAGAATATATGGAAGGGCAGTGCCGTAGTGTTTTGGCTCTTGTTCCCCATACAATTCACGCATGGATTGATCAATCGCATCCCAACCGGATGTGTTTTCTTCCTGAGTCATTATTGAATCCTCCTTGACTGTTCTTTCCCCCGAAAAACATTTAAAATTAAGTCTACCTGTTACAGAAACGGATTCAAGCGGCTTAAGGATGAATTGTGTCAGATAGGACTTGGGTGTTATTAATTGCAATTCAGGGAGTGAAATTACATGAGTATGAAAGGTATCTATTTAAAGGAGTTTAATCATACAAGCTGGGACTCATTTTCCGAAGGGTTTGAAGAACTTGGACAAAAGTTGGACCCCGCGTGGGTAGAACGTGCGCGATTACAAGGGATTCCGGCAGATATAAGTCGGGTGCTTTTGTGTGAAATGGGGGAGTACGTTTTTGAATGGATAGCGAAAGATATCCCGGCTTTAGGGGACAAAAGTCCCGCCGCTTACCTGGAAACGGAGGAGGGAGCGCAGGCATTAAGGGCAGCCATTATGCGTATGCCACGTTAATTTCTCCGATAAAGAGGTGTGCGAACGATCAGTTGATCCAGTGAAGTTGATTTTGCAAAATAGATATGTTACGCTTACATTACAAGAGCAAACACAACAGAATATGCAATAACATCTTTTGATGGATTGTAACTGTGAAGACAGGCAAAACCTAAACTGATGGTGAAATGAAAGCTCCTTTTTTGGTGCTATTTTACCTTGAGTTTAGGTTTTTCTTGTTTTCTGCTCTAAATTACAGTTTTTTACCTGGAAAAACCAAAATAAATTTCGAAAAGAGGTTGTTGTTCATGACCACGGCAAAAAAAGGATTCCCCGAAAACTTCCTATGGGGCGGCGCTACAGCTGCCAATCAATTGGAGGGTGCATTCGATAAGGACGGCAAAGGCCTCTCCACAGCGGACATGATCGCTCATGTTCCCAAAGAGAAGCGTACAGGCGGACATGCTATGGAAATTTCCTCTTCCCGAATCGAAGAGATCCTCTCCGGCAAATTTGAAGAACGTTTCCCGAAACGTTTTGGTATCGATTTCTACCATCACTTTAGAGAAGATATTGCATTGTTCGCTGAAATGGGCTTCAAAGTATTCCGTTTGTCCATTCACTGGGCACGTATTTTCCCGAACGGTTATGATCAAGAGCCGAATGAAGCAGGCTTGAAATTCTATGATGAAGTATTCGACGAATTGTTGAAATATGGCATCGAGCCGCTCGTTACATTGTCTCACTATGAGACACCGCTTGGCTTGACGCAAAAATATAACGGTTGGGCTGGCCGTGAAGTAATCCAGCACTATGTTCGATATGCAGAAACGGTGTTCAACCGTTATAAAAATAAAGTGAAATACTGGCTGACGTTTAATGAAATTAACGTCATGCTGTTCAGCCCTTACACTGGCGGCGGCATTCTGATCGATAAAGTGGACAACAAACTGCAAACCACTTATCAAGCGCTGCATCACCAATTTGTAGCAAGTGCATTGGTAACGAAGCTTGCTCACGAGATTATGCCTGGATCCCAAGTGGGTTGTATGCTTGCTCGTATGGAAACTTATGCAGCAACATGTAATCCGGTAGATGTTCGTCTGGCTCAACACGAGAATCAAATCAACCTCTTCTTCACGGACATGCATGCTCGTGGTAAATACCCGAACTACATGGCTCGTTATTTTGAAGAAAACGACATCGTGATTCAAAAAGAAGCAGGCGATGACGAGATCTTGCTGAACAATACCGTTGATTTCATCTCCTTCAGCTACTATATGTCCGTAACCAAATCTGCATCTGCAGACAAGGAAGAAACATCGGGTAACCTGACTGGCGGCGTGAAAAACCCTTATCTGGAAGCATCCGACTGGGGCTGGGAGATCGATCCGATCGGTCTGCGTGTAACCTTGAACAACTTCTGGGATCGTTACCAGAAACCATTGTTCATCGTAGAAAATGGTCTGGGTGCATATGACCGTGTTGAAGAAGACGGTTCGATCCATGACTCCTATCGTGTGGATTACCTGAGAAAACACATTGAACAAATGAAAGAAGCCATCAAAGATGGCGTCGATCTGATTGGATTTACAGCATGGGGCCCGATTGACCTTGTGAGCATGTCCACTTCCGAAATGTCCAAACGTTATGGTTTCATCTACGTGGATCTGGATGACGAAGGTAACGGAACACTCAAACGTTCCAAAAAGGATTCATTCGACTGGTACAAAAACGTAATCTCCAGTAATGGTGAGCAACTGTAGTTCTCACGTTTTCTGAGCGGGCAAACCTGATATAACAGTTAGTGTTTAATGGAATTTAATGTTCCTGAGGGCCTGCTGATTAGCGTTTGTCCGCTTTTTTATGTGCTGCAAACATTACATATGGAGGGATATCTTTTGAAAAGATGGAGTATGAACACAAAAAGTATGGGATGGATGCTTGCCCTGACACTAAGTCTGAGTGTGATCTGGCCAGCAACCGTTGGTGCGGAAAGCACCCAGGTTACTCAAATCCAGGCCAATACCTATGTTGGTGATCCTGGAGAGATGGTAGAGTCCTTTGACATTACTGTAGCGAATCCGGAGAAATATCAGAATCTGAAAGCTTCAGACTTCGAAATTACTGGCAATTATGATGGCTATCCTTTAAATGAAGCGGAAGAGATCATACAAAATGAGTATGAAGATGACGGAATAAAATTGACAATTACGGATCATACCATCCATATGGCGGTAAAGCCTTTTAAATATCCAGGTGGATATAAGTCAGCATTTGCAGTCAAAAGCAAGGCGTATCCTGAACTTTCTTTTGACGATAAAAATGTAAATGTAGTCAAAACGCGTACGGTCGATGAGTTTGAAAAAGGACAATTTACAGGCAGTAACGGTGCGAACTTGTCCTATCAACTGAAACGAAGCACGTCCGAAGAACCGAAGCCGCTCATGGTATGGCTTCATGGCGGGGGTGAAGTAGGTACGGATGGTAGAAGTCATCTTACGGCTAATCGTGGAGCAGTAGTCTGGACGGAATCGGGGTATGATACTTCCGTGCTTGCCGTACAATATCCTGAGAATTACAGCTTCAAAATCTATGATAACCCGGAGCAACTGGCCCAGATGCAGGCGTACTTCGTGGCGCAGTATGAGTTGATTCAGAAGCTGGTTGCTGAAGGTGAAGTTGATCCGAATCGGATCTATCTGTCTGGTGTTTCCAGTGGCGGTGGTGGTGCCTTCCGTTTCTTGACACAATATCCCGATCTGTTTGCTGGAGCGATTATTGTAGCGGCCAAGGATACGGTAGCGGATTACACCGGATCTGTTGAAGCATTCAAAAAAGAACTGAAAGATATTGTGGATGTCCCAGTATGGATTATGCATGCCAAAAATGATCCAACCACTGACAGCCGGACAAGCTCTTTGGCTTATCAGGCTTTGACTGAGCTTGGAGCCAAGCATGTCAATATGACGCTGTATGACGATGCATACATGGATAGCCAAAGACTGTACGGTGGCATGAAGCATTGGTCATGGGTACCGGCTTTTGACAACAAGGAAGTACTTGCCGACCTGTTCCAACTAAGCAAAGGTACTTCAGGGGAACAGGATGGAGGTAACATAGAACATGGAACAAAACCAACTGAGCCTGTGACAAGAGCGCAGATCGCCCTCGTGCTTGCCGACAAGTTAAATCTTCCTGAAGTATCCGAATCTGCTTACCCTTACACAGATTCTGCTCCTGAATGGGCTCGTCAGGCCATTGCAACAGTGACCAAGGCAGGGTTGATGAAAGGTGTCAGCAATCAGATATTTGCCTCGGGAGAGGAAGTAACACGTGCACAGATGGCAGTGATCGTAGACCATATTTTGACGAGTAGCGGCTGGAATGCTGCAGACGAGTCAACTGTAGTATTGTTCAGGGATTTGAATGATAAGCATTGGGCTTATGAAGCCGTTCAAAATAGTGCCAAAGCCGGTATTATGTCCGGTATGTCCAAAGATCAATTTGATTCATCGAAGTCGGTTACAGGTGCTCAGCTGGAGCTGATTCTGCAACGATTGGAACAATTGCCAACAAACTAAGTTCAATAACCAACTTTATAATGATAAATAATGAGAGGAATGATTGATATGACTACACCATTTCCGAAAGACTTCCTATGGGGCGGCGCTGTAGCAGCCAACCAACTTGAAGGAGCTTATAATACAGATGGCAAAGGTCTGTCTGTTCAAGATGTAATGCCACACGGGATTACAACGCCTAGAACGGAAGCACCTACAGAAGATAACCTGAAACTGATCGGTATCGATTTCTACAACCGCTACAAAGAGGATGTTAAACTGTTTGCTGAAATGGGCTTCAAAGTGTTCCGTACATCTATCGCTTGGTCCCGTATTTTCCCTAAAGGTGATGAATTGGAGCCAAATGAGAAAGGTCTGCAATTCTATGATGACCTGTTCGATGAGTGCCACAAATACGGGATTGAACCACTCGTAACGATCTCTCACTATGAGACACCGCTGCATTTGTCCAAAACATATGATGGCTGGGTTAACCGTAAAATGATCGATTTCTACGAGCGTTATGTAACAGTGCTGTTCAACCGTTTCAAAGGCAAAGTTAAATACTGGCTGACATTCAATGAAATCAACTCCATCCTGGAGGAACCATTCATGAGTGGCGGCATCTATACGCCAAAAGCTGAACTGTCCAAACAGGATCTGTACCAAGCGATCCATCATGAATTGGTAGCCAGTGCGTTAGCTGTGAAACTGGGTCATGAAATTATGCCTGAAGCCAAAATCGGCTGTATGGTACTGAGCATGCCTACCTATCCGTTGACTCCAAACCCGGATGATGTGGTTGCAGCGATGCATGCGGAACAGCGCAATGATATCTTTGCTGATATCCATGCACGTGGTTATTATCCGAAATACATTAATCGTTATTTCAAAGCGAATAATATCAATATTAAGTTTGAAGATGGCGATGCTGAAATTCTGAAGCATACCGTAGACTTTATCTCGTTCAGTTATTATGTAAGTATCTGTGAGACTGGTGATCCCGAGAAACGTATCGAAGGCAAAGGAAACCTGTTCGCAGGTGTGCAAAACCCTTATCTGAAAGCGAGTGAGTGGGGCTGGCAGATCGATCCGCAAGGACTGCGCGTAACCTTGAACAAATACTGGGACCGTTATCAAAAACCATTGTTTATTGTCGAAAATGGTCTGGGCGCAGTCGATGAGCTGATTACGGACGAAAATGGCAATAAAACGGTGAACGATGATTACCGTATTCAATACTTGAATGACCATCTGGTACAGGTTGGCGAAGCTCTTGAGGATGGCGTAGAAGTGATGGGTTATACGTCATGGGGCTGTATTGACCTGGTAAGTGCTTCAACAGCAGAGATGAAGAAACGTTATGGTTTCATCTATGTAGACCGCAACAATGACGGTTCAGGAACATTGGATCGTTACAAGAAAAAATCATTCCATTGGTACAAGGAAGTTATTAGTACAAATGGCGCAAGTCTTAAGAACAACAACGAGTAAATACTAGTTCTATAAGCATAGTTGTGCAAGCACCTTCTGATGTCACATTAACGCACATTAACCGCTTTCACAAAAACATTGTCATATGGATAATTATATGGTAAGATGGGCCTAAGGCTAATGAATACTGGATTGTTACTGTTCAATCAGGCAAAACCAGAAGCGGGGCATATTTCGTGACCTGCTTTGGTTTTGCCTTTTACTACTTTGACGGTGCAAGGTGATGTGAAGAAATGAAAATTGAGAAGGTGCTGAACAACAACGTAGTTACCGTAATTGATCCGGGAGGAAACGAACTGGTCGTTATGGGACGTGGAATTGCCTTCAAAAAGCATACTGGTGAATCGATTGACGAGAGTCTCGTCGAAAAAATATTCTCGCTTGAAAGTAAGGAAGTATCACAGAAACTTAAAACACTTCTGTCTGATATCCCGGTTGAATATGTCGAGTGCTCGGATGAGATTATCCGTTATGCCGAGACGGTGTTAGGTGAGAAGCTGCATGAAAGCATCTACATTTCACTGACGGATCATATTCATTTTGCCATTGATCGACATCGTCAAGGATTGCAGATCCGTAACGCATTGTTCTGGGAGATCAAGCGCATGTACCGGAAGGAATATGCCATTGGACTCAAGGCGCTACAGATTATTGAGGAAACATTAGGTGTCCTGCTACCCGAAGACGAATGCGCATTCATTGCAATGCATCTGGTTAATGCCCAGATGAACGGTGAGATGAGGGAAACGATCAGTATTACGAACATCGTTAAGGACATACTTAACATCGTAAGACGTAGCTTTGTGATTGAACTTGATGAAGATTCATTGAGTTATTATCGGTTTTTAACTCATCTGAAGTTCTTTGCCCAACGTGTGTTGCAAGGAACGGCGATTGAAGATAAAGAAGTAGATAATCCGCTTCATGACTTGGTGAGCAAGCAGTATCCGGAAGCACATGCATGTGCAGTAAGGATCAGTGACTATACGCGTAAGATCTATAATCGGGTATTGTCCAAGGAAGAAATACTGTATCTTACCATTCATATTGAACGGATTGTCAGAAATGAACAAACAATTGAATAAAGTTGGGATTGTTACTGCTAAAAAGGCAAAACCTAAACGTTGAATAATGATAAGCTTTTCTGCTTTGTCATTATTCAGTGTTTAGGTTTTTTTTTAACCTTCATTACACATAAAAGGAGCAAAACACAATGGATAAACAACAATTGTCCAAGGACATTTTGAAGCTTGTTGGTGGGGAAGAGAATATCGATCAAGTCACACACTGTATGACAAGACTCAGATTTAACCTGAATGACAACCAAAAAGCGGACAAAGCGACGCTAAAAAATACACCAGGCGTTATGGGCGTTATGGAGAACGGTGGACAGTTCCAGGTTATCATCGGTAACGATGTGCCTATCGTGTATAACGCACTCGTTGGCAACATGTCCAAATCACCAAACGCAGATAATGCAACCTCAAGCGCTTCAACTGGAGAAAAGAAAAAGAGAAATCCGATAAGTGCGTTGTTCGACTTCATCTCAGGTATGTTTACACCAATCCTGCCTGCGATTACAGGTGCTGGTATGATCAAAGGGATCGTGGCTATCCTTGTCGCACTTGGATGGTTGTCCAATACTAGTTCAACCTATATCATTTTGTCGGCAATTGGTGACGGTGCCTTCTACTTCCTGCCAATCATTCTGGCGATCAGTGCTGCACGTAAGCTGGGTAGTAATATGTATATTGCCGCGGCGCTTGCTGCGGGCATTATGCACCCGACCATTACAGCATTGCTGGCCGATGGTCATAACTCATCCTTTATGGGGATTACAGTCATAGCGGCAACGTATTCTTCTACAGTTATTCCAATTGTTCTGGCCGTTTGGATTGCTTCATATGTAGAGAAAGCCGTTGATCGTGTTATACATGCTTCACTTAAGTTACTCATTGTTCCAACAGTTACCTTGTTAATTATGGTTCCACTGACGTTGATGACAGTAGGTCCATTGGGTACGGTTCTTGGTAATGGTTTGTCCGGTGGTATTTCATGGTTGTTCGATAACATGTCCATCTTCGCAAGTATCCTGATTGGTGGTACGATGTCACTGCTGATCATTACAGGTATGCACTATGCGTTGCTGCCAATCGTTGTTGGTTCAATGACAACACTGGGTTACGACTTTATTATTCCACTGATGTTTGCAGCTAACTTGGCACAAGGTGGTGCAGCATTTGGTGTAGGTCTCAGATCGAGAAATAGCAAAACCAAATCCCTGGCCTATTCCACAGGTCTTACGGCTATTATGGGGATCACGGAACCAGCGATGTATGGTATCAACATGAAGTTCAAAAAACCATTTATCGCAGCTCTCAGCGGGGGTGCTATTGCTGGTGCATTCATGGGAATCTTCAATGTTAAATCGTATGTTATTACAGGACTTGCAGGTCTGCCGAGTATTGCGGCATTTGTCAGTCCAGCAATTAGCACATTGATTTATGCTTTGGTTGGTGGTTTGATTGCCATCGTAGCGGCAGCAATCATTACGTATATCTTGGGCTTCCAAGAAGAAAATGCATCGGAGCCAGTAGCTGCACCAGCAGCTGAGCCGGCAACACCAGCAGCAACAACTTCTGTTGCTGTAACTGAAGAAGCAAAAGCACAAGATGAGCAAGTATTCAGCCCGATCACAGGTGAAGTTAAACCGCTGAGCGAAGTGCCAGACCCTGCGTTCTCTGAAGAGATTATGGGTAAAGGATTCGCGATTCAACCATCTGAAGGTCGCGTCGTATCTCCGATCAACGGAACCGTGTTCTCGTTATCGAAGAGTGGACATGCCATTGGTCTGGTAAGTGATACAGGCGCAGAGATGTTGATTCATATCGGGATTGATACCGTGAAGCTGAAAGGTCAATTCTTCTCTCCTAAAGTTCAAGCAGGTGCGAAGGTTGCTGTAGGTGATGTACTGATGGAGTTTGACCGGGAACAGATCGAAAAAGCCGGTTACACAACGATTACACCAGTCATTATTACAAATATGCATCAGTATGAGTCGATTGAGTCTGCTGGTCGCACTACGATCAAAGAAAAAGACTTGTTGTTCACAGCTAAAGCTTAACCATAAAAATGAAACAGCAGCTTCACTGGAATGTAATCCGGTAAAGCTGCTGTTTTTTTTGCTTATAGCCTTTTACACGGGAAGCATACCCTGCACCAGTTGCACAAAGTGTTGTGCAGGCTTGGACAGATAACGGTTCTGCAGCCAGACCAGCGCCGAACCGACCGTGGAATGCTGATCCTGGATGCGATATACGTGGAATGGGTGCTCGTGATATAGGTGTAGTACCGTGTGAGGCACGATGGAACTGGCGAAGCCGAGTCGGACCAGCTCGAGTAACATATTAATGTCTGAGCACTCACCCATGATGGAGGGGGTAACCTGATGCTCCCGAAACTTGTCCAAAATTAGCTCGAACATACCGAGTCCTTCTGTGCTTGGAAGCAGTAGAGGGATACCTGTAAGCTGCTCAAAATAAGTCCCCATCTCCGCTCCTGGTCCCATCTCTGTCGGCCTTTCTAGTGGTATCGAAGAAATATAGAAGAGCGGCTCCTGTGGCAGATGCAGCACCTCATAACGTTCAGTCTGGACAGGCATGCGTACACAGGCAAGTTCAACTTTGCCATCTTCCAGCAATCGGCATAATTGCGCAGATTCATTTTGTTGAATTTTATAGGTAACCTGTGGGTGGGTGGTGCGAAACTGTTGCAGTGCTTGCGGGATCAGGCGATCCGATATGGTATTGATGCCGATGGCGAGTTTGCCCCGTATGCCGTGACGGAAACTTTGCATCTCCATTACAGCTTCCTCCATATATTTGGTCAAGGTAACCGCATAATCATAGAAGCTGCGACCCGCCTGCGTTAGTTCCATCATACGTCCTTTGCGTTCAAATAGAATCACGCCAAGCTCTTCTTCCATTAACTTAAGCTGCTGGCTTAGGGGTGGCTGAGCCATGTGAAGTCTTCGAGCTGCTGCTGTAATCTGTTTCTCCTCAGCAATGGCAATGAAATAGCGACATTGTTTGATATCCAAGTGGTTGTTCTCCTTCGCCTGCAATGTATATGTAATTCGTATGGAAAGGCAACAAAACATGTATTTTTAATATACTACGATCTTATGTTACCATACATTAGATTTGCATACCTGACTAACAGGGTTTGGTTTCTATATGAATATTACTGCATGAGAAAGACCTTGAATTGGAGGATAAAACAACGTGGTTAGAACAATACATGATGCTGCTCAAGCGGGCCATACCGATGAGGTCATTCGATTTATCACACAACAGGGTAACCGGTTGAACGAACGGGATACATTGGGGCGGACACCTCTGCTGGCAGCGGTGCACGGTAACAAGATAGACACGGCAAGGATGTTAGTGGACGCCGGAGCCGACATTAATCTTCGGGATGCACGATTGGACAACCTGCTGTTATACGCGAGTGCTGAGGGTATGTATGACATGGTCGAATTGGCGATTACAGCAGGTGCAGATACGAGGTTAACAAATCGTTTTGGCGGCACAGCTCTTATCCCAGCAGCGGATCGGGGCCATGTGGACATTGTGGAGCTTCTGCTGACACGCAGTGATGTGGATGTGAACCATATCAACAACCTGGGGTGGACAGCCTTGCTGGAAGCGGTCATTTTGGGAGATGGTGGGCCGCGTCACCAGCAGATTGTTGCCTTGCTTTTACAATATGGTGCAGATCCAAAGATTGCGGATCGGGACGGGATTACACCGCTTGCACATGCGAGCCGGCATCGGTATGCCGAGATGGAACGACTATTAACCCAAGTCTGAAAAGGCTATACATTTATGATACAGAACAGTGAAAGGATATTCCAAACGAATGAACAGACATCAAGAGCATTTTTTACAAAAGAATATGAAGGACGTATCTTCACTGATTTTGGCAGGTATACAGTGGTTTTTCTTCCTGTTTACCAATACCGTTGTTGTTCCGCTATCCATTGGACATAATTTTCATTTGTCTCCGGATGCCATCGCTACCTCCATGCAGCACGCATTTATCCTTACCGGAGCAGTGTGTATTCTTCAAGCCGTATTTGGTCATCGATATGCGATTATGGATGGTCCGTCAGGGTTATGGTGGGGATTGACGCTAAGTTTGACGGTATCTGCTTCATCGGCCGGTATGAGTCTGGAGCGTATTGGCGGTGGACTGGCTGCAGGTTTTCTGTTAGCGGGATTAACGATGGTGATTCTGGGCTGGCTGGGAGCGGCGCAAGTGCTGCAAAAGCTGTTTACACCCATGGTGAAGAGTGCCATGTTGTTTCTAATGACGATTCAATTAACCATGAATTTTTTCAAAGGTATGATTGGATATACGGAGTTTGGCCGCTTCAATCTGCCTGTTGCCGCATTGTCCGTTGTCATTGCATTTTTGGTGGCATGGATTCAATTAAAGGGTAGGGGGAAACTGGGGAACTACGCGATCCTGATTGGGATTGTGGCAGGCTGGATCGCTTATAGTCTATTGTTTCCTGGACAACATAGCGGACAGCCGAATCAGGCCCCGGCTGGTCTCGAACTGTTTCCGTGGGGAGCGCCCAGATGGGAACCGGGTATTGTCATTACTGCATTTTTCGTGGGACTGGTGAACATGACGAATTCGATCACCACATTAAGCACAGTTGAGAAACTATACCGGACAGAAACAACAAGTCGTCAGTATAGGCATTCCTATGCGCTAACGGGTCTGTTCACGATGTTGTCAGCCTGTGTAGGTGTGCTGCCCTTTGGTTTATTTGCATCATCGATCGGGTTCCTGGAGAGTACTCGCATTCTGCGTCGTGCTGCCTTGATTATTGGAGCGGGGATGTTATGTGTGATAGGTCTTACACCTTCAGTGACAGCATTTTTTGCACAAATACCACCAAGCGTCGGCAGTGCGGTTTTGTTCGTGGCTTATCTTCAGATGTTCGGCACGGCACTTAGAACGCTTGAAGGTACGACGTTTAATTCTAAAACGATCTATCGTGTAGCGTTGCCGGTCCTCACGGGAGTTGCGGTCATGAATATTCCTGCGGAGGCCTTTCAAACTTTGCCCATGTACCTCATTCCGATCATAAGTAATGGTCTCGTCATAGGGGTATTGGTTTCACTGGTTCTTGAAAAAACCGTGAACTGGTCCAAAATGGAACAACCAGCGACAGTTAGTAAAGCGGCATAAAGAGTTTCATCTTGCGACAGTCCAATTTGATTGGGCTGTTTTTTTGTTTTTGTTACAGGTTTTAAGGCTATTTAACTATTTCACGATAATTTTGCCTTGTCCTGCAAGCATTCGCATCTCTCTAGAGAGACGGTCCTGGTTCCCATCCTGCATTTCGAGTTGAACACCATAGTGCCATGAGGTATTTTTTTCTTGACCCCAGCGGAGAGTGCCTTCCATATATAGAGGGTCTTCAAAAAGCAGCATATTCATTCCAATCCGAATATCGTTATTCTCTACAGGAAGGGATAGCGGAAATGACAGCTGACAGCCGGATCGACTGATGTCACAGAGTTCAGCCTGAATGGGCTTGGCTGGCGCGTTAACCCCGTTGATGCTGAGAATATAGATCTCAAAGTGGATCGGTTCCTTCAATGTGTATCGAAAGGGTTCTTTTCTATTGTTAATTGACATGGCTTGGCTTCCTCCATCAGGTTCAAAAAAAGTCAGTTATGCTTATATCGACCATTTGGAGCGAGAAATGAAGAGTTGCGCAAGCAGAGATGGTCCATGGGTTCCTTTTACACGTGTATCAGGCTTGATATAATGATGGAATATATTTCTGAGGTCAGACTTGGATCAGACAGAAGGGACGGGTGAATATGAGAGGAACATTTCAAATGGTTACAGATACGGCAACATTGTGCCTGTATGATCTGGCAGCGTTAAAACATCGGCTTGAGGATACTTCGGACTGGTGGTCCATTCCAGTGGATGAGCTGGCTGAGGTGAATGCAGGTCATTGTCTGTTCTTGAATCTGGGTGCGGATGGAGTGTATGAGGTGGAATGGAGCCTGGAGGATGTGGAGGAGGATTCAGATCCAGATCACGCAGCGGAACGGGAAAAGGTGTATCATCTGCAAGTTCCGTCTGGGCACGTCTATCTGGGAGCGGCGGATGATGTCACTGGCGGTGAATTGGAGCCGGATGAGACGTGTGAAGGGGTTCTGTTTCAGTTAAAGCCGGGAAATTATGCGTGTATCGTCTCCAGAGAAGCCAGTCGGATCACCATTGTCATGACACCAAGTATTCAGGGAAATAACACGCTGGATGAATTAATCCGGATATAGTGTACATATACGAACAGGAGGGATTCATATGCAGGAATGGAACGAGATAACAATGATGAATGCAGATGCCCTGCGTAAACAAATGAGAATGCTCGCTGCGTTGGATATCATCTTTTCGGAGGAAAAATGGTTACGCGTACATCATTATGAAGCTGAACTTCAGCCAGGTGTGGCATGGGGAAGCATCAATAACGGCGCAGGTGATCATCTGCATGTCTTGTTTACGAACTCAGGCACGTTGATCAAAGGATTTGATCATGAGTCACCTTTAAGCCCGCATGCTCGTGAGGATGGTGAGATCTACCCGGGCATGTACGATGAAGTACCGGAGACGTTGATGGCTGTACTGCGAGATCAGGAGGAAACATTGGATCTGGAGGATGTGACCTTTTGCCTATGGCAGGAAGGGGACGACTTGCCATGGGAGGTTGGTAATTGGATTCAGATGGCGATGGCCGAGGAAGACAAAGCGGACGCCAGAGGTGGCGCAGAATTTTTACTGGGATATTTGGAGAAGAACCCGGTAGATTACGTTGATTGGGCCAAAGGGTACTATGACTTGCCGGATCTGCCGTTGGAAGCCGTAGCTGATGTATATGAAGGAAAACCGGTGACCGCCAGACTGATTAAGCAGTTGTGTCCTGAGCGAGATGTGGCAGCCTCACTGGATGAGTTACAGCAACGCGGGTACGCCGTGGAACAAACGTAATGGAGTAGCAAAGGAGGGAAGTTAGGCCATGTACAGTGTACAACTGGAACGTATGCGTGAAAAGTTGATCACTCTCCGAAGTCTGGACCCGGATCTGGAGCTGTTTGGTGCAGAAAACCATGAATATGAAATGGCGTCTGTGTGGACCCAGAAGGATATTACGCAATTTGAACAGAAATGGCGAATTGAGTTGCCGGAGGACTATAAGGTATGGCTTCTTCATATGGGAACGGGTGGTACAGGACCTTATTATGGTCTGGAAAACCCGGATGATGGCGTATACGCTGTGCTGGGTTATAATGATGAGCTGAATGCGATCTCGGACCCTTTCCAATTCACGGAAGCATGGAACTGGAACTATGACTGGTTCGATGATAGCAAGGAAGAAGAGGAATGGGAAGCGCTGGAACATGAATATTTTGATCCAAAATGGTCGGCAGGCATGCTGCGCATCAGTGATTTTGGCTGTGGCATCTCCATGAATCTGATTGTTAAGGGAGCCTCCTACGGAGAGATCTGGGTTGATGACCGGGCTAACCGCAATGGAATCTATGCTGATCAGTATTGGGGCAATACGAATCGATTACATTTTCTGGACTGGTACGAGTTGTGGTTGAATCGTTCGATCCATCAAATGCATGAACAAAAGCAACAATCTGGAGCGAACGAAGTCTGAAGGAGGTTGTACATATGGGCTGGGAATATGGGATTAGAACAACGGAGCCTGCGATTTTACCTGAAGCCGTGAAGTGTTTGGCAAGTTCATTAAAATTTACCGAAGTGTATAGTTTGGAACACCAAGCCAACGGCTTTGTATTGAAACGTGAAGATCCTTCCTGGCCTAGAGCCCTTGAAGTGTGGATAGAAAAGGCTTCCGGGTTAGAAGAGATTGTGGATGGGGATTCGTATATCTACTGTTTGTTTCATATCTGGGGTGAAGAGGCGCGGAGCTGGATGCATCAGATGGAGCAAGAAACCAGACAGGTTGATGGTGGTTTAATCTGGTTTGAACTCTGAGCGGTAAGAGATTTGCCTGAAACAGGAGGAGCATATATGGCTAAAAAATCAAAGAGAACAATTCCTGCGCTCATGTATCAGTATCAAGATCCACAGCGGAATGTGGGTTTTGTTTTATCCCCTTTATATATAGAAGAATCGGTTGAAGTAGAGATGGAAGACATGCTGTTCATATATAATGAAGACTTTGACTATATTCGTCCCGCATTGGATCGCACATTTCCCTTAACTGACCCGCGAACTGGAGAAGAGATGAAGGCACTTGATCCCTGCTGGGAGAATCCGATTACGAAGGAAGTGTGGGTGGGGATTTTATCAGAGCTGGATCAACAGGTGGTTGCAGAGCCAGAATTACGGATTTTTTTGAATCGGTTCACCACTTGGGTGAGAAATCATCTGCAATTGGCCGACGGGATCGAAGTCACCGGCAATTTGTAAGTTAGTTGATCTTGGATTGTTCATGCGTGTACGTAATTCAGTATATCGGCGGCCGAATTTTTACGTAATCAAGCTCCCTCATGATGATGGCGGAGCTTTTTATGATGAACAAATATTAAAAACCGTTTGCTTCACTCACCCGTCTTATACCACAGAAAGAGAGAGAAGGAGGGATGCGGGGTGGAAACAAAAGCAGAGATGAACCAGAGGATCTATGTACAGACCGAAGACGAGACGGCATTTGTGCAATCTATTATGGAACATCAAGATACGCTCATTTCCATTGCCTACAGTTATCTGCGTAACCAGCAAGATGCGCTGGAAGCGGTACAGGAGATGACGTGCCGAGCTTGGATCAAACGTCGTACGCTGAACAATGAGAAGGCGTTCAAGTCTTGGATCATTCGGATTCTGATCTATGTCTGCATCGATGAACAGAGGCGCCGCAAGCGGGCAACACCTCTGGCGAAGGAGGATATGGAGGACAGTATTCCGGCATCATGGATGATTAGCGTTGACGATAATCGAATCGCTATGGAATCTCTTTTGCAAAAGGTGAAACCGAAATATCGCCATGTATTATTGCTGAAATATTATAACGACATGACACTGACGGATATTGCCTCCATCCTCGGCAAACCGGAAGGGACGATCAAGACCTGGCAGCACAAGGGGCTCCAGCAGTTGCGCAAGTTGATGAGGAATAGGAGGGATTGGCATGACCACTAACCCGGAGGAGAAAGCACTTCTTGCAGATGCATATCAGGTGAAAAGAGAGAAACAGCAATGGAATCCGGCGGATACGACTGTTGCAATTCAACGTGGTCTCGCGATGGCCAGAACAAAAAGATCAGGTAGGACCTTTCGTGTCAAATGGATCACGGCAGTGCTGGTCACGGTTCTGGCTGCGGGTTGGTTTCTCTTAGGTCCGCTTGGGAGTTATGGTCAAGAGCAGGCAACATATACTGAGCCTGTGACCCATTGGGGAGTACTTGAACCCTTTCGTGAGTTGGCAACCGATGTGGAAAAAACCACGATAACATCAGCAATTAATAATGGGTATGTGCAACTTGTAGATCAGACGGTTACATCGGGCATATATGCGTTTACTGTGAATGCAGTTATGGCAGATGAGAATAGAATAACGGTATTGTATACTGCCAAAACGGATGCTTCGCAGGAGATGTATTCGACTGTCAATATGAAGATGACGGATGCATTGACAGGCGATTTGCTTGACAACGGAAGCTCAGGCGGTGTGTATTTTTCGAAGGATAAGCATATAGTGTATGGTCGAAGTACAATTGATCGAAATCGAAATAAACCATTGCCTGATCAAGTGAATCTACAATTCCAGCTGTCTTCAGTTGTACCAGATGTGGTGGATTATACAGGCAACGGGGAGAAGGAACGAAAATATCAATTCTCCAAAAAAATGAATGTTTCTTTCCCTCTGGATCCCAAGTTTTCTATCCCCAAAACGGAAGTCATTAACGTTAATCGGACTTTTACTCTTGGAGGGTATGAGGTCTTTTTGTCGGAGGTGGAGGTGTCTCCGTTGGTAACTCGGGTCAAATTTGTCCGTGCACCTGATCAAGAAATTGATTACAAAACGAAGTTGTCGCTCAACGAGATTGTTCGGCCTATCGAGATCATTTCGACCTCCCGTAATGGGAAGCAGACCAAGTTATCCATGGTAGGTGGAAGCGGATCGGAAGATGGAATGATGTATTCTTTCAGTAGCAATCTGTTGGACCATCCAGAGTCCATGGTATTAAAACTTAGTGGTAAACCAGATAAGGTCTATGATGATTTGCAGGAAGCCAAGAATGATGAACTGGAAATCAAAATCAAATAAGATGAACTAACTGGCAATACTCTTATTCAGATTAGGTGTTAGTGAAAGCAAAGAAGGGATGTCCCTCAAGGTCGTAAGCCTTGTGAGACATCCCTTTTTAAATATGAAAACGGCTGATCTTATACAGTTAAAATATCTACTCCCAGAGCTGGAAGGGTCAACTTCTGATCCAACCTCTCGCTGGTCAACAAGCTGCGATAAGGAACGTCCAGCGTAATCTCTCGTTGCTCATTCGTCAAATTGATCAGAAACAGGAAGTTTTGCTCCCCCTTCGTTCGAATCGACAGCTCGACACCTTCCGGCAACTGGATTTTGGCCGCCAAATCCTTTTCCTTCAATATGCCTTCAAACAACTGATAGAAATACGATGGCTCCGGCCAAGTGCCGACATAATACACTTCACCTTCACCAAACTTATTGACAGTAACTGCCGGTACACCCTCGTAAAAGTCGTTGTCATACCAGGCGATCGGCTCTGCCCCTCGCAGTTCCAGTAGATCACACCATTGCTTCGCAGCGAATGTCTTGCCCTCCGCGTTCCGTATCCGATGCTCACTGTTGCCGATGGCATCATATTCACTTACGACAACACCCGCCGCTTCACCCAGTAGCCCCGGCAGAGGCAACATCTCACATACATTCCTCATGTTCTTCACGCCAGTCCGATTGGTAAGGACAACCGTACCACCCTTGGCTGCGAATCGCTCCAGCCGCTGTGCTACTTCTTCACTTAACAGGAAGAGGGAAGGGACAATGACCAGCTTGTACCCATCGAGCTCCTCAGTCCAGTTGATAACGTCTGTACCGACGCCCATTTTCAGAAATGCATTATGCATAGAGGACAAGTTGTCTAAGTAGTGCATTCCCCCTTCCGCCTGCGGCTGAAGGGAAAGCGCTGTGTGCTGATCATGCGAATGCAGAATAGCAACCTGGGTAACAATGGTTGAGTCGGCCAAGAGTTCTCCTAACTGGTTCACCTCGCGAGTAAGTTCCGCGAACTCCCTGAACCTGCGTCCAGGAACATTGCTGTGGTCGATCAGCCCATGCCAGAACTGTTCCGCTCCGACGGTAGCACTCCGCCAGCGAAAATGGACAACCATATCCGCACCGCGAGCGATTGTCTGCCAGGAGCGAGCTCGGATCAGTCCAGGATAGGGCGTGCGCTGAATCGGCATCCAGGCGCCCTGTGCCCCGCTGAGTTGTTCCATTACCCAGAAATTCCGGCGTTTGATGCCGCGAACCAAGTCCAGCGTAAGCGCTCCGTTCCTCGGAAACCGATCGCCATAATCGCGATACAGCTCATTCGGATAATAATCAACAGAGACGAAGTCCAATTCGTTGTGCATATCATAATAGTCCAGGCTATTCGGATATTGCCACATGTTATGCGTCACAAATTGGCCTGGACAGTTACGGCGTAAAATCTCAAGCTGCCATCCCAGCAGATAGCCTACGCTGTCAGAACAAAATCGCTTGTACTCCAGAAGATAGGAAGGATTCATCGGTTTGCTGGCACCGAGTGGCGTTGTTACCTCAGCCCAGCTGCTGTACTCACCACTCCAGACGACCGTACCCCACTCCCGGTTCAACTCCTCCAGATTGGAATAACGCTTTTGCAGCCAAGCGACAAACGAACGATTACATGTATCACAATGGCATTCCTGGTAGTGCATCTCGTTATCGATTTGCCAGCCAATAACGGCGGGATGCTTAGCGTAGCGCTGTGATATCGCTTCCACAAATTTGGAGCCCAGCATTCTCAAGGAAGGGCTGTTGTTGCAACGATGTCCACGCACACCTGGCCGAATGATGTGGCGTTGTTCATCCATGGGTAGCACATCCGGATAACGGGTTGTCATCCAGTTTGGCGGGGTATTGGTGGGAGTGCATAACACAATTTCCATACCACTCGAAGCGAATACTTCTATGGCCGCATCCAGCCATTCAAACTGATAATTACCCTCAGTCGGTTCCATTCGGCTCCAGGCGAACTCCGCCATTCGCACAACTGCAACCCCTGTCTGTTGCATAAGTATGGCATCTTTCTCCCATAACTCCGGGGTCCATTGCTCTGGATAATAATCAATTCCGATCTTAATTGTCATCCTGTGATCTCCTTTATTTATCAATATATTGCGATTATATGTTATATTAATTCGAGTGAATATCTTAAATAATTAATATGATATAACAATATTAAGATTAGGAGAGTTAGCCGTATGCCTCATCCCAATCGTAATTTTCCGGTGTTATCTTCCCGAGACAAGCTGCTCCCTTTTTATTTACTTGGCATCGGCCTGCATCATGAACAGGAGCATATACGCCGAGACCAAGGCATTGAGGATTATCAGTGGATACAATGCCGCAGCGGTGTGGGTAAGCTCAAGCTCAGTGAAACGGAACATATCGTCAAGCCAGGTATGGGCATGCTGTTATTCCCTGGACAGAAGCACGAATACTATGCGCTATCCGACAGTTGGGAAGTCGACTGGATCATTTTCGATGGCAACGGGTCAGCAAGCTTGTTTGAAACCGTTGGCATTGTCGACACATGCGTATACACGCTTGCACAACCTGAATACCTTCTATCCCGAATGCGGGAGTTGCTGCAAGCTGCCTTAACACCACAAGAGCAGACATTAAGCAATTACGCCTGCTCCGCCATTCTCTATACCTTATTGACAGAGATTATTCAACGCGTATCTGTTGAGGGCAGCGATACGGTCGGGCAGCAGTATGAGCGATTAAAACCGGTTCTGGACTATATTGAACAGCATTATGCTGAAGAGATCACTTTGCCAACGCTGGCTGGATTGATCTGTGTCACACCAGAATATTTCTGTCATTTGTTTAAGAAAACGACAGGTATTCGTCCCATCAGCTATGTTAATCAGGTAAGAGTCAACAAAAGCAAGGAACTGCTGCTCGATAATGTGCAACGCGGGATGGAGGATATCGCTCGTCAAGTCGGTTTCGAATCGACCAGCTATTATGGAGCCATCTTCAAGAAGCTGGAACGAATCACACCTGGCGCCTTCCGCCGCAGCTATCAGAAGTCGTGACATATTATTATCCGCAAGCGAATGGTTTTTCGTCAGAGGCTTTAGGAACTGATCCAAGGGTGGATCAGTTCCAAGTTGGATCACATAGTACTCGTTAATAGAGCCGCTAATTAGCGGCTCTATTTTGTGTAAAAAAATGGCCTGGTTTTACGTTTTTTCACTATATCTGATCTGCTGTTGCATAAAAGTGATAATTGTTGTCTTTTTGCAATTTTTGTATTGTCACAGCCAAAGTTACACGATATAATCGAGTTGTCTTTGAGGATAATATTATAAAGGATGGTGAAATTTTGAAGAAATTTTCGATGCTTTTACTCGCTGTAACTCTATTGTTGTTAACTGTCTCCACAGCCCCGTCTACATATGGTGCGGCCAGTTATCCAAACACAGGTACGAACGGGTTGACTGGTTTTGCAGGCAGTGCCAAGAATGAAAATGGTGTATCCAAGTCGGCTACGACAGGTGGCAAGAACGGTCAGGTGGTTTACGTTAGTAATCTCAATGATTTGAGAACACATATGGCGGGCTCTACAGCTAAGATTGTCGTCGTTGAACAGAATATTTCTTCCTCCACGCTGCAAAAGGTTGAATTCGGAGCGAACAAGACACTTGTAGGTTCCTTTGGCAAACATACATTAACGAATATTCATTTCAGATCCACAAGCAGTTCAAGCAATGTGATCTTTCAGAATCTGACTTTTGAACACGCTTCCAATATTAATGCCAATGATGATATCCAGATGTATATCACTTCAGGCTCCAATTACTGGATTGATCATGTGACGTTTGCTGGTCACAGCTACAGCTCTGGTGGTAGTGATTTGGACAAACTTCTGTATATTGGTGATCGCGCCGATTATATTACGATTAGCAATTCCAAATTTGCTAACCATAAGTATGGCGTTATCCTCGGTCATCCGAATGATGGTAACAGCAGTTACAATGGGGTACCTCATGTGACAATGTCCAACAATTACTTCGAAAACTTATATGTACGTGGTCCTGGACTTTTAAGATATGGTTACTTCCATCTCAAAAACAACTATGCAAATAACTTTAACCAGGCCATCACAATTGGTGAAAAAGCACGGATTTATTCCGAAAACAACTACTTTGGTGCTGGCGCTGAAAAGGGTGGCATCCTGGATGACAAGGGAAAAGGTGAGTTTACGGATACGGGAAGTACACCAGCGCTTAATAGTCCGACTTCTCCTAAAACGAACTGGAGACCAAGCTCCAATTACAGTTATCAGGTAGAAAGTGCCAGCTACGCGCGTGAGTTCGTCACCAAGTATGCAGGCTCCTCTAATACGACACTTGTATTCGGAAAGTAATAGTTGCTGCACATCCTTTCACGACCCAAAGGCCTGTCTTGTGCGCCATAACGCATGAGACAGACCTTTTTTATTTGTAAAATGATATGCTTACATATCATTTTATATTTCATATTCATTTTAAATGTTGAATACCGATATACATAAAGTAGCGCTGGTTTCATACTTATGAAGTTAATATGTACTATGCTAAGGCGCTGCGTATTTGCGATTTGCACATAAGCAGGACCAAAGACTACTAGATGTAGTACAGAAAGGCCCTACAACTCACATTTAACCTACTTAAAAGGACGGGGTATACATGGATCGTATGGACGAAATTATTTGGAAAAGGAACAAATTAATCGGTATCATTTTGTGGATTATTATTGCCATTGGTATGGGGCTGGCCTTTACGATGCCGAAGTTACTTGTGTCCAATGGAGTAGCTCTAGTCTTTGTAGTTTGGATTACATACGCTAATGCGAAAAAGAAACATATTCATCTCATTCCATGGCTGATTACTGTATTACTTACAATATGTGGAGTCTATGTCGGTTGGGGAACGGTCAATTTTGCCTTAAGTTTGGTTATAACGGCAGTTCTACTGTTATTTCCTAACAAGAAATTTTTTGTGGTTGGATTTTCGGTATTACTAGTCAACAGTGTTCTTCAGTTATTTGTTATGAATACCGTTGACTCTGTTGAGCTAATAGGTAATATCGTTAATGTGGGACTATTCGCTCTCACGGGGGCCATTCTGATGCTGGTCTCACAGCTGAATCAAAGGCTCTTCCATGAAAGTGAAGTGCGCCAGAATGAGGTGGAGCACTCTAAACAAAGAGTGGAAACCATGCTGGAGCGTGTGAAGGAATCGGTCGAAGGTTTATCACGTTATACAGATCAATTGAAGGAAAAAGTGAATGCGACTGGCTCCATCACCAATGAGGTGACGCTTGGGTTCAGTGAGGTTGCAAAAGGTGTTGAGTTCCAGGCGACCAGTGTAGCCGAGATCTCGGAATCCTTATCTGTGTCGGATCAGCATATCAAGGACGTTGCGTCCTATTCCCAGCAGATGAAAGAGTTGTCCGCAAGTATGGCAACGAGCACGCAAACTGGAAGCACACAGATGGACCAGCTAAACATCCAGATGCAAGATCTATATGAAACGATCAATACAACTGCAAATGACATGCGAAAGTTCAACGAGGAAAGTGAATCCATGACGCTTATGCTGAACAGCATAGCGGATATTGCGAGTCAGACCAACCTTCTCGCGCTTAATGCAGCCATTGAAGCCGCTCGTGCGGGTGAGCATGGACGCGGGTTTGCTGTTGTATCAGAGGAAGTTCGCAAGTTGGCAGAGAACTCGGGTCAGTCCGCAAGTGATATCGGAACCATCCTGTCTCGATTAAAAGGACAGACGCAGGCACTGACAGATCGATTCGAACGTATTCGTCTATCGTTACAACAAGGAAGAGATAGCGTCCATACAGCAGAGGAAGTATTCCGTACGATCAACAGCAACTCTCAGCATGTGTTGAATCAAGCGACAGATATCGAGACTAGTTCGGCTACAATGAAGGAATCTTCCACCAGAGTTGTGAATGAAGTTTCCGAGATTTCGAGTGTAACGGAGCAATCCAGTTCAGCGACAGAAGAGATTCTGGCGAGCATGGAAGAACAACGTAACCTGACACAGAAGATGGTAGAGAGCTTTGGAGAATTGGAGCAACTGATTGTAGACCTGAATGAGTTAGTCTCGGATCATCAGGTTTCTTCCGTTGAGAACAAAAATTAATAATTAATAGTTGAGAGCCTGTCGGTGCGTATTTAGCGTACTGGACGGGCTTTTTTTTCATCTTCCAAACAGCTTGATGCCGACATTTTTTTCCTATACAGTGTGTTGTATAGAGTATGAAGAGAGTAGAACTAACAATGTAAATGGTAGTTAAAAGAAGATGTTACCTCATGGGGGAGTAAAAGGTTGAAGAATAAAGGAATGAAAGACAGCTCGGCCTACGATGACCGTACATATGAAGTTAGGAATGATAATCGAACTGCACGCGTGCAGCTGTATGATCAGCAATCGTTCGAAGGCATGGACTGGCCCGATACGGAGGATGGAAGATATGCCAGAGCCTATCTGGAACCTATGATGCTGGACGGGACCCGAAGCTTTATGTCCAACGTGGAAACGACATTGTTGCTCGCCCGGATTGATGATCTCGTTATTCCGTTGACGGTGAATGATACAGAGTATGATAATGCTTACGTTTGTTCGCCATATACGCATTATGTGAGTTACGCCAAGCAAGAATTGACCATGTTGCAGAAGCCTGTGTTGGAAAAAGGTCTTTCTGTGCTGCTCAGTCTAATAGGTTGGGGAATGAAGCAATCGCAAATCAACAAAGTTGTGCATGTGAACAACTGGTTGTTGTCCACCAATCTGTATCCAGCCATGTCCGGTGAACAAGCAGAATGTTTGCTTACAGCGGTACAAGAGCGATACCCTGAACATGTCATTGTGTTTCGCTCTTTGTGCCCTGGACTTCATCCCGATCTGACGGTGAGGCTAACGGAAGTGGGGTGTCGACTAATTCCGAGCCGACAAATCTACCTGTACCATGCGCATGATCCGAATTTTGGCAACTCGAAGTCACGTTGGCTGTTGAAGCGGGATTACGAATTATTGGGCAAGCATGGATACGAATTCGTTTCCGAATTAGATATGACGGATGCAGATATTCCGCGAATTGTGGAATTGTACAAGCTGTTATACCTTGAAAAGTACTCCTATCACAATCCGCAATTCACTGAGCGGTTCATTGCTGCTGCGTTGGCATCAGGAACACTCAGACTCTATGGACTGCGGAAGGAAGGGTGCCTGGACGCGGTGATGGGTTATTTCTGCCGAAATGGAATCATGACAACGCCGTTGTTTGGTTACGACACAGCGGTGCCCCAATCCGTCGGACTATACCGCATGTTATCAGCTTGTCTGATCGGACAGGCTCGCGAAAACGGGCATCTGTTACATGAGAGCGCCGGGGCTGCGCAGTTCAAACGCAATCGCGGTGCTGTGGCGGATTTTGAATATTCCGCTGTGTATGAGCGCCATCTTCCGTGGAGCAGACGCTGGTGCTGGCTGCTGCTTGATCGGTTGTTGAATCGCGTAGGCGTGCCGCTGATGCGCCGCATGAAGTTGTAAACAGACAAAAAACGTGCTTGCGCTGCCCGATGTAGGTGTGAGCTTGCATCTGATTTGACTGCACACTTGCACACACAACTGATCATCCTGATACGTACACTTAGTGCTTAGTTACACTCGCCTAATTAGACATGCTCTGAGAGTTGCACCTCGAAGCCATCTGGATCTGTAATGTAAATAAACCGCAGATGCGGATTGGGCTGGATGGGGCCACGCACGATCGGAATATTCAGCTCTGCCAGTCTTTCCATGGCTTCATCCAGCGAGTTCACCTCATAACCGATCGACACGCCAGCCTCTGGTTTAAGAATGGATTCACTGCCCTCAATCAGTTCCAGCTTGGCTTCATTCTCCATGCCGAGCATTGCAATCTGCCGTCCACGGCTTTCGAATCTGCGCTGAATTGGAAGTCCAAGCATGTCGTGGTAGAACCCGAGTGAAGCTTCCAAATTACTGACCCTCAGCGTGATCCAGTTTAATTTGATCAACATGGGTGAATCTCTCCTTTTTCTTGCATGGTATGTATTTTTGTTACGTTCATTATACGATAGGTGTTAGCAGGAACCTACTCCTTATCAGTAAACAATAAAATAGCTGCCGAAATATTCGGCAGCCAGATGGTGTAATCTCCTTGTGGTTCCAGTAGTTCTAACGAATTATTGAATCAGATCAACGGCCGTCTGGGGTACAAATGCCTCTACACCGTTATACACAATGACACCCTCCAAAGTTGTCTTTTTGCCGTTCACCAGTGCAATATTTTTGTAGATTTGCAGTTCCAGTTTGGTGTTGCCTTTTGTAACGAGGATCTTCGGATTTTTGGCGTCCGTCAGGTCCAGTTTGTACGTCGCGCCTTTGGCCGTAAATGCTTGTTTGGCAGGTACAAACAATTGTTTGCTCACGCTGTCGAGATCCAGATCCAGTACACGTGCCATATACTTTGCTACATCCGTGTTGTCGATTACACCGAATGGACGGTCATTGTTCGGAGCATACGTGTACAGCACAACATCTCCACCTGTATGACCACCGGTTGTCCAGCCAATCCCTGCACGTTTGCTGATCATTGGACCGATTGCATAGTTAAGACTGCCTGGCTCGGCCGCTTTAATGGTGGCAATCTCTTCGGAAGTCAGGTCGGTAATGCCATAGTATTGTTTCATCACTGCTTTGATGTTTGTACGCTTGGCATTCAGCTTCGCTTCAACGCCCTCGCCTGTCAGTTTGGCCTTTTTCAAAGGTCCGATAAATGTGGATAACGGCTCTTTATCGTATGTGCCGCTAGTTGCGTTGTTACCAATGGTGAGTCCACCATTACCATGGTCCGTAACAGCCACAACGGCAGTCTCTCCATCGGCTTTGGCAAAATCCATGGCTACCTTTACGGCATCATCAAAAGCCAGCACGTCACTGATAATGCCAATCGGATCATTGGCGTGAGCTGCCCAGTCCACTTTACTGCCTTCGACCATCAGGAAAAAGCCGTCTTTGTCTTTGGACAGAACTTCAATGGCTTTGGATGTCATCTCGGCAAGGCTTGGCTGTTTTGCAAGATCACGGTCCATATTATAAGCCATGCCCGCTGGCGCGAACATACCCCATAGCTTGTTCGAATCGGATGCTTTCATTGCAGCTGGTGTAGTGACGTAATCGTAACCCAGTGCCTTGATGGACGAAATCAGATTCTCACCGTCTTTACGTCCGGCTGGCTCAAGATATTTGCTACCTCCACCCAACACAACATCCATGCCATTATAGACTTGCTGTTTGCTGAGTGCATCATAGTTTTTACGGTCCGGATAGTGAGAGGAGAAATCCGCTGGTGTGGCGTGCATAATCTCGGATGTAGCGACAATGCCAGTTGCTTTACCCGCCAGTTTGGATGCTTCCAGTACGGAAGCAACAGGTTTTCTTTCGTCTCCAGGAGCAATCGCCTTTTGCCCTGGCATCGTAGCCTTGTCCGGCAGTACACCAACAAATCCGGTATGAGATTTATAACCTGTTGCAAAAGCGGTTCCGGCAGGAGCTGAGTCGGCAATCGGCGCATCGGCGGAGTGAGTCCGAACCATGCCGCTTGCCATGGAGTCCAGTGTCAGGGACGAGCCCTTATACCAACGAGCCAGAGCGGTAGCATCGTTAGCCATACCGTCAGGAATCAGAATAATCACATTTTTAATCGGTGATGCAGATGTCGTTGAGGTGGTATCTTCCACAGCCCACGCTGCACTGCTTCCTCCGAGTGTAGCCGTAACAATTGTTGTCACCGCGAGCATCATTTTGGCTGCACGGACATTAAACCGGTTTAACATGAATGCATCCTCCTAGAATATATGTATAGTTGGTATCCCAAACCAAGTGTATACAACAATTGCTAAACTAACGTATGAAATGGGTTAACTATATGTAAAATTTACGATTAGTGAAGGATGCTGGAATTCAGGTGAACTGGACAAAATGAGGACCACTCTTGTATGTTAAGGAGAAAATCGGGCTAGGGAATGCCCCTCGTCTAATGATCGGCTTTGAGGTGGTTTGTAATGAAAGAATGGTCAGAAGCCATTAAGTGGTGGAATAAAAATCAGGTGAAGCTCATGGACATTCGTCATCTGGTCTTGAAGCCGGGACAGGCAATTAAGCCGTATGTTTTGCCAGCCCATGCTTTTTTGCTGATGGTCAGAGGAGAAGCCATTGTTCATTTGGGTAAAGAAAAGCTCAGGTCCAACCAGACGCAGGTTCTGCATGTTGGCAAAGGCACAACTATACATATCCATTGTCTGGATCTCCCCTTGGAATATTATCTTATTTTATATAAACCCCAGCCAAGCTCCACTGGTACCGACCCGTCGAGAGTAGAAAACGTACAACAAGAGTATGAATTTTCCCCGCAGCAGTATTATTTTGCAGCAACATATCCGCTGTTGCTAATTCCCATAATGGAGAGAATGCATGAATGCTGGGCAAGCAGCGAAGAATTGGACAGGTTGCAGGTTACAGGACTGTTGTATCAGTTTGTATACGAACAGTTTCGTCAATGGAAGCAGGCGAGTGATCAGATAGCTGATCCTCCAGAATTAGCCGAGCAGATTGCAGCATACATTCAGGAGCACTACGCACATCCCGTGTCCATGGAGGATATGGCGGCCCAATTTCATTACAGCAGTCATTATCTGGCACGGGTATTCAAGCGAAAATTCGGTTGCAGTCCGATGGAATACGTCATCCAAACCCGGATGAACCAAGCCAAAGTATTGCTAACAGAGACAGAGGCTCAGATTCGTGATGTGGCTGAGAGCGTTGGATATAAAGATTTGTACTACTTTAGCCGAATCTTCAAACGAATGATGGGAGAAACTCCTGCTCAATATAAAATGCACAGTCATCTGTTTAAAGGTTCAAATCGTACTAATAAGAAGTCTGAATCGTTCATTGCTGGAGAACTCACACAACGCTATATTGATAATAACGATAATCATTATCAATACAACACTTGGAGCGTGAATGACTTGAATGTTCGTTTTAAGCCTACTTTGGCGGTCAGTTTATTATTTAGTTTATCCCTGCTATTAGCAGCTTGCGGGGGAGGAGCTGATCCACAGTCAACAGCAAATGAAGATGCTTCACTGCCTGCAACCAAAATGTATACCGACGCATCGGGGAGAACGGTTGAGATTCCAGCCCAATCAGCCAAACCGGTTGTGATCACATATGGGGGGTATTTGCTGCCACTCGGAATGAAGCCGGCGGGTGCCAACAAGGAAACACTGGATCTGTACCCGGAAGAGATGGCTAATGTACCGGATATCGGATCAGGAACGGGGAACGTAGAAGTGGTCTCGGATCTAGAGCCAGATCTGATCATCGTACCTGATTATACAAGCACGGAAGTGATCGGCACCTATGAGAAAATTGCGCCTACGATTACGGTAGCCTGGGGCGGTGACCCAGATGTCATCAACACCCTGAGAACGATGGGTGAGATTATGGATAAAAAAGAGGAAGCAGAGCGATGGATTGCTACTTTCGAAAGTAAATTGAATGGGATCCGGGATGAACTGAACATCAATATTGAACCGGGAACAACGGCCATGTCCTTCGTTATCTACAATAAGGAGGTATTACTTGGGGGAGAAGGCGGCACATTGGGCAAGTTGATATACCAGGATTTCGGATTTGTTATGCCTGAACAGTACAAAGCCTATGCAGATGGTGGAACCGTGCTCTCATTGGAGAAGCTGGCGGATAAACCTGCAGACTACTTCTTCACTCAGATGGACGATGAAGAGATGGAGCAGATGATGGAGCTATTCAATGAGCCGGTGTATCAGAGTATTCCTGCGATCAAAAATCATCGGATCATTAATGTTTCTCGCAACTATTGGAATTATGGACCTTATCTGGTCGACAAGGGGCTGGATAGCCTGATTGAGCAAGTGAGCAAGCTACAGGAATAAAAAAACATTTCATTCTACAAATTTGACGCAAATCACGTTATATCAGAGCAGGTTCATAGGTGGATGCGCCTATGGCCTGTTTTGTTATGTCGGCGGTTCTGTATGATTAAAGCTTACAACCTCTGGGCACAGCGACCGCCATGCTCAATATATATGGGCTTCTGGCTGGGCAGATACCCGAAGCAATGTAGGTTCCGATTCGATATGATATGGAACTTGCAGAGCTTGTTTTTAATGTTACCCATTCAGAGAGATATATTGACGATTAAAAAAAGATATTGCGAACGCTTACATTATGTGCTAACATCACCATAACAACAGGATTGTAACCGTGTTCAGGGCAATACCTGTGTCAGTTCATTCGTTGGTTGTTTGTTCATCAAACGATTGATTGCGTTTACATTTTCATATGGAATGAACCTCATTCCTCAGGGTTGTTACTGATTGCAGGCAAAACCTGAATTGAGGGCAGTAGACCACGCTAAAGCGATGTCTGTTTGCCTTCGGTTCAGGTTTTTTTATATAAAAAAATGCCTGATGGCATGACCGCAAGCGCCGTAGCAGATATTTCGAGCAGAAAGGAGCGCAGCAGATTTAATTTTTTCATAAATTTAGATATAGACTCATCCAGACATTGGAATACTGATTCTTAGATACGCATCTCAAATGGACATTCCAATGAACTTATCCCATCACACACTATTCGACAGCGAGGAGATTTATGACATGAAAACCATTAAACGTTCGATTGCAGTGGCAACAATTCTGGGGTTATGTGTATCCGCTCTACCAGCTTATGCAGCAGGCAATACAGGACCTACTTCTTCTGCAGCGATGGACAAGCTGATCCAATCCGAGCTTATTCGCGGCAGCGGTCAAGGTGTTAATGCAGCTTATCTGAACAAAAAGGCTACACGCATTCAGGCCGCAGTACTTTACTTGCGTTTGTCCGGATTGGAGAAAGAAGCACTCGCTTATCAGGGATCGGAAACGTATGACGATGCGGCTCAGGCAGGAAAAGTATTACAACCGGTCGTTGGTTACTTGAAGCAGCATCCATATGTGTCTGAGATCGTAACAGGAACGGAGAAGTTTGAACCTAATGCACCCCTTACAGCGGAAGGTTATGCCGAGATGCTGCTGAAGGTGCTTGGATATGAAGCAGGTACGGATTATGAGCAGGGATCTGCTTCCACCTATGCGGCTGGTAAAGGAATCAAGGCGCTTCAAGGGAAGGGAGCGAGTCAACTTACCAACCGCCTGATGGCAGAGGCAACCGCACAGGCTTTGCAGATACAGCTCAAGAATGGCAGTGGAACTTTGGAACAGAACTGGTTGAAACATAAAGAAGCTGGAGCGTTCCAACCTCAAACGGTGCAACAGACCAAGTATGGCGCGATTGATGGCAAAACCTATGAGCAATATGGCACGCTCGGCTGGCTTGGTGTTCCTTACGCGAAACCGCCAGTAGGTGAACTGCGCTGGAAAGCCCCGCAAGAACCGGAATCATGGACAGGAACCAGATCGGCTAAGGAATTTGCAGCGAACAGCTTGCAGATCTCCGGCAAGACTACAGCGGGAAGCGAAGATTCGTTGTATCTTAATATCTGGCGTCCCGACACAACCAGTTCGAAACTTCCGGTTATGGTGTTCCTGCACGGCGGCGGGAATATGACCGGATCAGGTAAAGATTTTCAAGGTGAACAGCTTGCACGGAGCACCAACAGCATTATCATCTCAGTGAATTACCGTTTGGGAGCCCTTGGATTCTTCGAGAATGCAGCACTGAAAACAGGGAATGCCCTGGATGACTCAGGTAACTATGGTCTGCTTGACGCATTCCGTGCATTGGAGTGGGTGCAGGATAATATCGAAGGATTTGGCGGAGATACAGGCAATGTTACATTAGCCGGACAATCTGCTGGTGCACGTGATGTTCTGGCAACTCTGATCTCGCCACTTAGCAAAGGACTGTATCAAAAAGCAGTTGCTTTCAGTGGAGGATTGACGACAGCATCACCGGAAGAAGGCGAGCAAAAATCCGAGGATGTGCTTGTGAAGCTACTCGTGCAAGAGGGGAAAGCGGCTAATGCAGAAGAAGCAAAAGCATGGATTGGCAAGCAATCTCAGGCACAGCTGGAGAGTTACCTGCGTGCACTGCCTGCGGACAAGTTGGTCACAGCGTTTGGTGCAACGGCAATCCGTATGGACCCATTCCCGCATCTGTTCCGTGATGGCACAGTGATTCCAAAAGAAGGATTTGACGCCATCAATAATGGCAGTTATAAAAAAGTACCTGTATTGCTCGGCAGCCTGGAAACGGAGTTCTCTGGTTTTGCCTTCGGTGATCCAAACTTCTCTCCATCCATCACGGATGAGACTCTGTTTACTGATAAAACCAAGGCGGAACAATATGCTGCTGCGTTGAAATACGGTAGCGAAGCTTATGCAGGCTTTAATGCAGAGCGTGTAGCGGAGCAATTGACCAGTGAAGCAGGTCAGCCACCGGTATATGCGTATCGTTTTGCATGGGGCACACAACCTGGGGTCATCTCTGAGCGTTTGCTCACGTTACTGGGCGCACCACATGGTGCGGATATGGACTTCTATACAGGACACGCAGACGGAATTGCTGCCTATTTCCCTGATGGGTACTTTAGCGATACAAACAAACCAGGACGTGATCAGTTGTCCGCCGCGATGGCAGCTTATCTGAAGCAGTTCCTGTACACAGGCAATCCAGGTACGGGTGGATCACCTGATCTAGCGGCATGGACACCTTGGACGAAAGATGCTCAAGCCCCAATCATGCGTCTGGATGCAAGCAATACAACGGCAGAAATTGGCATGTCCACACAATATAATCAAGGCAAAGACGCCGTTATGGCAAAGATGAAAAAAGAATTGCCTGAAGAAACGTATAAACTGTTGACGGAAAAAGTGTTCGCAGGCCGTTTCTTCTGGGAATAAGGATCACCGGATAGGAAGGTATATATAGATATAATGTAAGCCAAGGGAGCATGCTCTCTTGGCTTTTTGTACTGTTCGTTATACTTAAATATGGTATTGTTGTAAATATAAATTAATAGGATATGGGAAAGGGGAAAACGTACATTATGGATGGAGTTAGTAATTTTGGTATTGCAGGTATTATAACGCTATTAATTTTCTTTATTATGATTGGTCTTGTATTATATCTGGTTTTCTATCTTGGGATGAAGAGGTCTGGCGTCAAAGAGGAAGTATCCGCATTAAGGATGGAAGTACGAGTGTTACAAGAGGAAGTAGAGCGGAACAGGCGGGAATTGGAAAATATGAAGCGTCGATAACCTTTGCAGCATTATATGTGGGTACGTGGAATAGCGCGTACAATAGTATGAGAGGATAGGGGCTTTTCGCCCCCACCTACTCAATACAACGTGACACCGCTCAGTTCAGCCTTTACATACCGAGGGCACTCGAACTATTTCTTGGCAAAAAAACTAAGTGTTCCCGTGCTTTCATCTGCACTCACAAACAGGCTGCGTCCGTTAACACGATGAATTCCCTCTGGTGATTCTCCGGCTGTAGGAATCAGACCCAGGTAGTCCGGATTGACTGGATCAGCAAGATCAAAGAACAAAATGGCATCTGCCCGTTCAGAAGCTACGGCTGCATACGTAGTGTCATCTACAGTAGCAACGGTCAGGTTCTCGACTTCGCTGCCTTTGTTGGGACTGCGATCATCGGGATACAAGCCAACCATGGCAGTTGCCTCGTCAATGAGGTTCTGGCTATCGTACATCCGCTGTCCTTGCAGATTCCAGACAGCGATATTACGTCCGCCTGCTTTTACACCATCCTCAAATTCATTCTTGCCCAAATCCCCTTCATTGGCTGTCAGCAGGTATTTGCCATCTGCCGAGAAAGCAATCCCATCCGGTTCATAACGAGCGGTCAACGTCTCTTTAAACTGAACGATACCATCATCTTTCAGATCTGCTTGATGTGAAGTGGTACCCAGAGCGAAGATTGAGCTGATTTTTTTTGTCTCCAGATCTACGATGGCAACGACATTGTTTTCCTGTAGCGTGATGGCTGCTGTTTTACTATCTGGACTAATAGCAACATACTCTGGTTGTGGATCATGCGGATAGATGGCGCCTTCTACATTGTCCAGAGATACCGGCAAGTTGGTGATCTCACCCTCCAATACGTTCCCGCCAGCAAAAGATACAACCATAATGCTACCCGGACGTTTGGTGCTGGCATAGTCAATTTCATCCGCAGCTTTATTCAGCTCTTCATCCTCTATGGCGATCACTGCATGCTGACCGTCTGGTGACAGTGCAATCGAGTCAGGACCAATGCCCAGTTCATACGTTTTGACGGTTTTGTAGGTTGTCAGATCCACAATGGCAAGCAACCCTTTGTTTGCTTCGCTGTCTGTATCCCCTGTACGAATAACAGCAAGACCGTATTTACCATCTTTGGACACGGTTACGCTTGTAACTTCAGCTTTGGCGGAGAGGTCATGGAAGCTGACCGTCTTCAATACGTTGATGTTTTTCAAGTCAGCAATGTCCAGTACGGAAATGCTGCCATTGTCTGCTTCGGTTACGAGCAGGCGCTGTCCATCTGGCGTAGAGGCTGATATTTCTGCTTTGCCACCAAGCATCTGAAACGATGCGGTCTGTTCAAAACCGGTTTTATTTTGTTTCAGGATCAGTTGATCCGTAATTAATTTTAGTGTTTGGGGAGATACATACGTTGTACCTTTGGTGATGTAGCTTTTACTGTCCAAAGGAGTTTTCACACCGTTGATGGTGGCTGATGACGTTCCTATAGGAAGTTGTACTTTAGTATCTGCGATCTGGATATCAACACTGCGACTGCTTCCGTTCCATGTGACCGTACCCTGCATATTTTGGATGGCTGTGCGCAGTACGACATGATCATTGGTGGTTTTAGTTGCGTCAGCGGCATGAATCATGGATGTGTAGCTGGTTGCTCCTGCGGTAAGAATGGCAGTCATCGACAGAACGGCGAGCCATTGATTTCTCTTTTTCAATGTTCCAGATCCCCTTTATCGTTTCGTGTGTAATGAGTTGTACAATTGTTTTAGTATAGGGAGCTTATGTTAAGGAGAGGTAAGAGAAGTCTGTGATTTGTGTAAAAGGTTAGATAAGAGATATTTTTCCAAATTGGATATGTAAGTTAGTGTATAAAATGATGTTGCCACATGAAGAAAAAAGCAGACGTGAGCCTTCATATATATAGGACTGGTCGAACGGGCGAAAATACGCTAGAATTATAATTGAGAATAATTATCAATTAATTCGGGCTTTTTTACTGACAAGTCTGATCAAGATATAGGCGAGGTGAATACCCATGCGCACGGATGATGCATTAGGCGTAGTATATCAGCATTACCTGACCCAGGAGCCTTACAGTCAGCAAGATGAACACACGTATCTGCTCTCTCCCAAGGCGGGAAGTGGCAATATTAAAAGAGTAACGACATACAGTGGCATTGAGATTTTATATTCCCAGGTTGAATATCATCAGCCGTATCCAACGTATTTTGCATCCGAAACGCCCATTGTGGAATTGCAATTTGCCTTGTCAGGAGAGCGAAATGTGGATATATCCGGTCAGGATTATTCATTATCGATAGGGCAAGGGGCCCTTATTTTTATGCATGATTTCGAAGCGTGGTTCCATCCTCCGGCAAGGGAACTGTATACGTCCTTTTCGCTGGGGATTCCGGTTTCTCTGTTCAATTATGCTGCGGCGCAACTGGGCGGTTTCAAGTCGATTGCGTTTAATCAGGTGTTAGGGCGAAAGGTGTTTAAGCCGATTGTCTTTCAACTGGATAACCGGATACGAACGATGATCGACAGTTTGATTGTGGAATTAAACAACAGTTATCGATCATCCTTAATGATGGAAGCGACAGCCTTGGAGATCTTGAATCGATTTATGATCCAATTGTTTGATCTGGCGCCAATTCCCGCAGGATTCTCCAGAGAGGACATCCGGAAGTTACATACGGCACGGGAGATTATGGAGGCTTGTATGGTAGATCCTCCATCTTTGCTAGCATTGTCCAGACAGGTGGGTCTTAACGATTTTAAATTAAAAAAAGGATTCAAAGCACTTTTCGGAAGCACGGTTTTTGAATATTTGCGTCAGGTTCGTCTCGACAACGCCATGAAGTTGTTGCGCAATCAGGATAACAACGTCACCGAGGCCGCGATTGCGGTCGGTTACAGTAATGTCAGTGCCTTTTCGCAGCAATTTTATCGCAAATTCGGCGTGAAGCCCTCAGAGATGAAAAAAATTTATTAAATAAGATGAACAGAAACTTTACACGAGAACGAAGAGTGCAGAACCAGTCTGGAGAAGCGGAGCGTTCGCCTTTATCAACGGATTTCTCCCTTTAATAGAAGGGAATCACGGAAATCCGGTGATAACAGCGATCGGAAGATGGTACTGTAATCGTAGTGGTCTGGTGTAAAGTTTTAAGGGTTGATCTTATTTAAAATAAGATTAATAAATCCGGCTTGCCGTGAATTGTTCCGTATAGAGGCAGTGGGGATTCATTTCGCCTTGTATACTCCAGGTACAGTGGATACTGTACTGAAATATAGAGGAGTGTATAAGCATGAACCGAATTAGAGGAAGTATTTTTTTTAGCGTATTTGCAGCCATGCTGGGTCTGATGCTGATTGCACCCATCATGCCACCACTTATTCGCGAGTTGGGCATGAAAGAAAGTCATTCCGGTCTTATTATCTCACTAGGGTCCATTATGATGGCTGTTATGGCTCCGGTATGGGGCAGATTCAGTGATCTGAAGGGCAGAAAACCCATCATATTGATTGGATTCATAGGCATGTCTGTTAGCTGTGCATTATTTGCCCTGGCCTTGTATGGGGGATTAAATGCATGGATCGGAGGGGGCGTGTTGTTAACCCTTCTGATTGTGACGCGCAGTCTGATTGGTATGTTTATTCCGGCTGTACTTTCTTCTGCCCAAGCCTATATGGGTGATGTGACAGAAGGGGAAGAGCGGGGAAGTGGAATGGCGATTATCAGTGCTGCGAATGGACTTGGCCTTGTATTTGGACCTGCGATTGCAGGAGCTTTTACCCTTATCGGTCTGCTCTGGCCGCTTTATTTTGGCATTTTTATAGCGATAGCTGCGTTTATTATTGCCTTGTTGTTAATCCCGGCAGCCAAACCGGTCATTCAGGCAAAACCGCCTAAAGTCAACCCGTTCCAACGTGGTTTACGAATGTACCTTGCTGCAGGCTTGGTTACGATGATGGGCATTATGACATTGCAGGTTGTCGGAGGATTTTATTTTCAGGATCAACTGGCTCTATCCCCAGCGGCGACGGCCCGAATGGTTTCGTTTGGACTCATGTTCTCTGGAGCAGCGATGTTGATCATGCAGGTCATTCAGATGAAGTGGTTGAAATGGCAGCCACGCCCGATGATTTTGCTCGGGTCCCTTTTTCTGATTGCAAGCATGATCCTCTTTTTGGTCTTCAATGTGTTATCCATGTATTATTTCTCGTTTTTCCTGTTTGGTATGGGTTCGGGTCTGATGATGCCGGGGTTCATGGCAGGTGCTTCGCTTGCAGTTAGCAAAGAACAGCAGGGCGGTGCAGCGGGATTGGTAGCAGCGATTCAGGGGATATCCGCCGTCATTACGCCTTTACTTACAACGACACTCTATCAGGTAGACAAACATGTTCCATTTATGCTCGTAGCTGTTCTGGTTGTCATGCTGGCAATCATGATGCTGGGAATGAGGAAGAATGAATCCAATACTGTAACGGACCCCATTCATTCGTTATAGTCAGACAAAGTCAGAAAGTCAAAAAAGGTCAAAATAAAAGAAAACAGGATCTATTTTAAAATAGTGAACCATGGTGAAAGAAAATCGTTTTTTTTCGTCTTTTACGGACTTTGAGCCTTATTTGCAAGGGTATTATAATAATCAATGTAAGCAACACCAATAAACCAACCACACAAAAGGAGCTGATTTTCATGTTTGATCTGATTCCGTTTCGTAAACGAAATGAAGACCCGTTCGGACACATGTTGAAATCCTTCAATGACATGGTTGAGAACTCATTCCTCTCCCCTTTTGGAACTGGCTCCCAGCCATTCCGGACCGACATTCGTGAGGAAGAAGACAAATATTCGGTAGAAGCCGAGCTTCCGGGCATTGCCAAAGAGGATATAGACATTCAGGTTCAAGGTAATGAATTGATTATTCGTGCCAAACGCAATGATATAGTGGAGCAGAAGGATGACTCCAATCGAATCATACGGCAGGAACGCCGTTCCGGCGAGTTTATCCGGCGATTCTATGTTGATCATATTGATGAGGAGCACATTAAGGCCAAATTGGAAGAAGGTGTGCTGAAGCTCGAGATTCCGAAACGTCCTGGTGATGATCAATCTCGCAGACGCATTCAGATTGACTAAACCAGATGCAAAATGTGTAGCTGAAGAATTTGAGCTATCCCTTTATGGTAATAGGCATGGAAGAACATCTGTAAAGATGTTTTGTCATGTTGTCCCATGAAGGGATTTTTTACATAACCGGGTTAATGGAATTGAATATGAATTGTGCTGCATAGGAATGTAGCGGAGAAGCCGGATACGGCATCCAAGTTAACACGAATCTGATCGGCTGCATTAGTGAAACTTAGCTGTAAACAAACGTTAGATGCCTCCACAGGGGAGAACATCTCTTGCTGAATATGCTCAAAATGGAAGTGCACCTGCTGTTCCCATTCCTGATCAGCATTATGCGTTAGCACAAGAGAGAGGGATTGTATATTTTGGACTGTTTCCAGCTGCACATCCGTAATTTCGTCATAATGGAAGGGAGGGAAATAGCCCAGAGTTTCGATTACATGTTGCGCTCCGAGAATGGAAGCCAAAGGAGAAAATTCACGTTCCAACCTCCGAATATCCATTAACTGTGCCTCGTACTGAGGACTTGTATAGAGCAGGAGAGAGTCTGGTTCGCATTCCACGACTGTTCCGATAAAAGCAGCCCAGTTCGCGGTACCTTCCTCACCAACGGTAACAAGCAGTTGATCTTGAGCAAGCAAGTCGATTGCCCTATTGGTATGGAATTTCACTCGAAAACCTTGTCCCTGTATCTGCCAGGGAGTCTGGGGTGCATACCAGAATGGTTCCCGCTCTACGGATCGGACGCTGACGTTTAATGTCCATGCTCTGTTCATTAGACTACCTCCAATTGCCACAAGCTGCGTGGCATCATCTCCACCTGTCTGTATTATTTCTCTGCTGCTGCTTGCATCAGGGCATATATCTTACGTGTGGTATTCACATTTCTAACCGTCATATAGGCATATACTTTGGATCCCACAAGCTTGTTCATGCCACTTTTGGATGCATCTTCTCTGCTGACTGAATATAAAATCGCTCCAGGAACATAGATCAGTGTACCAATTTCCGGTTTGATGGGCAGTTGGTCCAGCACGGAGGGATCATTGATCTCATCCCATAGGAACATCACATCACTTTTGGCTGTGTCATCATTAACCCATTCTTCTGGCAGCGCCTGAATAACGCTATGGATTTCATCCATATTTCGCACCATCACCCTGATCTGTAAGCCAAAATCGGCGGCGATGGCCTGCTCTAACAAAAGGGATATCTCCGCATTCGCATTGGCACGTTCCTGATGATCGGCAAAAATAATATTGCCAGAGTTGATATAGGTAACAACATCGAGCATGCCTGCTTGTTCAAACGTTTCTTTCAGCTGCTTCATATTGATTTTATTGTTTCCGCCTACATTAATGCCTCGTAGCAAAGCCACATAGATCATATGGGCGCCCCTCCAATTCCTTTAATTCACCGTTTTAACAAAAGGACAGATACTCGAACAGATGAGCGGTATACTCTTCTCCCAACAGATCTTGCAATAAAGGTTCCACTTGCTCCAGATACTCGGGCTTGGTTTCATAGGTTTCTTCATCTTTTACTTCTCCGGCATAGGTGCGCGCCGCCTCAATCAGGATGGCTAGTGCACTGAAAAAGTCTGACAGCGAATCAGCAACACGGTTTGGTTCTCCACCTGTAAAAGCGGCATATACGGGAGAGTCTGGTGCTTCCACATCTACAATTAACGGATCATCGTTAAAGTTTGCGATGACGACGTGATTTTTTGGCCAAGTGGAGGACTCCTCATAAGGTTCATTCATGCCAATCCAGCGGAATCCCAGTTGCTGACGAAGCAGATGTTCAGGTGCGACAAAGGAAATAAGCGCTGCATCACCGATTTCGACGGCGGCATTTTTCATTTTGAGTGTACCTTCCGCATCCGCATCCATCATTTCATAATGACTGTACAGATACTGAAGTTCTGGAGAAAGAGGTATTCGTGTATCCACTTCCGGCTGGTGATGTTGTTCGCGGGGACGCAGATCATGATTTTTGAAAAGTCCATAAGCTTCATTATATAAATCCTGCTGTTCCACTAAACGGCTCAAGGCCGCATCCAGTTGTTGCATGATGTTTGAGTCCTCCTAATAACATTGATATAATAACAGGCCGATTCGTTTGATTCTTGGCTATAAGCATTATACTATATCAAAGATAAATTCAAAAAACATTTGAATACGTTTACATTCATGAGTGGACATGATATACTTTCACTCAAATAAGGATTGTTACTGCTTCGGGCAGGCAAAACCTGAACATCACTATGCGTGGACTTTGTTCCATTCATAATGTTGTTCGGGTTTTTTTGCATTCTACGGTCCATATTAAGGATAGAAAAAACAGAGGACGTACTTATTTCCAACCCAACACTAACATCACGCTGTACAGAAGAAAGGGGAGCATTATGAACAAGAGAAAATGGTTAAACGGTTTTGCCGCAGGTTGTCTCAGTATCATCCTGGTGATTAGTGGATGCGCATCCAAAGCGCCACAAACCGCGAGTGACACACCAAATCAGGCGACAGAGCAGACAGAGAATGAAACCCAGGAACCTGCAAACAACCAAGCTGCCAAAGGCAGAACAGTGATTACAACTGACGGTGAAGTGGATGATATGAACTCCGTCATTCGTTTCCTCTTATATTCGAATGAGATGGACCTTGCCGGAATTGTACTGACCAGCTCGGTGTATCATTATGCTGGAGACGAGGAAGCAGGGATCAAGCCGTTCCGCTGGACAGGCACACAGTGGGTGTACGATATGATCGATGCCTATGGCGAGATCTACCCGAACTTATCCAAACATGCGGATGGGTACCCGGAGCCGGAACAGCTTCGAGCGATGACCAAGATCGGTAATATTTCCGATAAAGGGGAGATGGAGAAGGAAACCGAAGGTTCCGAGTTCCTCGAAACTCTTTTCCTCGATGATGACTCCCGAGACCTGATTGTTCAGACATGGGGGGGCACGAATACCACAGCCAGAGCGCTAAAATCGATTGAGGAACAGTACAAAGACACAGCTGAGTGGGATGCGATTCGCAAAAAAGTCAGTGACAAACTGGTCCTGTACATCATCCTCGATCAGGATGACAGCTACAACGAATACATTGCGAAGAATTGGCCGGATATCCGCATTCTCAACGACCAATCGAACTTCTGGCATTTTGCCTATGCATGGAAGATGCATGCCGAAGAAGTGAACAGTAAGCTTCATGGCGACTGGATGGTCAAGAACATTCTGGACGGACATGGCAAGCTGATGGATATGTATGCATCGATGGGTGATGGTAAAATGATCGAAGGCGAACTAGCCGAAGAACAACGGGGAAGTGCTGAGTATCTGAAGAACAATCCACAATATGACAAGTACGATTTTATATCTGAGGGTGACTCTCCTTCCTTCTTTTATCTGATTGATAATGGGCTGCGCAGTATGGAAGACCCTTCCTACGGCGGTTGGGGTGGACGCTTTGGAGTTGTGAACGACAAGCTGTTTAGAAACAATGTGCTTGATTACGATCCGTACACCAAACGCTATGAAGCCGAATACTCTCTGATGAGATGGTTTGACGATGTGCAGGATGATTTTGCAGCACGTGCAGACTGGGCAGTTGCAGACACTTACGAAGGTGCCAACCATAATCCGTCTTTAACGATTAAGGAAGGGGTGGATCTTAGTGTTAGTCCTGGGGAGGAAGTTACTCTTCACGCGGAGGGTAAAGACCCGGATGGAGATCAACTGACCTATACGTGGTGGAGATATTTCGAAGCGGACACTTATGAGGATTCCAAAGTAACACCGAACAAAGTTAAGCCTGAAATGGCGGGTGACCTGCAGCTTGGGTTGCATCGTGAACTTGCCAAGGATGAGCAGGTGGATACGATAAAATTACAGGGCAGTGACACCGAAGCGGTGACATTTACCGTTCCTGACGATGCCAAATCGGGTGATACCCTTCATATCGTTGCCGAAGTACAGGATGATGGAGAGCATCAGTTGAAGCATTATCAACGTGTGATCCTAACTGTGAAATAAAGAAATAGAGGGGTTGTCCCAAAAGTAATCAACATGGCTGGTGGGACGCCCCTCTTATTTGTGTAGTCCGATCGTAATTGATCCGTTAACGCTGGATGCCTGACCAGAAGACTTTCCAGGTGATCGCCAAAGCTTGTTCATAGGATTGCCGTGTCTCATACACGAGCTGTATATCCAATCCATCCATCACGGTGACAAAAGCTACGGTGGCTTCTTCCGGACTCAGGCTTATATCGGAATGTCTGGTGAATACGGTTGCCAGCTCTTCTTTCAATGTCCCGAGGTACGTTCGATACTGGGCCAGCACAAAATCATGCACCTCCAGCGGTGTGATAAAGGACAAGATATACATAAAAGCGACGTTTGGATGAGTCAGAAAGCGATTTTTGTGTTCATGCAAAAAGGCATATAGCTGCTGATCCAAAGTTTGGGTAACAGACTCGCTGAAGAATTGGCGTACAAACTGTTGTTCCTCCTGTACAACTTCCTCATATAACTCCAGCAATAACGCTTTTTTGGATGAATAATGATAAGCCAGGGATTGCTTGCGAATGCCTGCCTCTTCGGCAATCTGCGCCATCTTGGTCCCCTCGTAACCCAGACGATTAAAATGTTGAATGGCAATTTCCTTGATTCGTTTTTTACTCAATGTCTACCTCCAGTTGGCGAGCTGTATACCTCTGCTGTTTTTGGGAGTATACCAAATATAACAAGATATATACCACAAAAATGCCTATAGAGATAGCATACACCACCGTATAGGAAAATGCAGAAGCCACCACGCCCAGGATCAACGAACCACCGCCAATTCCGAGGTCAAAGAAGTTAAAGAAGGAAGCCATCGCACTTTCGTGCTCATGTTCTTCTACAAGATTCACACACCAGGTCTGAATCGCTGGGAATATGGCACCAAAACCAAAGCCGTATAACGCACCGGCGATCAGGAATTGCACATCACTCTGGGCGATAATCAGAACCAGTAGCCCCGCGATTGCAAACACGGCAGAAGGTAACAACACGGAACCTGGTCCCCATCGATCAAACATTTTCCCCGAAAACAGTCGAACGGCGAAGCTGGCGATGGCAACGATGAAGAAAAACCAGGCTATATTCTCGAACCCTCTTTCGGCGGCAAATAAAGCCACAAAGGACATGATTGAACCCGCTGCAATGCCAACGAGCATAATGAGAAGGGAAGGGAAGAGTACCTTCTTTTCAATCAGTTTCACCGAAGGGACATGAGTTTGCATAGACTCGCTACTACCTTCTGTTTTCGGCTTTCTGGATACAAACACTGTCATTAGGAGAGCTAACAGCAAAATGCACATACCTCCCATAAACAGGCTCTGGTAGTCGTACCTAAACAACAGGCTTGTTCCAATCAATGGACCGATGGATATAGCGACTGTCTCCCCTACGCCGAAATACCCCATACCTTCTCCCCGGCGATCTCTGGGTATGTTTTCAGTGGCAATCGTTGCAAAATATGTCGTTGCCAAACCAAATCCGAATCCGTGGATCACTCGAAATACAAGAATCATCCAAATACCTGACGATAGGTAGTATGCGCCTGTCATGAATGCACAGATAGTGATGCCGATAATCAATAGATATTTTTTATCTATTCGGGCTGCCAAAACAGAAGTGAAGGGTCGAATCAAGATGGCAGAAAACATAAATACGCCGGTAACAAGCCCGATTTGGGAGGCTTCGCCACCAAGACTTGAGACAAACAAAGGCAAGGTGGGAAGCAACATTTCAAATGCCATAAACAATAATGCGTTGGCTAACATGATAAATAGGAATGATCTTCCCCAGAGTTGCTGAGGTGTAGAGCTATGTGTTGAAGTACTCATGGTTTTCCTCCGTAATGTTGATCTCTGTCGCGCGACATGTTGAACTGATTTTACCTGACGATAGTCAGATTGTAAAGCGCGTATTCAGAGCAGGAGTTCATGATTTTTTGGTGGATGAGAGAAGTTATTAATTATTTTTAATTCATATCCCAACATTTTCCGGTATACTAATCAGATAAAATGATTCAAGTGAATACTACCTCGGAGAGGTGATATGTAGTGACTGTTGATATACTTGTAAGAAATAATGTTAAGGTACTTGGCTCGGGTAGCCAAACGATTGTATTTGCTCATGGTTTTGGATGTGATCAGGATATGTGGCGTTACATTATTCCAGGTTTTATGGAGAACTACCGTGTGGTGTTGTTTGATTATGTTGGATCTGGCGAATCTCAAATTAACTATTATGATGCTATCAAATATAGCAACCTTCAAGGATACGCCCAGGATGTGCTGGAAGTTATGGAAGCGCTTGAGCTAAAGGACACCATATTTGTCGGGCATTCCGTCAGTAGTATGATTGGTATGCTGGCATCGATTCAAAACCCCAAATATTTCAAAAAAATTATAATGTTAGGGCCCTCCCCACGTTACGTGAATGATCTGCCGAATTATTATGGAGGTTTCGATCGGAATGATATCGATGAATTACTTGAGATGATGCAGATGAATTTTATTGGGTGGGCGAGTTATCTGGCACCCATTGTGATGAACAATCCGGAACGGAAAGAGCTGACGGAAGAGTTGGAGAAAAGCTTCTGCTCCAGAGATCCGCATATTGCGAGACAATTTGCCGAAGTGACGTTTTTATCTGACTGTCGTATTGATCTGGAGCAGGCAACTGTGCCAACATTAATCCTTCAGTGCTCGGATGACAGTATTGCCCCGGTAGAAGTAGGGGATTATTTACACGCTCATCTGAAGAATAGCCGATTGCAACAGATGACGGCCAAGGGACATTATCCGCATCTGAGTCAACCGGAAGAAACCATCCGAATGATTAAGGATTATTTAACGAGCGCATAAAACGCGGAAGAAAGGCAGTTATTCCATGGATATACAATTAGATCTGGCTCCCTGTGGATACTTCTCTATCTCTGATTCGGGCGTCGTACAGTCGATTAATCAAACTATGCTTACGATGCTTGGATATGAACGCGATGAGCTCATAGGGCAACATATTGAATCCACCATGTCGGCAAGCAACAAGGTGTTTTTCCATACGTATTTCTATCCCTACATCCAGTTATATGGACATGTGGACGAGATGTACTTCACGTTCCGTACCCGTGATCAGAAGGCTGTTCCTGTTCTGCTTAACGGTGTTCGTCAGACACGTAACGGGGAAAGCGTGGTAGATTGTGTCGTTGTAGTCATGCGTAAGCGAATCGAACATGAGAAGGATATTTTGCATACCAAAACGAAGCTACAGGAGCTGTATCAAGCGACGCAAGAAGCGAACAAAGAGCTTGAACGACTGCATGAGGAATATAAAATTAAAGAGCAGGCGTTAATCAAAGTGAATGATCAGTTGGAGACAATGGCCTCCACCGACTTGTTGACAGGATTGAAGAACCGCAGGTTTTTCCAGGAAAAAATGCTTGAAAGTTTAATGATGTTCCAGGAGAAACAACGTTATTTCTCCCTTCTGGTGGTAGATATTGATCATTTCAAAAGCATTAATGATACGTACGGACATCCGATCGGAGATCTGGTGCTCGGCAATCTGGCAGGGCTGCTGCAAACGGTATCGCGAAGTACGGATGTGGTTGCACGTTACGGTGGGGAGGAATTTGTTATCATTCTTCCAGATTGTGAAGAGGAACAGGCGATTGGTATTGCAGAACGATATCGTTCACAGGTTGCTTCAGCCGACTGGGGTGAATATAACATTACTGTGAGTATCGGTGCGGCCACTGTAGTAGAGGAAGATACGGAAAAGTCCTTGTTCCAAAGAGCGGACAACGCCCTGTATGCCTCCAAAACCGGAGGACGAAACCGGGTGACACATGTAGCTCAGATGGTAAAAAGTTAAGAGTTGTATTGCATCAAAAGATTAAAAGAAAGCAAAAAGGAGCCTGTGCATGATGAGGGAGATGATCCCACATGCACAGGCTCCTTTTATTTGCGTGACGCAAATTGACTAAGTTGAGATGGCAGACTCAGGGTTAATTTATCGCGGAGCAAGGTAACCATACGCCTTAGCCGGAGAGTTCGCCTGAGGACGAAAATCTTCGCTCGGTTCATCCTCATCCATAAATGCCGGGTTCACATATATGGAGTGTGCATCATTGCCAGATCCCTTGATGTAGGCAGCGATGCCGGAGTAGGCTTTATTTTTCCAAACCCACAGGGCATCTTCCTGCTCACCTGGTGAGTAATAGACATTATGGTCAAACACATTGCCGGTATTGCTAGTATATTCGTTGTATATCAGTACTTCCGAGCTGTCCGATACGAGAATGTTACGCATGAACGTATTGTTCTTTGTCCGTGACTGTATGAATAACTGTCCATTGCCTGCATTCAGGGTATCATTTCCCACAAGCGTATTGTACATAATGTTGCTATCCTCGGTAGCTCCTCGTTCCTCGTCATAACCTCCCATGGCAATACCCGTCAATCTGTTGGAATAAATCAGGTTATCACGCACGGTAATGTTGCTGGTTGAACGTCCGGCATGCTCCGAGGCAATCTCAATTCCGATATCGCTCCGATATACCCGGTTCTGGTCGATGATATGATCTTTCCCGCCATCTACATAGATGCCGCCCGCCGAGTTGGTATCATTGGGCAGGTCTGTACCGTAGGAGGGGTTGTTATTGGACGTAATATCGTATACTTCGTTTCCTCGTACAATGCCGTTCCGAGCCTGATCGTACGTGTCGTCCTCGGACGTACCCTCGTACCCGATCAGATCAATACCAATATTGTCGGAATCATGGATGATATTGTCCTGGATGGCAAAGGTATCAACATTACCGTTGACTGCTAGTGACTCGCTTGAACCAAGTGTAAGATCATACAATTCATTAGCCTTGACGATGATATCGCGTAAAGCTTGAGGGTGCTCTGTGCCATAAATGGCAATACCGTGGGCATCCCTGCCCCGCAAATCGGGACCTTCAGGAGTTGCGTAACTAGCAATCGCGTGTATGGTGTTGCCTAACAGCTGAATATGTTCACCTGCTCCGTGGACATAGATCCCGGTTGGAACTTGGCCCCCAAGTGTGGTTGTAAAATTACGAATTTCGAGATTCTGAATCGTGATATAACTGGCATTTTCAATTTCAATCAACCCTTCAATGCCCCGAACAGATAAACCTTTACCATCAATGATAACCTGCTCCTGAGGGTAACTTGAAAATAGGGTTGGATTAGCGGAAGAATTACCGCTTTTGGTGATTTTGACTTTCTGATGATAGACACCTTCACGCAAATAGATCGTGCTTCCTGGCGAAGCATGGTCTGCTGCGTGCTGCAACGTTTTCCAAGGAGATTGAATGGTTCCTTTATTCGAGTCGTTTCCTTGGGGTGATATGTAATGGATGACCTGGGGATCAGACTTTTGAACAGAAACGGATTCCTTCATGGCAGATGTATGATTCTGACAACCGGATACAAGCACCATCAGAATCGGAATCATAAGTATAACTACGCGAATCAAATCGTTTCCCCCTTGAATTTAGCTTTGAAGATAGATTATAGCAGATTTGAACGGGTTAATAACCCATGATATGCTCTTATAAAATCAGCGAGGAGACTGCTCATGAATACATTAACGATAGCTGAATTAGTAGATCGGGAGAATCACGCATGGGAAGAACTCAAGGAACTCCTGGATAGTGGGCAAAATACATATGTGTATGTTCCAGCAAAACAAGAGGCTGGAGAGGATACCCTCTATCGTCTGCAAATAAGCACCAAATCCTATTTGGGGGCTGTTGCTTATGAGACAGAAGGTATTGTACTGGACCATGGCTGGATCACGTTGCTTGGTGCGGGTGGTGACAGTACATCGGGGAGTCTCACCAGTTGGAATGGTGTAAGTGAGCAACCTTGGGTAGATGTGCTGGAAGGTATGATGGTTGTTGCATATGATGCGGCAGGCGGTTTCTTCGGACTGGATACAGGCAAGTATGGCCGCACGGGACACATATATTATTTTGCACCGGATACACTCGAATGGGAATCGACAGAACTGGCATATTCAGGTTTCATCAACTGGCTGGCGAATGGTGATCTGGAGCAGTTCTATCGGACCTTTCGCTGGAAAGGCTGGCAAGAGGATATGTCTCAGCTCCAGCCAGGACAAGTATTTGCGTATTATCCACCACTTTGGACGCAGGAAGGTGACGGCGAGAGCAGCAGTAAAGCCCCAATTAGCATAATGGAGGCCTGGAAGTTTGCACTGGACGGGAAATAGTTGGCATGCTGCTGTAGGATGAATTCAGGAAAGTAACCGGTAAGTTCAAGTTCATTGAGTGATCTACTTTAAAAAAACGGCATTTCTGTTCCAAACTAAAACAGGCTCGCGCTTGGTGCGGGCCTGTTTGTTCTGAACTTTAAACATCAATTATCAATTGTCCAATGTAACAGGTTTAATGCCTGAGCGTGAAGCTCTGCTATGCCAGACGGTCAACCCGAGTGAAACAAAGCAGACGAGCAAGAGACAAGCATACACCACATGATAAGCTTGCTCGACCGAGACTCCCGGAATGCTGTGCAGCAGCAGCCCACACACGGCTACAGACACCGAACCACCGAAGAATTGGATCAGTTGTAACATCCCCATACCTGAACCTATCTGGGCTTTGGGCAGCACTCGTGACGCTTCATTATTCAGGGAAGCCATGGAGGCTGACAGTGCCGGTGAGAAAAAGAGATAACCACTGGTAATGATCAAGGCGGATTGATCAAGTCCGAGCATGAATAAGGCAAGTACCGTTACGAGCAGGATGTGTCCAATGATCATAAATCGCATATTGCCATAACGGTCGATCCAGCGTCCAACGAAACGGGTGCAGAATGCTGCAACAATTGCCCCAGGAGCAATCAGCAAACCAATGGCGAGCGAAGAGCGTCCATATAAATCAGCGAGCACAAGCGGCATCAAAAACAGATTGCCCAGATTCACCACCAGCACGCAGAATCCGATAAGGATTAACCGAGTATATCCTGGCGTTCGGAACACTTGTGGATTCACAAATGGAAGACTCGCTTTCCGAATATACAGGAGGTGTACAACAAGTGAAATAACGCCAATGGCAAACCACAACCAGGACTGCTGGGTGATCGCGACCAGAAGTGTAGTGGCGTTAATGACGGTTAATATGGCGCCAATAACATCGAACGGCTGATCTGTTTTGACGGATTCACGTGGAAGGAAATAGAGCAATACAGGCAGGGCGAGGAGGACAAGCACCGTTATGGCAAAAAGTCCGTTCCAGCCCCAGTACTCGCTAATGAGTCCGCCGACAATGGGGCCAAGTCCAAAAGCCATGGCGCTACCTGATGAGATCAGCGCGATGGCAGCTCCGCGTCGTTCCACCGGGATGTAACGACTTGCAATGACGAGACCCAGCCCGGCCATAACTCCTGCACCCGCAGATTGCAGAATACGTGTCAGTAACAGGATCGCAAAGTTATGCGCGAACAACCCCAGCAATGAAGATAACCCCAGGATCAGAAGCCCGACCGTTAACAGTTTGCGTACCGGGATACGGTCTGATAATCGACTATAAATCACCGTCGACAGGGCGTAACCAATCGAATAACTTGAGATGACCCAAGACCCCAGGTCCGAGGTAATCTGCAGATCATGAATAATGACTGGCAAAGAAACATTGAACATAGTGGTGTTCATCACAACGATGAACAAGCAGCACGTCCAGAGTGGCATGACAATTTTATCTTTCACGGTACCATTCCTGTCTTGGGTATGAATATGAATTCGGATTGAGCTTTGATGAAAATGTGATGAAAAGCAATATATAATTTTACGCCCAAATTTATCATATGGCAATAATGTCATACTAATTCATTCGGATGTGATGAGCATAGAAAGATATTAATAATAAACAATAGACGGATTTCCTGAATTTAACTAAAATGATCATTGAACATACATAAGCAGATGGATCAGCGGTTAGGTAACTAGATATGTAAGTAATTAGCATGTTTAAAATGAAGGAGATTATACCCATGACTCACTTATTATTAATGTCCCACAGCGTATTTCCGACGCTTGATATGAATCGAACCGCGCAGTTTTATGAAGAAAAGATGGGCTTTCGGGTCGTCGAATATCTCGATGCCGCGGAACCTCATATCTGCCTGTATCGTGATCTTACCGAGATTATTTTAACCCAAAGCAATGGACAGAAAGTTATACCCAACAGAGAGTTATATGGTTATGGATATGATGCATATTTTATTACCCAGAACCAGGAAGAGCTTCAACAGGAATTGATCAATGCAGATGTGAAAATCGTACGTGCCCTCAATCATACAGACTATAATAACAAGGAGTTTGTGATCGAGGATATCGATGGACGATGGATCGCTTTTGGCATCAAACAAGGGTAATTAGATACAGAAACAGGCGCTCCGATAACGGGCGCCTGTTTGTGCATGTTATAACTGCAGATCTTACGCCGCAGTAACTTGTTTGCTGCGATTGCGAATCCACTTGATGACATCCATCAGAATGACGGCGACAAGAGCAAGTCCGCCTGCAATCAGGAACTCATTCCAGCCGAATGTATCCGGGATGGCGAAGACACCGCGAACACCAGGAATCAGTGTGATTGCATAGAGACAGAGACATACCAGAATGGAGCCAAGCACGAATTTATTGGTCGTAAAGCCCACCTGGAAGATGGTTTGTGTATTGGAACGTGCTGCAAATGTTTGCAGACTGCGTGCGAGAATCAAGGTTGTGAAGGCCATAGCCACACTGATTTCCTCCGAAATACCAAGTCCAATATATTGGGATACGATAACAGCTGCACCAATCAGGACACCACGTGTAATCACGGCCTGCAGGGTTCCACCTGCGAAGATGCCTTCGTTAATGTCACGGGGTTTACGCCGCATGACATCTGGCTCGGGTTTCTCTGTACCCAAAGCAATGGCAGGCAGGGAGTCGTTCACCAGATTGATGAACAGTAGCTGAAGGGCCGTAAATGGATTAACCCAGCCGACAATCAAGGCAAACAAAATGGCGATAATCGCGCCGAGGTTACCGGCAAACAGGTATGCGATGGCTTTTTTGATGTTATCAAATACCATCCGTCCAACACTGACCGCATTTACAATGGAGACAAAGTTATCATCCGTCAGAATCATGGCAGCCGCATCCTTGGCGACATCTGTTCCGCTACCCATCGCTACGCCGATGTCGGCTTGTTTCAGCGCGGGTGCGTCATTAACTCCATCTCCGGTCATGGCTGCCACTTTGCCTTTACGCTGCCAAGCACGCACAATCCGGATTTTGTTTTCAGGAGATACCCTTGCGTAAACCGAGATATGTTCGAGTTGTTGATCCAGCTCCTCATCAGACATTTTGTCCAGTTCGGCTCCGGTAATGGCGAGGTCATCCGGTTCGGCAAGGCCGATATCCACACCGATCGCCTGAGCCGTTGTTTTGTGATCTCCAGTGATCATGATGGTGCGAATGCCCGCTTTTTTGGACTCTTCAATAGAACCGTATACCGCTTCACGCGGTGGGTCAATCATCGCTGTCAAACCAACCAGTGTCAGATCATGCTCGTCATCAATGGTGACCTGGTTTTTATCATCGAATTTTTTGTACGCGTAGGCCAGCACACGGAAGGCACGTTTCGAGAAGGCCTCATTTTTTTCTTCAAATTGTGTGCGAATCTCGGGTGTGAGGGGCTGAACCTCACCGTTGATAAACACATGACTACAGCGACTGAACAGCACATCCGGTCCACCCTTGGTCAGCAAAGCCGTCTGTCCCTCGAAGGTATGCACCGTACTCATGAGCTTTCGATCCGAGTCAAAAGGAAGCTCAGCTTCACGCGGGAACTGGTCACGGATTTCATTGTAATCCTTGTTCACCCGGTTGCTGAAGGCAATGAGGGCCACTTCGGTTGGGTCACCCAGTTCCTTGCCTTCCTGGTTAATATTTGAATCATTGCAGAGCACTGCAATATGTAACAGACGTCGTTCCTCTTCCGACCACTGATCGGGATCATCCGGGAATTCGTCCTTGGTGCCATGGGGAATGTAATAATCCACGACAGTCATCTTATTCTGAGTTAGCGTTCCGGTTTTATCCGTACAGATGATACTGGCAGAGCCGAGCGCCTCAACGGCAGGCAGTCTGCGAATGATCGCATGTTGTTTGGCCATCTTATTTGTTCCGAGTGACAATACGATAGTCACAATGGAGGATAACGCCTCAGGAATGGCAGCAACTGCAACAGCTACGGCAAACATCAGTGCATTTACGATGGAAGGCCCGATATTCTCCGTACCTTCGGTCAACCATACACGACCGGCTTCAATGCCAAAGATGAGAATCGACAAACCCAGGATGAAAAAGCCCAGTTTTTTGCTGAATGATTCCAACTTGCGTTGTAATGGCGTGTTCTTGGCTTCGGCATTTTCAATCAATTCGGCAATTTTGCCGATTTCGGTTTTGAGAGCCGTACCTGTAATGACAAGCATACCCCGTCCATATACGACGAGTGAGCCACTGAAGGCCATATTGCGACGATCTCCGATTGGAGCCTCATCCGGGATGGTATCGGCGTGTTTCTCCGCAGCTTCGGATTCTCCGGTCAACATGCCTTCGTTGATTTTCAGACTTCCTGATTCCAGGATACGCCCGTCTGCCGGGACATAATCACCTGCATCCAGCATAACAATATCACCGGGAACGAGTTCCCTCGCTGGAATGGTTTTTTTCTGCCCGTCACGAATGACTTTGGCTTCGGGTGCAGACATTTGTTTCAGCGCGTCAAGCGAACTCTCGGCTTTTTTGGTCTGCACTACACTGATCACCGCGTTGAGCAAAATAACCAGGAATATGATCAATGATTCAATCAGATGTCCAAGTACAACCTGTACCGCGGCTGCAATCAGCAGCACGATGACCATCGGATCTTTGAAATTTTCGAGGAACAGTTTCCAGACGGGTGTTGCATCTTTACCTTTTAACTCGTTATATCCTTCCGTTTCAATTCTCTTGGCAGCTTCGGAGGTCGTAAGTCCCTTGGAGGAACTCTGTACATCCTGAAGGGTTTCCTCCGCACTGTGTCTGTAATGTTGCAATTGACCAGCTCCTTGAATATTAGATTTCTCTGTGTATTACCCTTACGGGCAAAATCTAGAATCGTTTCATTTTCGTATTTTTTTAAGATTATGGATTTATACGTTTTTAGCTGTACACAGTATTTTTCATAATGATCCGAGATATGCCTTTTTTTGAATGTTATTATTTCCAGTTTGGATGATAGTCTGGAGAACTATATATAGATGTTGGATCAGAAACTGTGTGCACCATCACACTAGCTCATATCAGGGTCTGTTACGCTATTACATAACGAACTGCGTTAAATCTAAGTTTGGAGGGGAAACCATATGTTTTGTTATCAGTGCGAGCAGACGCCGAGTGGCGGGTGTACCGTGGTAGGGGTATGCGGCAAAAACGAAACAATCGCAAGTTTGCAGGATACGATGATTTTTGCGTTAAAAGGCATCGCTGCTTATGCGACACATGCACGCCAGTTGGGATATTCTGATCCTGAGGTGGATCGGATTACACATGAGGCATTATATATGACATTAACGAACTCGAATTTTAATGTACAGGAACACCTGGAGATGGCGATGAAAGTCGGCAATGCAGCAATCCGCATTATGGACGTGCTGGATCGTGCGCACACGGACCGCTTTGGTGTACCGCAACCGATTACGGTTAGCCAGAACCAGATTGAAGGACAGTGCATCGTGGTGACGGGACATAATCTGTATGCATTGGAGGAGTTGCTTCGTCAAACTGAAGGGAAAGGAATTAACATCTATACGCACTCGGAAATGTTGCCTGCGCACGGTTATCCGGCATTGAAGAAATATGCCCATCTCAAGGGTAATATCGGCAAAGCCTGGTACGATCAGAGAAGACTTTTCGAACAATTCCCGGGTGCTATTCTCGCAACGACGAACTGTGTTATGCCGATCAAAGGCACATATGCAGACCGCTTTTTCTCCTACGAAGTGGCGGGTCTGGAGGGTGTGGCCAAGATCATGGATGATGACTTCTCACCGCTGATTGAACGTGCATTGTCTCTGCCTGCGGCTAATGTACAGTCAGAGCAAGTCTTAACGACAGGATATCATCATGAGACTGTGATTGGGCTTGCGCCCGAAATTATTCAAGCGGTGAAAGACGGTCATATCCGTCGATTCTTCGTTATTGCTGGTTGTGATGCGCCAGGCAAAGGGGGCAATTACTATCGTGAACTTGCGACATCCTTGCCGAATGATACCGTAATTCTGACGACTTCCTGTGGTAAGTTCCGCTTCAACGATGTGGATTATGGTACGGTTGGAGACACGGGTATACCGCGTTATATCGATCTGGGTCAATGCAACAATTCCGGTTCTACGGTGAAAATTGCAATGGCTTTGGCGGATGCTTTTGGCTGTACTGTAAACGAGTTACCTGTCAGTATTGTGCTGTCCTGGTTTGAGCAAAAAGCAGTTGCGATCCTGCTTGGCCTGTTCAGCCTTGGCATTCAGGACATTCGTATTGGACCAAAACCGCCTGAGTTTATATCGGAAGGTGTCTTGGATGTACTCGTAGATATGTTTGGTCTAAAGTTAATTACAACGGCAGAAGAAGATATGAACGCGATGTTGGCACTGTCATAGGATGAGGATGTATATTTACGTGCAACATCATCTGATGACTGCGAATGTCGGTTGTGAGTATGAAGAGTATGACTCATACGTACAGATGGATAAGAGCCTACATAAAAGTAGGCTTTTTTGCTTTTTCGACTTTCATAGGTCCATATACCTTGTATAAATGAACATGAAATGTCAGGGAAATTAGTTTTTTTATCCTATTGAAGTTTTTTCATGGAAATGTGTATATAGATAGAGGCATATTAGATCATAACACATCACAAAACACGGGTTTACCGTAATATGAGGAGATCGTACATAATGCATGACACACAGATTGAAGATTGGTTGAAACTCGCAGGTGGCAAGGAGAACATCAAGCTCGTAGAACACGATAAGGGCACAACGACGCTAGCACTGAAGGAAAGTACACAATTGAACATGTCGGCACTTACCTCCGCAGATGTTGTAGCAAATATTCGGGTAACAGGTGAGCAGTGTCATCTGACAATAAGAGATGAATCTTCCCTGATCTACAATACGTTACTGGGTATGGACGCTTGGGATTCGACAGGGACAACGTTGCAGGAAGCGGGACACACGAAGAAAAACGGATTCTCGATCTTACATTTTGTATCCGATGTATTCAGGCCCTTGATGCCTGCGATTCTCGGAGCCGCTGTTATTAAAATTATAGTCGCCATTATTGCGTTAATGGATACGTACAGTTCTGCGGACTCTTCAGCATTGATGGACAGCCAGACCTTTACGATCTTCAGGATCATTGGAGACAGTGTATTTTATGTACTGCCTATATTGGTAGCAATCAGCACAGCGTATCGGTTGAAGAGTAATATCTATGTTGCAGCATCTATTGGCGGACTCATGTTTTATCCGGAGATGACCATGCTGATGTCAGGGGAAAAAGAGGTGCATTTCCTGGGTTTGCCACTTGTGTCCCAGCCTGCTTTTTACTCTACGCCCATCTGGGTCATTCTCACGATCTGTGCAGCCGCCTTCTTGGAAAGAGTCGTTGAACGATGGAGTCCAAAATTCTCCAAAGGGATGGTTGCTCCATTCCTGACGTTACTGATTCTTGTTCCGCTAGTATTGATGATACTTGGTCCAGTCGGCACCTGGATTGATGAATATCTGCCGGAGGCATTGAATTCACTAGTAGCTAATGCTCCAGTGTTGTCGGTGATGTTACTGGGAGCTGTCTTCTCACTGATGTTAATTATAGGATTACACTACTGGCTGATTGCCATCATCATTAATGAAATGGTTATGAATGGTGGTTCTATGGTGATTGCTGCCATGTTAGTGGCGATTGTTGGACAAACGGGGGCCGCGCTTGCAAACGGAATCCGCTCGAAAGAGCCAACATCAAGAAGCCTGGCTTTCTGGGCTACTGGAACCGCCCTCCTTGGAGTGGTAGAGCCTGCATTGTATGCGGTCAACATGAGAAAAAGATCCTCTTTCTATGCGGCATTGCTGGGTGGAGCTGCGGGTGGACTATATTTCGGATTGTTATCTGTCAAGGCATTTGCTATGGTGGGGAATCCGAGCTTGGTCAGCCTCCCGCTCTTCATCGAAGAGGGTAGCCTGAATCTGTTACACACTTGCATTGGTGTGGTTATTGCGTTTGGTGTCTCAGGTGGACTAACGTATTGGATGGCAGGAAAAGGACAGAAACGGGGACAGGGGTCACCGAAAGCCAGCATTGAGTAAAACGTAAAACGTACTAATTGAAAAAGTAGTATTAAAGTTGTAATAAAGAGCCTGTACCTGATGGTACGGGCTTTTTTGTTGTGTTTTTCTGATTAATGTAAGTATGGAATGTACAATCGCTGTCCACCATTTTATTCAAGCCATAGCTTGTTGGTTATGGAGTTGTCATGTATTTTGATATAGTGAAACCTATAAATCTGGATTACTAATCCCTTTGAAAGGATAACCTATGTCTGACAACATGGAATGGATTGCTCAATGGAAGTCAACGAATGCACTAAGCAACACATGGATAACGAAAGGCGAGCTGCATTACTTTCCCAGTCACACCTTGATATTTATCATTGATGGAAAAGCGATCTGGAATATAAATGGACACCGAGTTCACGTCTCCTATGGAGAATTAATTGCGGTTGAAGAGAACTCCGTAATGGAGGTCATTGAAGGTGGCAACCTGGATCTGGCAGGCTGGCATGTTCAGTTCGATACATATTCGGTGCTGCATGATAGACGGGAAGCTGAGAAGTTCGAATGGCGGTTACCGTCAGGAGAGGCGTATCAGAAAGTGCAGCTGTCCGGTGGAGGTCTGGCAAGTATCATTCAGCATTGGAGTGAAGTGCATACACCGGATCAGAGTGCAGAAAGAGTTGGCAATCAGCATTTGTTATATGAGTTGTTAAGTAATCTATATCGGAAACAGCCGGATAACGAGTTGAAGCCAGAACACGGTATACTTCGCTCCATTGACTACATGCAGCAGCATTATGATCAGGTCATTACACGTACACAGTTAGCTCAGATTGCCGGTATTAGTCCATGGCATTATTCCCGCAAATTTAGTGAGCGATATGGTAAGCCACCTCTGGATTATCTGGCCCACTACCGGATCTATCGCGCGCAGGAAGAACTGATATTAACCGCTGCAACCTCACAGGATATTGCCAAAAAGTCTGGATTTGAAGATGCTCATTATTTTAGCCGACGCTTCAAACAGTTGACTGGCGTATCACCTAAGATATATAGGCAGACGATGACGCAGCGCAAGATGGTGTCACTTTCTCCAATCTGTGCAGAAATTATGATTCATCTGGGTGTCATCCCCCATGCCGTAGTGGTCACCCCAATCCTGCTGTCCCCACATCACCATGAACAATTTATAGCGCATGGAGTGCAGATGCTGGAGGTAACACAGTATGAGGTGGAGATAGAACTTGTTCGACAAGTTCAACCGGAGATGTTGATAGGAAACGTATTGACGGAAGAGGTCAAAAGGGAACTGCGCACAATTGCACCGATTCTAACCGGACTTCATCAAGATGTAGAACCAATGCTCGATCAATTGGCAGCCTGGTTTCTTAAAGAAGAAGATGCTCATAGACTGCATCAGCAGATGAAACACGAAGTCAGCGTAGCTAAGCGACAGTTGCAACCCATCATCCAATCCGCGGCCACTGTCATGCTGCTGAGGGTAGAAGCGTTTGGTTATCGATATCTGGGTGGGCATTCACACGGGGTATCACACTTGTTATATGAACAGCTTGGATTAACACTGCCGCAAGCACTGGATTCAGGTACAGCATGGTTTAACCCTTGTTCGCTTGAACTGCTCACACAAGCCAATCCCGATTACCTCTTTGTGGAGAAGCGGATCATGCAGCACTTCAGTGCTGAAGAGAATATGAGGAAACTATGGGAGAGTCCGCAATGGAACGAGCTGAAGGCTGTGAAAAATAATCGGGTATTTTACGTAGATACTCACCTGTGGGTAGACGGTCACGGAATAACGGGACACACTCTGATTCTCAATCAGATCATTCGCCATTTTACGGAATCTTTTCATGAGAGAGCACAATAATCCAACTGAATACGCACGATATGCTATGGAAGCAACACTTCTTATTTGATACTATTTGATAATAATTATCATTATCAATATACATAAGGGGCGAAGTATATCATGTCACGAAGATTTAAAGGGTTGGGTATCATGCTGTTGGTGATTAGTGTAATGCTGGCGGCATGTTCCGGTGGAACCAAGGAAGAGAACGCTACAGCTGGAACAGCAGGCGCTCCAACTGAAGGAGTAGCGAGTACTGCAGAACAAACAGCGACTGAAAGTGGGACTAAGGTGGTGAAGGATCAGTTTGGAGAAGTAATGATTCCAACTCATCCTCAAAATCTGGTTGTGTTTGATTCGATTTATGCCGAGTATCTGATTGAAATGGGTGTTACACCCCAAATCGTTTTGTTAACTCCAGAAGTTGAAGCGGAATACCGCCCTGAGTATTTGAAAGAACACGGGGTCCAAATCATTGAAGTCGAGCAATATCAATATAATTATGAGCAGTTGCTTGCGTTGTCACCGGATATGATCCTTGCAGCTGGCGAAGGAATGGAACAGGGCGTATATGATGAATTGTCCAAAATCGCTCCTACAGTGGCACTTGATGCCAACAGTGAAATGAAACGTGCTATGCCAAAGCTGGCTGCCATATTTGACAAGAACGAAGAATCTGCCAAAGTACTGGCTGAATTCGATGAGAAAGCCTCACAAGCGAAAGAGAAAATCGCGGCAGCCTTGGGAGAAAAGACCGTATTGGTTCTCCGGGTTGAGCACAATCGTTACCGTTTCATGGGTCCCAAAGGAGGAAGTAGCAGTGTTTTCTTCTATGATATTCTTGGTCTGAATAGTCCTGATGCTATTAAAGATTCTACAGATTGGTTTAGCCAGTTCTCTCTGGAATTCTTGCCTGAGATGAATCCGGATTATATTTTCCTGGAAGACAGAACCCTCGTAGGTTATGACACGAAGAAATCTATGGAAGATCTCAAAGCAAGCCAGGTGTGGTCGAATCTGGAGGCTGTGAAGAATGATCATGTCTTCCCGTTGAAGACAAGCCAATTCGTATCGGGTGTGGGTCCAATTGGCTCTGTAAAATTGATGGACTATGTTGTTGAAAAGTTGGTGCCATAGATGACGATGGAGACACAATTGGATATCTACGATATTACCATCGTTGGTGGGGGACCTGCTGGAATGTACGCCTCCTTTTATAGTGGCATGAGAGCCATGCGTACCAAAATCATTGAAGCCAAACAAGAACTGGGCGGATTCATGCGTACGTACCCGGAGAAGCTGATCTGGGATGTGGGCGGGGTTGATCCGATTCGCTGTGAGAAGCTGATTGAATCGCTGGAGAGACAAGCGAGAACGTTCGATCCAACGATTGTATTTGGGCAGGAAATTGCTGAGCTTGAACGACGTGAAGATGGTGTATTTGTACTCATGTCTAAAACAGGGGAGCGCCATTACACACGTACCATCCTGTTATGTGCGGGTAGAGGCATGACTCAGGTGCAAAAGCTGGATGTCGAGGGTGCCAATCGGTATGAGCTGACAAATCTGCACTATACCGTAACTGATCTATCTCGATTTGCAGGGAAGCGTGTTCTGATCTCGGGTGGTGGTGATTCCGCAGTCGACTGGGCGAATGAAATGGGCAAGATCGCAAGTGAAGTTACGGTGACACACAGACGTCATGAATTTACCGGACACGAGTCGCCAGTTGCTCAGATGAAAGCTCAGGCCAACGTCATGACGCCGTTTAGCATCTCACGCTTATACGGTACAGGTGACAAAATCGATCGTGTCGAGCTAGCCCATGTAGAAACTGGTGAGATCACACATGTTGAAGTGGATGAAGTTGTTGTAAGCCATGGGTATGATCGTGATTTTGGTAACCTTGTGCAATGGGGACTGGCGCGGGAAGATTACGGCGTGTCCGTTGATCAGCGTATGCGTACCAACATTCCAGGCATATTCGGAGCAGGGGACTTCATCACTTATGGCAGCAAAGTCAGGCTGATCGCAGGTGCTTTTAACGATGCGGTGCTCGCAGTCAACAGTGCCAAGACGTATCTGGAACCTGCTGCTTCCGATATGGCGGGTGTCTCTTCCCATAATGCCCGTTTTTATGAGAAAAACAAAGCTCTCTCTAATACGTAGATAGGTTTGCACGGAGGGAAGGAAATCTGAAGAGCCCGACACAATTTCGAGATCTCCTCGAAATTGTTCGGGCTTTTTTCAATAGAATGATGAAGTAAGGAAATGAAATACAAGTTGAAGAAATGATATAATCATAACAAAGAAATATGAAAGATCACTATGGGAGGTAGCAGATGAAAAAGATAAACAAATTTATATCTTCTCCTCTTGAATTTGAGGTCTTGGAGCATGACCAGGTGATTGCCAAAGTGAAGTTGGATTATAGCAATCAAACGGTTGAAGTATGGCAAGATAAAAGTGTATCGCCTGTTTTTCTCCCTTTTCCAAGCAAGTCTAAGGTAACCGTTGGGGATGTACTGGATTACTTTGAATCCAGATGTTTCCCTCGCACCAGACATCATGCCGATAAAATTCTGCAATCATTAGGTCTGAATGATTATGTAGCTTCGGAGATCGTAAAACAAACACATGGTGTGTTATATGATGATTATGTCTGGATTAGATTTTCTAATGAGGAGTTGTCTTGTGCTGATGTCCATCCCCGTTTTGCAGGTGAGCAAGGATTCTCGTAAGACTTTTGTCAGTAGTAGCAAGATTTTGAGATAGTTGCTCAAATTTTAAGATCCCAGATTCGAAAGTATGAACACTTATTTGTGTGATTAGATAAAATATGTCGACGTATCCATATTGCAAATAGCGACATATTCATACCAAATAAAACAGCGCCACCTGAATCGTTCTGGTGGGCGCTGTTTGTGTAACCTTTTTTTGAGATGGATAAAGAGTCTTAAATCCCCAGACTACCGATCTTGGCGAATGGATAGATGATTTTATAAGGGACTCAGGACATCTTATTTGGCCTTCCGCTCCTCTTCTTAAATTCTAAGGAACCTCAGACACGATATCTACCAAAATGCCCTTATAAAAACACTGAAAACGGCTTGTTAATCGGATATAGAGTGTCTCAAGTTCCTTAGATTTCTGCACGCGCTTCAAATCGTTGAATAAGACGCCTCAGATTCGTTAGCGTTCGCTCCATATTTTGATCTAACCGGCGGCGAGCCGAGAGAACGACCCTGAATCCCGCCCAAAGCGAAGCTTTTCATTGTAAGGAAGAAAATCTGCTTTCACGACGTCTTGATCGCTTGCTCTCACTTGAAGGGTACGTTCTCGCACATTCAGGATTCAGTGCGCTTGCCTACGCTGAACACGTTCAGGTTCGGTTTCGGGCCTCACTAGAATTGAAAACTCGCGCTAATTCAGCTCAGTCTGTCCACTTGCGAGTCGATCTGCGATCTCTTCGGCTTGTAGAATGGAGGTATAGGGATCAGCAGTGAAATATTTATGAATATCCAGTTTGTAGATATGGTCGTTCTGCACCGCAGGCAGATTGTCCCAGACGGTAGGCAACAGGGAGTGATCTTTCGTGCCTTCTGTAACCATCATCAGCAGGTAATCACCTACATACTCTCCAAAGACCTCCGCGCTAGCTTCCAGGTTTTCTTTGCCTTGGTCCAGAAGATCTGATTTCACCTTGGGTGCCGGAGTTAGTCCAAGCAATTCATAGGCTGCTCTTCCACCACGATTGGCGCTGTTGCCAATAATGGCTGGGTTCTTCAAAAAGTTAAAATCGGCAACGGTGAAGGTGGCACCATCCGGAATGACACCTTTAATTTTGGCCTGAGCTGCTGCGATCCGTTGTTTAAATGATTCGTTCCAAGTTATAGCTTCTGCTTCGCGGTTCAGAATCTCGCCCATGGCTGTCACTTCTGCTTCCATGGAATCATACTGATCGGGTACGAATACGACAGTCGGAGCGATTTTGGAATAGGTCTGAAATTTCTCCTGGTCCCATGTGATAATCAGATCCGGTTCCAGCTCTACCATTTTCTCAAGTGAAACCTCACTGTGGTTACCCAAATCCGCGCTATCCACAAGTTTGTCACGCAGGAATACTCCATAATCCAGCAGGCTACTCGGCACACCAACTGGTGTTACGCCGACAGCCAGAACATGTCCTATATTCCAATCAACGACAACCCGCTCCGGGTTGAGGGGGACTGTAACGTCTCCCATCATCGTGGAGAGTGTTCTTGTTTGCGGTGCGGTGTTTCCTGTTTCTGTCGCCCCAGGTTTCACGGTCTCTTTCTGGGTACAACCACTAATGAATACGGCCATGATCAGCAAAACAGGCAGGGTGATACGATACCAAGCTTTCTTAAACAACATGACGAACCCTCTTTCTAATTGATAATGATTTTCATTTAATATAACTCTAGAGACAATCTAACGATTGCACAATAACCAATTCGGAAGCGGAAGCATAACCATTTCAGAACTCAATCGACAGGTTGAACTGAGAATGATTATCATATATGATGAGGCGAAGCTTTGGATGTGGTAACGAGGAAACACAAAGAAAGGTCCATGACGATGAACATAGAAGAATACGGGGCATTATGGGAGCATATAACAATCCGATTACTGGATATTCGGATCATGACCGTTAACATCAGTGAAGATCCTAATACGTGGACGCTTCCGTCGAATGCTTTTTTACTAATTACGAATGGCAAGGGGAAGATCTGGCTTGGTCAGGCGATGCATCACATTAAAGGGACATATATTCTGCACGCCTCCAAAGGAACGAGCCTGGATTGTCTGGCTAAGAAGCCGATGGAAATACATATGTTGTCTTATTCGTCACCAGAGTCAGAGAAGCCAAATACTGAAAGATCCCAAACATATACTGGGTCGGAGTCTTTGCAAGTAAGTTTTGGTTTTGAACCAGCGTGTCCATTGCCATTAATTGAAATCATGCAGTTGATATACAGACAATGGAATGAACTACAGTCAGCAGGCCGGATTCAAACCAAGGCGCTGTTCTACCAATGGCTCGCCGAGATGCTGAAACAAATGCAGGAGCAGAGGTTTAACGATGCTAAGCTGAATCGGGTAGATCAGGCGGTGCATTATATGAAACGTCACTACGGGGAACCACTCAAGATAGAACAGGTAGCTGAAATGCTGAATTGTAGTCCAAGGTATCTGAACCAATTGTTTCAGCTTCAATTAAATACGAGTCCCAGCCGTGTGCTGTCACAGATTCGGATGGAACAGGCATTAAAACTACTGGTGAGCACGAATGGGACCTTACAGGAAATCGCGGAGAGAGTAGGCTATGAGAACGGCTACACGCTAAGTCGTTATTTCAAGAAACATTATGGTGTATCTCCTGAGTTTTACAGAAAGCGTCGAGAGTGCGGTGCTCCAGATGTAGCCCTGCAAACATCCCAACAACATGCCGCTCTGGAAAGTCATTATTCGGGATGGAGCGAACGAACGGTACCCATACTTGAAGCCGACCAGACCTGGCCAGAACAGGAGATTGTAGATTTGAAAGGAGTCCAAGTGAGGAAACCCCCAGCGCCCGCGGTACCAAGAGCCAGAACTCGGATGCTTGCCACAAGCATGGGCGAGATTACGATACCGACCAAGCCTAGCCGTGTTGTCGTGGACTGGAATTTGGGAGAAGTGCTGGCATTGGGAGTGACGCCTCTCGGAGCGCCGCATTCACTCATTGAAAGTAACCAAATGCTGGAGCCTTATATCTATGATCAAGTACAGGATATCGGCAATCATAATTTTATCTCGCTCGAAAAAGTGCTTGAACTGGAGCCCGATTTGATTATCACCTGGAATCGTGCTGCTTACGCTTCCTATGCCAGAATTGCACCAACGGTGGTCTATGGAGGGACTGGTTACGGCTCTGTCGCGGAGGAGATTCGAGAGATGGGACGTATTCTGAATCGCCAGACAGAAGCCGAAACATGGATTAAGGAATACGGGCGGAGAGTACATACTTTGCAGCAAACGATCCCGGGCAAGGTCTCCGCAGAGAAGACATTTACCGTCATTGATCCGAACTGGGGAGAACATATTACCCTTGTGGGAAATACGGGAACTCGTGGAGGTAAGGCAGCCTACGGGTTACTGAACTTGAAGCCAGCAGGCAAGGTTCGCCAGGAACTATTGGAGCCGGGCCTGGAATACCTGGATATTGCGCGGAGTGCGGTAGGTGGGTACCTGGAGGACTACCTGTTGGTGTTGGATAATGGTATAAGACACGAACTTGATCAAGCTTCAGGCAAACCATGGCAGAAGTCCATCGAGACAGATCACTGCCGGATTATTAGCCTTGACTGGAATAGATATTTTCTATCCGACCCGTTGTCTGCGGTACTTCAAGCCGAGGAAATGGCAGACCGGATTATGGCATATTAATTGTCGCTCACGCAATGAACTGTAAGACTTATCGACCAGATATCATATATGCATATCCCGAAATGAGCGAACCATATATGTGAATATCTGGTGAATTTCTCGATGTTTAAGTCCATGATGGTTTGTTCTCCATTATACTTGATGAAAACGGACGAGGAGATGGACTCCAAATGAAAAAACAAATGTGGATCATTGCAAGTGTTGTAGTTGTGATTGTAATCGGAACCTATCTGTTTGCAAGCAATACGGGCAAGGAAGAGGCGGGTACAGCCAATGCGCCCAACATCCGAAAATTGGTGGAAGATATCAGCACAGGAAAAGAAACACCGGAATCTGCTTCCATCAATGCCAAACAGTTAATCGTCACCGATCAAGATGAAAAAACCATTACATATGATTTGCCTGAAAATGAATTTTTCCTTTCCATTGCACCCTATGTGGACCAGACCCATCCCTGTGCAATTCATAGCTTGACCGGTTGTCAGGGGGAAATGAGCAATAAGGAATTTAGCGTTACCATTCACGATTCTCAAGGCAACACTTTTATGAAAGATGAAGTAATTAAGTCTGGTGCAAACGGATTTATGGATTTTTGGGTGCCTAGAGACAGAACCTATCTGATTCGTATTGTTGGAGATGGAAAGGTTGCAGAAACGCAATTGTCTACATATGAAAATGATAATACATGCATCACTACGATGCAGTTGAGTTAACAGCAATCAATAGAAGGGAAGGATGGCTTTTGAGCTATTCTTTCCTTTTTTATTTGATAAAAGAATGGGAATAAGGTACTTTCCATTGACAAAAATTCATTCCTACGGCATAATCCAATAGTGATAATGATAATTGTTATCATATAAATACATATTAACAGGGGAGAAAAGAGATATGAAAAAAGGGTTGAATGGACTGTTGATTATGCTGGCCTTTGTGCTGGTTTTGGCGGGTTGTGGTAAAACCACGACTACAACAGATACAAGTCAAGGTAGTGGCTCGGGTAGTGCTCCGGCTGAAGAGACAGCAGGTCCTGTTACCGTGAAGCATAAACGTGGAGAGCTTAAGCTGGACAAGCCAGCAGAACGTGTTGTTACGCTTGAATGGACATATACGGAAGATGTCGTTGCCCTGGGTGTTCAACCAGTAGGTAACGCAGATAACGCTAACTATAAAGTGTGGGTAACATCCGAAGCAGCACTGGATGACAGTGTAACGGATATCGGAACACGCAGTGAACCCAACCTGGAAGCTATTGCTGCATTGAAGCCAGATCTGATCATTGCCAATGCGGATAATAACACGGCGGTCTACGATCAGCTGAATGCAATTGCTCCAACGATTGAATATGACCCGTATGATGGTGACGGCTATGATTATGACAAGATGACAGAGATCTTTAATAACATTGCAACAGCTCTCGGTAAAGAAGACAAAGCAAAAGAAGTTCTGAGTGATCTCGATCAACACTATGTAGAAGCCAAAGAAAAACTGGCTGCTGCGGGGAAAGAAAACTTCAACTTTGCACTGACGCAAGCGTTCACATATCAAAATGCAGTCAGCCTGCGTATGTTTACCGATAACTCGGTTGTGATTGGTACTTTGGACAAAATCGGACTGGTTAACGAATGGAAGCCGGATAAAGTTGAGAACTATGGCTTCTCTACAGTAGGTATTGAATCCTTAACCGATGTAAAGGACAGTAACTTCATTTATATTACACAACCAGACGATGACGTCTTTGGCACAGCCATGAAAGATAACTCGGTATGGAACGGACTGAACTTTGTGAAGGAAAAACGCACATATCAACTCGATAGTACAACATGGACATTTGGTGGACCGATCTCCTCCAAAGTATTGGTTGATGGGGTAGTCGAGGCGATTACCAAATGAGTTCGGTTCAAGGATCTAAGCCAGCTATGAATTGGCGCACAATAAGCATATATGGGGGCGGTCTAACCGCTCTCATCGTGCTTTTTTTTGTAAGTCTGTGTTATGGAGAAGCTTCCATTCCTTTGCATGTCGTTTGGGACGCTCTTACAGGCAGACAGGATTCATTAGAGCACAATATGGTCTGGGACTTGCGCATGCCGCGTACAGTAATCGGTATTCTTGCGGGTGGCGCACTGGCTGTTGCGGGCGCTTTGCTGCAAACGATTACTCGTAATCCATTGGCTGCTTCAGATACGCTGGGCATTAATGCAGGAGCGTACTTTGTGGTGGTGCTGGGAGCTATCGCTTTTCCAGGTCTATTAAGTCAGTCGCCTTTTCTTTTCGCAGCACTAGGTGGTTTGCTGGCAGCATTTGCGGCTTATTTCATGGGCGGCGGACGAACATCAAGCCCGGTTCGACTTGCGTTGTCCGGTATGATTGTATCGATGGTGCTTGGTTCATTTACAAGTGCATTACATATTTTTTTCTCCATGGAGACACAAGGGTTGTTCCTTTGGGGTTCCGGAACACTTGTCCAGAATGACTGGAGTGGAGTGTTTTATGCTTTGCCTTGGGTGGTTGGTATTACCCTTCTCGCGTTAATCCTGTCCAGACAGTGGGATATGCTGGAGTTGGATGAATCAACGGCTTCTTCCTTGGGACAAAAGGTTACATTGGCTCGTGCAGTAGGGTTAATTCTTGCTGTATTGCTGGCCGCTGTGATTGTCAGTGTAATCGGACCGATTGGCTTCGTGGGACTGGTTGCACCTCATCTGGTTCGATTGAGTGGTGTACGTTCTAACCGATTACTTTTACCCGGTGTGTTCATATGGGGCGCAGCGCTCCTGGTTGGAGCAGATGTCCTCGCCAAGATGGTGCATAACTCCAGCATGGAACTGCCAACGGGTGCCGTTATGGCGATCATTGGTGCACCGTGGCTCATCTGGCTTGTTCTTACACGCATGAAGGCTGCAAACGGATCAGGCATGTCTACTTCAATGAGCACAGGAGGAGCTGCGCGTCGCTTTGCATTTGGCCCGATGGCTGTATTATTCTCAGTCATAACGGTCGTGCTTATCTTGCTCAGTACGATGTTTGGCGGTATGCGAATTCCCCTGGCCGATTGGTTACCAAGTCTGTTCCAATCGGATGGACTGTTCTCCGCGCTGATTCAGCTTCGGATTCCGCGTACACTTGTTGCCGCAGGTGCAGGAGCTGCACTGGCAATCAGTGGTGTACTCATTCAGATGGCGGTACGTAACCCGCTGGCAGATGCTTCAATTGTTGGTGTGTCCTCAGGTGCAGGGCTTGGAGCGATGATGGTCATCATCTTATGGCCGGGTCTTCCGATATACTTGCTGCCAATTGCGGCAATCATCGGTGCAGCCATTGCTGCAGTGGTGGTGTTCTCCCTCGCCTGGAAGAAAGGACTGAACCCTTCGGCGGTTGTGTTGCTGGGGATTGCAATGTCTGCCATTGCTGGAGCAGGTATTCAGATTCTGATTGTCCGTGGTGCGGTTTACGGTAGCAGCGGATATATCTGGCTGACAGGAAGCACCTATGCTCGTACCTGGGAACAGGTGAGGGTTATCGGATTATTTTTAGTTATTCTGGTACCGGTGGCTTGGTGGCTGGCACGCAGATTCGAACTGCTGGTATTCGACGACAATAGTGCATCCGGGCTTGGTCTCGGAGTACGTCGTACACGATTATTGGCCATGACAGTGGGTGTATTACTTGCAGCAGGTGCGGTTGCTTGTGTAGGAACCGTTGGTTTTATCGGTCTGATTGCACCACATATGGTACGGCTACTGACGGGGAATAAGTTAAGACGATCCATGTTCCTATCCGCATTAGCGGGTGCAGTCATGCTGGTGCTCGCCGATACAATCGGCAGAACCGTTATGGCGCCGACAGAGATTCCATCAGGCATACTCATTGCGATCATCGGAACGCCGTACTTCCTGTATCTGATGTATCGTTCCAACTGGCGCAAGTCTGTGTAAAAAAGTTCAAACCTGAAGCCTGCTCCCCGAGCAGGCTTTTTGCTGTCACGGTATGCCCTCCAGCCATGATCTTATGTTCCTGTTTAACCCGGTTGCATAGATATTGGATCATTGGACCTGACGTGGTACCCACAGATAACCTTACCCGATGAATGGCTAGTTCATCTGCAAATGACAAAATCCCCTCACGTCTACAAGAAGTAGAGACCACGTTATCAAACGTGAAACTCTTACTCTCTGTGGACCTTGAGGGGACTTTTTGCTTGAGCACATTCGAATCGTACTCCCGTTAGCTGGATTTCAGAATCCCGCTGTCATCGACGGATTGTACCGCTTGTTGCAATATTTCATTATCCTGAACAAGCGCGAATCGAACGTAACCTTCGCCTGAAGGACCAAAGGCACTGCCTGGGGTTGCGATGACTCCTGCATGTGTAACCAGATCCATGGCAAATTGCTCCGAGCTGTCGTAGTGCGCCGGAATCCGGCTCCAGACGAACATCGTTGCTTCAGGTTTAGCGATGGGCCAACCGAGATTGCTGAATCCATCACAGAGGATGTCTCTTCGCTGTTCATAGATTGCTCTGACCCGTTCAACCTCGGATTGATCACCGGTAATGGCGGCAATTGCTGCTTTTTGGACCGGTAGGAACATCCCGTAATCCATATTGGATTTTAGCTTTTTCAGCATGGAGACCATGGTTGCATTGCCCACACAGAAGCCGATTCGAGCTCCTGCCAGTCCGTACGTTTTTGACAGGGAATTGAATTCCACACCGACGTCCATGGCGCCAGGGAATGCGAGGAAGCTTCCACATGACTTTCCGTCAAACACGAGCTCGCTGTACGCATTATCGTGAAGCACGATAATATCATACTTCTTGGCAAAGGCAATCAGGTCAAGATAGAACTGATCCGGTGCCATCGCAGTTGTCGGATTGTTAGGATAGGAGACCAGCATGAATTTTGCTCGATGAGCGATATCTTCCGGTATATCCTGAAGCTGAATAACATACCCGTTTTCTTCTTTTTGCGGCATATAATACAGTTCTGCACCTGCCAGTAACGGTCCATCCGCAAAGACTGGATAGCAGGGGTCAGGGACTAACACCAGATCACCTTCATCGACAATGGAGAGGGATATATGTGCCAGCCCTTCCTGTGAACCGAGCAAGGAACAGATCTGTGTTGCTGGGTCTAACTCGACCTGATAGCGTTGCTTGTACCAATCGCTTGTAGCTTGCAGCAACTCACTCTGATCATTCACAGCATATATATAATTAGCCGGATCAGCAGCGGCCTCGCATAGTGCAGTTATAATATGCTGCGCAGGTGGGATATTCGGCGTACCCACACTGAGATCAATAACGGGCTGACCGTTCTCCAGTCTGCGGCGCTTGATCTCCAGCAACCTGGTGAAAATTCCTTCGTTGAAATGATCCATTCGTTTGGCAAAGTTCATGATGATGATTCAGCCTCCAATCCTCTTCGTACGCATATTCATTAATAATAAATGGACAGCGACTAAAAGAGAAGAGCAGGGGAAAGCTTGCGGATCATGACTTTACTTTAAACTGGCTTAGTTCGTCTTGCAGTTTGCCAGATAGCTGGTTCAACTGTTTCGACAGATCCGCTACCTGTTCGATACTATCCAGCTGATCCTGCGTGCTGGCGCTTACTTCTTCCGTCGATGCCGAGTTCTCCTCTGTGGTGGAGGAGATAATCTCCAGTGCCTGGAATATCTCATCTTTGTGTTTGTGTACATTGGCGGTATTAGTGGTAATCTGCATCATACGTTGCTGTAGATCTTTCAGGTCTTTGTTAATACTGAAGAATACATGTTTGGTATCTTCTACGGATTTGGCATTCTCCTCCGCAATCTTCATACCGCGCATGGTATGCTCAACCGACAGGGTTGTTTTCTCTTCAATAACATTCACCTTTTTGTTGATTTCCTCTGTTGCCTGAGCCGTCTGTTCTGCAAGTTTGCGGACCTCTTCGGCAACGACGGCAAATCCTCTTCCATGTTCGCCAGCACGTGCAGCCTCAATGGAGGCATTCAGGGCGAGCAGGTTCGTTTGAGAGGCAATCTGTTTGACTGTATCCACAAAACTGGATATTTCATTCCGACTCAGGTCAATCTCCTGGATAATAGAGGACATTGCTTGGGTGGACTGATGGTTTTCCTCGGACCATTTCGATAATTGTTCCACGACCGCAAGTCCTTGGCTGCTTTGATCAGCAGATGTCTGCACGACCGTTCCCATAGCCTGCGCATCGGTAGCAATTTCATCAATTTGGCTGGATAACGAGCCTGTTTTGCGTAAGATATTTTCCGTTTCGATGGACTGATAATTCGTTGCATTGGCAATCTCGTTGATGGCTGTTGATGTGTCATTCATGGTCACAGCCGTTCGTGAGGAGATGGCCTGCAGATCATTCGACGACTGGTTCAGGATTTGCGCCGAGCTGCCGACCATTTGCAGCATGCCCTGAATTTTCTGCACCATGGAATTCAAGCCTGTGGCGATCTGTCCAATTTCATTATTAGATTTGATATCCAGTTTGACAGTCAGGTCACCTTGTTCAATCTGTTTAATCTTGGCCAGCAGCTGTGGTATGGAGCGTAACAGACGGCGAAGGGTAATATAACAAATAATCACAAGCAGAAGGGTAGCTGCAGCAAAACCGCCAAGTGTAATCCACGTGAATGTTTTTAATTCCGCAAGAACTTCTTCTTCGGATATAGTCAGACCAACGGACCATCCCGTATCTTTGCTGGTAGCGTAGCCGATATATCGACGTTCCCCATTGTCGTTCATAAGTTGTACGCCGTTTTCACCCGCAAGCATTTTCTTGCCGATGTCTCCCATGTCCCCCGTACTGTTCAGGATGTTTTCCTTCAATACCTTCTCTTGATCTGGATGGTACAGAATTTCCCCGCTCTTGGACAGCAACATGGAATAGCCCGTGCTTCCAAGGGAATAACTCTCCATAATCGCCGGGATATCCTTGAATGCAATATCCGCTGCCGCAAAGCCGATCGTGGTGTTGTTTTCGTCTTTGATCGGATAGAAGATACCCATGAGTACATCGCCTGCTGCAATATCAATGTACGGATCGGAGAAATAAAGTCCGTCTGCGTCGGTAACCGGCTTGTAGTATGGACGTGATTGGATATCAAAGTCCGGTGCAGATACGACACCATCATTTTGAATCCAAAAGCCTTTTCCATCCAGACCCGCGACCCAGGCATCGGCAAACGAAGGCTCTGCCTTAACGATAGCGGCGAGTGTCGCCTGTGTTTCCGCAGCGTAGGTTGAACTTTTCGCATCCGCAGCAGATGCTGTTGTTTCTATGTATTGCTGAAATAATGTGTTGGTGGACATTTGCTTGACCAGTGCACCTTTTTCCTTGAATAGTGCATCAAATTCACTAACAATGGCTTGTGTCTTGGTCTGGAGCATGGATTCCTGCTGTTTCACCAGAATGTTTCGTGTGCTTGCAAACATAAATGTTCCCAGCACGGCAAAGACAACTACGATAATGATCAGCAGCACAATGGACAACGTATTTGCCATACTGGATGTCCGTGCTCTCTTTTTCCCCCACTTGTTCAACATGTTCGACATATTCCATCTCCCCAGATGATTAATAAAAAGCTCAAAACGCCTAAGTTATATGTCGGCTTAATCTATAGTTTTATGTAGATTTCTGTCGAATAATCCTGAAAGCAACGGAAAGGAAAGGTATGATTATGAGCAGGGTGAAAGGGGAGGGATGAAAAAAGAGGAAAGGAATGAAAAAACGGGATCGGTAGTGGTTCATCCAGGCGATCTTGTTTATAATGGAATGAATTGGAACTATGGATGGAAAAGGGGGATTATCTGTGAGTGAGTTATGGCATGCTTCAATACAGGGGGTTCCATGGAATGCCGAAAAGATGCACCAGGCGGTGCATCTGTTGCGTCGCAGAGCAACGGTTCATTTTCGCGTTGACGCGGATACATACGAGGACCTTGCCGAGCTCGATGCCAAAGTATTCTTTGCCCGGCCGGATCTGATTCTACACATATCACATATGGACCCTAAAGGGGTATATTCATCCGGATTTTTGGGGCGACTGGCACAGTTGAAACATGTGTCTGCCTTGCAGCTTGATCTTTCGCAGGCTCAGGATTTGACGATACTGGGTGCGATGGAGCAACTGCAGTTTCTAAGATTGAATTCACCTGCAAAGGCAACCGTGCTCGATTTTATTAAACACTACAAACGATTGACCTTTCTTGAACTGCGTGGCAAATTCAACGGATTTGCTTCCATTGCGGCATGTCTCCAACTGCATACGCTCATTCTGAACTGCACGATCGAAAGTGCTGATGTGTTAGCGGAACTGCCTATGCTTCAGTATCTATCCCTGGATCACTGTGAGTTAAAAGGGGGACTAGATGTATTGACACAGTCGACCATCTCGATGTTGAAGCTCAGCTCTGTTCGCAAACTGACGAGTATTCAGGGACTCGAACAGATGCGCGGGCTGGAATATCTGCATCTGTCCTTGCCCAAGCTGGAGCAGTTATGCGACTTTTCCCTTCTGACCTCTCTCAGACAGCTCGAACTGGACTATATGAAATCGTTGCGGGATACGACACATCTATGGACAGCCCGTGCTTTGGAGTCTATTGAACTGAAAGAGATGAATACGGCGCTCAAGGCGGATTCGTTTGCTGGACTGACCGGGCTGGAGCATTTGCGCCAAATCGATTTTCGTTTCATTGATGTTAACAAAGGACGAATTGCAGCTATGCGTGATCATCTGGACAAGGCCGGAAAATCCCATTTGTTATATGAAAATATCCCTGAGCATGAACGCCTGAATTCCGCAGGTATTGCGCACTTATCGCATGTATTAATGTAAACGGGCTTCTGTCCAGCATGTGTATACAGAGCGCACTCCGGTGAACGGACCGATTGAGGCGTGTAGATGTCATTGCTATCTAGGTGTTCGTATCCGTTAATGCGGGCATGTTGATCTCTTTCACGCAGGCCGCTTTGGACAAGCTGATGATACATCGAACGATGGAGACCATATCCTGCAGGGGAATGCGGGTCCCATCATACTCGGCCAGTGCACGTTCCATCCCGTCTTCATACGGAATTTCTGCCGCCAGTTCTCCCGGGTTGATGCATGTCACCGCGATGCGGTCATTCCTCGTATGTTCTCTTAGAGCTTCCGTAATACCCCGTATGGCAAATTTGGAGGCGACAAAAGAAACCTGGCTGCTGCCTGCATTGCTCAAACCGGCTGTTGAACCAATCAGGATGATCTTGCCTGCTTCAGACTGGCGGAGCTGAGGCAGTAAAGCCTGTATACATACAATTGTAGAAGTCACATTCACATGGATCAGCTGACTGATATCTGCGGGTTCATCCTTATCAAACGTGTAGTGCTCTTCAAATCCTTCCTTTTCCCAGATCCCCACGTTATAAATAAGCACATCCAACGTCTCGCCTTGAAGCTGGCTGGCAACTTGCTCTGCGGCCTGAAGCTCGGAAAGATCAGCCTGAATCCATATTCGCTCGACGCCATCCTCCACGGACAGACTTTCCGGCTTGCTGCGGGAGACCACCCAGACCTTATCACCGGATTGTGGCACACCTCTGACAAATGCATCGCCCAATCCCTTGCTTGCACCAAAGACAATTATATTTTTCAATTAAAGCCCTCCTTATCGATTAGAAATTAATAATATTTACATTAATCTATATCTTACTATAAAGGTGATATATGGAACATGAAGTTTACATGAGGTATGCTTCATCCTTATCAAGAAAAACCACCTCTGCCCCGCAAGGACGGGAGAGAGATGGTTGGAGAGATCATGATGACATTAATGGTGAAGTTTTAACTCGGCGATGGACCACCACCACTCGGGAGTGTCCGCGGTCAAGGCAATTTTGATGTATCGCGCCGTTTGTCTGGAGAACGTATGTGAGATGACAGGTCCTGTTCCCAGTGCTTCCGTAACCCCTTCCCAACGTTCGCCATCCTCAGAAGTGAAAAACTGGAAGTTGCGAGCATAATCGTTGCTGCTGCTGCCTGAGTCCATTGTCAAGCGGCTGAAGCTCTGCTTGCTTCCCAGATCAATCTGGACCCATTGATTGGCATGTTGACCAGATGAAGAGGTCCAGCGTGAATTCAGATCGTCGTCGAGCATCGCCGCAACATCTTCAGAGGTGGAGGCAGTCGCTGTCCATGATGTTCGATCCAGTTCAGCAGGTAGCAGATGATCCTGTTCCCCGGATATCCAAGGTGTCTGATCAGCGGTATAGACCTCTAATTCAGCCACGGACCACCAATGAGAATCGGTACCCGTCTGTACGACCTTAATATAACGTGCCTCATGCGGTGTAAAAGCGATAGAAAGTAGCGCATCTGATCCTTCACCCGAAGCCAAGGCTTTTCCCCAATGCTCTCCATCCAGAGAAGTATATATTTCATAACCGCGAGCAAAGTCTTCCCGGCTGTGCGCGCTGTCGAGCACAATCCGATTCACTGGCTGCGAGGCTCCCATATCAAGCTGAATCCATTCGCCACCTGTTTGAGTCTGACCGGAGGTCCAGCGTGTTTGGTCCGAGCCGTCGAGTATAGCCGCTGCATCGTCTCCGGAGGAAGCTGTCACGGACCAGCCATCTGGCAGCAGCCTCTTTTGTTTGCCCGTTCCATTATGATGAACAAACAACTCGGAGATCGTCCACCATTGATCGGAATCCCCGATCTGCACCATTTTCACATAACGTGCTTGCTGTTCAGGGAAAGTGATGGACATGCGTCCAGGCGTGCCTTCGCCGCCCGCAATGGATGTGCCCCAGTGTTCACCGTCATCCGAGGCATAAATCCGATACTGTCTCGGATAGTCTTCTTTCGCATGACCCGGGTCCAATTCTATGGCATCGAAAAAGCTCTTCTGGCCGAGGTCAATGGTAATCCATTGTCCTTTGGTTTGCTTCCTACCGTTTGTCCATAGTGTATCTGAACTTCCGTCCAGCATATTGGCTGTAACATCTGCTCCTTGAGTAGAGGAGGCGGTTACGATCCATGAAGAGCGATCTGGAGGCGGTACGGGCTGTGGGAGCTCTGGTGTTGCTTCAAGCTTGCCAAATCGGGCAAGCTTTAGTTCAGAGATCGACCACCAGCTGTCTGCAGAGGAAGTCAATACAATTTTGACATAACGGGCGGTTTGCATGCCCAAATCAACGGACAGACTTGGAGATGTTCCTGCTCCCTCTGCGATAGGCTCGCTCCAGTTCTCGTTATCTTTGGATACGTAGATTTCGTACCCGTGAGCATAATCACCGCCGTTGTTGCCGGAGTTCATGAATACCGTATCCATAGTCTGTTCGCTACCCAGATCGATATGCAACCAATCGCCGGGCTTCTGAATCTGTCCGGATGACCAGCGTGTAGTCAGATCACCGTCCACCATGTGCTCTACCGGCTCCGAACTGGAGGATGCCGTAATGGTCCATTGGCTCCGATCGAGATAGACTACACCCTGAGAGGCATCCGGCTGTTTAACGACGGAATGTTCCAGCGGGTTAACCTTTACTTGCGCTTTGGCATACACGGTAGCCGAACCCAAAGCGCCATGGGCATTGTAGAAATGAACTGTTTTGACAGTGTCGGACGGATTCCAGATTTGAGCTGTATAGACGCCGTCTTTTTCATACACGGTTGCTGCCGGATCATCTGCCCATATATCCATCGTGCGTGTTCCCGTAGAAGCCATGCTGTGCATGAACCAGTACGCGTTAAAGACTTCATTTTGCTGCATCTCGCTCGTATTCCATTTGGCTAGAGCACCTTGCGGGTCTCCAATGGACTGGAATGGCCAGATAATATGCTGCCATGTGCGCTCCTGCTGACCACCCAGGTCCTTAATGAGACCATTGTAGAGAGCCTTAGTATTCTGCGGATCACGTCCATAATAGGTCATCCATTCCGCTGGCGGCAGCCAGTGAATACCGTAAATATGCTCCGCCTCATTAGAGAAGTACGTTCCATACAGGTAGGCGCTGCCGTACACATGACCTACCGTAGCGTGTTGGTAATCCTCCAGCCAGTTATCCCCGTCATAGTTAAACCAGTATTGCTCAGCAGCTTTCTCTTCGGTCATGAAGCCCCAGATCCCGGTGTCGCGATAGGCTTTGTTGCCTGTCACCTCACCCCACATATATTGGCCGACCCAACTAAAGAGCGCTTCTCCTGCGGCCTCCTGGTTATTCCCGCTGCGATTATCGGCGTAACCACCTGCCCAGGAGTGACCAGCGTACGGATCAAAATTGCGAAGCCATGGAAACTGATCATCTGTCCGTGAAGGATTGGCATAGTCCCGAATCAGAAGCTCAACCATGTCGCCGTAATCTTGCAAGAATGTTTTGTCATATGTGGCCAGTACAGCCGATGCAAAAACGTAATAACCGTAGGTGAAATGATGATCTGTCAATCCGGTATTAACACCAAATCCGCTACCGTAAGGGAAGATGGTTCCCCATTCATCCGAATAATAAAAATAATACGAGTGCAAAGGTTCGTCCGGCGAATAGGTATACCAATCTGTCAAAATGGTTCGAAGCAGGGACAGATAGTTGTCTCGTCGTACCGTATCTCCTATCTGGTCGCTGATGAGCACACCCAGCGCAAGCGGATGAAGCTTTTTCCCTTGCCAGTAAGGATCCTCGCTCATCAGATTGCCTGCCGTATCCGCGTCAAGCTGATCCAGATAGCTGATTAATTGTGCACGCGAGTAGGTTGGATTATCTGGCTCCACAAATTGCGGAATAATGCCATAGAATCGATCCTGTGTCGTAAACGTATTGCCTTCACTTACTTTCATCATGCCGCGAATGGAAGGGTAAGCAAGCTCCGTTACCGGAGTAGTCGCTAGTTTCCATTGGTGCGGCAACAAGGCCATCACTGTCTCGGATGAAAAGCCTGCCCGCTTCGTCCGGGTTACCGAGTTGAAGGTAGTCGTTACCAGTGAAGTGCTCTCATTATAATTGTAGTCCACTGTTGTATCGGTTACAAAGGCGTAGGCATGCCGGTAATAATAAGACAGTTCTGCCGCGGACGGCAGGGTAGCCAGTGACAGATAGTCTTCGCTCTGGCCCAGCTTGATTTTGAGCGTATTGCCAAGTTTCATAAATACGGTTCCTTCAGGTGCAAAGATCCCGTAGTTTCTTGTAAAGGTCTGAGGCGTGGGCGCTCTGTCCTGATTGGTTACTTCAACACCGATATGATCGGCCGTCAGCGATTCTCCATCATTCAGAACAATTTCACGGTTCTGATCATCGAAGAGACGTGTGATGTTGGGAGAACGAACAATAATGGTATCCGGGTTATCGAAGGTGTTGTACAGGAAAGGGGAACCTTTCACAAACGTGGTATTCATTTTGGCTGTGTCATCATCGCTCATGATGATCGTTGCGGAATAATCCCCATATCCCGCCACCTTGGTATTTACCTCCGCCGGGTTCATATTGCTGGTGCTCATGATCAGATCCGGTTCACCGTCAGCGTCCATAGAACCGCCATCAGCCGAAACGTAACCAGCTCCGGGATTCAGAAGTTGAAGTCCTTGTTTGGTATATCTACTTTTAAGCGGAAGTGTGACCAGACTGTTGCCATCCCCCAGATCGGATACAAGAATAGACTGCCACCAGTCATTGGAAGGGAGGGGCGCTGTGATGTCAGCCGTGCGATTTTTCGGGTTTTTCGGCTGCAGCATGGTGATGTCATTTACAGCGTAACTCCCGGAACCCACCTTTACCGAGGACGGTTCAGGGATATTCGGAATTGTATGCACAGGTTTGGCATCGCCTTCGATATACTCGTAGACGTCGAATGCGTACAGGGAGTATCCGTTGGTTGTTCCTCTGCCAAGTCCGGCTAATTTCACATACCGTGCTTCGGCGTATACCGGAATCTCATCCCGTCCACCGTCGCTGTGCAGTTCCCGGTATAATGTAGTCCACTGGTCTGCATCATTTGATACTTGAATATCGTATGCACGTCCAAAAGCGTTTTCCCATTGTAGGGATACGTTCCCGATTTCCCGGACTAGTCCAAGGTCTACAACAATCCATTCCTGATCCTTGTAGATGGAAGACCAGCGTGTATCCGGACGGCCATCCGTTACATTCCGTGCTTCGTAATTCCCTTTTTCCATTTTGGCTTTATCCTCGGCTGAACGGCTGGGCTCATCAATTTCTTCCGAAGACGCTGTAACCGGTTGTCCTAGTGCAAGGTTCATTGCTAATGGTTTGGGAGGTGGATTTGCTCCGCCCGTCCCATATACATTGAATTCGTATACAGAGACGCCATAGGCTGGCTGTGCTCTTTGATGACTGAACAAGCGCACATATCGTGCCTCCGCTGTGACCTCAATTTCTGTCAGGCCGCCTTGCCCCTTCGTTGTCGAGTAAACAGACTGCCAGTTGACCTCGTCGTTGGATACTTCTAGATCAAAGGCGGAAGCATACGCATTTTCCCACTGGATGGAGATGCCCGAGATGGAGGCCACCGTGCCTAAGTCAACATAGATCCACTGCGGATCTTGCTGCCATATGCTTTCCCAGCGGCTGTTTTTGTTGCCGTCAACCACAAGATCTGCCGTATTGCCGCCCAGAGATGAGGAACTGTACACAGGCCGGTTCAGGGATAACAGATGATGTTCCTCATCTGCGGCGTTCACTTTTGAGACCGGCCACAGCGGGATGCTGCTAATCAACAACAGAACAGATAACAGCAAGTTCATGTAGATGTTGCGTGTTTTTCCTCTTTGACTCGTTCGTACCTTCATGTGACTACTCCTTTGTTAGCCCTTGCCATCTCACCAGACAGAGCTTCTCTTCTTCTCTTACTCGCTACCGTATGTATCATTTTGTTTCTCGTGTTGCTTTTGTGAGATGTGAATCCAATGCTCAACACGGGATATTCAGGTGCCCCATTTTGTATATCGATCATTTTGTCTGGAATATAAAGGTTTTTTAATCGTTTTCGTGGAAAAAGAGACATATGTCCTACATAATGTATGAGGAATGTGCAACTGTGAAATCAAGATTCGGAATCGTTGTTCTCCAATAATACGATATCTTCGCCACGTTGTTGCCTGAGAGCAATATTGTCCCTCCCCCAAGCACACATGACATCCACGATGGTGTTGGCGGTAACGCCATATTCTGTAAGTCCATATTCAATTAAAGAAACCAACACCCTGGATGGGAAGAAAGGAACTTATGATGAAAACACTTGTTATTCTGGCACATCCCGATATCGAAAGTTCAAGAGTCAATCGTCGCTGGAAGGAGGAGTTGTTGCAGCATACAGATGATATTGTTCTTCACGAATTATATTCGGCCTATCCCGATTGGAAGATTGATGTTTGCCGAGAACAAGAGTTGTTGGAGACACATGATCATATGATGTTGCAGTTCCCGTTATATTGGTACAGTTACCCACCGCTACTGAAAAAATGGTTTGATGACGTGTTTACCCATGGATGGGCGTACGGATCGAAAGGTAATCGATTGAAGGGAAAGCGGATGGGTCTGGCCATGTCCATAGGGGATAAGCAGGAGAATTATGCGAAAGATGGTTCCATCGGTTACAGCGTAGAGGAACTTGTTGCACCCTTCGTAGCAAGCATGAATCATGTAGGGGTTCAGGCGCTGCCGCATTATGCAGTCTATGGTGCCTCGTTCCAGGCTACGGATGAAGAGATTAACCGAAGTGCTGAAGAATACATGCGTTATATAAAGCAGTTCCGGGATTTTTAAAAGTTAAAAGCTGAAGCTCTTCATAAAAAATGTACTGAAAAGGACCTGACTCCACACATGGTGAAGTCCAGGTCCTGATCAATAAACGAAACATTAATAACCGAATAAAACTACATTTATTCTACGCGGAAATAATCAAAATCTGCATATCCTCCGGTAGACTTCGTTGCATAATTGAATAGTGCAAACCGATATCCCATAAAGTGTGGCAGGGTGTAAGACATTTGAAGTGTATTGCCAATGGTTGTCCAGTTGCTGCCATTCAGGCTATAAGCGAAGTAGGCTTTGTCGGTTTGGTTCGTAAAATCACAGATGACGCGTAGATAGATTCTGTTCTGGTTTAATGGCACAGTTGCTACTTCAGTCATGGTGCCGGAACTGGCATTAGCCATAACGATGGATTTGGTGCTGCCCGTCATTTTTACGCCGACAAAACCATATTTGGCCTGAAAAGCAGCAAGTCCAGCATAATCACCATCCTTCATGCCGGCTGTATCCAAAGCGGTCATCCCTGTGCTTTTTGGACCAAAGGTTCGTTGTGTCAGCGTGTTGCGGGCTTCTAACAGGTTCTTGCTGATTTTGCCTGCGGTTAACCGCATGAAACCGGGCCGCTGGAGCAGGGACCAGTTGGCAGCATCAGGGTTATGATTCCACTGCCAGAAAGTAGCGAGACTGGATGTACCGGAAGATGAATTGCTCGTCAGGGAGACGTCATCTACATAAAACGCCATCAAATCATTGGTCGGGTCCGGATTCGAGTTATACGGTGTTTCCACAAAAATGAAGCTTTGGGACAGGTCTGCATTCGACGGAACGATATACGTACCTTGAATGGTACCCCACTGTCCGCGAGTTAACGTCGCACTGCCCATAATGGTAATTCCGGTATAACTTGCACCGTTCTGGATGCTAAGATTGAACGTTTTGGTTGCAGGACCAGTAGTGTATTTGATCTTTGCCGAAAAAGAGTACGTTCCACCCGTTACCAGCTTGCCTGTAACCATCTGTTTGGCTCCGCCTGCTGTCTGCTGTCTGCCGCTGACGAGCAGACTTTTTGTACCGCTGAACGCTTCGGCATTCGTTAAGTTGATGGTTGCCGTATTGTTGCTGGTCCACGGCTGAATGTTACTTTCCTCAAAGCCGCCGTTCACTAACAGTTGCGTTACTGAGGGTGTGCCTGATGTGGTTGCGTTGAACTCATCGGACCCGTAGATTTTGGCAGCAGGCTGACCTTCAACGGGCATATTCATGTTAAGGGGAACCTTGCCGTTCACCCCAAACACAGGCCAGTTATCCGACCACGTCACAGGAACGAGATAGGGGATGCGTCCAATGGCCCCGCTATCACGAAACAGCAAGCCGTACCAAGCGCCGGATGCGGTATCCACGATGCCTCCTTGGGCGATTCCCGAGTCTCTGAGTACAACTTTACCTGTGTATGGACCTGTCAATGTGTTTGCACGATAGGCAAGCTGAATGCGACCATCACCCGAAGGCCAGGCAATCAGGAATACATAGTACATACCATTGATCTTCTGAATGTGTGCTCCTTCTGCCTTTACAATCATGTTGGAGCCGGCTACACTGCTTGCGTTTGGAATGAGGACCTGATTGAGCCCGCCGGATTTAACGGCTTTGGCATCAGGTGTCAGCTCAATGATACTGATGTTATCACTGCCATGAACAAGAAAGGTTCGATTCCCGTCAAACAAAAGGGAGGGGTCATGGTAATAACTGTTCAATGTGTAAGGTGTCCATGGTCCTGTTTCAATATTGCTGGTTTGGTAAATATACGTCTTGCCCGTAGAAAGCGATCCAAAGGCCACATAATATATACCGTTGTTGTACCGCAAACTGCTCGCCCAGGAACCACGCCCATACTCGTTTTGTCCATTGTTCAGATTCTGTATATCCCCGTTTCCAAGCGTATCGTATACATAGTTTACGATGCTCCAGTTGACCAGGTCATAAGACTTCATGACCGGGACTCCCGGATTCATATGCATCGTTGTGCTTGTCATATAAAATGCATTGCCCACCCGAATGACGTCACTGTCAGGAACATCCGCGTAAATAACCGGATTGCTGAACGTTGCGGCTGAAGCTGCCGGACTTGTCAAAGGGAATGATGTTATAAGCAAAGGAAGAGCGAGTAGAAGAGTACTGATTTTTTTCCACATATTCTATCCTCCCAGTTGATCTTGTCCTATGAATTAAAGCGAGTACTCCAAATAATCAATGTAAGCATCCCAAGTGCCATTATCCGTTGTTACGACCAGCTTGATTTCCTGATTGCCTGTAGCGTGAGTGATGCCGGTGAGGGTTTGAACGGTCGGCTCCGTTCCCGTGAAGTAGAAAGAACCAGCGGTTACACCCCCGATGACCAGATCAACACGAGCTGTATTATTGTTATTGGAAGCGCCACGGACAGAGAATTGATGAGTTGGGAATGCAAAATATTGATTGTATGCTGCATAATCATTGTTCCCGTAAAGAGCGACTCCATTAAAAGGGGAACTGATCACACCAGCGTATTGGCCGCCAAGCGTCATATTCTCGGCTTCGTAACGGGTAACGTTTGGATTTGGATTTGGATTAGGATTTGGGTTACCGCCCGAACCGGATGTGAACTGCCAGTAGTCCAGTTTGAACAGATTTCCATTGCCCGAGCCTGTAAACACCAGATACAAACGATGTACCCCTGTAGCATTGGTAACATTGGTCTCCATCTCGCGCCAAGTTTGCGAACCGCCAGTTGAACTTACGTTAAGTGTTCCAACTAGTGGGCCTGTCGGACTGTCCAGTCGAACCTCGATGTTGCCATTTCCGGTAGAAGCGACATTGGCCTTGAACTTGGAGGCTCCAGCTGAGCCGAAATCAACATTGCCGACCGCGATCCAATCCCCGTTATGAATATTAGTGACATTCTGATTGGCTACAGGTCCACCGCTCGCTTGACTCGGTTCAGTGTTAATTCCTGCTTGCCAGCCAATGGTTTCGGCTTCCACGCGGACATACGGGTTGAGGTTAGTGGTCTGAGGTACACCTGTCATATTCCCCTGAACTTCCTGGATTGTTCCATCCGCATTATGTGTCAGTTTGTTGATATGTGTGGAACGGTACCCTTTACCATCACCGAGGAATGCCTTGCTTACCGTTTGCGCATGGTACGCCACATACCATTCGTTGTTGAATTGGAAAACGGCATGGTGGTTATTGCCGCCTACACCGAAGAACGTGCCAGGATTTTTCAGAAAGTGTCCTTTATACGTGAAAGGCCCCATCGGGCTGTCGCTGACCATGTATCCGATCTCACCTTTTGGATATGCAGTGGGGTGTGTTCCCGCGAAGTTGATGCAGTAGGAGTAATAATATTTGCCGTTATACTTGTGGATGCCAGAATCTTCGAACATATAAGGAGAATCAATAGTCACAGCACTGCCCACCACACTGGTCATGTCGGCACCGAGACGAATGACCCGAGCTGTTTTGGGATTGGCAATGGAAGCAGCATTGGTATCGTTCGGGATGCCGCCTCCAGCATACAAGTAAGCAGAGCCATCATCATCGACAAGTACAGCCGGATCAAAGAGCCATGTTACGCCGGACATACCCGGTGTACCGTGAGTCAGGAGGGCACGACCAATTGGATCGGACCACGGTCCAATGGGGGAATCAGCCGTGAGTACGCCAATACCTCCACCCGAGTTGGCAAAGTACAGGAAAAACTTTTCTTTGCCAGCAATGGTTTTCTTCGCCATGGCAGGAGCCCAGGACTGGGTAGCCCATTTGGCAATTCCTTGTCCATTATTGGCATTATTCGCACCCGCTACCGGGATGGAACCATGGTCTGTCCAGTTCACCATGTCAGCTGAGGAGATGACGTTAATTTTCCCAATCGTGCTGTACTGGTTCTCTCGGACAGAGCCGTCACTGTTGTACAGATATGCATCACCTGTCATGTAGACATAGACCCGATTGTTATGGACGAGCACATAAGGATCGGCTCCCAGTTTATGATCGATGAGGGGATTAGAGTTTCCAGGAAGTTTGGCAACGGCTGCATTGGCTGCATGGCTCGATTCAACGGGCAGGGTGACAAAGATTAGCAGACACGACAACAACAAAACTAGCGGTTTACGAATCATACGTTTCGCCTCCATGAGATTGGATTAGTTGGTGAGCTGAAATTCAGAATAACTGAGATGATGAAATGTCGAAAAAACGAAAAGATTTTCCTCATGTCACCCCCTTCTTGAAATAATGGTTAGGTTGGCTGTTAGGTTAAGTCTTCATGTTGTCATATATGGTTTAAGCCAGACAACCTGTGCACCGGGTACGTGGTCACGGCAGCAAGGGAAGTGGCTATAACCCGAAGTAAGCCTGCATCTGTGGGTATGATTAGAAAAGCTATAATCTGTCAGGTTTCTTTTTGTAATCGCTTTCAATAAAATGGGTTAGAACACTGAAATTTGGCGAAGAAAGAGGTTTGGTCACATTTAAATGTAATTATCTTTCATATTTTCTTTTAAATGTTTATTAACTTGACGATATCATATCACAATTTTAAGATAATACAATCTTTTTCTATTTTTTAGTAGAGGATGAAGAAAATGATTATTCTATGTGTTTAACATTGGGCTTGATGGTAAAATACGATCTCGTATTCTATAAAACTACACTTTCAAGCATAGCTTTACTCGCCCCATGAGTTAGATACGAGAAAAAGACGTCTTAAGCTGTGACCGTTTCCCTGGAATCTCCCAGGGGGACGGTCATTTCGTTTTTTTCGGGAATCGATCCTAGTTACATAACAAAATCTACTCTTACTTGCTGACCAACTTTGACATTGCATAATTTCTTCTCTTTGTTGTACATATTCCAGTTTTTGTATAGCTAAAGCCCTGAGCGTAGAAGGTTGTTAAGTGATAATGGTGGGGTGCCCCCTGTGTTTTGTCCACACCGTTGATTGAGTGTTTGAATATTACTATCGAGTGAGCTTATGCCAAATACTGCTAGAGTCAGAGGTTCATAAAGGTGGGATGGGAAAAATGGCTATTTTGTCAACTGGGCCGATTGAAAACAATCCGGTTTCCGGGGTTAGACCGACCCAACAGGTAACGATTAGATTGGTAAGTCGGGCTGAGGTGGACTCTGTAACAGTATCCATTCAGGGGTATGTGCTAAGCACAACAAGAACGCTGTATGTGAGTGAAGTAATCAGTATTGCTCCTAATGAAGCAGTGACCAGAACTTATTTTGCAGATTTAGCTGCTTTTGAGTTTGTTTTTGGAACAGACGTGGAAGGTGTGGAGGAAGTAGGGATTTCAGTGTGGGGCAAACAAGCCTCTGGGCAATTGGTAGATGCACACCGGGTGGTGGAGCACGAAAAAACAGTTAATGACATCTAGGAGATCAGAAATCCCCAAAAGAGGAGATGTAGCGATGAGCTTTTTATCAACAGGGCCAATAGAAAATAATGCTGTTAGCGGTGTAAGGCCGACTCAGACAGTTACAGTCAAAATTGATAACCGTAGTGATGTGAGTACCTCAACCATACAAATACAAGGGTATTACATGAGTGGTGGAATGAGGGTTCTGTATGTCAGTGAGTCTTTTGACATCGCACCTAATCAAATAGTAACCAACAACTATTTTGCCAATTTAGATGCCTTCGAGTTTACTTTTACAACAACAGCGACGATTAATGATCCTGTTCAAGTATCCGTATGGGGTAAGAGCAGCACAGGCGCTTTGGTAACAGCCCATCGTTTGGTTTCTTCCGAATTGCTGGGCGAAACCCCAAGCATCAACGGAGCTACAGGCGCAACTGGGGCTACGGGGGCGACAGGCACACCAGGGACAGCTGGAGTGACAGGTGCAACAGGAGCACAAGGCACAGCAGGTACAACGGGAGTAACCGGAGCAACAGGCACAGCAGGTACAACGGGAGTAACCGGAGCAACAGGCAC